>DAOTWD010000191.1:0-1524 GCA_034435975.1 Chloroflexaceae bacterium | reverse complement strand
TGGCTGGTGGGAATCGGCCTGAACCACCTGATCCAGTGGTACATTCAGCGCGAAGACCTGCCTATTCAGGCCGATTTTTTTGTGGTTCCCTGGTGGCTCGCGCTGGCAGCGCTCATTTTTGCGACGCTGATTGGCATTGTAGCCGGGCTATATCCCGCTGGACGTGCAGCCCGCCTCGATCCGCTGATTGCATTAAGGTATGAATAAGCACTGTCTGCTCGGATTGTCCCATCAAAAGCCTGGATCTCGTTGCATTATAGAGGCACCGTTCAGGTGGGATGCTGTGCGGCAGCCATGGTGACAGGCTCCAACGGGGACGAAAAGAGGGATGCACAGGCTACAAGCCCCCGCTGCCGTCTATCCCTCACTGACAGGGCTTAGACATGGCTTACGCAGTCGCTCTAACATAGCGTCTCTCTCGCCCTCGGCAGAGTCGCAGACGCTCACGAAACAGCAAAAGTGCCGCTCTGCCGAAGGCGAAACTCATGGTATGTGGCGATGCACCACCGCGTAAGTCCTGCTTACTGACAGGTGCGAATCCCAAACGGCTTGTAAAGCGGGCAAAAACCGATTACGCTGGTCAGGATAAAGACGGCAGCAAAGATGCCCAGAATAATCGCCAGAATACCGCTGATTACACCAGTAGCAATCAGCGTTACGACAACCAGCGCCAGAACCACGCGAATAACGCGGTCAATCATACCCATATTCGTTTCCATATGTTCTCTCCTCCTCAATATTTATCACAAGGTTAATTCCAGTGTAGCACATGTGCGGGGCGGTGTCAGTGACAAAGTCACCAACACCATCACGAATAAACCGCTACAAGCCGCGCCAGACCGGATCGGTCGCTAACAGTAATCGCCCCTCGTGTGAGCAACACCAGGTTCTGCCCAGCAAAATCGGCCAGAATACGGCTGACTACCTCGCGGGCAGTACCCAGTTCCGCCGCCAGCGCCTGATGGGTCAGATATAGGACGGGTTGCTCCGACGTGGTAGCCCGCAGCAAGAATTCCGCGATACGCACGTCCATCCGCCGAAAAGCTATCTCATCAACCACCGCCATCACAGTTGCCAGGCGTTGAGCCAACAACTGGAACACATAGGTACGCCAGTCCGCAAACTGGTGCATCCAGTCATAGAACACCTCATGCGGCACGACCAGCGCCGCGCCGGTCTGTTCCACCCGGGCAATTGCCGGAAAATGCTGCTGGCTCAGAATGCAGTTGACCGTCAGAATACAGCTTTCGCCCTGCCCAAAGCGATAGAGCGTGATCTCGCGCCCCGTTGCCCCGATCTTGAACACCCGCACACAGCCAGCCAGCAGGATCGCAAAGGTTTGACAATTATCACCTTCGCTAAAGATCGTCATGCCTGCTGGCAGACGTATATGGGTGGTATGGCCGGCAAAGGCTCGGGCGACGCTCGTCGTCGGATCGGTCAAGAAGGGTAAGATCGCCTGGGCCTCGCGCCATTGTTCAGGTGTGAGCATAAACCTCTGTTTTCCTTCCCATCTGTGCGTTC
>DAOTWD010000190.1:0-8027 GCA_034435975.1 Chloroflexaceae bacterium | reverse complement strand
CCCGAGGACCCGGCCAGCGTGCCGGGGCGCTTCCTCGAAGGGATGCTCGTCGCGGGGGCCAGTGCGGCGTTTGACATGCTCTCGTTTCACGCCTATACTTTCTGGCGCATTCCGGGTCAGCCGGACCTGGGCCCGCGGGTTGACTGGCGCCCGGCCTATCTGCGGGGTGTGCTGGCCCGTTACGGGATTGCCGAGCGACCGCTGCTGCGCACCGAGGGCGCGCTGCTCTGTCCAGGCGCCATCACGCCAGAGTGCCGCTGGGCCCAGGCCGATTACCTGTCACGGGCCTTTACCCGCGCCCTGCGCGACGGACTGGCGGCCGATATCTGGTATATTTACGACAGTGATTCATACCACAACACCGCGCTGATCGAACCGGGGGACGCGCTGGTGCCGCGACCAGCCTACTTTGCCTACCGGCACGCCAGCCGGACGCTGGCCGGGGCGCGCTATCTGCAGCCCCTGGCAGGGGTGCCGGAGAGTGTTGAAGGCTATGTGCTGCGCCGTGGCGACGCCCACGTCGTCGTTCTGTGGAGTGACCAGCCGCAAGTTGTGCGTGTCCCCTTACCGGCCGATGGCCCCGTCCGCTGCACGAACCGCGATGGCGGGCCAATCGCCTGCCCGGCGGAAGGCATGACGGTGCGGGTCGAGGTGCAGACGGGGGCGACGTATGTGGTGGTGGGGGGATAAACAGAGACCAAGCAGGTTGATCTCTATGCAGTCGGCAGTCAGGCGTCACATTGGACGCCCTCCAAAGTTCTGGCACACTAATTACCTGGTTCATCATAACCTCTATCACCATCTTCAAACTCGCTGTTTCTACCTCAGCGGTCGCGTTCTGGATCTCGGTTGTGGCAATCGTCCCTATCAACCAATGCTTGTAAATGCTTCGGAGTACGTAGCATACGACATTGATCATGCAGGCAGCCTGCCAGAAATCGTTGGAACAGCACAGTGCCTGCCGTTCCAGGAAGCTACGTTTGATGGGGTGCTGAGCACACAAGTGATCGAGCACGTCTCTGATCCCTGGCTTATGCTCGAAGAGATTAGCCGGATTCTTCGTTCTGGCGGTTTGCTGGTGCTCTCTGCTCCTCAGGCGTGGCGACTGCACGAAGTACCTCACGACTATTACCGTTACACACCTTATGGGCTCAGGCATCTTATCGAACGTGCCGGTATGAGCGTACTTGAGATTGTTAACCAGGGCGGAGTGTGGGCTCAGATCGGCCAGACCTTGAACAACACTCTTTGGCAGAAGCGGCTCGTCAAGCGATTTTCCACTGACTGGTTTCTCCGCCGATTGATCACCATGGGAATCAACGCTAGTTGTTTATGGCTCGATCAGGCCTGGTACGATGCTCATGACACGCTGAACTATGTGGTGCTTGCGCAGAAAAATGTCAGACCAGTGAAGATACAGCATGAAGGCTCGATGATCACGAGCGAGGGAGGAGCGGGCAAGCATTGAGTTGGGGACAAAAGGCTTGAATACTATTGATCCTCGATCACTTCTCCGTTCAGACAGCACCACGTGTGGTTGCCTGATCGTTTCTGGTTTCCTGTCAGGGATTATTGCCTGGTTCCTTGTCCCTCTGCTGATCGTCACCTGGTATGCCCGTATGGGAGCACAGGCCCTCGAACGCGCCAGAGTTGACCAGGATCTATCGACTCAAAATGCTATTGCATACTTCGAGCGCGCCGTCCGTTGGGCACCGTCTGATCCCTGGCTCCAACGCTGGTTGGCCCATGCCTATAAGTTGCAAGGACAACATGATAAGGCGCTCAGAATGCTGGAGCATGCCCACCATTTGCAACCGGATAGCTTGCTGATAACCTACGAACTGGCTAGCGCATACTGCCGGAATGATCGACCGGATCAAGCTATTGTACTGTACCAGGCACTTGGCATCTCTACGCAACGGTTGTTCGAGAGTGCCGACAAGGAGTTATTGCTTGGTAAACCAGACAAAGCCCTGGAAACCTACCTCGATGCAGTCTGCCTTGCCGGAGGGTATGATAAACCAGTAGCGTTTCGAATAGGAGTTGCTGCTGCTGCGGTTCAGGACCCACAGGCACCAGGTTGGCTCGAATATGCAGGGCTTGATCTTGCCGCTCAGACGTATGCGTCTGAGCCAACGACCCTTCGTATCGAAGTCGAGGATTTGCATTATCTGTTCGATGAATCGATTGAACATGATGGGCGACCTCTGACTGACTGGCCTTCTCATGACCCCTCCATTGGTACTCTTTGGTGGTCTGGTACGGCTGTTGCATTTGTTTCATGCGAAACAATCAAGCCGTATGTGCTGCGCCTGCGTGCGCAACATCCCCGCCCCCCGGTCGAATATGCCGTAGTTGTTAACGGGGTCACGATTCAGCAGTTCGCCTATGATCGTGCCGATGACTCATGGGAGGAGAATAGCGCGGTCGTGCAATTGCGAGGAGGATTAAATGTAGTCGGTATTCGTCTGGTTGATGGCACATACAGCGCTCATGGTGATCGCAACGGCTTTGTCGATTGGATAACACTGACGCCTTTAGCCGACTCATAACAAACTTCAACGTATTCCTGCTGTCACTCGTACGCGTGCAAATCTATGCAACATCTCCCGCGGCGCTCCTTGGTTTCATTTGCTCGCAGTGTGGCACCCTGGCTCATGCAACCGATTGACCTGCTTCGGTACGTTAATGCCTGGGTACTACCCCGCGATCTTGAAGGCAGAGATCTGACCAGTTTTGCGCCTGAGACACGCCTCGATCTGCCGGGCATTGATCTGCAGATCCCAGCACAACTCGAGCGCCTCGAACGATGGCGTCTGGCGTATCAGCAGGTGTTCAATGCCCTCCGTTGCAATCCAGAGATTAATACACTGCATCCGGGGAAACCGTACATGCACAATGGCTACTATCCTACGCCGGACGCCGAGGTCTATGCGGCGTTGATTGGCGATTATCGCCCTGGATCTATTGTCGAGATTGGAAGTGGATATAGCACGCGCATTGCGCGGTTCGCACTACGAAACTTCGGGGCCTCATGTGAATTGGTCGCGATTGATCCTCAACCTCGCGCTGATATTGTTAATATTGCTGATCGGGTGATTAATCGTATGGTGGAGGAAGTACCGCCTGAGGTTATACTCCAAATAGATCGCCCGCTGTTGTTTATTGACTCTAGTCATATCACTCGATCGCGCGGTGACATACCGTATCTTTTCAATACATTAATCCCACAACTCTCTACAGGCACGCTGGTCCAGGTTCATGATATCTATACGCCTTATGATTATCCATATATCTATCAGAAGCGACTCTACACTGAGCAATATATGCTGCAAGCTCTACTTGCCCATGCGTCGCGCTACCGTATCGTATTCGCGACGCACATGATGAGTCGCGAGTATACCGAGAGCATGCGTCAGGCAATTTCACCGGCAATCGGGATGAACAACGAATACTATGGCGCTTCATTCTGGTTCGAGATCGTCTGACTAGAGAATGACATGACATACGAACAGACAGATCCTGCTTCAACAACTGGCAACATCCTTAGCAAGATGTCCCGCGGACTGGTAGCTCTAGTATCGCGTCAGATTCTCTACTATGGCGCGCTGTTCTTTGGTAATATCTTTCTGGCGCGGGCTTTGGCACCTGAGATCTATGGTATTTTTGTGGCTATGTTCGCCTTTCAGACAATGCTCACGGTGTTTACCGACGTTGGTTTCGGTGCCGCTTTGATTCAGCGCGAACAATCGCCCACACAGAGCGAACTTGCCAGTCTCTTTTCGCTACAATTGATTATTTATACGCTTATCGCCACCGGTCTGTGGGTTGGCACGCCATGGATCATACGTCTGGCAAACATTGACGTGGCCGCCGTTCCTGTCATCCGAGCGCTAGGTATTGTTTTACTGATGGCTGTCTTGCGCGCCATCCCGGCAATGCTGCTGGAACGCGAACTCCGCTTCGAGGTGATCGCCTTGGCCGAAGTGCTGGGTATGCTCGCGTATCAGGTTGTGGTAGTGATACTGGTCTGGGCCGGCTACGGCCTTGCCAGTATTGTCGTCGCTCTGGCTGTCCGGTATACACTTGACCTGGCCATTATCCTGCGGCATAGACCGTGGCGTCCACGCCTTTCCCTCAATTTCACGCACATCTTTCCCTACCTCCGCTTTAGCGTGGGAATCCAGGGTGTACGGCTCATGTCGTACATTAAAGATCAACTGCCACTGGTATTACTGGTGCCGGTCATCGGCGCCGCAGGTGCAGGGATCTGGGGTTGGTCTTTGTTTTATATTGGTATTCCGGTGTATTTCAACCGATTGGTTGATCGTCTGGTTTTTCCTCTCTATTCACGTGTCCAACATAACCCAGAAGCAATGGGTACGGTTGCAGCGATGGCGATCTGGCTCAATTTTAGCGTTGGCCTCCTGGTTCTATTTATACTGGTACGTTTCGCCGATCTCATTGTCCCTCTGATATATGGCGCCATCTGGCTCACCGCGCTGCCAGTAGTGTACGCATTGGCACCCAACATGATTGGCGGCTTTGTGACAGGCTCGATCTTTCCTATCCTCTTCGCCGCGGGTCAGATACATTTCGCCTTTCGCCTGATCTTCATCTGGGTCGTCCTGACAGTCCTCGGTGTTGGGGGCGGTTTGATAGTCGGCCAGCTGACCGGTATGGCGCTGGCCTACTCCCTGGCAACGCTGGTTATCTGCGTCGTGCTCCTCCGGAGATCCTCATTCCTGGCGCCGTTTCCGTTCTGGAGAACCGTAACGGGTCCGGTTGTTGCGCTGATCGTTGCCGCAACTGTTACCGAATTGTTCATGATGATAAAGACTACATGGATGTTCACTCTTCCTTTGGCGGCCTTTTTCTATGCAATATCCTTATTAATCTTGAGTCGTCAAATGATATACGCGATTATAACCTCACTGCAATATCCAACACGATCTTCCAGGTCTGACTCCTCTCAGGTGTATTCTTGATACAGTAATTCTGTCGTGAAGGCCCAAACCTGTCAGTACGGCGCCGGGAGTTTCCCTAGCTAATTACGACCCGCACTGCATCTGACAGGTTCGCAATCCGCGTACGATTGCTATACGGGATTGCCCTATCGTTTTCGTTGTTGCCTTTCAGTGGGCTTTCCAAAGACGCTGATGCAACCATCACCTTTCTTAATATGCCAAGCTGCCCAGATTCCTATGGACGGCGCCTAGGTCTAGGTCGAGGATGCAACCATCACCTTTCTTAACCATGCCATGCTGTCCGCTCAGCGGCAGTCCTGATGTCACGTTGGTGGAGCGTCTGGACGTTCACGATATCGTCACTTTGTTCCGAACCAGGATGAAGGTTGAAATCGGCAATGAATTCAAAGGTCTTACAACAATTGATTACTACAAGTCAAATGCAACTGGCTTATATTTCTTCGATCCGCTGATAACGGGATCTGAGGGGTTTTATGAACAGTTGCAAAAACAGTCGTTCTACTATCCTGATGAACGAGGTGAATTTCAATACGCCGCTCGGCTAGTAAAAGCCCACCAGAAAGTGCTCGAGATAGGTTGTGGCAAGGGGGTATTTGCTGATTTCATTCCTTCTGCTACTTATATCGGTTTAGAATTCAACGCCAGTGCAGTCCAAAGAGCTCGCGCTCGCGGGCTTACGGTGCTGAAAGAGTCGATAGAGCACCATGCTACAACTCACAATGGCGCTTATGACATCGTGTGTGCCTTTCAGGTGCTTGAACACGTGAGTGATATTGTGGGATTCATTACATCCAGCATTGCCGCGTTGCGTCCGGGAGGTTTGATCATCTATACTGTTCCCAATACCGACTCATTCCTTAGATGGTCTGTAAATAATATTCTCGCAGTTCCTCCTCATCATGTAACCATGTGGACTGATCAGGCTTTGCGTGCTGTTGCCAGACTATTCTCTCTCAAAATCATAGACATACGCTGTGAAGCTTTGTCGCCTAATCACCGCGGAGCTTTTCTCCAGGCAATGATTAATCGCAGCTATGCAATCGCAACTCATCAGAAGCCACGATTATTGAATACATCCTTATCATACAGGCTTGTCGATCGGATGCTTTTTCGTCTTTGTCGACAATTTGCACTCTTTATGTTGCCGCCATGTGACACACTTATTGGTCATTCACTGTATGCAGTGTACCAAAAACCTTAAGAACATTGTCGATGAATTCAGTTGCTTCTGCCCGCGAGTATACCCGCGTTTGCGTGCGTGTTATCCAGCACACTACGGCCCTGGACGCCAAGCGTTGATCCTCCCGCATCGACGGGCGCAGCAAGAAGATCGCAGGGATCGGCAAGCATTATTCGACCGCGAGACTTCTCGTGTTAAACGGCCAAATCTTGCTACAAGCCCTTTCAGGGATGCCGGGGTGTCGCTATTGATCAAGATCGATCCGTTGCCTGGGAGTAAGATAGAAGATTGATGCGCTGTTTGGCATTACCAAAGACCCGATTGGCCTCAATCAGCATCAGGTGATGAGCATAAAAGTTGTTGTTCGCTTCTTCTGGATCCCGGTGTTGATGGTATACGTCTAAATGAGAGAGTGAGGTTCTATGCATAGAGTCTTGTATGTAAATTGCACGGCAGTCCATGGTGGTGCTGAGACGTCTCTTCTTTGCCTGATGGATAGGATACGAGACCGAGCCATTGAACCGATCCTAGTTGTGCCGAGACACGGATGGCTGACTGAACAATGTGGCAAGCTCGGTATTCCTTTTGAAATAGCCTCAGGGTTGCCAGACGCCTTTGTGACCGATACCGCGATCCTTCAGGCGCGCACCTGGATACCCAATGCCATTAGGATCGCTCAGCTTGCTCGACGCCATCGGGCGGTGATTATCCACGCCAACTCACCGCGAGCTTCCTACCACGCTGGCCTTGGTGCTCGCCTTGCACGGATTCCCTGTGTAGTTCATGTCCATGACGCCGCTCCTGAGCACCTGCCATACAGCGTCCCGCTCAAGGCGCAAGTGCTTTTCCGGCTTTCCGATCAGTTTATTGCCGTTTCGCAAGCTACTGCCGAGGCGGTCAGCGCGTTGCTACCAATGGCTCAGTCTCGGATAACCGTGGTTTATAACGGGTATGACGCAGCTTCCTACGAAAATATTCCACGAGCGAATCTGCGAGCCGAACTGAACCTCGCTTCCGATACCGTACTGGTGGGATCGGTGTCAGCAATGACGCCCTGGAAAGGTCAGGATGTGCTGATACGGGCCTTTCCTGCCATTCATGCACGTATTCCTAATGCACGCTTGCTAATTGTTGGTGGAACACAAGGCGCAAAGGCGCAAGAACACTATCAGGCGCAGTTGTGTAATCTTGTAGCTGAGCTTGACATCGCACATCTAGTTCACTTTACCGGTTGGCGGAACGATGCCAAGTCAGTGATACGCGATCTCGATCTCTTTGTCCATGTACCAACGCGACCTGATCCCTTGCCGAATGTGATCTTAGATGCTCTAGCGCTCGGATGCCCAATCGTGGCTTCCAGAATTGGCGGCATTCCTGAAATGGTTGAGGATGGGGAAAGTGGTATCCTGGTTCCTGCAGGGGACTCAACTGCGCTCGCAACAACGGTCACGCAGGTTTTGACCGATCGCGAAAAGCTAGGGAAAATACAGCGCAATGCTCGTCAGCGATTTCTGCAGCGCTTTTGCGTGGATCAATTCACGGAAGGGATGTTAAATGTGTACGCCCGTTGCGTCCCAAACTTAATTCATTAAGAGGCTATCGCACACCAAATGCAACGTTTCTCCTGAATTGTGTGTTATAGCGCGCTAAGATGATTGTGCGATGGATTTATTGCTATAGCCGGTAGCATGCAGAACGGTGAATTGTATGATTGTGATCCTGGGAGTCATTGGAACTGCCCTTCTCGCAACTCTGCTCCTGATTTTCAACCGGCCAATGCTTTTTATCTATGCTCTAGCCATATCGGTCTTTGCTCAGAATATCACGGCGATGTTGCTGCTTCGTAGTGGCATCGTGCC
>DAOTWD010000189.1:0-14373 GCA_034435975.1 Chloroflexaceae bacterium | reverse complement strand
ACATATTTGGGTTTACCATGATGAATAGACCCATTTTTGACAATCTGGTCACTGGCACATTGGGGACACTGCATCACGTTCTCCTCTCATTTTTCCGTACAGTGTACCACAGTATCACTCCTGTGTGCAGGACTACCGTTTATATTTATGGCGGTAAATCAAAAATAACGCAGCCCCAATGATCGGGATACAGAAAATAACGATGGCCCATAACAAATATTCTGACATGACCATTTTGGGTTCAGTGCGTACCAGTTGTATCAGTGCGAGTGTCGTGAGAGTTAACCATAGGAATAGGAACATGAAATTACAAAGTTGCACGATAAATAAAGGCATGTTATGCACAATAGTTTCACTTTCCACTGAATTGATCAGGAAAATAGAGCATCAATTATTAAATAAAGAATTCAGTAATTGATGCTCTATTTTATCAATAAACAGAGTAATTTAACGAGCAGCTTATGGGATGGCTAGCAACAACAAAATATTCAGGTATCAGAATGTAATAGTTCAGTGTTCCACCACCTGATATATCTACAGATGCGTTGTTAGAACTAATATCTACTTGTGTCCATGTATCGGAAAGATTCACGCCGCTCGTTATTCCAGACAACCCAACCCTAGCATTTGCAGATTCAATCCAGCGCCAAGATGACTGTGCCACACCAACACGAATTCTACCATATGTATTGAAATGTGGATTTGTTATTCCACCTAGTGCAACTGAACAATTTCTATTGACGTCTATGTAGTTTACATTCAGTATATCAGGTTCTTCACGAGGTTTATCCTCAGTTGCCTCACTCACTGTTGAAATGGAGTTACGCAAATCATCTTTGATTCTCTGAAGCAGAGCATCTAATTCCTCAGGACTACTCACTTCGATAGGAGTAATTCCATCGGGAATTTCTTCGATTATCTGCAAGCCATGTACTGCTATAACTTGTTTGTACTTTCCTCGTTCTGTTTCAGATAACTGGCTTGCCACAGTATTAGTCGAAGATGTAGTAAAAAGCATGAGAATTAGGCTCATTAAGATGATATTTTTAAACATTGTCACTCTACTCCCTTTCTCATTGACATGGATTACACACAGTTGTAGAACCGGTATCCGCTGCTGTGATTGACCTTCAGTTCACTCCTCTAATCTACCAATTATTCTTCTCAGCGACAAGGTACTGTAGTACCCTTTATGCATACTGATTGTGGCACTGCCAAATGCTATGGATCGTGCGCTGAATTTGCTGCCTGGTGATGCACAATCCAACAATCCATGCGATGCTGGTTGGTCAGTCCGATGCAAATCAAAACATACATACAGCAACTCCTCTCTTTATTCGCGCTAACATCAATCAAGCCCCAGGTCACTCACGTTGTAGAGACCCGGACTGCATACGGTATACCTGCTCACACAACATCTCAATTTCCGTTCGATTATGACTGACCAGAATGATGGTTGTCCCCTGGCGATGTAATGCCTTCAGCACCTGGGCAATGTGCAAGACTCCATCTGGATCGAGCGCACTCGTCGGTTCGTCTAAGAGCAGCAATTTAGGATGCTCCATAATAGCCTGAGCAATACCCAGACGCTGACGCATGCCCGTTGAGTAGGCCTTGACCGGCCGCCGATCATCTGGATCTAAGCCCACCAGATCAAGCACCTTTTGCAAATCATTGCTGGAAATACGATTATGAATCGAGGCCAGCAGTTCCAAGTTTTTGCGCCCACTGAGTTCCATGGCGAAACCTGGCCCATCAATCAGCGCACCCAGATCAGATGGAAATTCAATATCGCGGCCAATACGCTGACCAAAAACATGAACGCTCCCCGTGTTGAGTAGCACAAGCCCGCTGATCACCCGCAGCAGAACACTTTTACCCGACCCATTTGGGCCATAAATACCAATTATGTGACCCCTATGTACAACCAGATTGACGTTGTTAAGCACAAGGTGCCCGCGCAGTCGCTTTGAGGCGGCATGCACGGCAACGGCAATATCAGTACGGTCAGGGGAGGGATCTACATGTGTGTTATAGTTATTCATTATTCTGAGATCCAATAAAATCAAACCTTTTTACTATTCTGTGACCAATCAAAACGAGCCAGATTGTAAGCATAATGTTGTACACTAAGGACATACGGACAGTCAGCCCCGGCATGCGTGGCTCGAACGGCCAGTGCCGACTGAGTATGGATTGGGTACCTGGTATCCAGGGTTGCCAACGTGCTGTATGGTCGCCCAGGCCGATAATCCAGACTATCAGTGCCAATGACATAACGGCAACAATCCCCCAGATAACGCGATGGGTGGTGAACGTAATCAGTATCTGGAAAAGACCAGTCACCACTAACGAGGACGCCGTCAGGCTAAAAATAATGCTGAACAGATGGATCAAGGACATACCCGCTGCGGCTTGCCAGATGCCTTGTTCTATAAAAAAAGAACTCAGATCAGGATGCCAGCGTAACCAGGGAACGATACCCACCAGCGTTGCACAAAGAATGATGATCGTATAACTGAAAGCTATGATCATAATGCTGAAGACCAGACTAACCCACCACATCCACCGCGATCCCAGCATTAGTATCACCAGATAGTCATGATTACTCAGTTGACTAGTACTAATACTACCCACGAGCATACAGAAAAATATGTGCCGTAACAACCACGTTAACAAAGGTGTCCAATTGCTCTGCCCAAAGGACGGGCCAGCGAAAGCCAGGAAGAAGGCATCCCCGACATGCGGCAACTGGGCAGACAGGTCTGTCGCGGTACTCAGGGCTAGTAATTGTTGTCCGCTAAAAACCCCGACCACCACATGTACAACAACCGCGATCAGCAGCCAGTTGCGTAGCTGCACCGCACCAATCATCGACCATGTTATCTGGACATTGAAAGCCCGCCAGAAGATGAAGAGATGATGCATGATTTCTGATCCTACTTCACGCCATGGGCGACAATATCAAGACGGCGGCATAGGTTCCAGAATACGACCAATCCCAACATAATCCACAGACACCAGTAGAGCGTCGCGTGTACAAGAACGGGAGTGGGTGAAGGTTCGCTGGTTGCCGCCCATAAAAATATACGATCATGAAACCAGAGGAGATCGATCAATGGCAAAGGAACGTCAGTTACGGAAATCATCAGCGCACTGTAGTTCAGGATCAGACCACTACTAAAACCCAGGATTGCATTCTGGGTTGCCCAGGTCACGCTCATTACGATCATACCGATCCCGATACAGGTTAATCCTAGCAAAGTCAGCATAAACAGAGTCGTTATCAATGGTGGCAGGGCTAACAGCGTTGTAGCGGGCAATCCATCTTGTTGCAATAGGTTCCAGGCAGCTGAACTCCAGGTATCCGACCAGGGCGTAGCGATGGCCGTGACTCCGATGAGTATAACCACCAGGAGTAGGAGATACAGACTGATCACCATCACCAGGTTGATGATCTGGAGCTGGAACCACAGCCAGCGTGATCCGGTACGTAAAAGCATATAGGGGCTTGAATCGCGTAGCAGGGCTAGATCGCTGATCAGATAGAGGAGCAGGTTGATCAAGCCGTGATGCACCAGTTGCCTGTTTGCCAAGACCCCCACAACAACATCCCAGATGTTAACCGTGGCGCGACTGACCTGAGCAAATACCAGTACCGTATAGGTGACATAGGTTGTCAACAGAAGCATAAGGCTGATCGGTAGAACCCAGCGATAGCTTAAAATGCGTAGAGGTAGAGAGTAGTGGCTTAGGATGTGTAACACGCGGGGTGAGAGGCATAGTTTCATACAAATAGTATACTTAATAGAAAATCTGGTCATTGCTGTATTTTCTAATACCAATGAAAATACTGACAGTACTGCATATAAAAAGGATCGACAGGGGAACGAATATCGTTATAGCGGTTGAGTCACGAATAGCATCGGGTGCCAGGGCGTACATAGATGACCAGACAGGAAGCCCTAGAACGTTGACAATGAAGCCATACATCCACATAAAAATAAACGGCACGGACAGGACGATATAGCGATTACACACAAAAGGTGATAATGCCATTCCCAGGGTCGCATAGGTCATACCAAACAGAAAGCCGGTAATGATACGGCCCACTATATAGAGATTGGGATGGGTTGTGAAGTAGCTTCCGAGAAAGCCGGGTGCCCACATCCAGGGTTCGGTGTAGGGAGTTGCCGATAATGGTGGCAACGTGCGTGCATAGACCGTGTAGGTATACCCAAAAAAGAAGAGCATAGGTACAGCGATCGCTAATCCGCCTGCCAGTCCATTGACCAGAAATGTACTGGTGATGAAGGCACGATGGCGCATCCGTAACAATATATAACGCACCAGACCATGATCGCGATCGTGGAGATAGGCACTGGCAAATGGTAGTGTTGCGGCCAGCGGTGCAAACAAGACAAAAACATCCATCCCCCGGCGCCACGCATCATATGCATTATAGTAATCTGGGTGAAACCCGGCTGGGGGAGTCGGGTCAAGTGGGTAAAATTGACGTAAGCTCAGAAACATGAGCGTCAAACTCACGAGCAGTGATCCCACAAATGACCAGCCGGAAAGTGCCCGTGATAACTGTTTACAAAAAAACATTTCCTGTTATTATGCCTCTTTTGTACAATGGGACTCATTATATTCATTGTGTAACCGTTCAGGTGGTACCTGCGCCAGCAGGGGCGCAGGGGCTGCAGGCCCCCGCAAAACCGTTGTTTCGGCCCGTTTTGGCGGCGAAGTCGCCACAACGGGCCGAAACGAAGAGACTCCAGGAGGAGCAACGCCCCTCCTGACCACCCCACCTGAACGATTACTTCATTGTAGTTTAGCAATCCTACATAACACGAGTTACGCGGTAACTCATCACCACCTGGGTTTCGCCTTCGGCGAAAAGTGGGAACCAAAAGAGCGTATCTTCCACACTGCCGCAGGCGAAAAAAGCATGGGATGCAAGCTACCGGGTACCTTGTATAAATAACAAAACATACGGAATAGTATGATATCCAGCAACCCTTCTCGCCTGTGGCAGAGCGGTACTGTTGCTGTTTTGTGTACCCTATTTTTCGTTAGAAGCGAAAAATAGGGTACACAAGAAAGTTTCTTCTACACTATCCGAATTGGCTCTGCTCAGGTTGATAAGGGGAGGATATAGAAAATTTTATGCGTTGTAAACAGGTATAAAACCCTCTAATTCGAGTTGAATTTACCACTTACCTGAACAGTAACTGGTTCAAAAATACTGGTTCCGATTTTAAGATAAATCATTGTTCCTATTGGTTGATCTGGGCTATAAGGAGCATCAATGTGAGATCCTGAAGTACCAGCAACCCAGGAACCAACAGATGTTCCTGATTGTCGTTCAGGGCGAAAATGTACTGTTTTATTCCCGCCAACCGAGATATTATGAACTTGCCATTGTTGAATAGCTGTATCTTTCCTGGTTACATTCGTGTTTGCAGATCCACCAAGTCTTAGTACCAAAACATTGAACCCTGTTACCCCAGCCAGTACATGGGAAGAAGTCAATGCAATCAATAAAGCAATCAGAAACCCCATTCCCAGTTTTGCTTTTAACACATTGTCTCTCCTTAGCTGAAGCTGATAAAAAATTTGTTGTTGTAGTATAACAATGGTCAGTTTATCAGCTTTGTCATATATAGGATCAAAACCACAACAGACACCATCTCCATGCGCATCTTGTTGGCGCACCGGTATCCGCTGCTGCGACTGACCTTCAGTCTCCTCCCCCACTATATCCATAAATCCCCCTCAGCGACAAGGTACTGTAGTACCCTTTATGCATACTGATTGTGGCACTGCACCGGAGGCGTCTCTATACCCTGGCTGGCATGGCTGCCGATCCCCCAATAGTAGCGCATGGCCTCGCGCTGGTTGGCCACGCCCAGTTTGGCATACACGGTGGCCACGGTGTTCTTGACCGATTGATGGGCCAGGGAGAGGCATGCGGCTATGTCTTTGGGGCTGAATCCGTCGGCCAGCAAGCGCAACACATGGCGTTCGCGTGGGGTCAGGCACGTCGGGTGCGTTGAGCATACCCGATAGGGCACTCCCTGGGACACATGGGCGAGCGTCGTCTCTAGCGCATGGGCGTTGTGCCCATCTGTAACCAGGCCATCCAGACCCATGTCCCACAGATCTTCCAGATACTCCGGGCACTGACTACTGGTGGCCACAATCCGCCGTGCGTCGGGATGGTGGGAATGGGAACGAGCCAGCGCCTGCCAAGCAAAGCTATGCGGGGCATCCAGAATAAGACAGATGGGCGCGGTGGGATCGTACCCATAGCCCAGGTCTTCCAGATGGGCAATGAAGAGTTGGGTCAGCGTCGGGAGACCGCTCAGGATCGAGAGATACAGCGGGCGATGATGGTACCGCACATTGGATTGGTACCTGACAATCTGGTCGATGTGACTACTGGTCTGAAACAACTGATCAACCATAAAACGACTCCTTTTAGCGCAACACGATGATGAAACGGTTTTATATGGCACACCTGTCGTCAGAAACGACTAAAGTCGTTACTACATCCGGTGCATATTCACTCGGAAGGTTGTTCGCGGGAACGATGTTGGTTATTGATACGGCGTCAGAAACGACTAAAGTCGTTACTACATCCGGCGCATATTCACTCGGAAGGTTGTTGGCAGGAACGATGTTCGTCATTGATGCGGCGTCAGAAACGACTAAAGTCGTTACTACATCCGGCGCGTGTACCAATTTCAGCATACCATCTCGCCTGAGCCGCAGTAATGAGAGGAGTGTAACAATCATGTAACAGTTTCGGCCAGCAAATTGCTCTTGACGTTGTTCACCAGTCTCGATTATCATGATGGCACATGGGCAAAACACGGTGTCTGCCCCCATGGAGCGGGCAGCACGGCAGATGGGAACCTGGTATGGCAGAGAACATCTTGATTGTGGACGACGATCCAGCTATTTTGACTGGCGTGACCCACCTGTTGATCCAGGCTGGCTATACTACACGCACGGCAGCGACAGGCCAGCAGGCGCTGGATAGTCTGTCACACGCGCCCTATCCAGCGCTGGTCATCCTCGATATTATCCTCCCCGATCTGGATGGCTACACGGTCTGCCGTCGTATTCGGCAGTTAGCGACCTATGTACCGATTATGATGTTGTCGGTGCGCGATCAGTTGACGGACAAGGTGTTGGGGTTGGAACTGGGAGCTGATGATTATCTGACCAAGCCGTTTGCGCCAGCCGAACTGGTGGCCCGTGTGCGGGCACTGCTCCGCTTTGCCCAGCAGCATATGCCGCCCGTGCCGTCTGGCGACACGCCGTGCTGCTATGGGTCGTTTCAGGTATGGCGCAGCCGACATCGGGTGACGGTGTATGGGCAGGAGGTGAACCTGACGCCGACCGAGTGGTCGCTGCTGGAGGTGTTTCTGGATCACCCTGACCGGGTGTTGGGCCGCGAGACGTTATTTCAGAAGGTGTGGGGGACAGATTTTCTGGGCGACTCGCGCCTGGTCGATATGCATGTGCAACGCCTGCGGGCCAAGCTTGAGCCAGATGACACACCCGTCCGGGCGATCCAGACGGTGCGTGGGTTTGGCTATCGCTTCGTGCCACCCGCTCAACCCGCCGTCGCCGTCGAAGTGGACGCTGACCATGATTCTGCTTGATCTGCAACTCACCCTCTTTCTGCTGCTTCTCGGTGTGCTGGGTGGCGTGGGTAGCGCCTATTATCTGGCCTGGTACCGCACGTACCAGCGCTATGCCATTGATGCCAATGCGTGGCAGTCGCTTGAGACACTGCCGTTCGGTGTGGTTATCCTGCACACCGATGGTACGATGCTCTTTCGGAATAGCGCCGCCCGGCAGGTTTTTGACACGCTGGCGACCACCATCAGCGCCAATCCGGTTGAGGCGCTCCAGCATCTGGGCATTCCGCTCGAAGCGGCTATGTCGCGCTATGGCAAAATGGCGCAACCACTGGCGCTACGCTGGTGGAGTTATCCGCTCGATGGGCAGCATCGCCTGCTGGCGCTGGCCGATGATAACGAGTCACAGCGGCTCCTGCGCCAGCAGCAGACATTTATCGGTCAGTTGTCGCACGAACTGCGCTCGCCATTGACCGCATTGATTGCCCATGCCGAGGTGTTGCGGCAGGTGCCGATCAACGATGCCGTTGCTCGTTCGTCAGTGGAGATGATCCAGGGTGAGAGTCAGCGGATTGCCCGCCTGGTGCGCGATATGCTGGAGTTATACCGGCTTGAAATCAGTGCCGAACTGCCGCTGCAACCGACCGATCTGGTGCTGCTGGCCGAGGAGGCGATTGCCACGCTGATTCTGCGTGCCGAGGAGTTGGGGTTGGCTCTGACATTCACGACCGAGGCGCGTCTGCCCAAAGTGCTGGCGCATGCGGATCGCTTGCACCAGGTGTTTGTGAATGTGCTGAATAATGCCATTAACTACTGTCGTCCGAATGATACGATTACTGTGCGCCTGGAAGCACACCCGGATGGCGTGCGCTGTGTGGTAGCAGACAGCGGGCCAGGCATTGCGCCCTCCGATCTGCCGCATGTGACCAGTCCACTGTATCGCGGGCGCACCGATATTCCCGGTAGCGGCATGGGCCTGGCGCTGGCCAGCGAGATCCTGCGCCAGCACTATGCCACCCTGATGA
This sequence comes from Chloroflexaceae bacterium, assembly GCA_034435975.1. GTDB lineage: Bacteria > Chloroflexota > Chloroflexia > Chloroflexales > Chloroflexaceae > CAKZQX01. The sequence continues at coordinate 5,690 of DAOTWD010000189.1, read as the reverse complement.
TCGAGAGTGTGAGCGCAGGTGCGTCTACCGGCACCACCTGCTGGTGGGTGTTACGTGCGGCAGGGAGTGGTCGGAGCGGTGGAGCGGTCGGAGCGTTCGAGCGTTGAAGCGGTGGAGCGTTCGAGCGGTGGAGCGTTGAAGCGTTCGAGCGTTCGAGCGTTGAAGCGGTGGAGCGTTCGAGCGGTCGGAGCGGTGGAGTGTTCGAGCGGTGGAGCGTTCGAGCGGTGAAGCGGTGGAGCGGTGAAGCGGTGGAGCGGTGAAGCGGTGGAGTGGTGGAGCGGTGGAGTGTTCGAGCGGTCTGAGCGTTCGAGCGGTCTGAGCGTTCGAGCAGTGGAGCGGTGGAGCGGTGGAGCGGTGGAGCGGTGGAGCGGTGGAGCGGTGGAGCGGTGGAGCGGTGGAGCGGTGGAGCGGTCGGAGCGGAAAACATGGTGTTCAGTTTTGCGCTTTGCGCTTTCCGCTTGAACGTGCGAACCGATGGCATGCGTCAGCATCCGTCTGTTTTGCGCTTTGCGCTTGCACGCTTTGCGCTTGAATGTGCGCACATCCCAACGTTTATGAGGCAGATTATGCGCGACAATCCAGCACGTGCGAACGCCGTCTTGCTCGTGTTGCTCGTGCTGGCCCTGATCGTCGGCTACTGGCTGCTACCGATCCGTGGTCAGGTGCTGATCCTGACCGATCCTGCCTGGCAGTTGCAGAACGCATGGCCGCAGGCCTGGATTGAGCCACCCGCTGGGCGTCCAGGCGATCAGGTGACCCTGTATGTTCGCGACAATACCCCCTGGGCGCATATCAAATTAGTGGTAGATGGCGTTGCGGTGCCACATGACACCGCATATCCCGCTGGCCAGGGGCCGTGGGCCTGGCGCTGGCAGGTCGCCTTGCCGCCCACCACACCGGGTACCACCGAGCGCCTATCGAAGGCGGTGTTCTATCACGACTGTCATACCGGCTGCATCGAGCGGATGCAGATAACGATGGGGGCCTTTGCCGCATCGCCCGCGTCCGTGCCCACGCCAGTGCCAATCCCCACCAAACTGGGAGCCGTATTTGCCAACCCCCAGCGTGACTGGCATGGACGTGCGGCCTGGACGGTGGAACTCACCTATGCCAACACGCCCGACGATGTCGATTTCAGCATCGACGGTCTGGCACAGCGTGTCTATCATGCCTCGCGCCGGGGCTTGCGCGTCCTGGTGCGCATGGCGTATGACCGCCAGCAGGCGCTGCCGCCGCTCAATGACGAGGTCGCACTGGCACGCTACCTGGACTACAGCGCCCGTCTGGCGCGTGATGATCGCCTACGGGAGGTGTATGCCTACATTATCGGCAGCGGCTTCAATAGTCTGGACGAGAATGTCCAGTCTCCAGAGCGACCCACTACGCCAGAGTGGTATGCCCGTGTTTTCAACGGCTATGGCCTGGCTGCCGAGCGCACCGACAATGTTGTGCAGCGTATGCGCGCCGAGCAACCCGGCGTGCGCGTGCTGGTCGGCCCGGTCACGCCCTGGATCAGTGACCAGACCGGCGCTATCCGTGATCCGCACGACGTACCCTGGCTGAACTACTTCAACACGCTGGTAGCTGCGCTGGATGCGGCCGTGGAGGTTCACTCACACGCTGGCCGCCCGCTAACTGCCCCGGATGGCTTCGCGCTGCAAGCTCCCGGTCGCCCGGTTGTTGCCACCGAGCCGTCCCGTGAACCGATGAGCGATCTGCAGCGGGAGGAATGGAATGCGGCCCAGGCTGGCTTTCGCGTCTACCAGGACTGGCTGGATAGCATCAACCGCTATGCCAGCACGCAAGGCCGCCCGGCGTATATTATCTCGACCAACACCTGGACGTCCGACACACCCACAGCGCCGGCCCAGAATTATCCGGCGGGTTGGCTCACCAATGCGCTGGAGGCGATCAACCGCGAGCCGCAAATCCAGGCGCTGTGCTGGTTTCTCGACTGGCCGCCCGAAGCACGCTGGAACACTTTTAGCCTCAGTCAGCCTGTGGGCCGTATGCATGAAGCTGCCAGCGAGTTTGACCAGTTGTTGCAGCGCTAATACCAATCTGATTTCACTTCCGCCAAAACAACGCCCCCCGCTGGCGGGGGCAGGAGGGGAACCGGGGCTGAGTGGCCCTGGAACCACGAATACCTCCCGTTGAACAACATCTATCCGGCAATGCGTTAGCTGAGTGGCCCTGGAACCACGAATACCACGAATACCACGAAATTCATGGACGGCCTTGCTCTGGCGGCAGCCAGGCTGCCGCACTCTATCTCGCGTCCCTGCCCATCACAATCGACGGGCGCAGCAGCGGGCAGATATGCCATGGGAAGCAGAAATTGCATGCCGCTGCTGCGCCCCTACGTGTTGGGCACCTGTCACCTACAGACACCTCACACTTCGCACCGCACGCCTATACATAAATCCAATGTTCGGCGTGGATCACACGGCGAGTGTGGGTTTCGCAGCGCAGCACCAGTGAATCCGTTTCGGCGTAATTGCCCTGGTAGCGCACGCCCGCCAGGAGTGGCCCATCAGTGATGCCGGTTACAGCAAAGAAGATTTGATTACTGGCTATTAATTCGTGACAGGTGAGAATATGGCGGGTATCCAGTTCCGAGTCTTTGATCGTTGAACTTTCCCTGGGGCTTTGTGGTGCCAGGCGTCCCAGCATCGCCCCGCCCAGGGATTTGACCGCACAGGCTGCAATGACTCCCTCGGCCACACCGCCCACTCCCATCAAAATATCGACACTGCTCGTCGCCGAAGCAGCCAGCAACGCCCCGGCAATATCCCCGTCGGAACGGAGCATTACACGTGCCCCGGCCATGCGGATCTCTTCGATGAGATCCGCATGGCGCGGTCGTTCCAGCACAAAGACGAGCAAGTCGCGGACGGTTTTTTGTTTAACGCGAGCAATCAAGGCGAGTGTCCAGGCCACTGGCGCATCCATGCATTCCGGTACCAGCGCATGGGCGGCATGCCTGTCCACAACGATTTTTTCCATATAGACCGCCGGGCCAGGATTCCACATTGTGCCACGTGGTGCCACCGCAGCAACCGAGATCGCCCCCGGCTTACCATGCGCCAGTAACTTCCGTCCATCTATTGGATCGACCACCACATCCATCACTGGCCCATGACCTGTACCCACGAGCGAGCCACTCTCTAGCGGTGAAGGCATCCCCAGTTTACCCTCCTCACCAATGACAATATGACCTTCCATATCCAGAGTATTTAACGCAGCGTGCATAGCATACATCGCGTCATAATCGGCCTCATCCACCTTTCCCAGGCCCATCCAGCGTCCAGCGCTCATAGCGGCACTCTCGGTGGCACGGATCAGATCCAGTCCCAGGTTACGCGGTGTCAGTGAACTCATGGTTTGCTCTTTTTGTTTAATCAATAGCAATAATCAAATCTGCAGTTTCCCAGGCAAGCATCCCACCCTGCAACACCAGTACATTCGTATACCCCCTGTTCTGAAACAAGAAGGCTGCACGGCTACTCCGCCGCCCACCGCGACAAACAAACACGATGGGGCGATCGGTTGGCAATTCGGGCATATCTGCCCACAATCGGGGTAAAGGGAGAAGGTGGGCCTGCGGAATATGACCCTGTTTATATTCACGGGGTTCACGCACATCAACTACGAGCGGCGCTGGCTGCTGGTGCAACTGATGCCATAACTGACGCGGAGTGATACTCGGTACCTGTTCGGTCGGAATATCGGTATAGAGCGGAATCGCAAGGGACTGGAGTGGGCGGGGCAGATTCTGGCATTCGCGAAACACACGCACGTTGCTCTCGTAGATGCAAATGGCCGGGTCAAGCACCTTGTAAAACAGATATTCAATTGCCGTATCTTCATGCAGAAAATGATCCGTGCCCAACATGCGATCAAAGCCGGTTGCATGCATCAGCTTAAACACGGGCGAGCGTACGCGAGTCATATAAATATCGCCCCCTTTCTCACGGTAGGCACGCACAATACCTTCCAGTGCATGAATACCACTCATATCACAGTTGATCACACTTTGCATACGCAACAATAAGAACCGCTGGCCAGGATGTCGTGCTTGATGCTCATAAATCGCCTCTTCTACGTGTCCTACTGCTCCAAAATAGAGATCGCCCAGAATATCGATGATACCCAACTGAGGGCAGACTGGTTTTTCAGGTTGATGCACCAGATGACGAAAATTGTTATCCGGGACAACAGGATGCACGCGGGGGGTACTGGTTTTGAGGATATAGAAGCCCAGCGACATCAAAATACCGGTCAGGATGGCAAATTGCAAAGGTAAAAACAAGGTTGCCCCGATAGTCACCAGCATAATCAGCGCATCACCGTGTGCGCCATACCAGATGCGCCGCATTTCTGACCAGTTGACCATGCCATAGGCCGAGAGGATCAGCACGCCCGCCAGTGCTGCACGCGGAATATACATACCCAGTGGAGCCAGAAACACCGTGGCTAGCAACACAAATACGCCGGAAAAGACACTGGCAAGCGGTGTCTGCGCCTGCACTTGATAGTTCACTGCCGAGCGATTAAACGACCCAGAAGGAGGGTACCCAGAGAAAATACCACAGGCGATACTGGCCAATCCCTGCCCTACGAACTCCTGGTTGTTATCCAGACGCTGGCCGGTCTGGCTGGCAAAGACCCGTGCAATCGCTGTGGCTTCAACCAGACCAATGATTGCCAGTGCCAGCGCACCGGTGGAGAGCTGTCCAATCAGTTCCAGATCCAGCAGTGGCAAGTGCGCCACTGGTGGCAATCCTTGTGGTAGGTCTCCCAGGACACGCAACCCGGCCTGTTGGAGATCGAAGGCCCAGACTAGCAGCGAGGCAACGCCAATCATCACCAGTGTTCCGGGAAAGCGACGGCTGATCTTTCGCAAGATAACGATACCGAGAACGGTGCCGACCCCTATCACCAGGCTAGGCCAGTGCATCTGAGTTGCTTTTTTGACAAGATTGCCAATGGTTACCTGCAGGCTCGGCGATGTGGCAAAATCGAGGCGCAACAGGTGGCGCAACTCACCGATGCCGATCAACACCCCGGCCCCGGCCGTAAAACCAACAATGACCGAGTCGGACACAAACGTCACCAGCATACCTAGACGCAACAGGCCCATGATCAGTCGTAAGATACCGATCAGTATCGCCAGCAACCCGGCCGCAGCTAGATAATCGGCAGTACCAGGCATAGCCACCGTTACCAGCACTGAAAAGGACAAAAGCGATGCCGTGTTGGTTGGTCCGGTGTGTAAGTAGTTGGAGGAGCCCCACAGAGCAGCCACGATCGCGGCAATTATAGCCGAATACAACCCCATTTCCGGTGGTAGTCCTGCCAGCAACGAGAAGCCCATGCCCTGGGGTAGCAGGATGACGCCCACCGTAATGCCTGCCAGCAAATCCGAGCGGATATAGCTACGTTGATAGTTGCGGAGAATGGTAAAGGGACGATAAAAAAAAGCCGGAATCGTACGAAGTTTCAGATTCGGGAGCATCATTCGTTTCAATTACGATGTGGCTACAGTAGCACTATACAGCAGACATACCCTATATTGTCATGCGGGATGCATTATAGCATGGCTCTCGCATACTGCACACCCCACAGCGCCTCGGGGTGCCGCGCAACAGAACCACGTCCGCGCCCGCCCGCCCACGCGCCGGAGGGAC
>DAOTWD010000188.1:0-22339 GCA_034435975.1 Chloroflexaceae bacterium | reverse complement strand
TATACTTTCTGGCGCATTCCGGGCCAGCCGGACCTGGGCCCGCGGGTTGACTGGCGCCCGGCCTATCTGCGGGGTGTGCTGGCCCGTTACGGGATTGCCGAGCGACCGCTGCTGCGCACCGAGGGCGCGCTGCTCTGCGCCGGGGAAGTGACGCCGGAGTGTCGCTGGGCCCAGGCCGACTACCTCTCGCGGCTCTTCACGCGATCGCTGCGCGACGGGCTGGCCGCAAACATCTGGTATATCTATGATAGTGACTCGTACCACAACACTGCGCTGATCGAGCCAGGCGACGTGCTGGTGCCGCGGCCGGGCTACTTCGCCTACCGGCACGCCAGCCGGACCCTCGCCGGGGCGCGCTACCTGGGGCAGCTGGCGGGTGTACCCGAGGACGTTGAGGGCTACGTGCTGCGCCGGGGTGACGAGCACATCGTGGTGATCTGGAGCGACCAGCCACGGCTGGTGGCGGTCCCGTTGCCGGCCAGCGGGCAGGTGAGTTGCACCAACCGCGACGGCGGGCCAGTAGCGTGCCCACGCGAGGGAAACACGGCGCTGGTGGACGTGCAGACGGGGGCGACGTATGTGCTGGTGGTGTCCTAGGTGAAAAGATGGCGCCTCGGGCGTGCTATAATAGCAGCCGCTTTCTGCGGCACCGCGTTATTGTCCGGAGTTAGGACGTGAGTCAACCAAAGATCAGCTCGCTGCTCTCTGAAGGCGATCAAAGAAACATTCTCGCAAAATACGACGAGATATACCGTTCTGCCGATGTATGGCTTTACAGAAAGTCTCACGGCGTCCACTCGGTCATCTACGAGTTAATCAAGGATGAGCTTCCCGGGAGACGCATGCTCGATGTCGGCTGTGGCGCAGGGCGTCTGGCGATTATGGCGGCTCATCGCGCTGCTGAGACAGTGGGTTTCGACTTCTCTGAGACGGCAATCGCTATCGCCAGGCTGAATGCCCTGAGCGCTGGGCGTGTCGTCAAGTTCGAGGTTGCCGATATCGAGACGTTCTGCCAGCGTGCCGACCGCACGTACGACGTAATAACTCTTGTCGGTGTTCTGGAGCATGTACCTGACCCGCCGGGCACATTGCGCGACCTGTACCGTTTGCTGACACCCGGTGGACTACTTGTTGTCTCCTGTCCGAACTTTCTCAACCCCCGTGGCTTCTCCTACATGACGGTGCTCACCCTCCTGCATCTGCCGATGTCGCTGGCCGATCTACGCCAGGTTGACTACATGGATATAGAGCAATGGTGTGCCGAGACAGGTTTTGTTCTGGAGCGTGTAGTGGGAGCCATCTATCGATTTGGTTGGGATCAGAAGGCTGCGGAGGATATGATCAAGCGAATGCCTCTGGCCATTCGTGATGCGAAGCTTGATCTGTCGTTTGACTACGAGGCTTACAACACCTGGCAGCGTAAAATCGTGCGGCCAAATGAGCAGTTTCTGGCCTGGCTCGAGGCTCAGGGGGCGCTCAAGCGCATCCAGCGAGGGGTCGAGTTTGTGCTACAGCGCCCCGAGGGTGTAGACGATGCGCTTTGGGAGCGTATGAGCCAGTATATGGCCGAGGATATTGTAACTGACCCCTTCTACTCCGATGTCATGCCTATTGCTGCGATGGGTGGCGAAGGGATCTACCTCTTGCGCAAGCCTTGGTGAGTGCCAGAGCATCGGAGTAAAGAGGCTATGTTTCGTGTCAAGATCTACGGAGCTGGCTCAATCGGCAACCATCTCGCTCACGCCTCGCGCCGCCTCGGATGGTCGGTCACCGTCTGCGATGTGAGCGATGCCGCGCTTAAACGCATGCGCGATGAGATCTACCCAGCGCGCTATGGCACCTGGGACGAAGCGATACAACTTTGTAATAATGCCGATGAGCCCCGTGGTGGCTTTGATTTGATCCACATCGGCACTCCGCCCGAGCATCATATTCCCCTCGCTTTACACGCTCTAGAAGAACAGCCCGTTGCATTGCTGATCGAGAAGCCGCTCTGTACACCCGCACTCGATCAGGTCCAGGTTTTCTATGAGCAGGCAAGTCAGGGGGGCACCCGCGTCTTTGTCGGCTATGACCACGTAGTGGGCAGGGCGATGGCGAAGGTGGAGGAGTTGCTGGCAACGGGCGTGACAGGGGCCATTAAGACCCTGGACGTGGAGTTTCGCGAGCACTGGGGTGGCATCTTCGCTGCACATCCCTGGCTGAGCGGTCCCGCCGATAGCTATCTTGGTTTCTGGCGATTGGGTGGCGGCGCCAGCGGCGAGCACTCGCATGCGGTCAATCTCTGGCAGCATCTGGCCCATGTAGTTGGGGCCGGCCGCATTGTCGAAGTCGAGGCTATGCTTCGCTATGTTCAAGACGGCGAGGCCGAGTACGATGACGTTTGCCTCATCAACGCACGCACCGAGCGAAACCTCGTTGGCCGCATTGTCCAGGATGTCGTGACCCGGCCCCATCGCAAGCGTGCTCGCATCCAGGGTAGTGAGGCTGCCATTGAGTGGGTGAACGGCTATGATCCCTCTGGGGATGCCGTACTGGTGCTGCGCCCTGGCCAGCCTGATGAGATTCACCCTATTTCTAAGACGCGTCCCGATGATTTCATCTGGGAGCTCACGCACATCAAGGCCCAGATTGACGGCGCGCATACCCCCTCGGGCATCACGCTCGAACGTGGCCTCGACACAATGCTGGTCATTGCTGCCGCTCATCGTTCGCAGCAGCAGGGCAAACGGATCGCTATCAACTACGCGGTCGGTTATACCGAGGCGGCTCTCGCCGCGGCGCACCGATAGGGCCGTGGGAATATGTATGCAACCAGAGGTAGTGACGTGAAGCCGAGCTTCGATTTCGAACAACTCTATGTATTTGACCTCGCGAACAATCACCAGGGTCAGGTTGATCATGCCCGGCGGATCATCCGTGAGCTCGGGCGGGTGGCTGCAAGCAATCAGGTGCGGGCGGCGCTTAAGTTCCAGTTTCGCCACCTCGACACATTTATTCATCCCAGCCATCAGCAGGGCAGTTCGAACAAGCATATTCCGCGCTTCCTGGCTACACGCCTTTCAAAGGAGGCGTACGCTCTGCTCGCTGATGAAGTGCGTGAGACCGGGATGATCACTATGGCCACGCCGTTCGATGAAGAGTCAGTCAATACAATTGTCGAATTGGGTATCGAGATTGTGAAGGTAGCCAGTTGCTCCGCCACCGACTGGCCGTTGCTCGAGGCAATCGCCGAGCATAACAAGCCGGTGATCTTCTCGACCGGTGGGCTCACCCTCAAAGAGATTGATGACCTCGTCAGTTTCTTCGACCACCGCCGTGTGCCGTTCGCGATCATGCACTGTGTCTCGATCTATCCAACTCCTGATCACCAATTGGCGTTGAATCAGATCGAGTTACTTCGCCGCCGCTATCCCAATTATGTGATCGGTTTCTCTACCCACGAGAACCCGGGCGATCTCGCCCCGGTCTACGTGGCAGTGGCCAAGGGGGCGCGGATCCTCGAGCGCCACGTTGGTATTCCTACTGATACAATTAAGTTGAATGCTTACTCCTCAACCCCCGAACAGATCGACGCCTGGATCAAGGCCGCTGAACAGGCCCGCATGATCTGTGGGCACACCGAGCGCCAGCCTGCCCCCGCTGAGGAACGCGAGGCACTCGCTTCACTCAAGCGTGGCGTCTATGCCCGCCGCCCGATCAAGGCCGGCACAGAGCTGCGACTCGAAGATGTTTACTTCGCGATGCCCTGGAGCGAGGGGCAACTCGCTTCCAGCAAGTGGACCAGCGGTATCCTTGCCATGCGGCCGCTGGCCGCGGATGAACCCCTCCTCATCGCTGACCTTGCTATCCCTGAAGAAGCAGAAAAGCAGGTGCTCTTCACGGCAATTCATTCGATCAAGGCGATGCTCAACGAGGCTCGCATTGTGCTCAATACCGAGTTCGAAGCCGAGTTTTCGCATCACAAGGGGATTGCAAACTTTCTCAAGATTGGGGCGACAATTATCACTTGTATCAATCGTACTTACTGCAAGAAAATCGTTATCCAACTTCCTGGTCAGCGCCATCCCTCTCACTACCATAAGCGCAAGGAGGAGACCTTTCAGGTGCTCTACGGCGTGCTCGAGATGGAAATCGATGGCCGCCACCGCACACTCTATCCCGGTGACATTCAATTGGTGCAGCAAGGGGTCTGGCATGAGTTCTGGACTGATACTGGTGTAATCTTCGAGGAGATATCGACGATGCACTATGACGACGACTCATTCTACGAAGACAAGGAGATCAATCGTCAACCCCAATCAGCACGTAAAACTATCGTGAATCATTGGGGTCGTTATCAGATCTGACATTGTCATGCAAAAGCTCTGCTGCATTGTTTTCGACTTTGATGGTGTTCTCGTGGACTCGAATGCAGTCAAGCGACACGCTTACTTCGAGATCTTCAGCGACCTTGATCCGGCTGGCGCATCGGTGCACGCGATCCTGGGCAATCACGGCGATAACGACCGTTACCAGATTATCGCCGCGATCCTTGACCGCCTCGTGGTGGAGCAGCGAGTTCCTGCCAGGCAGGCCGACCTCGCGGCCGTACGCGAGCGCGCCCTGGCCTATAACAACATCTGCGAAGCGTTCGCCGCCACCTGTGCGGAGATAAGCGGTGCCTCTGCGACCCTCGCAGCCCTCGCCCCGCACTATACCCTCTATATCAACTCGGCTACGCCTGAGGAGCCCCTGCGCCGCATTGTGACAAAGCGTGGCTGGGATGGCTACTTCCAGGGGGTGCTTGGCCGGCCCTGCACCAAGGTGGAGAATCTGCGCCGCATCCTTCAGGCTGAGGGGCTGGCGCCTGACCAGGTGGTCATGGTTGGTGACGGTCGCTATGACCTCGAGGCGGCGCGAGCCGTCGGCTGTTGCTTCGTTGGCATGCGCAATCCGTTCAACGATTTCGATCCCGCTGGCCTGACGCTGCTTGATGACCTGCGCGGATTGCCGGCACTGCTCGCATCGCGTACCGAGAGGGAGTTGCTGTGCTGCTGAACCAACGCGTGCTCGTCGTTGTACCGGCCCGTGGTGGCAGCAAGGGCGTTCGATTGAAGAATATCCATCCGTTGCTCGGCAAGCCATTGCTCGCTCACCTTGAGTCGATTGTCGTTGCATTACAATACGTCGACCGTTGGGTCGTCTCGACCGATCACCCCGAGATCGCTGCCGTAAGCCGTAAGGTCGGCATTGATGCACCGTTTATTCGACCTGAGGCCCTCGCTGGTGACCAGATCAGCGATCTTCAGGTGTTGACCCATGCTTTGCAGACGATGGAGCAGATTGATGGTGTGCAATATGACGTCGTTGTGATGCTGCAGCCCACTTCACCGTTGCGCACCGCCAGCCACGTGGATACCACGATCCGCAAACTCGTCAGCGAAGGTTGGGACGCCGTCTGGACCGTCTCGCCAACCGATTTGAAGTACCATCCGCTGAAACAGCTTGTGATTGGTCCCGAAGGGCACCTGGATTACTTTGACCAGCGCGGAGCCGCGATTATTGCGCGCCAGCAACTTACGCCCGTCTACCATCGCAATGGGGCGGCCTATGCCTTTACCCGTGCATGTCTGCTTGTCCAGCAGACGATCCTCGGACTGCGCACAGCCGCCGTGGTGATCGATGAGCCGATGGTCTCGATCGACACGCTTGATGACTTCGCTCGCGTCGAAGCGCTGTTGCGGGCGAGGAACAGCTAATGAAAATGGTGACGCCGCAACAGGCAGAGCGACCGGTCCTGGGTCCAGCATACTCACGGGAGACAGCGCGGCTCCGCCAACTTACGCCGGCCCAGACTCGGGTGCGCGACCGAATTCTGGCAGCGGATGCTCCCGATGACTATGAGCCAGTGCCGTGCATCTGCGGCGCCACCGGCGACGAGATCGTGCTCGCTCAGGTAGAACGCCATGGCCTACCCTATCGCAAAGTCGCATGCCGTGTCTGTGGCTTGCTGCGGGTGACGCCCCGCTGGACAGCAGAGCGCTATGCCCGGTTCTACCAGCATGAGTACCGAGACCTCTACAACCCGGTGATGGGATCGAAGGAGCAGTTTGCCCGCGAGCTTGGCGCATCGTCGCAGGTGCGCGCACTCGCAGCCTGGATCGGCAGGGCTATGGCCGGCTATGGCCTGGCCAGATCGCAGCCGCGGATCGTCGAAATTGGCGCTGGCGGCGGCTGGAACCTGGGCGCGTTGCCGGCCACCTGGGAGCGTATCGGCTATGATGTTGATCGGGAGTATCTGGCGATCGGTGAGCGGGTGTTCGGTTGTGTGATGCGCTACGGTTTCGTCGCCGACGCGATCAGCGATGTGGCTGGCGCAGATCTGGTGCTGCTGTCCCACGTTGTGGAGCACTTTCTGGATCCGGTCTCCGAACTTCGCACCCTTGCCGCTGCTATGTCGTCAGCGGCCATACTCTTGCTGGAGGTTCCGGGGATCTTCCGCATCCATCGCACCAACCTCGATGTGATGTCCTATATGCAGAACGCCCACACCTTCACTTTCTGCGCCGCAACGTTGCGTTATGTCTGTGAACTGGCCGGCTTTCAGGTGCTCGCTGTTGATGAGACAGTGCGCGCGGTCTGTCGTCCACGGGCAGCCGCTGGGAGCGGCGCGGTCGCGACACCGCCATCAGGCCTGACGGAACGTATTGTCGCGTACCTGCGTCGCTGCGAGGCTGGCTATCGACCGATACCGGCGCTGCGCGGCAGATTCCCCGTCATCGGACGATTTCTGACGGCCGGCTGGCGGCGTACCTATTTCCCTCTGGCGTACTGGATGACACGATACACGCACCGGGTTTCAGTGTCAGGACATTCTCAAGGAGATAGCCAATGACTCCTCAGTTCAGTTGCGATTATCTCTATCGCTGAGGAGGTACTGATCGGCGCGAAAGCGCTGATCACGGCACGTTGCTGCATTTCCGACATCAACCATCGCTTCGATCAGCCTGATCAGACAGTGATGGACCAGGGCGCGACCGTACCACGGCCGGTTAGCATTGGCGACGGCTCCCAGCGCGGCATTAATGTCTGCATCCTACCTGGCGTTGTGATCGGCAGGAATTGCGTGGTGGGGGTGGGGGCTAACAGGGTGGTTACAGGCTCGTTTCCCGAACGACGCGTGATCGGCAGGTTTCCAGCGAAGTTGCTCCGGGAGTTTGTGCACGATGCAGAGCGCTAAGGAACTGAGTGGCAGCCTTCGCATTCTGGCTGTTGGTACCGCGCTCAGCCAGGTGTTCAACCTGACTCTGGGGGTCATGATCGTGCGCGTGCTCGATCCTACAGAATATGGCCATTATGCCACCCTGATCGCCCTGGCGACGATCGTCGCTAAGTTCAGCGATATGGGCCTGCCTCAGGCATATATCTATTTCTACCGCAGTGAACCGCGAAGGCTCTCCGCTCTACTCCGACTTCTCGTGGCGGTCATTGTGTGGTCGGCCTTGATAGCCCTGGTTGTCGTTGCCATAGTTGGAAAACAGGTGTTACCCTTTGTATCTGATTTTATGCGCACACCCTCTGCCCTTGCTGTCCTTGGCATCCTCATTGTAACGGGCACGATCTTCAATATCCTCCTGGCCATGGTGATGGCGAGCGGCAATTATACCTTCTTCGCTGCGCTTAACATCGCGATCAATGGGCTGCAACTGGCGCTTATCGGGATCGCCTTCGCGCTTAATGCGGTGTCGCTGGAGTTTTGCCTTATCCTTGCCGCTGTGGCCCAACTGGCCGTTGTGGTGCTGATGGTGGTCCAAGTGCTTCGGGTGGTGCGCCGGATGGAGCCTCTGGCGATCGGTTCACGTGAGGTACTCTCATACGGCTTGCGGGCTCAGTGGGGCATTTTAATCAAACAGACGAGCAGCCGGATCGAGTTGTTGTTTGTGGCAAGTGCGCTCAGCCCGGCGCTGGTCGGGATGTACTCGCTGGCCAACAATATTCGCGACGCCGGGTTGCTGCCACTGTCGATCTACATGGCGCCACTGCAAAACCTGATCATTGACCGCAACCGCGCGGGGCAACTGGTGGAAGATCGCTCGGCTATCCTGGGCAGTATTTTGCTTCAGATAGCCCTCGGCACGGTGCTTACGTTCATAGCGGCGCTGGCGTTGCCACTCGCTGTGCCGCTGGTGTTTGGTCAGGCATATGTGCCAGTGGTTGGTCCGGCAATCATTCTTTTCTCGTCGGTCATTTTTATCGGCGCTGCCGGCATCTGCTGGGTTGCCTTTAATGCGAAGGGACGTCCCGAGTTGACCAGTCTCAGTCTGACGCTCACGGGACTGCTCGGGCCATTTGTGGTCTATCTGATGGCCATACGCTATGGGCTCTATGGCGCCAGCAGCGCATCAGCGCTCATGTCCGTGCTGCTGTTTGTCAGTTCCTTCACCGGGCTTGCCCGGCTCGAACGATACGTATTCACCGATCTGCAGCGTGCCTTGCGGCGAGCGCCTCGCTTTGTCTCTGCGCTTATCCAACACGCGCTTGCCCATCCAAGAGGGTAATGCGGCGCCTGCCTGCATCTGACTTTCTGGCCGAGAAGGGTCGTGATCATGGATCTGCCATTGTGGTTGTTGCTGAAGACGGAGTTGCGCAAGGTCAAGCGCCCGATCAGGATTAGATCCACCCTTGCAGCACGTTTTCCGCACCCCGACTGGAAGGCGATTCTCGCCGCCGACAGGGCGGTATGGGCTGATGCCCGGACGAAAGCTGCCAGTGGTCCACGGGTAATTATCGCTCCCAGCGTCGGTGCACTGCCAACCATCAATCCACTGGCGAGCACCCTTGCCGTCGCGCTGACGCTCCGGGGCGCCAATGTGCAGATGCTGCTCTGTGATGGGTTCTTGCCGGCCTGTGAACGGGCCGCGATCTATGATGCCCTGCCACCGGCGGAAATGGCGCGAAATGGACCTCGATCGCTTTGCAGGAACTGCTTTGCTATTGGTCGCGCGGCATACGAGTCGCTCGATCTTCCAGTCCATCACTACAGTCTTCTCGTGACGAAAGCGGAGCGTTCAGCAGCATCGCGTGTCGCTGCCGAAACGCCGTTCGCGACGATTCCAGCGCTTATCTTTGAGGGGATTGCCGTCGGTGAACATGCCCATGCCGGTGCACTACGCTATTTCGCCCGCGGCGACCTGGCTGATGAGCCTCAGGTGGAACCTGTCCTGCGTCGCTATCTGGAGGCAGCCTTGCTCACCTTGTTCGCTACCCGGCGTCTTATCAGACAGCAGCGCATCGAGGTGGCCTGTTTCCACCACGGCATCTATGTGCCACAGGGCATCATCGGCGAGGTGTGTCGTTCGGAAGGTGTGCGCGTGGTCAACTGGAACGTTGCCTACCGCACCCGCTGCTTCATCTTCAGTCATGGTGACACGTACCATCACACCATGATGGACGAGCCACTGGATGTATGGGAGCAGATTCCCTGGACGCCGGCCATCGAAGCCGAGACGCTGGAGTATCTGAAGAGCCGCTGGCAGGGCACCCGTGATTGGATCTTCTTTCATGAGAAACCACAGGAAGATCTCGAGCAGATCACTCGTGAGATAGGGATTGATTTTGCTGCCCGCCCCACGATCGGCATGCTCACGAATGTCATGTGGGACGCTCAACTGCATTATCCAGCCAACGCCTTTCCGAATATGCTTGATTGGGTGTTGCGAACAATCGCCTATTTCGCGCGGCGGCCCGAGTTGCAGTTGCTCATTCGCGTCCATCCAGCCGAGTTGCGCGGGTTGATGCCTTCGCGCCAGCCAATTATTGATGAGATCCGGCGCGCTTTTCCTGCACTCCCACCAAATGTCTACATCATTCCCCCGGAGAGTTCGATCAGCACTTATGCTGCGATGCTGCAATGCGACAGCGTGATCATTTACGGCACGAAGACCGGAGTGGAACTGTCGAGCCTCGGCATACCAATCATTGTCGCCGGTGAGGCCTGGATCCGGGGCAAGGGGCTGACGATCGACGCACCTAACGCTGAGGAGTACTTCACCATTCTCGACCGTCTGCCCCTCGGTCGGCGCCTCGACGAGCCAACCATCCAGCGGGCGCGCAAGTATGCATATCATTTCTTTTTCCGCCGCATGATCCCGATAGGCTTTATTGCCCCGACCACCGCGCGAACGTGGCGCAATGCCTTTGGCTGGTGGCCCTATGACGTCCAGATCGAGCGTATCGATGAGCTTGCGCCGGGTCGTGACCGTGGCCTCGACGTGATCTGCGACGGCATCCTGACCGGCGCCCCGTTCATCTATCCTGCTGAAGCCAGCAGTTCCGCTACCCAACCAGCCGCTACGGCGACGCAGGCATGAAGCTGTCCCCTCACCAGGAGCCATGCGATGGCCAATGAGCAAACCCGATTTCAGCGCTACATGACGGAACATATGACACAGTTGCGCGCTCCCGGTGAGTGGCGTGGACGTGTCAAGGACCGCCTCCGTCATCGCTATGCCCGGTATCTCCCTGTGGATCTCCATGCTCCTATCCTGGAGATTGGCCCGGGGTTCGGCGAGTTCATGGAGTTACTGACTGCCGATCTCGGGTACCGCAACGTGCGTGGCATCGATCTTTCACCCGAGGTAGCGGAGTACTGCAATCAACTGTTTCCGGGAAGCGTGACGGTCGTAGAGGATACGGCTACGTATCTGCAGGCCCATCGCGGCCAGTTCAGCACTGTGGCCACGTTCCACGTGATCGAGCATGTCTCGAAGCCGCAGGCCATTCCGCTGCTCAGCGCTATACGCGCCTCCCTTGCACCCGGTGGTGTCCTATTGCTGGAAACGCCGAACATGGCCAACCCCTTTCTCGGGCTCACCTTCCGGTATGCGGACTTTACGCACGAGGTCGGGTATACTGAGACCAGCATCCGCTACGTGCTGCAGGCGGCCGGCTTCCGGCAGATTAGCATTTTCGAGGCCACCTTGCCCGCTAACCACTGGGCGCGGCTGGCGCAACGGGTTGGTCAGCAGGCGGTGAAGGGTCTCGTCCAGTTGATCTACGCCATCTATGGCTACCACACATCCCGCCTCTCCCGCGTTGTGTCGCCGGAGCTTTGCGTCGCGGCACGCTAGACAGGGGCGCTTATGAGTGCAACGCCACAATCGCCGCCGCTGAACCGGGAGACGCCATCCCCTCCGCCCCAGACGAGCCAGACAGTACGTCTGGTACTGGGTACCTTATTGACTGGGGCGCTCGCAGTCCTCACTTACGCCGTAACTCCGACCCTCATCGGTCTCGCTGCTATGCAGCGAGGCGCTGCTGCGCTTGCGGTCGCGGAGCGTGTTCATACTGATCCGGCCACTCTCGAAGGGCTGATCGGCGATTTGCGTCACGCTGCCGCTTTGCTCCCCAACGACCCATTGCCGCTCCGCTACCTGGCGCGGGCCTACCAGCAAAGTGGACGCCCTGAGGAGGCTATCGCCGCACTAGAGCGCGCCACTACCCTGGCCCCCCAAAGCATACTGGTACGTCAGGAACTGCTCCTGGCCTATCAAACGGCTGGGCGCTACGAGCAGAGCGCCGTGCTTGAAACAGAACTGGGCTATACGCCAGAGCGAGTCATAGCGGTTGGGGATGCCTACCTTGCCAGCGGTGATCACGCGATGGCACTGCTCTGGTACGATCGGGTTTGTGATCGGTGGCCCGAGCGCACCGAACAACTGGCCTTTCGCCGGCTGGTCGCAGCGATTCCGCTTAACGACCCTCGCACCCTGGGGTTGTTACATCAGGCACAGGCAACACTCCCCGGCTTCGAGGCCCCTCGCGTTGGTGCGCAACCGATTTCGGTCAACGGAGCGACGTTGCGCTGGGTGCGTGATGTGTCGCTCCCAGATGCGCCCTCTGGCACTCCCCTGAACTACCCATATGGCGGCTCGCAAGGGGTCTTCTGGTGGAAGGGTCGGGGTACGCTCATTGTGGCAGTGGATCAGCCTGATACCTATCTGCTGCGCATCACAACATACAACAGTAAGCCACCTCCTGTTGAGTTGGCTTTTGGTGTAAACGGTAATCGCCTACACTATGCGTCGCTGACGGCTGGTGACGAGACATGGTCGGTCGTGGAGTTCTCTGTGATCCTCCACTCTCCTCTGGCAAGCCTTGATATCTGGTTCTTGAATGATGGCATGGTGAATGGTCAGGATCGCAATGCTATCATTGGCGGTATCGAGATTCTGAAGGCGCATCCTGGTGCAACCATTCAGGCGACGAGTTCATAAACCCTGGAGGTAGCAATGCGCGTACTCTTTGACACTTCTCCAGCCGAGTTTTACCCTGGCGGGATTAGCGTTTATACGCAACAACTCGCCCAGGGGAGACACGACCGGTCGAACTGGCTCTTGGTGTTAACGGGTGCCCACTTCAACAAGTAGCACTCACCGCCGGTGACGATACGTGGTCTGTGCTGGAGTATCCGATCACCCTGAAGACCCCGCTAGCCAGTCTTGATGTCTGGTTTCTTAACGATGGGATGGTCCAGGGAATTGATCGGAATGCCGTGATTAGCTAGATCGACATTATGCCATACCGTAACTGAAGGCCACGTGAGAGCCGCGTAGAGCTATGACGATGGCAGTGATAACAATGAGCAACTCTCTTAGCAGTCGCGAGCGGCGCTTCGTCCACATCTTCGTACTAACTCTGGCGATCTGCTTTTCACCATTTAAGCCTCTAGCCGCCCTGGTACCATTTATCTTCATCGCCGGGCTAGTTTTCTATGCTGGAATCAGCTCGGTCAATCACCTACTTAAGTACGCAATGGTTTTGATGTCCTTTGCTGGCGTGAGTTTGATCTACTTCCTGATCATCCCCGATTTCGACCTGATCAACGCACTGCTTTTTCTCGTGACAGCCGGGTCGTTCCTAGTACTGTTCTATGACCTGCGGAGTGTGGCGACAGTGGCCTTGCTGCGGCGGATCTCTGTTGTGGCACTGATCTTCTTGCTGTTTGAGTCACTTGTCGGAACTATGCAGGGAATAATCGCCTTTCTACGGAATGGCACCTTCGATGGCTTTAACGGAGATTTTGTCCGCGGAACAATCGATCCACTTTTGACTGCTGCACCTGCTGCCAGCAGCGTAATGTTTGCTCTGCTACTTTCCACATTGCTGATCTTACTCTTTGGTACTTCTCCCGTCCGGCCATCACCGGTTCGGCTGGCGACGCTCGGCATCGGCCTGGTGGCCTGGCTGCTGACTTCAACGATGCATATGATCTTCTTCTTCAGCATTGCCGCGGTGGTTGGCCTGATTCTGATGATGCGCCTCGTATGGACGATCCGTTGGTCGCGCTGGCGCTCATCGGGCTTTCTGGCCCTGGCCGGTATTCTGATCTGCGGCGGGCTGTTAGCCTTCACACTGATGCCAAATAACCTGCGGCAGACCCCGAATTATCTCCGGCTGACATTCGAATTGAGGCCGGACTCTCAATCCGAAAAAGTTCGCGCAACCTACAATACCCTCTTCTTATTGCCACAAGAGGTGCCGATCCAGCCGCTCATTGGTCTCGGACCAGGTCAGTACTCCAGCCGCGCCAGCATTATTCGAAGCGGGCAATACCTGATGGGTGGACGCCTGCCGCTCTCAGATCATGCCCACCCGCTCGCTCAGAGCTACATCTTGAGCGAATGGCAATCATTCTTAAACATTAGACAGTATAGTAGCTCGACGTTTTTTCCGTTCTATAGCTGGCTCTCGACCTATGGCGAGTTTGGCTGGATGGGTGTGGCTGGTGTAGTCACACTGATCCTGCTGGCGCTGCGCACTTTCCGCCGGACGCGTTCGGCCGAGTTCCCGCGCCTGAATCTGGCGATGACCATTCTGCTGTTATACGTTGCTCTACTCGGAGTCCAGGACAACTACTGGGAGATTGCCCAGGCGATCTTCCCCGCCTTTCTGATCCTGCGAGTCGGCTACAGCTACCTGGACCGCTGCCGCCGCGGCGCAGAGTACCTGGTGCCCGAAGCTACGACCGGACGAACGACCTTCAATCAGGCTGGCCTCGTCCACACGGTGAAACCATGATCATTGGTGTCGACCTCTATCCGCAACTGATCTTCACCACTGGCGTTCGCGTTGTCGTTGACAATCTCCTTGCAAACCTGCAGGCACACCACCCCGAGCACACGTTTGTAGAACTGCGCCCGGCGTATCGACCGTTGCCCGCCGCACGCTTTGGTAAGCTCGCCAAGCTGTTCAATCACCTCCAGCGCCTCTACTGGACGCAGGTAGATCTGCCAATGCTGGCGTTGCAGCATCGATGTGACTTACTCTTCTGCACCTGTCACTATAACCCCTACTATCAGCCGGTACCCACAATAACGCTCTTTTACGATATGGCACTCTTTCGCGAACCAGAACGCTATCCCCGCTGGTGGATTGAGCTTAACCGGCTCTTTGCCTTACAACCGGCACGGAAGAATATCCATCTGACAACCGTTTCAGAAACCGCTCGCCGGGATCTGATTCACGTTCTCGGGATTCCTGCGACATCGGTCACGGTGATCTACCCCGGGGTCAAACTGCGCGCTGTCGGCGCCAATACGCCGTCAGATGTCGAGGTGTTAGCAAGCTACGGCGTGTCGAGCGATGACGAGTATATCCTACACCTTGGCGCAGCGGCGCCTTACAAGAATCTTCCCAACCTGGTACGGGGTTTCGCCAGATTGGTGCGCATGCTCCCTGAGCGTCGTTTGAAGCTTGTACTGGCTGGACCTGGCAGCAACGCCCATGGGAATCACAATCTTGCGCTCGTGCGTGCTGTTGCTACGCAGGAAGGGATTACTGAGCGCCTCATTCTGACCGGCTTTGTACCCGATGAGCACGTTGCGGCACTCTATCGCCGGGCGAGTGCCTATGCGTTTCCTTCGTACTTCGAAGGCTTCGGGTTGCCAATGATCGAAGCAATGGCCTATGAAGTGCCGGTTGTAGCATCACGCCGCGCCTCACTTCCAGAGGTCGGCGGTGATGCAGCTTTGTACTTTGATCCTGATAGTCCGGAGCAGATCGCTCATACCTTGCTCTTGTCACTCACTCAACCCGCCCTGCGCGCGGCGATGATTCATCGAGGACGCAAGCGCGCCCTTCACTTTACCTGGGACCGCGCTGCCGCCGAGTATGTGACCCTCTTTGAACGCATGGTTGGTGTTGGTGCGCACACGACCGTACCAGTTATCAATCGTGATCTCCTGAAATGACTAGCCTGAAGCGTGCGCTGAAATACACGTTTGTCCACCCCCGCGGACTTGCCAATCGGGCCTTGTATGCCGCGCTCGTCCGCCTTGCCCCAAACGCCCGCGGGGCGTTGCTCGACCTCGGTTGTGGGCGTAAGCCCTATGCCGACCTCTTTGCGCCCTATGTCACACGTTATGTCGGAATAGATCTGCCCGCTTCGATCCACGGTCGCGATGCTCTAGACCTGATCGGCTCGGCTCTAAACCTGCCGTTTGAGGCCGGCTCCTTTGACACAGTGTTGGCTACCGAGGTGATGGAACACGTTTCCGACCCTCGCGTGATGCTGATGGAGACCCGTCGTGTGCTCACTCCCGGCGGGGTTTTGATCTTGAGCGTCCCCCTGCATGAGCCGCTCCACGAATTGCCGTATGACTATTACCGGTATACATATGTGGCCCTGCAACATCTCTTGACTGAGCAAGGGTTCCACGTAGAGCGGATCGAGTGGCGTGGCGGCCCTATCGCCGTGGTGACTTACCTGTTATGCGCATTCCTCTATCGCGCCTATGGCGCCGACGGCTATCCCGCCCCAATGCGCATGCGCCTGCTGGCTGGACCGCCGATTGTCGTGCTGTGTGCTATCCTTCAGATGATTGCCGCCGTGTTGGACCCGCTGGTCCGAGATGAATTCGACACCCTCGGCTTCGTCGTGTTGGCGCGAAAATAGATGCATGTACTCCCCACCATTCGCTCATTTTTCTGATGGATGGCTTCCTGATGCGATCCACAACTTGACAAATAATTACCTGGCTGCGAGGACGCCGCCCTTTTATGGCGTCAGAAAACCTTGCATGAAAATGAGCGAACCGAGGGTATCCCCGATACAGGTATGCACAACCAAAAGCTTGGACTGAATGGCGCTTTGCGACCTATCGAGGTTGTTTTTGTCGGGCAGATTCCGCCACCTTATCACGGTCAGGCAGTGATGATGGCTGCCCTCCTGGAAGGAACGTATTGCGCAATCCGACTACACCACGTCCCTCTGGCGTTCTCGCGGGTGATGAGCGAGGTGGGGCGCTTGAGATTGTCTAAACTTGTTCACCTGCCGTTTGTTGTCGGACGGATCTGGCAGATACGGGTCCGGTACGGCGCTCAGGTGCTTTACTACCCCCCGGCGGGACCCCACATTGTCCCGATCATGCGCGATATTGGCGTTCTGCTACCGACCCGCCCTCTGTTTCGCACCACGGTCTTCCATTTCCATGCCGGTGGCCTGGGCGCTTTTCTACCACACTTGCCTGCTCCCCTCCGACTGCTGGCGCACGTCGCCTACTGGCAACCCGATCTGGCTATCCGTAACTCAACAGCGGCGCCAGATGATGGCGCGGCCCTCGGTGCGCGCACCGAGGCGGTGATCCCCTATGGCATCGATGATGCCATCCCCGAGGGTCCTCCGCAGCGCCCGCCATTGGAGGGTCGGCCGGCACGACTACTTTTCATCGGTGCGCTACGGCCAACCAAAGGAGTGTTGGTGCTCGTTGAGGCCGTTCGGCAATTATTAAGAGCAGGCTACGATGTGACCGCGGATCTGGTAGGTTCCCCTATCTCGCCCGCGTTCGAGGCCCGGCTGCGCGAGGTTATTGTTGCTTCTGGTCTGAGTGAACGTGTTCAACTCCACGGTGTACTCACCGGTCCGGCCAAAGACGCAGCCTACCGCGCTGCCGATATTTTTTGCTTCCCAACCTTTTATGAGGCCGAAACTCTCGGTGTCGTTGTTATCGAGGCGATGCAGTACGGGTTGCCGGTTGTGGCCACCCGCTGGCGGGGGGTGGTTGATCTCGTCAAGCCCGGGGACAACGGGCTACTGATACCACCTTGCGATCCCCATGCCCTTGCCAGTGCTATCGCAGAACTGCTGGACGACCCGGAGGAACTGCAGCGCATGGGTGCTGCGGGTCGGGCGATCTATCTGGAACGGTTTACGCTCGACCGGTACCGTGCCAATGTCGAGGCGGCACTGGTGAGTGCCTGGAACCTGGCTCAGACAGCGACCCGATGAGGTACACATCAAATGCTGAGTTCCTATCTTCTTACGCTCTTCAACACCACGCTGACCTGGCTCGTCCTGGGCCTGGCCAGCCTCGGCCTGGGTCTGCTGCTGCGTCGGCTGTTCCGCCCCCTCGGACCGCTTGATCTCCTCGGGCTCTGCGTGGCCTTCTGGACCGGCTGGGCCGCCATGGTTGCGCTGTTGCAGATCTGGCATCTGATATTCCCGGTAAACCGGGCAGCG
Organism: Chloroflexaceae bacterium; assembly: GCA_034435975.1. Taxonomy (GTDB): domain Bacteria; phylum Chloroflexota; class Chloroflexia; order Chloroflexales; family Chloroflexaceae; genus CAKZQX01. Next base: position 4,839 of record DAOTWD010000188.1, on the reverse strand, counting down.
CTTGTCCTGGTCCTTGGGCTCGGTGGCGCCGGGCTGGTGCTTGAAGCGCGGTCGCTGGCCGGGCTGGCCCGCGAGGGAGTTCGTCGCGCGCCCATTTTGGTGATCCTGCTGATCCCCACCCTGCTCTGGATGGCCAATCGCAGCACTGATGATGCGCAGCAGCACTACGATGCTGGTCTGTATTACTTGTCGTCTCTTCAGTGGAACAGCAATTACCCGATTGTGCCGGGCCTGGGTAATCTTCATGGGCGGCTGGCCTACAACAGCGCATATTTCCTCTACGGCGCCCTGGCTGACCAGATGTTTGCCGGAGGGGCTGTACACGCCGGCAATGGCCTGCTGCTGCTCGCGCTGCTAGTCCAGGGCCTGACCGCGATGGTCGCGCTGGTTACAGGCGCCCGCCTGCCCCGCTTTGCCTTCTGGAACGCCCTGACGCTGACCCCAACCCTGTATTTGATCATTGGTGGCGAGGATAACGCCGGCCGCGCGTATACCTACCTGAAGTGGCTCTCACCTGATGTGCCCATCTTCGTCCTTGGCCTGGTCCTTGCCGGGCTGTGCCTCGTGCTGCTGTTCGAGGCGCAGGCCCTGGCGCCACGCGAGCAGGCCTATGTGTGCTTTGCGCTTGCGCTTCTTGCCTTCGTTGGTATGGCGGTGAAGCTCAGTATCACCGTCCTTGCGGCGACTATGCTGGTCGTTGGCGTCGGGGTTACGCTCTGGGGTCAGCGACGAGCGCGGCGCGCCTGGTTGTCGCTCCTCGCTCCTCCTCTCGCCTGCGGGTTGGTGGTGGGCGGGGTCTGGATGGTCCGTGGAGTGATCCTCAGTGGCTATCCGGCTTTCCCAAGCACGCTGGGCGCCTTTCCCGTGCCCTGGCGGGTACCCACCGAGGTGGCAATCAATGAAGCCAACTGGATACGTAGCTGGGCGCGTCAGCCAGGGCAGCATTGGGTCACGGTGCTGGGCAATCAAGCATGGCTGCGACCCTGGCTTGAAACGGTCTCGCCCCAGGTGCTCCGCCCGCTGAACCTGGCTCTGGTCAGCGGTCTCATCGGTGCGGCGACGCTTGCGGGACCGCGCCTGCCCTGGCGTCGCATCGGCCTGGGGAGCCTGTGGCTGTTGCCCACGCTTCCCGCGCTGGTCTTCTGGTTCGTCAGCGCGCCAGACTATCGCTTCGCCGGCGCTACGTTCTGGATCATCGGCCTCGGGCTGACGATGTTGGCAGTCAGGGGGAGCGCACGCCATTTCGCAGGCGGACCGCCACCTGTGGCAGTCCAACTGGCCGTGGTGGCAATGGCGCTACTTTGGGTTGCTCCAGTACGACCGCCGTTGTTTAGGGTCGACTCCCCATCTGCCTTGTTCGACTGGCAATCACCACGATACCAGCCGCAGTATATCCTTGCCAGAACAAACAGCGGCCTGAGCGTGCGCGTGCCACTGGGAACGGATCAGTGCTGGGCGCTGCCGCTGCCCTGCACACCGTACCTTCGCCCTGGGCTGCGCCTGCGCGAGCCCGGCAACCTGGCCAGCGGCTTTATCGTGGATACGAGGCGCAAGTACGTGGACGAGAGCAACTACCCTCCCCTCCCCGTCAGCGCGCCAGCGAGCCTGGGGGTCAGTTTACCAGTTGGCTGGTATCCTTACGAGCCCGAGTATAGGATTCGCTGGATGCAGGATGAGGGTCTACTCTTGCTATACAGCGACGCGCCCCGTCGCCTGCAACTTGCACTCCACCCACATAACATCCTAGGACCTGGCGGATGGCAAAACCACGGACATCTCCTGGTCACTGTCGAAGGCGCGCCTGCGGTAGAGGCCGACGTGGAAGTCGGCAAGATTACCACATTGTCACTGGCAATCAAGGCGGGGTTCACCCGCGTGGGTTTACGGCTGGAAGGAGGCGCGCGTGTTCCGTCCGAGGTGATTCCAGGCTATGGCGACGGACGACGCTTGAGCCTGGCTTTGAGCAGGATCGAGTTAAGCGATGAGTGAGCCTGCGCCTGCTGAGCTTGCTGCCACCACCTGCTGAGACAGGTCAACAGGCGCTCGTAACGCTCCTTGACATCCTGAGGGGCGCTGGCGCGTCGCGCCAGCGTCGGCGATAAACTCCCTCGTGACCTGGCGCACGCGGCGGGTGCAGTCGGGGAGGTGTGCGCACGCCCGACACGGGCTTGAAGGGTGGGCCCGTGGCATCGCAATCAGCAATAGAGAGGACCTACGATGTCGTGGACACTCGGGCTACTGGCACTTACCTGGTTTGGAATGTATGGCACCGCCCATGAAATTGGGCGCCGGCGTGAGGAGCCCTGGCATTGGCAAATCGCGTGGGTTTTCGCCACCATCGCCTGGGGCATAACCCTGGTTGCTATTACCGAATTGCTTAGCCTGCTCGTTATGCTGCGGCGTGATGCCCTGCTGGTGGCTTGGAGCATAGCGCTGCTGGCCGCAGGCGGCCTGTACCTCAGACTACGCACACGGCGCTTAGGCTGGGCATCGCCACAACTCCCGCGGGACGTCACCGGGGCAGACCCGGCTATCCTGACCCTGCTGACCCTGCTGATAATGATCATGCTGACACTGGCGCTGGTCGCCCTCGCCTACGCACCCAATACCTGGGACTCAATGACCTACCATCTGAGCCGGGTTATGCACTGGCAGCAGAACGCGAGCGTCGCGCATTACGCGACCAACATTGATCGCCAGATCCAGATGCCGCCCTTTGCCGAGTTTGTAATTCTCCACCTCGACACACTATCCGGTAATGACCGTTGGGCGAACATGGTCCAGTGGTTTGCGATGGTCGGATGCGCTGTGGGGGTGACCCAGATCGCCAGGAGGCTTGGGGCCAGCGCCCGCGAGCAAGTGGCCGCGGCCCTGCTCACGAGCGCCATTCCTGTAGGTGTAACCCAGGCGACAAGCACTCAGAATGACTATGTGGTGGCCCTGTGGATGGTCTGCGCCGTGGCCATGGCGATCGAACTGCTCCGAAGCGGGGGAGCCTGGCTCTACGGAGGCGGTCTTGGCCTGGCCCTGGGCCTGGCAATCCTCACCAAGGGCACGGCAATGGTGCTGGCAGTGCCGCTTGCCCTCATTGTGGGCGGGGCGCTCGTGTGGCACTTGCGGGCGGCGGCCCTGGCACGCGGCGCCCTGATCGCGGTGCTGGCCCTTGCCGTGCCCGCCGGCCACTTGCACGTAATCAATCACTCTATGGCTCGCCAATTGGCCCGACTATAGCCTATCGCAACCCGGAGCTGTCGCTCGCTGTCATGACTTCGACGGCGCTGCGAAATGTCGCGATTAACCTGCCGCACCACGCTGGCCTGCCACTGCTGCGAACCATTGGCGAGCGCGGACGCGACCTGGTCGGGCTGGTCCATAGCTTTACCGGCATCGACCCGCAGGATGCGAGATTCTCCTGGACGTCCGACAACCCATTTGCAACGAGTCACAGCTTCGACGAGGACTATACTGGCAATCTCGTCCACACGCTCCTCGTAGTGGCTGTGCTCACGTATGGAGCGATCCGCGCCGCGCGGCGCCAGCAGTATCCATTGCTGGCGGCGATGGGCGGGTGCGTCGCAGCGTTTTTGCTTTTTAGCCTCTTGCTGCGCTGGCAGATCTGGGGCAATCGCCTTATGCTGCCCCTCTTCGTGCTCTGGTGCCCGCTAGTGGTGATTGCTCTGGGGGGCGATGCTCAGGGCCGTCGGATGATGATGCTCCTGGCATGCGCTGTCGCACTCCTGAGCCTGCCGTGGGTCTTCAACATTGCCACGCGCCCGATCGACAGCAGGATGCTCTACACACTGCCGCGCGAGCAGCAATACTTCGCCAAGAGACCAGAGCTGTTTCAGGAGTATCGGGACGTAGCTGAGTTGATCTTGGCAAGCGGCTGCCGGCGTCTCGGGCTCGTGATAGGCGGGGATAGCTGGGAATATCCTCTCTGGGTTCTGTTGCGCAGGCGTGGCTTCGAGGGAACCATCACCCACGAGGAGGTGGACAACAGTAGCGCCACGTTAGCCGTTCGTGCCGAACCTCCCTGTGCACTAATTGCCGACTACCGGCATTATGCTCGATCTGGCTACTTCGACCTGAACTTTCCGTCGGTAACCCTCTTCCTCCAGCGCGACTTGCCGGCACTCCCTCTTCCTCCTGAGCCCGGGATCGTCAGTGACGAAGGTCTTAGCATCTACCTCGGGAAGGGTTGGTATGATTATGAGCCCAAGTATACTGTCCGCTGGATGCAGCGCTCCGGGGAGATCTGGGTCCACGCCGAGCGCGCTGGACCGGTTCGGCTTGAGCTTATCCCGCACGTGATGCACGTCAACGGCACATTTGGATCTGCTGGTAGCCTGCGAATCTATGTGGAAGGTAAGCCAGTAACAGCCCTGGAGGTAGCACTCTGGCAGCCTGTCGCTGTGGACCTGGTTCTCGTGCAGGGCTACAATCGGATCCAGTTCGCATACCTGGGTGGTGACTTCTCGCCCAAGGACGACAGCCGACGACTCGGTATAACTTTCAAGCGGATTGGCTTTAAAGTCCTACCATAGTGTGACACATCACCTGCCATGTAGCAGCGCAGAGGAGACGTTATGTCCTCTCATCCCTTGACGACTTACACCTCCCCCCGCTTCCCGGTGGTTGATGTGCGCATCAGCGCGCTGACCTTCGATCAGGCGCTGGGGCTGATTGATGGCTGGATCGCCCGCCGCGAACACCACTACGTCAATGTTTGCACCACCCACACGGTGCTCGAATGCCACGATGCGCCCGAACTGGCCGCGATCGTCAACCAGGCGGGAATGGCCACTCCCGACGGCATGCCCCTGGTCTGGCTCGGGCGCC
>DAOTWD010000187.1:0-4535 GCA_034435975.1 Chloroflexaceae bacterium | reverse complement strand
GGCGCCCGAGCCAGACCAGGGGCATGCCGTCGGGAGTGGCCATTCCCGCCTGGTTGACGATCGCGGCCAGTTCGGGCGCATCGTGGCATTCGAGCACCGTGTGGGTGGTGCAAACATTGACGTAGTGGTGTTCGCGGTGGGCGATCCAGCCATCAATCAGCCCCAGCGCCTGATCGAAGGTCAGCGCGCTGATGCGCACATCAACCACCGGGAAGCGGGGGGGTGCAGGCTCACTCATCACTCAACTCGATCTTGCTCAGGGCCAGGCTCACGCGCCGCGCGTCGCCACTGCCCGCGATCACCTCAGCCGGCACATGTGCGCCACCCTCCAGCCGTAAGCTCACGCGGCTGAAACCTGCGAGTGTCGCCGCGCCCAGCAGCCCGCCGACCAGGGCCAGGTTCAGCGGGCGGAGCACCGGGGGCGGGACCGTTGCGAGCCAGGGCCGCAGCCATGCCCAGTTGTCCAGCACCACACTCCAGTGCAGATCCCGCTGACGGGACCAACTGCGCACCCAGTTGGCCTCGCTAAGCGCCAGCGCGGTGGGCACCCGCCAGGGCACGGGAAGGGCGCCCAGCGTGCTCGGGTAGGCTGGATAGCCACTGAGGATCACGCCGCGCGCCATCCAGACCCCGCCCACCAGCAGCGCACAGGCGAGGGGAGGGGCAAGGAGCGCCAGCCAGGCGGGCCGCCCCGGCCACTGGCGCCAGAGCGTCACACCGAGGCCTACAACGAGGGTGACGACGGCAAAGGCGACAAAACTGAGCTTGACCGCTACGCCAACGCAGGCGAGCAGCGCAAGCGCAAAGCACAGATAGGCGTGCTCGCCTGGCGCCAGGGCGCGCGCCTCGAGCAGCAGCACGAGGCACAGCCCGGCAAGGACCAGGCCAAGGACGAGGATGGGCAGATCGGGGGCGAGCCCGTGCAGGTAGAGCAGCGCCGGCAGTTCGGCCGTGCCACCCTCGAGACCGCTGATCAGATAGAGGGCTGGAGCCACCGTCAGGCTGTTCCAGAAGGCGAAGCGGGGCAAGCGAGCGCCTGCGGCCAGAGCGGCGATCGCGGCCACGCTCTGGGCCAGCAGCGCGAAGAGCAGCAGGCCATTGGCGGCGTGCACCGCCCCTGCGGCAAACGGCACCTGGTCAACCAGGGCGCCGTAGAGGAAATACGCGCTGTTGAAGGCCAGCCGGCCGTGAAGATTACCCAGGCCCGGCACGATCGGGTAGTTGCTGTTCCACTGCACAGCCTGCAGATAGTAGAGACCAAGGTCGAAGAACTGCGCCGGACCGGTGCTGCGATTGGCCATCCAGAGCAGCGTGGGGATCAGCAGGATCACCAAAACGGGCGCACGACGAACTCCCTCGCGGGCCAGGCCGGCCAGTGGCCGCGCTGCAAGCAGCAGCCCGGTAGCGCCGATGATGAGCGTCAGGACCAGGGCCGCCCGGTTCACCGGCAGCGCCAGGTGCCAGATCTGCAACAGTGCAACGATGGCGGCCCAGCCGGTCCAGAAGGCGACGCAGAGCCCGAGGAGATCAAGCGGCCCGGGGCGGAACAGCCGGCGCAGCAGCAGGCCCACGCCGAGGCTGGCCAGGCCCAGGACGAGCCAGGTCAGCGCGATGCCGAGGATGGTTATCATGTAGGGGTCTAGCACAGATCACAACATCCGCAGAACATCGTCGATTGCCCTGGCTGCCAGGGTCGGGCTATGGTTTTGCGCAATGAAAGCCAGGCCACGTGTCGCAAGGCGGCGACGCTCAGCGGGATGTTCCAGAAGCCGGCACACATGTTCAGCGAACCCTGAAGCATCATCGGCCACCAGGAGTTCCTCGCCTTCGGTCACTTCCAGGCCCACATAGCCCGCCCGCGTCGAGACAACTGGCACACCGTGGTTGAGCGCATCAAGGATCTTCAGGCGAATGCCCGAGCCGGAAAACAGGGGCACCACAAAGACCGCTGCCTGCTCGTAGTAGGCGTCAAGGCACTCGGCGTAATGATGGACCCTGACCCCATCGGGCACTGGCAGTAGCGCCTCACCGCCACGCCCCACCACATCGAATCGCGCCTGAGGGACGCACTGGCGAATAAGTGGCCAGCACTCGTTCAGGAACCACTTGAGGCCCAGTAAGTTAGGCGGGTAGTGCACCGTACCCACATAGAGCAGGCGCGGTTCGGCCTGTTCAGGGGATGCGCGGCGACTGGCCGGTTCCACGAAGACCGGAAAATAGATGATCTTATCCCGGATCGCCGGTAATTCGTCAACCATCAACTTCCCTATACGGCGGGTGACGGTGAAGATGGTATCTGCCCGTTGCCACAGGCGTCGCTCATAGCTCTGGCAGGCCAGCAGATCGGCGCGCACGGCGATGCCTGTCGGGCTGAAGCCGAGTTCGCGGGCATACAGGGTAAGGGTCTCCGCGAATACGTCAAAAGCTCGGTAGATTACCTTGACCCCTGCCAGACATATATCAGGTAGTTCGTCGAGAATGAAACTTGAGTTGATGCTCTCGATATAAAGCACATCGTAATGATGAGCTTGCATCAATTGTACGATTCGCCCAAGATACCCCTTGTTTCGATATTTGCTTACTACAAAAGGTATCCGTAGCAATTGACCGCGCACCAGAGCCGGGAGCTTATGTCTGACAAGACTGCCATGCAAAATGGTATGGACGACCGGGGGAAGAACATTCACATCTGGCAAGCGTTTCCGTAACTCGGCCAGGCTTTCTTCCTGACGGGGTAAGTTGATCGGATCAATATAACTAACCAGATCGATCGCGCAATATCGCGACAGATATGTCAAGTCATTGACCGTGACAAACTTCTGACCATTATCGACAGGCCAGGGAAGCTGCATGCTCGCGTAGAGGATTCGTTTCATACGAGGTTGGATGACAACTGGTTATGAGAGCGGGGGCAACCTGGTTTCCCTGGGCTCCTGTCCATCTGGAAGTATGAGGATAGGGCAAACCTCTCTTGTCTTGCGCGGTCCCACAGAGTTTTGCGATCATCTCTCAGCCTACGCCTGTGGTGGCGAGGGCGCCGGCGTTATCCGGGAGGGGTTTCTCGGCCCTGGCGCGTTGGCGAGCCCACACGCTGTTGTACGTGCCAAGCAGGAGCATCGGGATGAAGACCGGTACCGCGGTAAAGGCCGCGGCGCTAGACAAGGCCAATATAGAATAGGTCAGCGTTAGAGGCAAAGCGGTCATAAGCAAACGGCTGAGGCAATTGTCCAAAAACAGCGCGCGGGAACGCAACCAGGCAAGGTGCAGCAGCAGGACAGCGGCAGGTACAGGAACAAGCAACATCAATGCCATCAGACCCAGCCATCCCATTTGATAGACATAGACCGAAAATGTTGTGTCAATTGCCTCAACGGTGCCCTGGCCAGTTACCAGATAATTAAAGTAGCCGGTAGAACCAACCCCTTTGCCGAGCGGCCGGTCGAGCAGTGCTTCTACACCGGTGCGAAAGGATCCAAAGTGGGTAAATGCATCATCCCCGGTACTCAACAATAGAGCGCCAACCGCAAGGACACAGAGCCCTATAATGCCAAGCAAGCTATAACGTAGCCATGTATTTTTGATACGAAATGCCTGGCTGCCAAAAACGATGAAGGAGATCAGCGTGGAAGCTTTGGAGAAAGTGCAAATAACACCTAAAAAAATGACAACCACAAAGATGTAGCGTTTCCATCCCTGGATCCAGTAATAGGCTATGGGTAAACTGCAGGCCAGGAAATGACCGGTTGCAAGCGGATCAAGCATGACACCAATTGAACGCATACCATGAGGTAGATTGATGAAGCCTGGCAGGTAGTTGACCCAGGAAAGAGGAAAAGGTTGATCAAAAGAGCCATATTTTTGGGCGAGATAGCCGGAAATCACGATTGTCTCCCAGAATGCCGGATCGATCAGATTAACATATAGCTGCTCGACAACCGCTGCGACACCTCCAAAAACTGCAATCCCGACAATCAATCTCAAAACGGCATGAATAGCTCGTTCATTGAGGTTGATAAAACGAAAGAGAAAATATGTTGCCAGAGGAAAGATCAATTCGCGTCCCATCAGCACTGCGCTGACACCATTACGTAGGAGACCAGCTGTGATATTGATGAGGAAAAAGATCAAGAGAAACAGATAGATACGATCGATCAGTGTGCCTACTGGCCAGCGCAACTGGCGCACGAGCAAGAACGTCAACACGAAAAAGATGTAGATTGTCAATTCACGCGCGGCCACGGCAAACGTGACATCAGACAGTTCCGGAGCGAGATAGTAGATCAGGAGCGAGACCAGGTTGCTCAACAGGCTCACCGCGACAACCGCCAGGGCAAAGCGTCGTTTACCGCTCAACAGGGCGAGGAAGGCCAGTACGAGCACTCCCCCAAGGTACACCATGCTCAGCATGCGCGTCTCTCCCCTGTCATTGCGTGCGTACTGGCGCCGCGCGGCGCGTGGTGAGCGCCTGTTCGTAAGCGAGGGCGGTTTGCTCGATGCACCGCTGCCAGGTAAATCCGCTGGCGCGTTCAAGTCCC
>DAOTWD010000186.1:0-23605 GCA_034435975.1 Chloroflexaceae bacterium | reverse complement strand
AAGCGGAAAACAGGTCACCCTTGCTCGCCTTACGCACACCCTTTTCGCTCTCAAACGCATCACGCCCCAACGTTCCTCTGTTTTGCGCTTCAACGCTTTGCGCTTCAACGCTTCCACTTTCCGCTTAAAAGCTTTGCACCTTTGCTACTTCGCGTCTTTGCGCTAAAGAAACAGGCTATGGAAAACACGAGACACACAGTGCGAAAGCGCAGAGATTACCTGCGCTCTACGCCTTTGCTGCTCTGCGTCTTTGCGTTAAAAAAGAATGCACCTTCCCAACTTGCTACCGTCGCAACAGCGCCAATCGTATGGCCGCCCGTAAATCGCTCACGGTCGTAATCGCCAGGTCAATACCCAGCACAACGATCACCTCCGCGACTCGGGGCGTGATCCCACACACAATCACCTGCGCCCCCAGTAACCGCACCGACCGAGTCGTATCCAGCAACGTCTGCGCCACCGCCGTATCCATCAGCGCCACACCGGTCATATCGAGGATGACAAACCGGGCGTGTTGCTGACCAACCGCTGCCAGCATGGTGGTTCGAATTTGCTGGGCGCGCTGTGAGTCGATATAGCCGATCAGTGGCACCAGCAGCGTATGATCACCAACCGGCAATGCTGGTACCGACAGATCCCGAATGGTCTGCAACAATCGCTCCTGCCGAATATACGCCTCGTGTGCAGCGCTGAGTGCCTGCTCCAGTTGTCGATTCGTTTCAGCCAGCGCCACCTGTTGCTGCCAGGCCTGCTCCCAGGCCAGCGTTGTCTCCAGCGTACTGGCAATCTGGTCAGCCAGGACATCATACAGTGCTATTTCACGGGGATCAAACGCGGCACGCTTCAGAATCGCCACATACAACCAGCCGAGCAAACCGGTGCTCCGCTTGATGGGGATACCCAGTGCCGCCTGCACCGGATATTGTGCGGGCAACACCGGGACAGGAAAGGGCGTCGACTCACTGGCCGTCCAGACCAGCAACTGTTGCCCCAGGTTCAGTGCCAAGTTTCCGGGTGGCAGCACACTGGACACCTTTTTCAACCGTATGCCACGGGCGGCACACGCATGAAGTTGGGCATCACTCCTAGCCGCAAGGTACAACACTGCGATCTCGGCACCAAGCAACCGTGTGGCCTTCTCAAGTGTCAGATTCTGGATCGTCTCTCTGTCCCGTAAATGCCTGGAAATCGATGCGATCTCGTACAGAATAGCCAGTTCATTTTCACGGTTGAGATGAGACACCGTTAGCCCCCGGTTTGCATGTTCAATATTTGCCAATCACCCCGACCACCACTGTCTTGTTATGAAAACAAACCGGGCCAGTATCGGCGGCAATCTCACCAAAGCTATACATGCCGATGATCGGTGTCTCTATCCCAACCACGGCGCGAATGCGGTCAATCTCGGTGGCAGTTCTGTTTCCCAAAAGAGGTGGGCGAGTCACGCAGTCGATCACGATTGCCGCTGCGACCGGCACACCGTGCAAGGCAGTCATAGCCTGCTGCGCCGCTGCCTCCGCTGCGCTCAGGAGCGAGACCGGGTCGCCCTGCATAACATACATCACCGCATACTCAGGCAACATGCCCAGACAGATGATCGACCCATCGGGATTTGCCTGGAGCGGTAACCGCACCAGAAACTCGCCGGTGGCCTGAGGAAAGCCGATCGGGTGATAGCGCGTGAATTGACGGAAATTCTCGAAGGTCAGGTCACTATGCGGAAACAAACTGCGGTAAACTTCCAGCGCCGGTCTGCCATCCAATTCATAGATAACATTGGCCATACTGCGGGTGATCACACACGGTTGTCCAATCGGCTTCCAACCATGGCGCACACCGATGCCGATCGGTGCTGCCGTCGTGAGCAGCGCCAGGGCGATACTATCGCCCAGAATACGATCATTGACAAACAGGCTGGTCTGGTGATACTGCAAATTGTCACCAGCAGCACCACCGATCAGTGGGCAAAAGGGGCCGAAAATGGTTGCGACATTGTGAATGACCGTATCCATCGCCAGCGCCCCGGTCAGTCCATCGGTAAAGATCAGTGCAGTACTATGCCTGGGGCTGTCAAGGGGTGCGAGATAGTCCTCCAGTTGCTCAGACACACGCTGGGCAGCCAGTGCCGGGCGGGTACTCAAATCTGGCTCAAGCGCCAGTGCCACTTCGAGATCATCGCCATATAAGGCCAGCGCTGCAATCCCACGCTCCAGGATACCCTGCGCGGTTATCAAGCCGCCAGTGCAACAGCCAATCAGTGGCGTCGTTCCGATGCTGGCGCGTATACCCTGCAACGCAGTGGCTTGATCGTAGTGTTCGGTCGTAAAGACGATCACCAGTTGGGGGGGATGACCAGCCAGCGATGCCAGTGCGCCAGTGGCGGCCTCCTGTCCAGCTTGATACGCGTCCGTGTGCTGGCTACTCCCCGAACCAGCCAGAAAGGTCATGAACATCCTCCTCGTAGGTAAAGCCCGGTAGCATTGATTCGGTTACCGGTTATAGATAGAGCCTGTACCTCGTGTTGTAATCACGTTGATGTGACTGGTTGAAATAGCGCTGTGTGTGCCCATTCCGAGGAACGTTCACCCATAAGGCCCTGTTTCCGCTACGACATTGTAGCGTACAGAGGAAAATATTCAAAGCGGATTGGCGAGACAACCTGTTCTCCTTGCCACTAATCTCCGACGCGGATCTGAGGCAAAGTAAAGCGCAACACGCGATGGGTGTTGCGATCAACCACATAGACCTCACCCTGCGGGCCAACGGCGATTCCGCTAGGCGCATTCAGCGAAGCCTCATCCTGACCGGCTCCACCCCAACGTAGCACCACATCGCCGCGTGCGTTGGTGGCAACCACACGTTGTTGCAACGGCACACTGACATATACCCGACCATCCCGACTGACCGCAATTGATGGGTCTTCGTAGGTATTCGGACTCCAGCCACCGACGCGCCAGGTGATGATCGGTATCGCTCTCAGCCGATCCGTACCATGGCTACGCTGAAAGACCTGTACCCGACTATTCCAGGTATCGGCCACATACAGATTGCCCACATCATCAACACTCACCCCGGTTGGCTCACTAAAGCGGCCCGGTTCCGCCCCGGCAAAGCCGAGTTGATACAGGAATGTGCCTTCATCGTCAGTGACAACAATGCGCTTGTTACCAGTATCCGCGATATACACATTGCCCTCCGCGTCCACAGCCACCCCACGTGGGCCATACAGTCCAAGCGGACTGGCAGCATTGCCCTCCTCAGTACCGCCAGTATCGGTAAACCGACGACCATCACGCTCCTCGTTGCCCTCCCCCCAGGCAGCCAGCCACGTCCCATTCGCACTCAACTTCACGATCCGCGCATTCCAGGTATCGGCTACATACAGATTGCCCTGAGCATCAATCGCAATTCCACGCGGCTCATAGAACTGACCTTCGCCGCTGCCCAGGCTGCCAATCGAACGGATCAGGTTGCCCTGGGCATCAAACACCTGAATACGATGGTTCTGGGTATCAGCCACATACACATTGCCTCGACGATCAACCGCAATCCCGGTCGGTCTGGTCAACTGACTGGCATCACCAATCACCTGGTCGGCCACCAGCCGGAGCAGAGCCGTGCTGGGAACACCGTCGGTTGGCACCATCGCGTCCCGCCCGCTGACCAGATCCTGCCGTATCCAGACCTCCATCTCACGGGCACCAGGGCGCAGTGGATCAGGCAACTGGCGATAGAGCGTGTAGTTCCACAAGGTATCCCAATTGCGCGGGTTGAACGGCCAGGTAAACGGACTCCATGGCGCATGCAGTTCGGCAGAAATATCGCGCCCACAACCAGCCGGCCCGGGTGCCAGATAATCTTCGGGCGGTGTCCAGAAATTATAGTAAAAGCGCTTGTAGCCCGGGCTACCTGGAGAGCATTTATCGCCTTCGGGAAACCACCAGTTAAAGACCCCACCCTCACCATACGGCTGGGCATAGCCCTCGCGTAACGCCTGCCGCACCTCGGCTGTCACATGCGATTTGTGCAACATCACCACCGGTGCCAACCCACGACTGCCATCGGCAAAATCAACCTCAAATGCCTGCAGCGAGGGGTTGTTTTGAAACTGATCACCCGGCAACCACTTCAGTTGCTGAAAATCGCGCAGATACCACTGGATCGGCCAGGCCAGCGACCCCTCGCCGGTTTCGCTGTTACCGCTGTCCAGAATGATCGGCATTGACAAACCGCCGGTCACGTCGTCAGCGGTACGCCGATTGCGGGTGAGGTTCACCGCTATCCGGCGCACATCCTGCACATAGCGCGGCACATCGGGCGCGGTCTGGGTATACACCAGCAACTCGATCGGCGTATCAGGATGGCGATATACTGCTCGCCAGCTGGAGCGAATCATATACGCACCGAGCAAACAGGCCACCGTTAGTCCGGCCAGTGTCAGCGTCACCCGCACACTCACCTGCTGTCCAATCGTCAGTAACGCATAGATAATACCACCGGCCAGCACCAGTGGTACCAGACCTTGCAACAGGTTGATCTGACCAGCCTGGTCCGCACCAGCTCCACCCAGACGCCACAGCGCTACACCCAGGGCCACAAACAGCAGCAGAATGGCGGGTGGCACCAGCCAGGCCTGGCGCTGCCCAGACAGTGTACGCCAGTCCAGGTGTTGGATGAGGTGTGCCAGTGCCCAGGCTGCCACCAGATTCCCTGGCAGAGACATATGCACCAGCAACCAGGGCATTTTCTCGCCAGCCCAGGAGAAGATCACCGTCGCGCTAAAATACCAGAACACCAGCAGCAACGGAAACAACGTCTGTGTTGGCGAAATCGTCGCCGCAATAGTTGAACCGGGTGGCATCTGTATGGTCACTGGTGTGTGGCGCTCATGATGGTCTGGCCGCTCACCATCTGCGGCTGCCGTACCATCATGCACACATGTACGCTCATTTCCTCTGGCTATCGCCGTTTCCGGTGCGGAGTGATCTACTGGCGGCGGGCGACGGGTAAAGAGATACATAGCCGCACCAATACCACTGACCACTCCCAGCGGCTCATAGAGCGGCAACATCATGATGTAGTAGTACCAGGGCTGATCGCCACGCGCATACGCCTGCTGGCTACCGAGCCAGTATGCCAACCCTGCATACAGACCGTCAATTGCGCCGCGGGGATAGGCAAAAAAAGTGGTATACAACACCACATAAATCCCCACCAGAATGCCCACTGCCGTCCACAGCACCATTCGTTCTTCATACCAGAGTTTTTGAAAGCGCGGAATAACCACCGGGCGCGGATCCCACACACGGATCGAAAGCCAGGCCAGCAGCAATGTTGAGCCAACCAGGAAGGCTTTCTCGCCCAGGTACAAACCCTGCCCGAACGGCAAAGGTCGATTAAAGATCATCAACAACACACAGACGCCCATCACAATCAGCAGGACGAGGTTTAACCGGCGTACAAACCCACTCTCGGCCAGGAGGCGCACCAGCAGGAAAATACCAAAGATGAAGAAGAGGATATAGTACAGCTCGTGGGTCGCGATCGCCAGCGCCAGACTGGTAGCCAGCAGATAGAGATAGAACGGTCGCCCGGTATCGATGTAGCGAAAAATACTGATCACCATCCACACTTCCCACAGCACCATCAAGCCATCGTGGCGGGCAAAGCGGGTGAAATAGAGGAGTGAGGGTGAGAAGCCCAGCAGCACCGCTGCAATCAGCGCCCCGCTACGCCCCAGATAGGGCCGCAGCATCCAGCACGAGGCGACCATCCCCACGCCCGCCAGCGCCATCGGGAGCCGTGCCTGTGCATCGCCATCACCGAAAAGAAAATACGACAGCAACGTGAGTATATACAAAGACGGCCCATGATACACCGGGTCATAGCAGTAGGTCGCCGAACGGTTATTATTGGCGCACTCAAAATCGCCACTGCCCGTATAGAAGCGCCAGCTTGTCCAGGCATGAATCGCCTCATCGTGATGCATAGCCATGGCACCCAGATTCCATAGGTGGGCGATCAGGCTCGCAAGGATAATCACCGCATAAGCCACAACTTCGAGATGGATACCGGTCAGGACGAGCGGCCGGTTTAATACCGAACGCTGTGGCGAACGCGGAAAAGTTTCTACTGCCATATCTGCCTCGTTTATTGTTCAGGAACTAGCTCGGCTCCAACGCCGAAACCGATTTGATCCGCCAGCAGTGGACGCACGGCAACCACAAAGTCGGTCGAACCAAGTGGGACACCGATCTCACGAAACATAAGAAACTGCCATAACTGGACGATTGTCTCGTCACCAAACGGCTCGCGCAGGACACGACCCAACAGCGACACATTCTCTATCGGCCCCGTGCGCCAGTTATCCCGCAGGCGGTACATACTATCCTCTGGGAACCACCAGCGTAACGGCAAGCGCTGCATACGAAAATCTTGCAGATGCTCGCGTATCTGTGGATTACGGCTTATATTCTCCTGGAGCATAAACACGGCCTGGATTTCGGGCGCTGGCGGCCCGGACAGGTTCGGCCCGGTATTGGATGCAGCACGAAAGTTGCGAAAATACCAGAGCCACACCGTCTCGTTATCATACATGATCGGGATATCCAGGCCACCTCCGCGCCGCCGCGAGGCCTCTTCAAGCTGACGCACCACATGCATCACATCAGGCGTTGTCTGGGTATAGATCATCATCTCACGCGGCACATCACCGCTTAAAAAGGACAGACGGTACGCATTGCGTATAGTGTAGACACTGCCGACCAGGGTGATACTGATTGCCAGCATCCCTAACGACCAGCGCCACCCCCAGCGCAGACCAGCCATTGCCACGAGTAACCCGAACAACATCAGTAACAGGAGCAATACCATCCACGCTGGCAACTCGATCCGCATTTTGACACCGATAAACGTGGTCATCAACACAAACCCGAAGCCCGTAATCGCCGTAAAAAGGCAGAAGAACAGCAGGTGGGGGCGGTACGAGCGCGGAACGTTAACAGGCAGCTCAGCATCAGATGGAGCAGCAACTTGGAGCCAGGAACCCGTACATACCTGCTGGGCAGCCCACGCACCGAGGAAAATCAGCGGCACCACGATATGGATCGTGAGCCAGGGCATCTTCTCGCCCGCCCAGGAATAGATCCCCAGCGCCCCCAGCGACCACCACAGCAGCAGCAACGGCGTCAGGAAGCCATCACGTACGAATGGTTGTTTACTGGCCCGCGCCTGGCGGAAGCGCATGATGCCTTCCTTCACGATCAGCACGGTGGCAATAATTGTCCAGAGGATGACCAGCGGTTCATAGATAAACAGGATCACCAGATAGTAGTATCCTGGCTGACCACCACGCTCCACATTGTGTTGCGCCAGCCAGTAGAGCAGTGAACCAGTGGTACCAGTGACGATGCCCAGCAGGTTGGTCAGAAAAGCCGTAAACAGCAGCGTATAGATCAGAAAAAAGATCGCCAGCGCCACCAGCCAGCGCTGATCGGCGGCGAGACTGGCATATACCTCGATCACCGGGTCGCCCTGTTCCCGCGCTCGCTGCCAGGCACTCTTGCCGTCACTATCCAGACGCCACCAGATCAGCCAGAGTAACAGGCCGGAAATGCCAAGAACCAGCACAATGCTCATTAAAATGGCTGGATGGCCAAAAAAGCGCCACAGATCGGCAAAATAGATCCCAATATTCGCTGCCAGCGAGCGCCCGCCATCATTATCAGCACGATTACGAATACGTAGCGCATAGGCGTTATCACTGGTTTCCAGGGGATACCAGCCGAAGATCGGGCCGGGCGTATAATTCATCAACCCGGTTTCCGGGTTGCGAATAGCAGTGTGGCTGCCATCGACCTCGGCATGACCGGGTAACACAAACACCAGCGCCGCCAGCGCCACCACCAGCCCGCCTAGAATGGCAATCCCTGGCTTATACAGATGCCACAGCAATAGCAGCACGAGCGGCGTGCCCATGATCAGCAAAAAGAGATAACTTGTCTCCAGATTTGTGACCATCAGCGCAAAAGCAGCGATACCAATATACAGCCAGCGCGCCTGGCGCGTACTACCATAGCGCACAATCGCCACAAACACCAGTACCTCAAACACCATGGCGTAGATGTCATGGCGAATGAAACGCCCGACATAGAGCACCACAGGCGAGATCAGCAAATACACCGCTGCCATCAGCGCCGCCGGTCGCCCCAGTTCGCGGCGCACCAGGAAAGGCAGCAGCGTTAACACAGTACCAGACAACCCTGCCCCCAGGCGGGCAGTGAAATCGGTGTCGCCAAACAGAAAGTAGATGAGCGCGCCGAAGTAATACAGGAATGGCCCGTGCAGCAATGGATCATGGATATAGCTGCGGCCAACATAGATGTACCACGAGTACGTCGCGTGTAACACCTCATCGTGGTGCAGAGCGCGGTCGCCCAGTCCCCAGAGATGAGCGATCAGCGATACAATACCGAGCAGCAGATAGGCGCCATGTTCGATAGTGAAGAACGAATCGTGTCGATGCGATTCGAGGAGAATCGTTTCACCTGTTTGCGCCCCGGTCGTGGTGACAACAGTGGGTAGATCAATGGTTGACATCGCACCTCGCACGCGGTCTGGTTACAGTGATCTGCGCCCTGATACCCAGGCGACAGATCAAACACGAATGACATACCATACAAAACCAGATCGCACTGACCAGTGCGATCTAAACCTGACCGCATTGTACACGATTCATAATCGAGCGGCAAGAGAACTATGCGGAGCAGTTCAGGTGGGTACGACCACAGGATCAGCAGCCGAGGATCACCGGCAGCTAAATCTGCTGGCACAGGGCAACCGCTTCTGGCTTGACCTGCACCATAATCGGCCCATTCACGAAAGAAACGCTTTCTTTGCCACCACCTTTTCGCCTGATATGGCTTGTGGCACATTCTGCTCAGTCTGCTATTATTGGCAGGCACCTGGTGCTGTGCATCTGGGGAGCCGGGCCGCTCTTCCGGATGACGACGTTGCTGGCAGGTAAGGAGTCTGGTATTGGCCAGATTGTCCGCACCCTGCGAGCTAGATCTGATGCGTAAAGGAGAGAGTAGAATTATGGACGCAACCCGTATCGCCCGCCTCAATACGGCGCTGAGTCGGGAAGATATGACCGCACTGGTGGTAGTACCGGGGGCCAACCTGCGCTACCTGACGGGACTGGAGTTTCACAGCAGTGAGCGCTTGACGCTGGCGTTTTTTCCCGCCAATGGTTCCACTCCGCGCATGGTCTTGCCTACTATGGAGGTATTGCGTGCCCGTGAATGCACACTGATTCCGCTAGAATTCTGTGGCTGGAGCGACGAAGAAGGGCCAGATGTCGCACTCCAGCAAGCGCTGATGCCAGTTTTGCACAGCCAGGCCCCTGGCGCGGAGCATGCCGTGATCGGGGTGGAATATACTGCGATGCGGGTGATGGAATTGCGTGCCCTGGAGCGGGCGGTGGCGCTCCTCGGTGACAGCGTGCCTGACGTGCAGGTGGTGGATGCCACGCCCGCGCTGGCGAGTCTGCGCATGGTCAAGGAACCTCGCGAACTGGCGGCGATGGCCGAAGCGGCGCGGATTATTGAGACGGCCTTGTACCAGACGATTACACACATCCGGCCAGGGATGACCGAGCGACGACTGGCGACGATCTGGACGCATGAGATTAGCGCCGCCGGTGGTGAGGGAGAGAGTTTCCCCAACATCGTCGCCAGTGGCCCCAATAGCGCCAACCCGCATCACAACAACAGTGATCGCCCCTTCCAACCCGGTGATCTGATCATCCTGGACGGCGGGGCAATCTATGGCGGTTATCTGTCAGACATCACCCGCACCGTGGCACTGGGCGAACCGGGCGACGAGGCACGGCGCATCTACAACCTGGTGCAACGCGCCAACGCCGCCGGGCGCGCAGTGCTGCGACCAGGCATCACGGGCGAGCAGATCGACCAGGCGGCGCGGGCCGTGATCGAGGCCGGTGGTTATGGCAACTATTTTGTCCACCGCACCGGGCACGGGTTGGGCCTAGAATGCCACGAACCGCCCTATATTGTGGCCGGTAGCGTGCAACCCCTGGCAGCCGGTACCACTTTCACGATTGAGCCGGGCATTTATATCCCTGGTATGGGAGGCGTCCGCATTGAAGATGATGTGGTGATTACCGCTGACGGTGGGCAGAGCCTGACCAGCTTTGAGCGCGAATTGATCGTCTTGCCAGTGACATCGTGACGGCTCCCAGGGCGAAAGCATCCGGGCTTTACGGGCTAGAACAGTAAGGGCGTTGGCACGTGCCAACGTGCCAACATGCCAATGGTATTACAGGCAGACAATCAGTTCCATGATCTGGCGGCGGTAACCCTCACCCGTTAACTCCGCCCAGAGGTAGGGTAGCGTGGCCAGTAGCCGGGTGCGTTCCTCTTCGCGACTGGCGATATAGGCCTTGAGCGCCGGGTGCCCCTCCAGGTCAAGATCGAGTTGTGCAATATAGGCTTTCGTAACGGCAATGTCATGGATCGTGCCCAGCTGATCCTGGAACTGCTTCAACGTCGCCAGTACCTGATTTACGCCGGGGCCAAGATAATCAGCAAACATTTCCAGCACATAGCGCAGCCGTTTGCCTGCAATGCGCGTTTCGTGCAACTCACCGTCTTGTTCGTGAACACCATTGCCATTGCGCAGATCCAGCCTTGTCTCATAGGCCCGCACATTCTCATAGCGCTGCCAGATCAGACTGCCGGCAACGTCACGTACCCGCAGCGTGGTATTCCAGCCTTCCTGCTCATCTGTCATAAAAAGAGCAAAGTCGCGCTTAAAATCGGCATACCGTCTGGTATCAAGTTGCTTGAGCAGATCGACATGGGCGGCGGCGCGATCGCGGTGCAGCGCACTCACCAGCGGTTGCATCTCCGCCCGCTGCTCCTCAGGTAAACTGGTAGCATAATCGGCAATATGCTCCAGGAAGACATCACGATCGCGCACCGCGCTTGATGCCTGCGCCACACGCTGGATCGCCTTGCGGAACAGGCGCACCTGCTTCGGCGGCGCAACTTCTGCGATAATCGCCAGCACTGCCCGTAGACGGCGCGTGGCGACGCGCATCTGATGCACCGCCTCGGTATCTTTATCTGCGCGTACATCCTTTTCCTCGGACTGCAATTTCTTGAACTGTCGGCGCAGCATACGGCGACTGGCCACAGCCACAGGTTCAGCACTGTCATACACAGGCTGAATCGACTCCTCACGCTGCGATGGTTCTGACTCAACCCCGGCTGTTTCGACCACCAGATGTTCTGCTTGATGCCCATTCGGTGCTCCCATGGGCATGTCATCACTCATAGATGGCACCATAATCGGCGTGAGAAAATAGGTAATCTGCCTCGAAAATAACTGCTGCCACAGATCGGCTTTTTTGATCGCGCGAGCACCGTCGGCCTCCGCATTACGACCAGTCAAGTGCAACTGGACATGCGTATCCGCTACATTGCAGCACTCAATTCGGGTGGTCTGGCTCTGCGAAGAGTCCAGCCCATCAGCAATACGCAGCAACGCCGCCAACCGCAGGGTAGTTTCCCGGTCTTTCTTCTTCAGGCCAAGATAGACCGGCTCCCGCTCCGGGCGTACCTTTTTGCGATGGAATGCCACCAGACAGGCCACCATCGCCCGTTCATCCTCGGTCAGCTCCTCCATACTGGTTCGCAACACAATGTCGCGTCCCACAGTATGATGCTGAGCCGGATTCTCGTTCAGCCCAACATTGTGCAGCAACGCCCCGATCTCCAGCAGGCGGCGGGCCTCGGATGGCATGCCATGTACCTGCTGGAGCTGATCAAAGAGTACTAGACAGAGATCTGCGACGTGACGGGCATGGTCACGATCAACACCATAGGTTTCGAGCAAGGTTTCAACCGTCATATCAGTTCCTCCTGCAAGATTTTAATGATTATAGCCAGTGTGTACTGGCAAGGTAGTACTACACAGTGATTTCGGAGGGCTTCGCCGCGCCGCGCCTCCCTCCCCAGGGGAGGTCTCGTTGTAGTAGTCGGTACACCTACCTTGCCAGGAAAGCATAAAAGAACGCCTCCCCTGCATCGGGAGACGCACGCAAGTGCCTCCACAATCATAGCTGGTGTCTGGTTATGGATCGGGATCAAGCAACTCCAGACCGCGTTCGAGTTTTGAGCGATTTTCGGGAACGAGCGTCATATGCTGGCGCAGAGCCGCTACCAGCCGATCCAGATCGGCTTCTGTGCCTGCCGGCAGCACCTCTATTTCCAATTCACAGAACGGTGCGGTTTTGCCCGGAACAGTTATGTTGCCCACATCCAGGCTCAACTCGGCCACGGGCTGCTGATCGCGCAGCGCCAGAGTGTGGCGGCGCTCGGTCTGAATAGTGAGGATCGGGATCAGTTGCTCGGCGCCCACAATCGGCACAAGCTGCGCCCGTGCATCGGCAAGCGGCCAGGTTGCTGGATTGGGGTCAGCCCACTCAAATTCCCACTCCATACGCTGATGAACGCCATTGCGCGCAACGCCCGGCCCTTTCAGGGTGATCAGCATGCGCCCATCAACAGCACGAGTGCGTAGACCATAGCGAGCAGCCCGCAGGTGGCCGCTGGCAGTATCGTAGTAGGTATTGTGTTGCAGCTCAAGGTGTGGCTCGTGGTGTAACGCATAGGTATCCAGCGTGTTCAGTGTACTTGGTATCGCAAATGCCGCCGGTTGATCTATCCGAAATTTAGCTTCTATTTCCATAATGCTGCTCAAGTGATCGTAGATCAATGCGCAGTCACCCCTCCTTTCTTATGCCTGGTGTCTGTTCTCCCGTCGAGGCCTCCCAGACGCTGCTAATGTTGATCCAGGAAAGTGTAGACAAAAGAGAAAAAGTATCGCCTGCTGCAAATTAAGAAAAATTTAACCCACTTAATCAAATGTTAATATTATGTAAGGCAGTAGTATACCACAGAAACGCAAAGTGTGCATGGATAGAATTCAGATCAAGAGTATAGCGAACCTGGGATATGCAAACAACCTGGAACGCCGCCCAGATGCATGGATAGAATTCAGATCAAGATTGTAGCGAACCTCTGGCAATGCGCATGGTACACAACGCTGGCATTGTACCGCCATCAGGCGATTTTGGCAGCCTTTTCCACCTGTGGTATCCCGCACTTTTCGCCTGCGGTGAAAAAAATACGGGACACCACCAGCGTCTCTGCGCTGCCGCGAAGGCCATACAGACTGTCGCGGCGAACATTCAGATCACACCGACTGCGAATAGGCGCGGCGGGTCTTGTAACGAGGTGCCAGCCGCAACGGTGGTGCCACACGCTGCGGGCGATAGCCTAACAACCGCATGATCGCGGCTTGATCCTGCTGCGGGCGACTCTGCATCGCCAGCCGCCCACCCTCAACACTGATGCTAATGCGGCGCGGCTCCGGGCTAAGACAGTGATGCGCTCCACCGCGACCGGAGATCATCTGCTGGTAGGCGCCAATCCCACAGATTGCCAGCACTAGCCCCGCTCCTGTATTCGGTAATAACAGCGGCGGCTGCGTCGGGCGTGGGTAAACATCATCCGAGTCGCACGTCTGGCGTCCTGCCAGGCGCACTGGACGTATAGGGGCATCCCACCCATCGAGGGGCAACACCACGAATTGCTGATTGGGCACGAGCAGACTATCGGGCAAGCTAACCATCATACTACCGTTCATCAGATACCAATCCGGCTGACCAGGTTGTCCGGGTTTGACCTTGCCCACCTCGATCAGATACAGGCTATGATTGGCAACCGTATAGCGCCCAAACTCCCCGATCAGATGCGGCATAGGCACGTGATAGCGTACGCACATATCGCGTATCTCGATCATAAGCCGTTGCAAGAAATCCTGATAGTCGAAGGCAAAATCAAGCGTATAGCCCGACGTGGGCATCCCTCCGCCGAAGTTAAAGTAGCGCAGCGAGGGCACACGCTGGCGCAACTGGCAGTAGGCAATCAGCGAGTCGCGCAACGTTGCCAGAAAATGGTCACGGTCTTCCACCTGACTGCCAATCATAGCATGATAGAGAACCAGTTGATGCGGACTGGACTGCAACCGCGTAACGACCTGATCGATTTCGGCCTCGGTCAACCCGAAGCGATCATTGCCCGGGTGATGACCATCACGGTTGCCGGCACTGCGCTCGCGCACGCCTAACTGCAGCGGCAGGGAACAGGATTGCAGTCCATCCAGTTCATCGAGATCATCAAGCACCGGAATCAGGCTGGTACAACCATCCTCACGCAGGCGACGAATAGCGTCCAGATAATAGGTATCCTTGGAACCATTGCAGCAGATCAGACGATCACGGGGCAAAATCCCGTGTTGCCAGAGATAGCGGGCGATTTCGACATCAGCGGCCGCCGACGTCTCATAATGCGCACCCGCCTGAAGTGCGGTTTGCACCACCTCGGCGGCAAAGTTTGCCTTGGTCGCATACGCATACAGAAACTGACCACGATACCCGGTTTCCTGACGAGCCCGACTGGCCCATTCGTGCATACGTTGTACCTGGATGGTAATCTGCGGGTAATAAACGACTTCCAACGGTGTGCCAAAACGTCGTGCCAGGTCATTAACGTTAATCTGGTTTCCCAGATAGAGGTTTCCATTTCGGCGCGACAGGAAATCGGTAAGCGGCCCTTCGCTGGCGCGATGGTAACGATCCTGTAGGTAGCTGCTATAAGTCTGCTGGTTCAATTGTACCAATGCCCTCCTTGTTGACTATAAGTAAAAAAACTGATAACGGGTGCCCGACAAGACAGCACAAACAACAACCCCTGACAACGGATGTTGCTCAGGAATCGTCAAATGGAAGTACCGTAAAACAACGGAGAAACCATGCAGTCGCAATAGACAGGCGCTCAAAAGGGGCAAACTGGCAGAGGCTGGATGGGGATATAGCAAAGCCCCCGCATCAGGCGACACAGGGGCCAGTATCAATCAAAGGCTTGACAAAAATACAACTCCCTTGACGAGGCTCCAGCCAGGATGCGATTTGAGCGTGTAGCACAGCAGCGCACTGCATGCTAGATTGTGGTTGCCGTCCATATATCCTCACTCAAGCTCATCTGGAAGGTCGTCGTGCTGCCCATCATTGAACAACAGATAACCAGAAAGACCATACACCTGCTTCGCCGCCAATAGCGAACGGCTCTGAGCGCCAGATGAGCGCGAATCCCAGGCTGAATCACTCAGCCAGTAATAAAGTGTACACCCTGAACCCGATCTCGTCAAGTCTCATATGTACAATGGGTGTGACGCGGTGACGCGGTGACGCGGTGACGCGATGACGCGGTGACGCGGTGACGCGGTGACGCGGTGACGCGGTGACGCGGTGACGCGGTGACGCGGTGACGCGGTGACGCGATGACGCGATGATGCGATGACGCGACGAAGCAAGGGTTTGCATAGCTGCGGCGCGAGGTGAGGCGAGGCGAGGCCTTCACGTTGAAACGTTCTAACGCTGATGCCTTTGCCCCTCGCTGGTCGCCAGAGCTACGCGGGTCACCCGCCATAGTTCAAAGCGTTCGGCATCAAAGCCTTTCAGCGTCGCAGCTAGAGCCGC
Organism: Chloroflexaceae bacterium; assembly: GCA_034435975.1. GTDB lineage: Bacteria > Chloroflexota > Chloroflexia > Chloroflexales > Chloroflexaceae > CAKZQX01. The sequence goes on along the minus strand of DAOTWD010000186.1, from coordinate 7,977 downwards.
AGTGTGTACCTGTTCGCCCCACTCCGCCAGAACTTCGCCAACTTCTGGATCGTGATACACCCTGGCCGAGATGATAACATCATCACCGGTTGACATCCCCACCAGACGCGCCGCAATGTTGACGGCTGAACCAAAATAGTCCAGCCGATCATTGAGTGTGACCGCAATACACGAACCAGCGTGAATACCAGCCTTCAGATATAACGGTCGCATACCGTTCTCTGGCAGCGACAGAATCTGCTGCGCTTTCAATGCAGTACGCAAAGCCGATGCCGGGCGATGAAACACCGCCATCACCGCATCGCCAATCGTCTTGACAATCGCCCCCTCCTCAGCAGCTATAATCTCGCGCAACACATCGAAGTGGTTCATCACCAGGCCAAAAGCAGACGCGTCGCCAATATCCCGATAGAGACGGGTCGAATCGCGCAGATCGGTGAAGAGAATCGTCAGATTGCCCACCGAAATACGCTCACCTGGGCGCAACGCCTCGTTCGCAAACAGATCGCGAAAAGCCTGGCGCGTCGTTACCTCGGTGGCAGTCACTGCCTGATCACCCCAGGACATACGCTCCAGTATTACTAACTGCTCACGGTCGGTCTTATTTTCCAGCGTCAACTGTGGGGACAGCCCCACCTCTGGCTCAGCAGCAGGCCAGCCACTGCCAGAGACCTCCAGGCTGACTTCCGGTTGGCCCGCTGCTGAGACCGACACCAACTGATGACCGCGCCAATTCAACGCCCGTAGGCGATAACGGCCCTCTTCGAGCATAGGCGTCACAGTGCGGCGTTCACCAGATTGGAGCAACTGTTGAACCACAATGTGGGGCGTGATTCCCGGCCCACCTACGCAGAATACCTGTTCACGGATCGAGCGAATCGAGGGGTTGGGCCGAAAAGTCAATTCTACCGAACGATCAAAATTGACTTCAAAGTCAATATGGCAATAGTCACAATGGACATGCACATCGATGTCCCTGAGGGTTGAGCTATGCGATTGCGAACCGCGACAGAGGGGACAGAGCAGATCCCAGCGAAAGTCAAGCAAGCCAGCACGAGTCGCCAGCAAACACAATTCCAGCACTGCCGAACGCGAAACACCCCAATAATCCGCTAGTGCATAGGGACGTAACCGACCCAGCGTGTTATCGTCGCCACGCTCAATCACCATCGCCAGCCGTGTCACCAGATCATGATCGGCACCCTGTGCCACCAGCGTCTCACAGAGTTGCGCCAGACGTTGACGGCCACCTGGCGCAAAATGGACACGGGTGGGCAACTCCAACGGCAACTTGCCAGCCAGTGCCAGTTGATCATACTTTTGTAGCGTGGCGCTAAACCTCCGCCGACTCAATACTCCGACCTGGAGCGGAATAGCGATCAAGCCCAGGATATTCTGCGGTCTGACCCAGACCTGATAGCGCAGATGCGTCCCACCCTCAATCCGGGGCGTTAACTCGGCCTGTGCCCGCATTTCGGCGACTGGCCCACGCCGATAGCGTCGGACAACGCCAAACCGATAGGGCCGCATCCACTCAAACGGCTCCTCAATCCACTCCACCGCCATACCAAATTGAAAGAGGCGGAGGTGACGACGCGCATTGCTTAACACTGCCGCATCGTCGCCAAGTTGCTCAACCGAAGGCAGACCCGTATCATAATTAAAGCGATTCGTATCAGCCAGCAGCGGCCACAATAGCTGCGGGCTACTCTGGAGACACCACTCCCAACAATAGTGAAATTCGCGCAGTCGCACGGGCTTCCTCGCAATCTATGATTCGTGGTTTGTCGTGCTCCAACGAGACGTGATCTGGGCAGGGGCGCGGGAACCTGTGGCGCTCGCACGTTCCCGGTGATTCTGGAGTGACGAAACCGCGCCGCGCCTCCCTCCCCAGGGAATATCTCGTTATATAGGAGGAGTTTCTGATACCAGATTCGGTTGATTCCTCAGGTACAGTGCGTGCTCGTTAGCTCGCTATGGCCCACTTTCAGGTGTTTGTATCGTAGAGAACGCATGATTATCTGATTTTATCATACCTGGGTCACCCGCAACACCATCAGCGCAATATCATCGTGCTGCGGCATACCCGCACTCCAGGCGCTGACCGCTGCGATGATGCGTTCGATAATCTGCTGCGGTAGCAGATCAAGATCAGCGCACCCTGCAATAACTGCCTCCAATCGCTCAAAACCAAACAACTCGCGCTGCTTATTATGGGCTTCAATGACACCGTCGGTATAGAAGACAAACACATCGCCAGGATATACATCCAGGCGTAGTGCCTCATAGATCGGTGACGGTACCACCCCCAACGGCAGGTGACTGCCCGTGCCTTCAAGAAACAGTACCATCCCGTCGCGCAATAACATTGGTGCTGGCTGGGCTGCATTCACCAGCGCCAGCGTCCGATCCGTAGGATCAAACGCAGCATACGAACTGGCAACAAAGCTCCCCCGCGGCATATCCCCCATCAGTACCGTGTTTGCCAGGCCTAGCACCGTCGCCGGATCAGTCGGGGTTGTGCGGGCCGCCGCACTCAACGCCGTGCGGGCCATGGCCATGAGCAATGCTGCCGGCAGGCTTTTGCCCGACACATCACCCACAATAATCCCCAGGCGGCCATTCATGCCCTGCTCAATAATCGGGATAAACTCGTAGAAATCACCCGTCGTTTCACGGGCAGGTTTATAAAATGCCGCCGCCAGCAGTCCTTCGATCTGCGGGGCGACGGTAGGAAACAGATGACGCTGGATTTCTTCAGCCAGCGCCAGTTCGCGCTCAATCCGGTGCACCGAGTCCTCATACAGCCGCGCATGGGCAATGGTGATCGCTACCTGGCTGGCAAGCGCGGTGAGTAACTGTACCTCCTCCGCACCATAAAAGTTGATCTGTGTTTTGAGTACTGCCAGGAGACCGATCGGCTGCTCTTTGACGAGCAGCGGAACACCCAGCCATGATCCGGCAATCAGCGGGGTTGTGTCTGTGCTACGCCAGCGCGGATCGCGGGAGGTATCAGGTACAATGATAGCGCTACGAGTGTTAATCACCGCCTCGTTGAGTGGAAAATAGCTCAACGGGTGGGTGGAGCGGCGGGTAACACTCACCATGCCCGCCATCGCCACCGTCTCGAGCAAGGCCCCCGTCGGGTTGAGCAGCAGGATCGTGGCCGTGTCATATTCCACCAGACGCCCGATATGGGCCAGAATGGTGGACAGTACCTCTTGCTCTTGCAGCGATCCTCCGCTCAACCGCGCCACATCCATCACCGTGTGCAACTGTGCGGTACGCTCGATGACACGCTGTTCCAGCACTTCGTTCCACTGCACCAGACGCTCATGGGCGGTGTACAGACCGGCTATCATCCGATTAAACGAATCGGTCAATATCGCTATTTCATGCGTCGGCTCAAACCCGACGATCTGCAGACAGCGTGGATGCTCTCCCAGATTACCGCTGACCGCAATATCTGAGGCTGCCTGACTGAGCAACTCCACCGGCTGCACCGCACTCCGTACGACATTCGAGAGGAGCAAAGCCACACTGACGCCACTGAGCAGTGTCACCAGTATCGCCACGAATGCAATGGTACGCACGGGTGCCAGCGCAGTGCTGCGTTGCTGCTCCACCAGCACCCCCCAGCCACGCAACACCCCGCGTAACGGTGAGTACGCTGCCAGGTAGGTAATACCATCCTGCGTATAGGTCGTGCTGTTGGCATAACCTGCAAACATGGGGGCAATCGCCTCGATGTCAAGCTGTTGTCCAATGCGCTGCCGATCCGGGTGGGCCAGGATGGTGCCCTGTTGATCCACAATGCTGATACCACCTCCAGCTACTTGCAGGCTATCGACACGTGTCCAGAACGAGCGCAGGTCGATCTGAACCACCAGCATACGGTACGTGTTCTCATCGGACAGGGGCAAGGTCATAGTGACATAGGGTGAACTGGTGATTGGACGAAAGGCCACGGGCGAGACCCGAATGGAACGGGTCTGCAACGCTTCTGTAACATCGGCACCCAACGTAACGCTCTCGGGCGGATCAAAGTGTGAGACGCCCTCAGCCAGAATCTGGTGCAATGGCCCGGACATCAGCAAGAGTTGTTCTCCCTGATCGTTCAGCAACCGTAGATCACCATAGGTATAGGGAAACTTTGCCCGCAAACTAATGAGTGCCTGTTCTTGCGCGGTGCGATCATCGGTTGCCAGTAGTGCCTGCTCCTGCAACCGGAGCGTATCCAGCACATTCTGAAAAAAAGTCGTAATTTCCTGGCCCACCTGGGCGGCCACCTGCTGGTTGCGCGTTTCAATCTGATCGACGATCGCCCGCTGCCCCATCCGAAACGCAACAAATCCAAGCGCAGCCAGAAACAGCAGTGTCAACAGCACAGCAGGCACAATAATTTGCTGACTCAGGCGTGCCCGCCACCAGTGCAAACAGGGCCGAAACAACGCCCTCATGGTCGGGGATACTCCTGTACCACAATCGTACCACGATCCAGATCCTCGGCGATCGCTTCCAGTCTGATCTGTACTTCGAGGGGAACCAGTTCTTTTGACAGCGGTGCCAGGCCCACTCCTCCCGATTGCAGATCCAGGACACGCATGCCTGGCTGCAATGTCCCTGCTTGCAATTCAGTGATCAGCGTGAACACCGCGGTGTCAATCCGTTTCATACGACTGGTAACTACCACATCGGGCGCAATCCAGCGCTGATCAGAGCCAGTCGTAATCACCAGTCGCTGTTGTTGTTGGGCAGCCATAATCGCGCCCAGTGCTGTGCGTCCTGCTGGCGTATAGACCACATCGGCCCCCGACTCATAGATCTCCGTGGCCAGTTCCAGACCCAACTCCGGTTTATTGAACCCGCTGAAATCGTCCTGACCGCTGGCATAATACACCAGAATCTGCGCATCACGCTTGACATAGCGCACGCCCTGCGTCCAGCCGAAGCGAATACGGCGGATCACTGGAATATCTGCACCGCCCAGGAAGCCGATCACATCCGACGAACTGAGCAAGGCCGCCAGTGCCCCAGCCAGAAAATCGCCCTCTAACTCGCGGAAGGTGACAGAGGTAAGATTGGGGCACTCAGCCTGCGCGTCTACAATTGCAAATCGCTGGTGCGGATACTCCAGCGCAACCTGCTCGATGATCGCCGCATGTTCCTGCCCTACCGCAATCACCAGATCATGGTGTTCCTGTGCCAGATCACGCAGGTTGGTTACCTGCGCCTGATCGCCTTGCCATTCTATAATGCGAAAGCGAATACCATATGCTTGCTGCGCCTGTTGCAATCCATCATAGGCATCGTCGTTGAACGCTCGATCGCCCAGGCCACCCGTGCCCAGCGCCAGACCAACGCTCAACACAGGCTGCGGTTCACCGGGCGTAGTATGACCGGCAAGAACCCCCACTCCGATGACGGTGAACAATCCGATCAAGGTTGTAAAAAATCCTACTGTGCCGGTTTGACGCATGGTGTAACCCTTAACATCGTCCTTGTTCCGGGGAACGTTCACCAGCGGGTTATGCGGGAGTCCCTGGCTTCCACGTAGCCAGCCCCAAGAAACACCGCGAGAGGCATAGCCCTTCCAGACGAAATCAGCCAGACGGGTACCTTAACACTTGCTGCATTGCAGAGTATAATTCTAAATATTGTACCAAATCCGAACGATATGTGTTCAAGAATCAGCCTCGGCTCCGATGGGCAACGGTCCTTCATCGAATGATTATGATGGAAGCGTGAAATGAAGGAAGTAGGCATAACCACCTCGGCTCCGATGGGCAACGGCCACCGTCATGGCTGTACCACTCCGTACAGGCGGGCTTTGCAGCTTTCGCCCGCGACTTCAGTCGTCGGACAAGACGTAGCTCTGGTATATCCCTGCCAGCAAATGTATTTTGCAGTCAGATGTGGTAAAATTGGCAGAGCTATTATGCAAATAGCGCGCAAAGCCCAGGAGCGTTCGCCCTGGGATAGAAGGGCTTCATCCGCTTGAGCGGCTTTAGCCCAATTAGAAAATTAGGAGATAGAGGAAATAGCAAGGAGGAAAGAGAGGGAATAGCAAGGAGGAAAGAGAGGAAATAGCAAGGAGGAAAGAGAAGTCCTCTCCAACGGTTTCCTATTTCCTATTTCCTGACAGCTATTTTCTCCCTCCTCCCTCCTCTTCTCTCTCCTCTTCGGGGTGGCCGTCTCTGAGAGCAACAGGTTTGTTCGCTCTGGGAGCCGTCACATTGGTTACACCCTGGATACCTTATCTGGAGCAAGTAATGGACAGAAGCCTGTACCCTGCCGTCAGGCCATCAATTTTTGCAGCGCCAGGATATGCGCTTCGGCATCACCAGCACTGGCTGGTACATATGGGATTGTGCGTTGGTGATCAGGCACTCATTTTCCTCAGTTTTGTGCTGGCCTACTGGATGCGGTATATCGCTGACTGGCCGGATGCACTCAAACCGATCATAACTGAAGTCCCTACTTATCATTACGTCGAGTTTTACGCTTTTCTGCCCGTCACGCTGTTGCTCATGCTGGTGTTGCTGGTTCTTTTTGAAATGAAACGACTGTACCGCCTGCCGCGTGGGTCGGGTGTGCTGGATTATGCCGGGATTATCGTGAGCAGTACCCTGACTGGCGTGGCGCTACTGATTGTGCTGGTGTTTCTCTATCGGCCTTTTTACTATTCGCGGTTGATCTTCGCTTTTGCTGGCCTCAATATTATTGTCTTGCTGACGCTGTGGCGGCTTCTTTTGCTCGGTATACGCCACTGGTGTTGGAGCCAGGGTATTGGGCAAGAGCGGGTGCTGGTGGTCGGCGGTAACGGTCTGGGCTATCAGGTGATGAACGGTCTCGCCGCCCAGCCACATCTCGGCTATCGGCTGGTCGGCTATCTTTCCGATCAACCCGCCTGCAATACTGCCCGCGAGAGTACGATTTATCGCTATCTCGGCCAGATTGACAGCCTGAAGACGATGGTGCGCACGCATGGGATTCATCAGGTCATTCTGGCCTTACCTTTCTGGGAGCATGGCAAGTTACCCCAACTGGTGCAGGCCTGTCGTACCCTGAGTGTTGACTACCGAGTTGTGCCTGATCTGTATGAATTGAGCTTTGACCGCGTCGATGTCCAGCAGATTAGCGGAGTGCCGCTGCTTGGCCTCAAGGAGGTCTCGCTGAAAGGCTGGAATCTGGCACTCAAGCGTGTGTTAGACGTGGGCATGGTGGTTTTGAGTATGCCAGTAACGTTGCCACTCACCCTCCTGCTGGCGCTGCTCATCCGCCTTGACTCGCCAGGGCCAGCATTGTTTCGTCAGATTCGCATCGGCAAAGATGGACTGCCGTTTGTGTGCTATAAATTCCGCACGATGGTGCGCGATGCCGATAAGCAGAAGGAGGCGCTGTCCCGGCTGAACGAGGCCGACGGGCCGCTGTTCAAGATCCGCCATGATCCGCGAGTGACACGCATCGGGCGCTTCCTCCGCCGTAGCAGTCTGGACGAGTTGCCCCAACTGTGGAATGTGCTACGCGGCGAAATGAGTCTGGTTGGCCCGCGCCCTGGCTTGCCCGAAGAAGTACGCCAGTATGAACCCTGGCATTATCGCCGCCTGGAGGTAACCCCGGGGTTAACCGGTTTGTGGCAGGTACTGGGGCGGAGTACGACCACCTTTGATGAGATGGTGCGCCTCGACATCTATTATGCCGAGAACTGGTCGGTCGGCACCGATCTACGTATTCTCTTAATGACCATTCCAGCTGTTATATGGGGTAAAGGCGCATACTGATGACTGCCCATGATGACAAACTTACCATCTCTGGTTTCGTGACTCATCATCAGACATTCACCCGATGCAGCTACAATCACATCTGTCCTGGTGACACGAAAAACGCTATTATCTGTACCAGTTATACCCTATGCAACCGTTCAGATGGTACCTGCGCCGGCGGTTGTGCGGGGGCCGCAGGCCCCCGCACAAC
>DAOTWD010000185.1:0-2768 GCA_034435975.1 Chloroflexaceae bacterium | reverse complement strand
AATCCCTGTTCAGGATGGTAATAGGTCGCATCCAGCCGGTCAATGAACGTGGTCAGATCCAGGCCTTCGAGTGTCACCGCCACGCCGAGCGTATCACGCCAGAAACGGCGTAATGCCTCGGCGACGATCGCGTTATCGCCCTCCTGCCCATAGGTCAGCGTTATGGGCGGTATATCCTGGGCACCAACATACCCGGCCAGATGTAATGCCGCCCGCGCACCGACTGGATCAAACTCCAGTCCCTTGACGGCCAGTTGCGAACCTGGCATACCCATGGGCAAAATCCGCTCCGTGGGAACGACGGTATTCGAGAGTATTTGCTGAGCCAGTGTCTGTTTATCCACTGCCAGGGCGAAGGCCCGCCGCACAAACACATTATCAAACGGTGGCAACATGTTGTTGAAGCCAATATAACGAACAATCAATGCAGGTGCGGTGCAGAAATCAGGTAATACCTGCACCTCCGCCACATGCGCAGCCGGGATGCCACTCTGACTACTGCCAGTTATATCCAGCTTGCCGCGCCGGTAATCTTGATACGCCTCGGTGTTATCAGGATAGAACGGCAGGTGTACCCCGGCCACGCCTGGGGTACCGCGCCAGTAATATGGATTGGCCGTCAACACAATCTCGGTACCATGATGCCATTCCTGTACCCGAAATGGGCCAGTACCATATGCCATCTCAATCCAATCGTCACCTGATTCTGCAATAAGTTGGCGTGGAACGACAAAGCTAAAGGGGAGCGCCAGTTGTGACAGAAAAAAAGCCCGTGGTGAGTCAAGCTGGATCTCAAGCGTGTGATCATCTATGGCACGAATGCCCGGGACTGTGCTGGTACGCCCCGCCACCATGTCTTCTACGCCCACAATATGGCTGAGTTGCTCGCGGATGCCAAATGCGGCATGCTCAGGATCGAGCGCCCGGTTAAAGGAGTAGACAAAATCGTGCGCCGTCACCGGGTCACCATTCCCAAACCGAAGATTGCGACGGATGCGAAAGGTATAGGTGGTACCATCCGGGCTGACCTGCCAGTGCTCGGCACCATCAGGTTGCACTTGCAGATCGGCATCGAGCCGCACCAGGCCAGCAAAAATCAGCTGCGACACGGTAATCGACTGTTGACTGCTGGGTCTTGCCGGGTCAAAGTTGGGCAGATCATTGACGCCCTCAATACTCCAACGCAGCACGCCTGTCGACGGTGCCTGCGTCGGGAGGTTAAACAACTGACAGGCGCTTACCAGTAACAGGAGGAAAATGAGCATCAACCGCATCATGTGCGTTCTATGTTGGGCGTTCATTGCATATTCATAGTATGTTTATGGTATGGATTGTTTCAGAGCCATGTCGCTTGTCAGGCGCAAACCCATCACGTCGGACAGTTCGGCCAGCATGCGTCGGGCTTCAGAGACATCACGGTTCTCGGCTGCTGCCGTGAGAACATCATGCGTCAGGGTTGCCAGAATCTCCAGCGCCAGCGGTGTGTTCAAATCATCTGCGAGTGCCGCATCAAACGCGATGCGCCCGCGGGTCAGGTCAAGGGCCGTATCCGTACCACTGCTCACGTGCAATGCATGCCGTAACTGGGTAATTCGGGTCTCGGCGTGTATCACGGCGCTACGTTCATAGGCAAAATCCGCACGGTAGGGAAAACTGAGCAGATACCAGCGCAAGGCATCCGCTCCGTGATCGCGTATCGCGTCACGGGCAAAAACCAGATTGCCCAGGGATTTACTCATCTTCTCGCCATTCAGCCAGACCAAGCCGGTATGCATCCAGAAGCGCGCAAAGGGCCGGACACCCGTCACCGGCTCGGTCTGGGCAATCTCACAGGCGTGATGGGGAAAGAGCAGATCGCGCCCGCCACCGTGAATATCAATACTCGGCCCCAGATAACGGGTAGCCATCGTACTGCACTCGATATGCCAGCCGGGTAACCCCATTCCCCAGGGACTCTCCCAGGTCGGATCACCGGGATTCCCGGTACGCCAGAGAACAAAATCGAGAGGATCGTGCTTATGGGGATCATGAGGATTATTACCACGCTGGTTGGCCATCATCAGCATCTCATTATAATCCAATCGGCTCATTGTGCCAAACTGGGGATCGGTACGTACACTGAAATACACATTTCCATTCCGGGTATAGGCATGCCCCAGGGCCACCAGTTGGGCAATGAACGGGATCATAGCATCGATCTCCGCACTGGCACGCGGAAAATAGGTGGGCGGAAGAATATTGAGCGCCCGACAATCAGTAACAAAGCGCTCAACATTCTGCTCGGCCAGCTCCTGCCAGGAAATTCCATCGCGCACCGCACGTTCAAAGAGCGGATCATCGACATCAGTGACATTCTGACAGTATTCGACGGTCGCTCCATGCCAGCGTAAATAGCGTACCAACAGATCAAAAACCAGATAGGTACGCGCATGCCCGATATGGGTAGTATCATAGGGTGTCACCCCACACACATACAGCTTGACCGAACGATCAGTGGGAACCACAAACTCACTTTTTTGCGCGGTATAAGAGTCATATAACAGCATATTTGCTCCAGGTAAAATAGGCAGGTTGCAGCAACTGTCCGACGCTCAATCTCGCATACTGATCACGGATGCGCCGCAATCGTGTTGGAGATCGCATCCGCCGCCAATGCGGTTGATCGTAGACCAGGGCGAACTGCAACGATGGTTATGTCATCGTGCTGCTCGGCTGTGCCCATAAATTCCCGCACCTGCTCCTGTATCAGCGCCACCAGGTGAACCAGC
>DAOTWD010000184.1:0-31665 GCA_034435975.1 Chloroflexaceae bacterium | reverse complement strand
GTTGAAGGGGTACAGGATATTGTCGAAATCGTGCTACAGGCTGCAGGTGAATTTGACGCAGCAAAGCACTACATTCTCTATCGTGCCGAGCAGGCCAAAAAACGAGAACGACGGCCTATTCCCGAAGCAGTGCGCCAGGCGTTTGCCGATTCGGATCGCTATTTTCCAACACCACTGCAAAAATTCCAGTTTTTCGATAAGTATGCGCGCTTTAACTATGAACTGGGACGGCGCGAAACCTGGCTGGAAACCGTCAATCGCTGTATCGACTATCTGTATGAACTGGCGGGATCACGATTGCCGCCCGAAACCTACACCCGTGTGCGTCAGGCTATTCTGGAGCTGCGGGCTATGCCCTCGATGCGCCTGCTGGCGATGGCCGGGCCAGCCGCTCGCCGCAATAACATCACCATTTACAACTGCAGCTATCAGCCGGTAGAGAGCATCGACTCGTTTGTCGAGGCATTGATCATTTCCATGAGCGGCTGCGGCGTGGGGTTCTCGGTCGAGAGTCGGTATGTAGAGAATTTCCCGCGCATTAAGCGCCAGACAGGAGCCATGCGTGAGCCATTTGTGGTCGCCGACTCGGCCGAAGGCTGGGCTGAAGCATTGCATTGCGGGTTAGCCACCTGGTTTGAGGGTGGCGATGTGCGCTTTGATCTGTCCCAATTGCGGCCAGCAGGGGCACCACTCCGGACAAAAGGTGGCCGTGCCTCTGGCCCGGAACCGTTACGCACCATGCTCGATTTTGTCCGCTCACGTATTCTGGCCCGCCAGGGCTCGTTCCTCCGCCCGATCGATGCCCACGACATGATGTGTGCCGTGGGGAATGCCGCCGTAAGCGGTGGCGTGCGGCGCTGTCTCCCTGCGGGCACACGGGTGCATACTGAACGCGGGGCTATTCCGATTGAAGACGTACACGAGGGAGATCGGGTACTGACCACTGCGGGCTATAAGAGCGTCACGGCATGGTTTGACCAGGGTGTTCAGGCAATCGTGGAGATCATGACCGAGTCCGGCACGATTTTCCGCTGTACCCCCCATCATCGTGTTGCGGTGCTGACGGATGTCTGGGGTGGACATACCTTCAAATATGCCCGCGATTTGACACCTGAGGATCGTTTACTCTTTATTGCGCATCCAATTGATGGTGAAGCCCAGGCGTTGCTCCCCTGGCCGGAGAGACACGCTGCCGATCCGCATGGCCCACTCCTAGTGCAACCCTCACTGGATACCGAAATGGCCTGGTTCATGGGGAAGTTTTTGGTCGATGGATATGTGCAGGTCGAAGACCGCGCTGAACATATCCAGGGCAGCAATACCTATGTTGCAGTGGCATGCCATACCAGCGAGATTGATCAGATCGAGCGTGTTTCGGCATGGATGGATACGCATGGCATTCCGGCGCGTATCGTCTACCAGGAAGGCTCGTGGGTGCAGATTCGCAGTAGCAACCGCCAGATTGCCCGGTGGATGAGCCAGTACAGGCAGCCGCAACTCCCACTGGTCGTGCCCGAAGCGCTCTGGCGTGCTACGGTTGACGTACGTGCGGCTTTTGTGGCCGGCCTGATGGACGGTGCTGGTTGTTATACTGATCGCCCGGTGACCGTCGTCTCAACCGCCGATGAAGTGTTTGGCCGTGACATCGTCAGGTTACTTGCAACGCTGGGCATTGTGGCTGAGATTTGTATACGCCGGCCCGAACCTCAACATGGCGAGAGGGTACAGTGGGTCGTGTCGATCAAGGATGCCCATGCACTTCAGTATGCTGCCGAATTGATTGGCACACATGCCTGTGGCGTCTGGGTGGCCCGGAAAGATAAACAGTCCAGTTACACTGTCCCTGGCTGGATGGTCGAGCACGATCTGCCGCATCAGCAGTATCGCCAGTTCTGGTCGCCCGGTCATACCGAACATATGAACAGGGCTGTGTTAACCACGCTGGTGAAGGCGACCCACTATGTGCCCATTGCGGTTGTGGACGTGCGCCCCGGCGGGGAAGCGCACACCTACGACATCGAGGTGCGGGACGGCCACATGTTTGTGGCTGAAGGCTATCTTGTGCATAACACCGCCATGCTCTCGCTGTTCGACTACGATGATGCAGAGATGCGCACGGCGAAAAGTGGCGATTTTGAGCGCGATAATAGCCAGCGTTGGAATGCCAACAACTCGGTGGTCTGGCCAAAGGGTGGCTTGACGCAACGCGAGTTTATTCACCAGTTTATGGAAATGGTTGACTCTGGACGTGGTGAGCCGGGGATTTTCAACCGCGAGGCCGCAAACCTGCTGAAACCGGCACACCGGCAGGCGGCTGAGTTTGGCACGAACCCGTCGTTACGGAAAGGCACGCTCGTTTTTACATCCGAGGGAATTCTTCCCATTGAAGTATTGGAGGGTAAGCAATTCCTCGTGCGGAATCTTCACGGGGCATTGAGTCCCGCAATGTGCTTTCTTTCAGGAAGGAGCAAACGTCTCTACAAAGTGTCCTTGAAGGGTGGTCATAGCTATTATGCAACAGCTGAACACCAATGGCCGGTTATCCAGCCTGACCAGAGTGTGTCGAAAGTTGCGACTGTTGATCTCCAGGCGGGGTTCCGTTTGCCAATTGTTCGACCAGAAACATTGGGATTCGGCAATCAGGGAAGTTACGAGGACGGTTTCCTGGCAGGTTGGCTACTTGGCGATGGGGGGATGATCCAACGCGGTGATTCTGGCAAGACACAGTTTGGCCTGACTGTTGGTGAGCAGGATGAACGTGCTGGTCTTTCTCGGCGATTGGAGCAAATTGTTCACCAACTTGGTTCGACGACGACGTTTTCGCGACGACAGCGTGACGAGTCTACGTGGTTTGAGCTCAATACTCAGTCAGATACGCTTGATCGGTGGGCCGCCAGTCTGGACATTCGTCCAAAAACAGACGGTTTGCCGGGTTCGGTATGGAAACAAGCCGGTGAGGAATTCCGTAAAGGGTTGATAGATGGCCTCTTTTCCTCGGACGGCTCAATCGATACGACGAAACAGCCCGGCTATGCCATTATCGTCCTCGTTTCAGCGCATAAGAAGCTCATAGAGGATGTTTCGGCGTTGCTTGGGTTCTATGGCATCAAGACAAGCATACGTGAGTCGAGCTCGATCGCGCGGTTTCCAAACGGTCACGCTTATGAGCGAGAGTATGCTTGCTACGATCTCACGATCTCCGGTCTGTCCGACGTGAATCATTTCCGATCGATTTTTCAACTCACCCATCCTGATAAGCAGGCAAAACTTTCTGCCGGCAAGCAGCGTGAGAAGGCTCACTCCGGTTCTGATAGTGTTAGTGTGGAAGTGGTCTCTGTCGAGGCCACGGATCTCTATGAGGATGTGTGGGATATTTCGGTCTTTGATGAAACGCACTGCTTTCAGCTATCACACGGTATTACCGGAAACTGCGGCGAGATCGTCCTTCGTCCCTGGCAATTCTGCAACCTCACCGCCGCCGTTGCCCGCAACGATGACACCTTCGAGAGCCTGCGCGAGAAGGTGGAGGTGGCGACCATTGTGGGGACGATCCAATCACTGGCGACGCATTTTCCCGGTCTGCGTCCAATGTGGCGGCAAAACTGCGAAGAAGAGCGGCTCCTGGGTGTCGATATTACTGGCCAGATGGATAGCCCCATCGCCCAGGATGCAGACGTCAAAGCGCAACTGCGTGCGATAGCGATACAGGTCAACCGTGAAACTGCGGCTGCACTGGGTATCAATCGGTCAGCAGCGGTTACATGTGTCAAGCCGAGTGGCAATAGCAGTCAAATGCTCGACTGTTCATCGGGGTTACATGCACGCTGGGCACCCTACTATATTCGAAATGTCCGCGTGGCCGCACACTCACCGCTTTTCCACGTCTTGCGCAGCGCGGGAGTACCCATGGATCCTGAAAATGGACAGACACCCGAAAATGCAAACACCTGGGTCATCCATTTCCCGGTCAAAGCACCTGACGGGGCGATCACGCGCCGAGACCGTTCAGCGATTGCCCAGTGTGAGTACTGGCTACAAAACAAGCTGTACTGGACGGATCACAATCCCAGTTGCACGATTGTGTATACACCCGATGAGGTTCTCGATCTGATGAAGTGGGTCTGGGAACATCGCGATATGATCGGCGGTCTGACCTTCTTGCCGTCGTTTGAGGCAAATTATGCCCAGATGCCCTATGTGGAAATTACTGCTGCCGAGTATCAGCGCCTGGTGGCCGAATTCCCGGAGATCGACTTTGCGAAAATCTACCGCTATGAAGAGGAGGATCTGACCACAGCAGCACAGGAACTGGCGTGTTCAGCCGGGTTCTGTGATATGGAGAGCTAAACGGAGAGGCGGCTTTAAGTGTTCACGCGCCGGAGCGATCGAGCGTTCAAGCGTTGGAGCGTTCAAGCGTTCGAGTGTTCAAGCGGTGGAGCATTCGAGCGACGACGCGACGACGCGACGACGCGACGACGCGACGACGCGCATCCTTATTACCACGTAACTCCTGTCATTTAAGGGACAGGTAACAGAGGACAGGTGATCAGGCTGGTTGGCTCGAACACCTATACCCTGTCCCCTGTTACCTGTCCCTGCACACGCATCCTCGCATCCTCGCCTCGCTGTGGTATACTTATGCCAGAGCCGCGGTACCCAGACGTACATTGTTCACAGGGATACAGGATGAATTTCAACCACGCGCGGACTGTCCGGGTCATCATGATCATATTTCTGCTCATCGCAGGATTTGCACGTGATGTCACCGCACAGCATGCTGACAGACTGGACATGCCACTGCTGGCGGCCAATATGTGTGGCGACGGCAATCCCGGCGATACCCATTTTACATTTGCGGCCACCGGGGATACTTTTCTGCACGAAAATATTCAGGCCGTGGGCGAGACACATGGCTATGATTATCTGTTCGATTATGTGCGGCCCTTCTTACAAGCGGCTGACATCGCCTATGCAAATTTTGACGGCGCTATGCTGGCGGGTAGTCCCTACACAGGCTATCCCGCCTTTAACTTCAATCCAGCACTGGCTCCCGCCTTGCGCAATGCCGGCATTGGCGTTGTCTCAACCGCTAACAACCACATCCTCGATCGCGGGCCGCATGGCCTTGATGCGACTCTGGCAGTACTCGATCAAGCAGGAATCCTCCATCACGGGGCAGTCTCAACCAGCGCCAGCAGTCAACCTCGACCACCCTACCTACCACTGACCCTGACCCGCGATGGGGTACGTATCACCATTGGTTTCCTCTCGTTCACCTGGGGTACCAATGGTCTTTCCGATCCGTACAATCAGGTAAATTTATTATGGGCCTCGAATGTGTATGGGCAGCAGGGTGATGTGCGCCCGGAGGTGCTGGCAGCAATTGCCCAGGCTCGCCGCGAGACTGATCTGGTGATTGTGGCCGCACACTGGGGCTACGAGTATCAATTTTACCCGGATAGCAGCCAGATCGAGGGAGCCAGACGTATGGCCGAAGCAGGTGCTGATGTGATCCTGGGCGCACAGTCACATACGCTCCAGCCTGTCGATATTATTGAAACAAATGGCCGCCAGACGCTGGTCATCTATTCGCTGGCAAACTTCCTGGCCTCGCAGGGAGCCTTCCAGATACCCTACTTTAGCGCCACCTCCGTTATCTTCTATGTCGGTATCATCCGGCACACCGATGGCAGTGTGCGCGTCAGTGGCTATCGCTATCTGCCTACGATACACGTGGATCATGATACCCGCCCGGCCCCGATTCCGTCCCAGGGCCAGGAGGATGTGGTGCGCCATGTGCGGTTGATCATGCGTGACGTCGACGGTCTACGACAGGTTGCCCCCATACCACCAACTCCCGGCGATCAGATCGCCGTCTGCCCAACCATACCATTCGCTGATGGGCAGATTGGTGGCGATTTTGCGCAGTATTTCCTGATGTTACCCGGCGAGAGCATTCAAGCTCTTGCTGGCTCTCTGCTCGGGCCGGTCACACTGGATATGACCGGCGATTGTCGGCACACCACCAGTGTGTTGCTGACCGAACGGCAGCGGTTGGAATGGCACCCGGCGCAAGACTGGCCGTATCGCGTCGTGGGTACCCAGATTGGCACCGAGGTCTACCGACAGCGATACCCCGACCGCCTGATCGAGCGCCGCTTTGACGTCGATGCGGCTATTGCCAACGATCGTCTGCGTATGTTTTATACCCAATACGGTGGCCTGAGGTTATTCGGCTATCCTATTAGCGACCTGTTGACTGAACTGGACGATCATACCGGACAGACAAAGACGGTACAATATTTTGAACGTGCCCGCCTGGAACTGGTGCCAGACGTGCCAGACACAGCACCCCTGCTGGAGCAGGTGCAACTGGGACTCCTGGGCCGCGAATATGCTGGCAGTGTCGCTCAATGCGGTACCCCCCCGGTAGAGCGGGCAGCGCATAACGCGCCGCCATCAGCACCACGGGCGATAGCGCCGTCCAATACGCCACCTCTCGAACCGAACGACTCTGCCCTGACCATGACCCTGCATACCACCAGTCCGCCTGTTCCTGCCAGACACGGGAACCTATGGCTGATCTGGTGTGGGATCATGCTAGCAAGCCTGCTCATCATGATCGAAGCCATAGCCGGCACTCGTTATCGCCGTGAGACAGACCGATCAAACCGGTGACGCTGTCGCCACCTGTGCCGACAACGGTGCGCTAGGCAACACATGTACGACCAGCCGAGGTGTTGCTAGAGAGGAAAGAGCCGTGAGGAAGCAGAAGTAAGGGGCTGCCGAGAACGGACTACAGGTTATAGGTGGTTGGTGGATCTCCCTGTCACCGCTTCCCTGTCAGCGGTTCCCTGTTCCCTATCCAGCATGAGGCAGTGTAATAGGTTGCCACATAGCGCCAGATAGCACAATGCAGTTGACAGTCAGCGCATGCGGTGCTATACTCAATGCTGATGACGCATTGCGTTATAAACGGAGTGCGGCCGCCATACTGCTCCTGCTATGCGGATCGTAACGATCTTCTGGCGTGTTGATCCGTTACGTATAGACTATTAGATATGTAGAACCATACAACGAGAAGAGAGGGGAGAGCTGCGAGAAGAGAGAGAGCCGCTCGATCTCAACGCCCACTGCTCTCCCCTCACTCCTCAAACGAGAAGAGAGGGGAGAGCTGCGAGAAGAGAGAGAGCCGCTCGATCTCAACGCTCACTGCTCTCCCCTCACTCCTCACTATGATATAGGAGAGTTAGGAGAGTCGTACAGCGTTTTCGTATAATCCAGATCAAGGAGTTTCACGTATGACCGAAGAAATTGAAGTGAATGTACGGCAGATCGATGACAATAAAAGCAGTGCCTCGATGCCTCTGAATGAGATGTTACGGCGATTGATGCTGGCAGGTATTGGTGCAGTAGCGTTGAGTCGCGATGAGATCGAAAGCTTTATTAACCGACTGGTTGAACGTGGTGAACTGGCGCAAAAGGATGGCGAAAAGATAATGCAAGAAGTGATGGATCGCTTTCGCCAGCGCCCACAAACCCAGACTGCGCACTTTGCCGAGCAGATTGAAAATGGCTTTGAGCAGTTTCTCAATCGCCTGAATGTGCCTTCTAAGCGCGACATTGATGAACTTAGCGCGAAGATCGCCCAGCTTGCCGCGCGTGTTGAAGAATTGCGCCGGGGACAGGGTGCCAACCAGTCACCCCCATCTAACGCTAACCAGAGTTGAGGACGCCTTATCTCTTGTTCCCAGGTATGAGGTGACGAGACGCGAGGCACCATCGGCGTGGACGTTCGGTTTCGTACCCATCACAGGCTCTAGGATATGATGGTTCAGGGACGGACGTGAACGCCGATGGGGTGCTTCTCTCGCTGCGCATCCGGGCGCACCCGGCTGGCTCATCGAGCGAGAGGTCAGAATACTGTTCAAGTGACCGTTTCTAACCCGCTATTACGGAAGTGCGCAATCAAAAATGCACGAATCCGGTTTGCTACACCTTTGTGGTATGCGCAGAGGACAATGCGATTACGTTGGCACGCTTGAACGCTCCCACGCTCCCACGCTCGACCGCTCCGCCGAGAGGCGGAAACGACTAAAGTCGTCACTACATGTCGCCCCCGCTCCCACGCTTTAACGCTTCAACGCTTCCACGCTCCCACGCCCGCCCGCGCCCCGGAGGGACGCGCTACGCCGCTCCTCCTCGCCTCCGCGCCTCCTCACATCCTCGCGCCTCGCATCATTCATCACTGTACACAGTGTGCTATAATACAGAAGCCACGCTGAAGGGAGCCTCAATGCAGACGATCAAAAAGTACGCCAACCGCAAGCTTTACCATGTTAATCGTAAACAGTATATTACGCTCGAAGGTATCGCCCAGCTGGTACAGAATGGTGAGCAAGTTCAGGTTATTGATAACGAGACGGGTGAGGATATTACCGTGCCTATCCTGGCTCAGATCGTCTTACAAACGCGAGGACGGCATACGAATAATCGCGTATTGTCAACTTCTGTACTGACGGGTCTGATACAGTTTGGGGGTGAGCGGCTGGCTGGCTGGCTGCGAGCGTTGTTTGCGTCCCCTGGTGGAAAGGCCATTATTGACCTCGAAATTAGACAACGCCTCGACCAGCTGGTGGCGGACGGTATGCTAAGTGCCGAGGAAGATACACGCCTGCGCGGTTTGCTGTTACGTGGTACACTATCTGAGAGGACGGGTGAAGATCTGGTAGCACATGAAACAGAAGTGCCGAGCCGCAATGATGTTGTCCGTCTGCATGCGCAGGTAGATGCACTGATAGAGGTCATTGAGCAACTCTTACATCAGCGCGGGTATACTATGCCTGATGAGGTCAATACCACCCGAGGGAATTGTGAATCATCCTCTAACAACGCAACGTAGCAAAATTGCATTAGTGCTGGCTGGTGGCGGTGTTGCGGGGGCTATGTATGAGATTGGAGCGCTCTGTGCCATTGATGCGGTATTGCCGCAGCTCAGGGTCAATGATTTTGATATGTATGTCGGAACGAGTGCAGGCGCGTTTATCGCCGCCTGTATTGCCAATGGTTTATCGCCGCAGACCTTACTCACAGTAGTGACCCACCCCCTACCGGGGATTGAACAACTCACGCCTGATCACATTTTTGCCTTCAACCCTACGGCTGCACTGCGCCGCAGCGTCCACTTGCCAGCCGCACTGCTGGCAACCGTGCAACGCATCCTGCGCGAAGGTCGTAATGCCTCGCTGGTAGATCTGATCGAGTCCCTATCCACCGGTTTACCCACAGGCCTGTATGATCCCTTGCCAATGGAAAGCTATTTGCGCAACATCTTATTCCGGTCGGGTGGTAGTAATGATTTTCGTACTTTACCCCACATACTGGCAATTATCGCGACGGATCTGAATACCGGTCAGCGAGCCGTGTTTGGACAGCCCCCGCTAGAACATATTCCGATCTCGCTGGCCGCCTGTGCCTCGGCAGCAATGCCAATCTTCTACCAACCAGTGCGCATCGAAGATCGAGTTTATATCGATGGTGGTATTCGTGGCACCGCCAGTCTGGATGTGGCGGTTGATAGTGGTGCCCAGTTGATCATCTGCGTGAACCCGCTCGTTCCGTTTGATAATTCGCAGCATCTGATGGGGCACAGCCTGAGCGATCAGGGCATCCAGCGCATTGGGAATCAGGCCTTTCGCACCTTTGCCCACGCCGGGCTACAGTATCACCTCAAACAGGTGCGGCGTCAACATCCCGATGTTGATATTATGTTGATCGAGCCGCAGGCGAACGATATGCTGATGTTTGACGAAAACGCGATGCGCTATCATACTCGCCTGCAAATTGCTCACCATGGTATGCAGACCGTTGCGGCCCATTTCCAGCAGCATGCGGCGTATTATCGGTCAGTGCTGGCACGCCATGGAGTGCGTATGCATCCCGATCATCCTCTACCGACACTGACGGTGGACGATCAGGCAGGCCGCCTGATCAAGCGTGGGCCGTCTATCCCAACCAGCACTGGTGCGTCCCGTGCCTTATCCGTGCCATCCGCTGGTCTATCCCAGACCTTAGCCGAACTGGATCGACTGTTACAACACCTGGAACAGCAATCCGACCCGAGTCGATCCCGTTCTTAGCAAACCACGTTCGCGTGGAATGAAAACGAACCACACGTTCGCGTGGAATGAAGCGGTATTGTTATGCACTATATACGTCTCATACCCTCACTCCTGCTGTGTCTGAGCCTGCTGGTCGGATCGGTCGCGACACCGGCATCTGCGGTTGTGGCAACCACCACGACACGCGCCATGCCGATAACAGAGGCGACACGTAGTCCCTTTCGTGCCAGTACAAGCCTGGTAACCGCCAGTCTCGATCCAGGACAACAGCAGCAAGTCACCCTAACACTAACCAATACGAGCAGCAGCCCCCACACGCCCCGGTTATACGCTGCATGGCCGGCTCTTCCAACCGGTGTGTCAACGCGCCGTGAGATCGCACCCGATCTACGCCAGGTCGCACTGCCGGAACAGGAGTCGCGGATCGATCCGCAACTCGAACGTGACCTGGCTGCCACGGTTGATGGTCGCACCGAGTTTCTGGTGTTTTTGCAAGAACAGGCCGATCTTTCACCAGCCTACTCTATTGCCGACTGGAACGAACGCGGTCGGTTTGTGTACGAAACTTTGCATGCCACGGCTACACAGAGCCAGATGGAGTTGCGCGCCTGGCTTGAACAGCGGGGCTTGCCCTACCGCCCTCTGTGGATTGCGAATGCACTGGTGGTCGAAGGCCGCAACACTGATATGCAGGCACTGGCAGCGCGATCAGAAGTGGCGTTGGTACGAGCCAATCGGGTTACCAGCCTGGAGGAGGCAATCCCGCTCGAAGGATATGCAGCATTGCCTCCTGGTGCCCCTGCACTCCAGGTTACAATCCCGTCTAGCTGTGACCCCGATGACCGACGTATCTGCTGGAATATCCGCAAGATCCAGGCCGATCGCGTCTGGTATGAGTTTGGGGTCAGTGGTGAAGGCATTACCGTCGCCACGATTGACAGCGGAGTGCGTTATGATCACCCGGCCTTGCTACGCCAGTACCGGGGCTACAGCGCAACCGGTACGATTGACCACAGCTACAACTGGTTTGATCCCCAGCGACCGGCATCGAATGCCTTTGATGCTGGCAACCATGGCACACACACGATGGGCACGATTGTTGGACGTGCGGATCAAACCAGCGGTACACCCGCAGTCGGCGTTGCTCCGGGCGCACGCTGGATTGCAGCGCGCGGATGCCAGACCTCGATCTGCACGGAAGCCGATCTTCTGGCGGCAGCACAGTGGCTGTTAACACCCACTGATCCGGATGGTAGCAACCCGCGACCTGATTTGCGCCCACAGATTATTAACAACTCCTGGGCGACATCGAGTCAGGCTGATGAAAAATACATCGGTTTTACCACCGCCTGGCGTGCGGCTGGCATTTTCCCGGTCTTTGCCGCCGGCAATGCCCAGAACACCCGTTGCGGAACCATCGCCTCACCCGGCGACTATGCTCACGTTGTTGGTGTCGGGGCTACCTCCAGGGAGGATCTGATAGCCTCTTTTAGCAGCATTGGGCCAGCCTTTAACAACCTGTTAAAGCCTGACATCAGCGCTCCTGGTCAAGGCATTGTTTCGACCTTTGCGGGCGCTGACTTGAGCTATGGTACCCTGCAAGGTACCTCAATGGCGGCACCACACGTGGCGGGCACCGTGGCGCTCATCTGGTCGGCTAATCCGACCTTGATTGGCGACTATGATGCGACCTATACCATACTCACGCAAAGCGCAGCCCCCCGCACCGATGATCGCTTTCGTGGCCCGGCATATAGCCGCTGTGAAGCCACCCGTGTGCCCAACAATGTGTATGGCTATGGCCGAGTCGATGCGTATGCAGCAGTGGCACGGGCTATGGTCAATGTCCCTTGGTTGCAATTACCCCGCACAATCCCCACCATGGATCCAACAGAGACAATCAGCCTGACCCTCACGTTCAATGCAGCGCAGGTACCGGGGCCAGGCAATTATCAGGCACGGGTGCTGGTGCATACCGCTGACTTGAGCCAGGCACCTTTGACGATTGATGTGCAGTTGACCGTCCGGCCATCGTCATTGACCGCACTGGTGCAAGGCAGCATCCGTGATGCGGAGAGCAATGCACCTCTGGCGGGCAGTGTACAGGTAAGCGGCGGATCGACGATCACGGTTGATCCTGATGGCACCTTTGCTCTGACGCTGCCTGTACGCACAACACCCTATACGTTGATAGCCAGTGCGCCCGGCTATGAGAGCCAGAGTGTTGAACTGCTGGCCGAAGCTGGTGCCACAATAACGCAGGTGTTTACCCTCCGAGCCAATCTGCCCCGTCTGCATGCCCAGACTACCCCCCTGACGGCCACACTGACCTTTGGCGAAGCGGCAGATCTGGTGGCAACCGTGGAGAATACCGGAACCAGAGAATTGCGCTATCAACTCCTCGTTCCCGACGAAGCCTATGGTATCTGGCGTAGTGATGAACTGGCTGGCCCCGAACCTGCCTGGATGAATATATCGGCAAACAATACCCCGATCGCATTGCAGAATGACGACATATCAGCAGCATTGCCCCTTGGGTTTGCGTTTCCGTTCTATGGCGAGACATACGACACGGTTTATGTGCATTCTAACGGACTCTTAACCTTCACAGAACCGACGACCTCACCGACATTCCATCCTCGATGTTTACCGCTACCCGAAACATCAGGTGTTGCGATCGTCCCGCTGCGCGTTGATCTTGATCCCGCGCAGGGCGGGATGGTGCGCTATGCCAACGTGAACGAGGGGTTTGTGGTTATGTTTGAAAACGTGCCTTTATACGCAGCGCCACAGCAACGCTTTACCTTTCAAGTCGTGTTGACCCGCGATGGACGGGTTGTGTTTAACTATAACCAGATCAGTGCGTTACCAAACAGTGCGGTGGTGGGGATACAGCAAAATACACGACACATTCAGCAAATTGGATGTGGGCGCAACATCCCCATCCAGAGTGGCCTGACGCTGGAGTTTCGGCCACAACCCAACCCGCAACTCTGGATCGAGGTTGCGGAGCGCGACGGTGCTATTGCACCTGGTGCAACCCACGACATTCCGATCAGACTGAAGTGGATTACGCCGACTGTATTCCAACCCTACAGTAGTGCCGTTCTGGTGAAGAGTAATGATCCCTATCAACCCGTGGTACGTCTGCCGGTACACCTGACAACGACGCCAGCACCATACACGACCTTTTTTCCACTGTTCATGCACCAGCGCAACCGAAGATAAGATAACAGACCAGATGGGGTGAACCAAGCTCTGCGCTTGGTATCAAACTCTATGGCTCTTAAAACCAGGGAGGTATAGTGTGAATGGACGTATGCTGGCAAGCGACTATGATGGCACGCTGGCCGAACAAGGAGCAATTGCCCCACCGACGGAACAGGCATTGCGCGATCTGAAGCAGATCGGCTGGCTTCTCGGTCTGGTAACCGGCAGAACCCTGGATAGTTTGCGGCGCGTGTGCCCGCAGCTCGGGTTATTCAATACAGTGGTGGCCGAAAATGGTGCCGTCCTCTATACCCCCGACGATGATCAGCTTGAACCGCTGGCAGCAGCACCATCACCCGATCTCATCATTGCCCTGAAACGGCAGAACATCTCGTTTTATGTCGGGCAGGTACTGGTAGGCATTCAGCGGCCCGACGAAGCGGCAGTCTCCGCGATCATCCAAACCCTGGGGTTAGATCTGCGGATAGTGGGCAATAAAGATGCGGCGATGATCTTACCAACGCACATCAACAAAGCGACGGGACTGGCGCTGGCGCTGAAGCGGATGAGCATTCCTGCCGAGCACGTGGTGGGGATTGGCGATGCCGAAAATGACATCGAGTTGTTTCAGGCGACAGGCTTTCGGGTGGCAGTCGCCAACGCGCTCGACTCGCTCAAGCAGATGGCCGATCACGTAACACGCCAACCCGGTGGTGCCGGCGTGACCGAATATATCCGGGAACAACTACGCTCATCCTAAGTGTGATGCTGACTGTACCCATGACAGCAGATTGCGGTATTGTCTCTTCTTTTTTCAAATTTTCGCCTTCGGCGAAAATTTGAAAAAATCCCTTCCACGCTGCCGCAGGCGAAAAAGGTGTATGCGCGACCGCGTCCTGGAGTTCAGAACAAGAACATGTGGAAGGTTCAAGTCGAAACGGTATTACCGAGCGCCAGGATGTATGTTGTTGCGGCACGGGCGTGAACCTGGCCCACGAGGTCAATGCCCTGTAATCTGGGGAGCTCCATATCTAGCACGACCACATGTGGCTGCAGCACCACAAGTTGGCGTAGTACCGTGACCTCATCATCAACCTCTACAACGTATCACTTTCGGTTTCACGTGCAGCGCGTGCAACCAGCGACAGATCGCGTTTCTGATGATGAATTTGGAACATACAACCCGGATACGTAGATGACCAGAAGCACAGCTTCAGCCGGGCATGCGTTGCCATAGCAAGCAATCGGTGGTAGTATCATAGCTGGACTATAGAGGTTCCAGGAAACGTGCGTACGTGCAGGACATGAAGTCCTGATTAAGCTTCTCCCAATGATACATCGGAGTCCCGGCTTCAGACGAGAAGCCAGTGCTGCACAACTGACTGAGTATTGTCATAGGGAGGTTGACGTTTTTATCCATGGGGGTGTTGCTGCGATGCTATCACCATACCCGTTCCGGCGGGGGGTAGGCAGGCTGTGCTCCTGCTGGCGTTTCTTTGTCGGCTCGTTGAGGCGGTTTTGCCATCCCAACAGGCCGAATGGTGAGGGTGCGAAGCACTATCGGCTTTTGTACCCTCTCGCCGGCAAACATTGATCACATCTACATCCGATACCTTTCCTTCAGGACGAAAGCTGACCGTATATGATGGTGTTCTATACAATCTAATATCGCAAACCTATGTACCTGTTCGCACTCAAGGGAACATGCACGTCTGAGAGCATGGGTGTCCTGCTCGCGTCGGGCATGCGAGGGCAAGATGCCCTCGCTCCCAGGAGAAGGCATGCGAGGGCAAGATGCCCTCACTCCCAGGAGAAAAGTGAACAGTTACAAACCTCTTGCAATGGTGAACCTGTAGTCCAGGATCAAGACTGGACGCCGATGGACAATTGGTGCAGGTTTGCTCTATCACAACGGCATAGATTAGGGCCTGAGGCAAGGAATAATACATACCGATGGAGGCTCTATGGAACACATGCTCGATATTCAGCGGCGCCGAGGTATCGAAAATCTTGATCTGACGGGCTATGATCCTCAAGAGCCGGTGTGGTTACTGTCCGATGGCACCTATGTTGTCGGTGCCTCACGCTTGAGCACCGTGGTCTCGGCTTGGATGATCGGCACCGTGGCCGAAGTGCGTATTGTACAGAACGTGCTGGCACGTGAGTCAGCGATTCGCTTGCAGATCGCTGCTAATCGAACCATCACCGTCACGAACTCAACTGAGCCAACCGAGCCGCCCAAAGATTGATGGCAGCGGCCTGACCAGTCTAATTGAACGCTCAGGTCGCTTCAACGCTCAGGCCGCTTCAACGCTCAGGCCGCTTCAACGCTTGAAAGGAGGGGATATGACAACAGCAACACCTATATCTCGCATCCCGGTCACTATTTTGACCGGATTTCTGGGTGCGGGCAAAACCACATTACTCAACCGCCTGTTGCAAGCCGATCAAGGGCTGCGTATGGCGGTGCTGGTGAATGATTTCGGGCCGATCAATATTGACAGCCGGCTGGTGGTGGGCATTGAGGGTGAGACGATTAGCCTGTCAAATGGGTGCATTTGCTGCACCATCCGTGACGATCTGCAACGAGCGGTGCTACAACTGGCCGAGCGCCCGGATCCGCCTGAAACGATCCTGATTGAAACAAGCGGCGTATCCGATCCCCATGCAGTGATCAACACCTTTATCAGTCGGCGCATGCGCCAGCAGTTTCAGCTCGATAGTGTCATCACGGTTATTGACGCCGAACAAATACATGCACAACCAACGTTTGCCGATCTGATCGGGCGGCAGATTGCGGCGGCAGATATAGTCTTGCTCAACAAGTGCGATCTGGTCAGCGCTCCCCGGCTAGCAGAGGTGCGTGAGTGGGTGCAGTCGGTGGTGCCGCGCACCCGCGTGCTGGAGACGGTGCAGGCGCAGGCACCGCTGGCCTTGCTGACCAGCATTGATCGCGATCACCGGGAGCAGGAATATGCACCGGAGCTACATGCCGATATGCTGGTGTACGATGATCATCACGATCTTGATCATCACAACCATACCCATGATCATAATGATCACGGTACGATATTCCAGACCTGGAGCTATGAGTCCGAACTGTGGCTGGCACGACACCAGGTCTGGGATGCACTGACGTTGCTGCCGCCCGGCGTCTTTCGGGCCAAGGGCATTCTGGCACTGGCCGAATCACCGCGCCGGCAGGTGATTATGCATCTGGTCGGTCGCCGCCTGACGCTCACACCGGGTAAGCCATGGGGCGATACCGTACCGCGCAATCAAATTGTGCTGATTGGTCTACCTGGTAGCCTTGACCAGGCTGCGCTTGCGCCTTACTTCGATGCCTGTGTTGCCCAGAATCCGCTGCACGAGACGTTGACGATTATCACTGAACTGACGCGCCGCGCCTGGCATGGCCTGACCCGACGCAACCAACGATGAAGCTGATTGTATTGACCGGCACGGCAGTGGCTGCCAAAACCCGCCTGACGACCGAGCTTGCCGCCGCGCTGATGGCCGATGGCTACAGCCTGGCCGTGCTGGACAATAACGACCGCCCACTCCGGCTCGATACTCCTGCCACCATACGGCTCCCGCCCGGCTGTGCCTGTTGCAGCGTAGCGGGGCCGCTCCTGCGGGCTATGCGCAGCATGACAACCGATATGGTGCTGCTGCCGGTGTCGGCCCAGGCCAATCCCGAAACCCTGGATCTCCTGCTCAGTCGGCTGCCCGGCTCTGACTGGACGGTGGTGACGCTGGCGATAGTCGATGAACCGACCCGCCAGCGCCTGCCATACCTGGCAGCCAGCCTCAGCCACTACGCCGATGCGGTGCTTGACCCGGCCTGTTGTGTTGTGGAGGCGTTGCAAGCGGTGTATGCCGCTAGCGAATGAACAGTGTTCCTACCATACCCCACGCACTCAAGATGATCACACAACCCAGTGCGGCCAGCGTCAGCAGCGTAAAGTAGCTCCGTTTCACGGTCGACCAGGAGCGCGTAAGCCAGGCCTGTACGCTGCTGATCAGCATAATGATCGTCAGGAAGGCACTGATCAGCGGGAGCGCGAACAGACCAGACCATTCTGTGGGTACCCCCAGGAGCAAAATTGTCCCCAGATCCTGGGCATTGGTGAGCAATAATATGGTCAGAATGAGCATAAAGCCCAACAGCAGCACTCCGTTGAGCGCCGCTACCCAGGGTGCAAAATGGGCCAGCGTTGGCAGGGGAGCAGACGGACGATTGTGTAACAAGCGGAGCACCCAGGTGATCGGCCAGATCAGCAGCACCGACAACAGGATCAGCAAGCAGATCCCATAGAGGATCAACTCCACCATCGAATTGCCTTCCAGGTTGCTCAGTCGTAGCAGCACAGGCAGCGTCAACACCTGGTCGGGTGTAATAAAATTGGGTGGAGACAAGGCCGCCAGGCAACTGGCATCTGGCTCGACCGTGGGATTGTCCAGGAAGTCTACGATGATTTGGTTCACACAGTCGCCCGTTAATGCGGCACCATGCCCCACGTTGGGAAAAGTATAGACATAGCTCTGCGCAAGTGTCTGTGCCGCAATATCGCCATACTCGGGTGGTGTGATCGGATCAAACTCGCCGGACAAGATCAGGGTAGGAATGTCACTCACGACCGGCTCGTTGACCGCCGGGTCAAGCGGCTCAACATTCCA
Organism: Chloroflexaceae bacterium; assembly: GCA_034435975.1. GTDB lineage: Bacteria > Chloroflexota > Chloroflexia > Chloroflexales > Chloroflexaceae > CAKZQX01. The sequence continues at coordinate 13,654 of DAOTWD010000184.1, read as the reverse complement.
CAGGTCGCATATCTCCAACATACTCCGGGCGCTATGCTCGCCACTCTCGGCAATCGACGGTCGGATGTCTTCCAGCGCGAGATCGTCCAGGGTGAACTCGGCTCGTTGTGCGCATTCCACTGAGTAATACATGCCATGGCTGAGGGTTTGATCCAGAATCAGAATGCTCAGGATATGCGAAAGAGCGTCATAGGTACCGTTGTACGCATCATAGATAATCTTCGGCAATGCGGGCAGAATCTCGGTGGCATAGAGCATCATGAACAGGCCACTTTCCAGCGAGTCGCCATCGAGCAGCGCATCGTAGCTCGTCCCAGTCTTCGGTTCGATCATACGGATACGGGCGGGGTTTGCATTCAGGTGCTCGACCGTGGCATAAAACACCTGTTCCAGTTTCGGATAGGCTGCATTACATCTCCGATCATTCGCACAGGTTTCAAACAGGACAGTGAAGGCTCGATCCTGGGAGCGGGGCGCTTCGAGCTGAAAATTCACCTGCGGCGGTACGACCGCATCCAGGATCACGCTGCGGATGCCCTGCGGGTGATTACGCATGGCGATCAGTGCCAGGTTGGTACCATAGGAAACACCATACAGGTTGATCTGTTCGTAACCTAGTGTCACACGCAAGGCGTCGATGTCGGCTGCATTTTCCACCGTATCAAAGGCCGACAGATTGACGCCTTCGGCCACCAGGCGGTCGCGGCAATCCAGAGCGGCTGCTTTGGATAGTTGCAACTCTTCCTCAAAGGTCAAGATCTGATCCAGGGTTTCGATCGTCAGATCAAGAAATTCCGAGCAGGTCAGCGCTGGCTCGGAATAGAGTGTGCCGCGCTGGTCAAACAAGATAATATCGCGGTCGGTCGGCAGGCCGGGGCCGAGCAACAGCAACGGCGCGTAGGTATCAATCGTCGAACCTCCTGGCCCGCCCTGGAGCATGACCAGTGGATCGGGTGGCGGATTGGGGGCATTGCTGCGGATAATTGCCACCGCCAGACGAATGGTCGGGCCAGTGGGACGGGCGTGCTGCTCCGGCACGGTGAGATAGCCGCACTCAACGTTGTCAGGCACAATGCCAGACGGCAGATCAAACATACATGGGGCCGCCTCGAACGCGGGCGAGCGTCGCTGCGAAGCGGGTGTGGCAGAGAGCGGCGTAGCGGGCATCAACGTGATCAGGATACAAACGACGAGCGCGAGCAAGCCCGAACGGTAATAAAGATGGCGTGGTTGCAAAGACATAACCATACTTTCTAATAGAGCATAACCTGAAAGAGACCACATTTGCAGCAGACTGTGTCTGGCTGACAGCCTATACAGATTGCATTCCGCTGTCCTCATTCATTGTAGCATGGGGCAACCAGAGGTGGCTGAGGGTGGTATGAGGACTTATTTACAGGACACGTACGCGGTCGCGTGAACACCCCGTCTTTTGCGCCTGCGGCCGCGTGGTTCGTCGAAGCGTTGCAGCGTTGCAGCGTTGCAGCGTTGCAGCGTTGCAGAACCGCGCTGCCGAAGGCGAAAAGGCTATCTGACCAGAAACAATCTGCGTCATCTGCGGACAATAACCGTCGCCTCGCTCCCCGCTCCCCCGCTCCCCCGCTGCAACCGGTTATCCACAAACGAGGTGCGTGTCCCTGGCCATTCACCTTCTTTTTAATGAATAATCTGCGTAATCTGCGTAATCTGGAGTGAGAGGAGTGAGGGGAGAGGAGTGAGCGTTGAGATCGAGCGGCTCTCTCTCTTCTCGCTGCTCTCCTCTCTCTTCTCGTTATGCGGACGATAAACGCCAAAGTTACCTATGTACAAATGTTTGTCAATCCTGTATACTATGCAAGAAGGCATTAGAGTGCCATAGTCACCCATGCCTACGTCGTTTTGGGTTTACAGTCTTTTTGTGCGAAACATATATGCAACCGATCGCTGTCATTGGCTCACCCAATAGCACCACCACCTTCACCGTGGACATCCTGGAAACAGCGCGTGACCGTGCGCTCGATCACGCATGGGTGACGTTCGAGGTCGTCGAGCGCTTCAACGGGCGGGCCTACCGCAAGCGAGCGTTATGTCAACTCGGCGGGATTATCACCCGCAACCGCTGGCACGAAGACCCGATCATCCGGGCAGTGATCAAGCATCAGGGAGCGCTGCCAGCACTGAGTGGCGAGAGCGACCTGACCAGCGCCCAGTTGACCGCGCTGGGCGTATTCCTGCTCGACGATGAGGGCCGTGTGCGCCGCCGCACCACGCTGGCGACACCGCCGCCGAGCGGCACGCCGGTCTTCCCCGCCGATGCGCCCACACTGCAAGAACTGGTGCATACCGAGCCGGGCATCTTCTACGCCGGGCAATCACCCGGCGATGGCCTACCGGTGCCACTGACGCTGCGGCATTTTGGCAGCACCGAGGAGGGCGGCTTTGGCGAGGCGATCATGCTTGGCATCTTCGGTCAGACCCGTAGCGGCAAGAGCATCCTGGCTGCGCAGTTGCTGGCCGGCTTTGCCGCCAATCCATCCATGGGGCTGCTGGTGCTTGATCCACAGGGCGAGTTCGGGCGCGACCGCTTTGCGGCCGGCGACCACCGGGTTGACTTCAGCATTCGCCGCCTGCTGAGCATGCTGAACACCCGCCGCGACGTCGCGGTGATATCAACAGACGAAGTGGCGCTGGAAGGTACCGAGGCATTTACCGAGACGCTGCGGCGGTTGGGCTTTTTCGATAGCCTGGGCTTCAAGGGGGCGAACAAAGAGCGTGAGGCCAGTGAACGCCTGGCCGGTCTGCTGAGTGAACTGATGACCGCCGAAGGCAAGCGACGCCCCATCCGCGATCTGCGGGCAGTCGATATGCCGTTGCTGATTAAAGACCTGGCGCGTTTTGCCGATGTGATCTATGCCAGTCGGCCGGGCACTACACCCGGCGAGGGACAACGAGCGCTAGACGTACTGGCACGCTTCGAGCTTGACGCGGCGCGGCTCAAGCGCGTCTGGGCGCAGGCGCTGACGGCTTTTCGCACCGACGATGGGCGCATGCCTCTCTCGCAGGTGATCCAGCGTGTCCTCAGCGATCGGGCGGTGGTGGTGTTGTCGTTTGCGCAGGAGGGCACGAGCGATGCCGTGCCCTACTTCTTGCTCAACGAGATCTTGACCCGGCTACGTCACGTCATCCATCGTAGCTTCAATCAGGGCCGCACCAGCAACGCGCTGGTGGTGCTCGACGAGGCGCACCTGTTTGCGGGCGAGCATGCCAGCGAGAGCAGCGACGGCACCCGCACCCGCACCCTCCTGTCACAGAGCGTGCGTATGACCGGCAAGTATGGCGTAGGCTGGATGTTTATCACTCAGACGTTGCACGATTTCGACAAAACGATCCTGCGTCAGCTTCAGGTGAAAGTCTTTGGGCAGGGCTTCAAGATCGGAGCCGATCGCGAGTTTGTCGAAACCGAACTGGGGCGCGAAGGCTTTGCCCGCTATTGCTCGCTGCCCGACCCGAAACGTACCGGACGCTACACGTTTATGGTGACAGGGCCAATTGTGGCGCTTGGCTCGCTCGGTACGCCGCTGGTTCTACAGGGCTTCCGCTCCACCGATGACCTGATGCGCGCCAACCCGCATTGCTTCCGGGAGTAGCGTAGCGCGGCACTCGCTGTGATGAGGTGCCCCGCTGAATGGAGGGCAGCACGGCTATGCTGGCCTACTGGTGCATCAGAACAACACAGAACAGGTACGAGGGCCTGCGCCTCTACCGAAAAATCAACACCTGAAAACTCCTATCCCCTACCGGCGCCTCACGCTGCCGAGCGCTGAATGAGCGGCAGGTGAATACGATATGACCGGGTAATCCGCCCCTCCACCGCAAACTGGACATTGGGATTATCGCGGATGTAGTCAGCCACGACATCAGCCAGTGGGAAGAAGGTGTCCACCGCATCACGCGCATTGTCGCGGAACACGGTATAGTTGTCCCCGCCACTGAGCAAGAAGTTGTTGGTGGCAACGATATAGTCGGCAGTGGGATCATATGGCGTATAGGTCGTGTTCGCTAACCGAGTCGCTGCACCGGCTGTCGTTTCAATTTCCAGGCTGATGATGCGACTGCCTGGCGCTGCATTGGGGTTCCACGTAAAGCGCATACCCGCGATCTGTGGGAACCGGCCATCATCGCTCTGCCCGACGCGGCTCACGCCATTCTCCAGCGCTTCCTTGAGCTGTGCCCCGGTCAGAGTGAAGTAGACGATGGTGTTGCCAAAGGGCAGTACCGTCAACACATCACCCAGAGTTACATTGCCAGCAGGAATAGTAGCCCGAATGCCACCGCCATTCATAATCGCAACAATGGGTAACGTACTGTTGGGCAAGATTTCCTGTACCTTTTTGCGCTTCGCCGTGGCAATCAGGTTGCCCAGGTTGGTTTCGCGACTGCGCACATTGTTGCGTGCGCCGTCAAGTTCAACAGCCGTTGTCCCGACCGGGGTGTTACGCAGCTCGTTGATTGGTTCAACAAACTGCCCAATCAAGGCTTCAAATGGCGCATAGGCTGCGATCTCTGGGCCTTCTTCTGGCAACAGCTCACGTGCTGGTGATCCCAGACCATCGGCCCAGACGGGCATCAGCCGCACCTCAATACCATCGGCAATTACATTGCCCGCAGCATCAAAGCCGACCGAAATATCGCCCAGCCACTTGCCCCACTCCCAGGCCGTGACCACCAGCGCTGGGCTACCACCAGGACGTTCGACAAGGGTGGGGTATGGGCCACCGGCCATCACACCGAGCGGGCGGGTATCACCCTGTGGGCGCAATGGTGTGTGGCTGTGTCCACCTACCACAATGTCAATCTCCGGCACCTCCTCGGCCAGTTCCAACTCCTCCTGATAGCCCAGATGGGCCAGAGCGATGATCTTGTTGACGCCCTGGGTCTGCAATGCCGTAACCTGCGCTTTTGCTGCATCAATCGGGTTCGTGAATGTCACCGTCGGGCCAGGACTGCTGAGGAATGCGGTCGAGGGGGTGGTCAGGCCGAAAATACCAACCTGCTCACCCTCCAGCGTTTTGATGATATGCGGCTCAATCTTACCGGTAAGGGGAGATGCAGGCGTAAGCTCAATATTAGCGCTAACCACCGATATATTGCTACCACCCAGAGCAATATCAAACCCATCGACAGTTATTGTACCACCGTTGCGGGCACCATCGATAAAAGTCGCCAGTTTTGCTGGCCCCAGGTTGAACTCGTGATTGCCCAGCGTGATCGCATCGTAGCCCATTTCGCGGTAGAAGGCGAGGTCGGCAATACCCTCGTACCGCGTAAAATACAGCGTACCCTGAAAAATGTCGCCTGCATCGAGCAGCAACTGGTTGCCACCCTCGGCACGGATCTGGTCAATCAAGGTCTTGCGGCGTGAGACGCCGCCAAAACGACGATTAACTGGCGGCTGACCACCAATCCGTTGCACCTGCTCTGGCTCAATCCGGGCGTGGTGATCGTTGGTATGAATAATGCGCAGGCGAAAGGCTTCCGACCCGGCTACCCGTCCCAGGCGAAATCCGGTGAACATCAATCCTAATGCGCCGGCACCTAGCGCCGTCTGCTTCAGAAAAGCTCGCCGCGAAATTTTTGTCATGTCCGAATCCTTTTTCTCCTAACGTCTATTTACGATTACAGATTCCATGGTGCAGATTACCGAATTAAGCAGATGCAAAGCCAGATCGACCGCGAGCGCAGTATACAGGACAATGCCTATGCACGGTACGCAGGCATAGAAAGACAGTGATACCTGTGGCGTTCATGGCCATGCCCTCATCCTGACGTGAGTGATGACGGGCACTGTGATATAGTCTCTCTGCGAAACCCGTATAGAGTAGCAGAGACACGTTAACGGCATGTTTAGAAACATTAAGCACCCGTTAAGTTTGCGAAAAGAGCTAGTAAATATGTGTGCACGGACATGGAAGGTGCTATAATCATAAAGACGAGGAGCTATTGACACGTGGTACGCGGCAGGTTATCTACCGACCGTTTTCGCCTACGGCAGCAGGGAGGTGTGGGAACGTTGGAACCCTGGAACCTTCCAATACTGGAAAATATCGTACTGTCCAGGGCGAGGAAGACGTTGTGTTCAACTGGCTGCCTACGTCTGAATATATTCAGAGGAACATACGTACCAACGTACGAACAAAAAAGTATGCCAGATCCAATTGTCGCGCTTGTAGGCCGACCAAACGTCGGCAAATCAACCTTTTTTAACCGCCTGGTGGGTGAGCGCCGGTCGATTACGGAGGATATCCCCGGTACCACCCGTGATCGGCTCTACGGTTCCAGTAACTGGAATGGGCGCAAGTTTACCGTGATTGATACCGCCGGCCTGTTATTCACCGACGAGCATGTGGAGCGTTCCATGCGTGAGATCGCACACAGAGCACGTGCACAGGCAGAACTGGCGATTGAGGAGGCCGATGTCATTGTCTTTCTGGTCGATGGCCGGGAAGGTATGACCACCGCTGATGCCGAAGTGGCCGAGGTATTGCGCCTGACGAGCAAGCCGGTCATTCTGGCGGTAAACAAGGCCGATAGTCAGGAGCGGCAACTGGATGCCGTGGAGTTCTATGCGCTCAACCTCGGTGAGCCTATCCCCATGAGCGCCTACCATGGTCTGGGAACAGGCGATGTGCTGGATCGTGTGGTTGAGGCGCTGCCACCTACCGAGCCAGAAGAATACGATGGAGAACATGTACGGATTGCCATCGTCGGGCGGCCCAACGTGGGCAAGTCCAGTCTGCTGAACAAGTTGCTCGGCCAGGAGCGGAGCGTCGTGAGCGCCGTACCGGGCACAACCCGCGACACCATCGACACCGAGTTGACCTTTGAGGGAACACGGATCACGTTAATTGACACCGCTGGCATTCGACGCGCCGGGCGCATCGAGCGCGGAGTTGAGCGGTACAGCGTCATTCGTACACTGCGTGCCATCGACCGCTGCGACGTAGCGCTCTTGCTGATCGATGCCGCGGAGGGCATTACTGCCCAGGATACACATATCGCCGGGATGATCCTGGATGCGAAGAAGGGTGTGGCGCTGCTGATCAACAAGTGGGATACGTTGGAAAAAGATAACGATACCTTTAAGCACTATTCTGACAGGGTCAGAGAAGCGTTCAAGTTCATTGACTATGCGCCGATCCTGTTTATCTCGGCTCAGACTGGACAGCGGGTGAACCGGGTGTTACCCACAGCCCGGGAAATTGCCAATGAGCGCCATAAACGGGTTCCGACCAGCCAGTTGAACGACCTGTTGCGCGAGGCGGTGAACCGGCAGCCACCGATGGCAATACGCAAAGGTGCCCACTTGCGCATCTATTACGCCACCCAGCCGCAGGTCTCGCCACCGGTTTTTCTGTTTTTCACCAACGACCGCAACCTGGTACACTGGTCCTATGGGCGCTACCTGGAGAACTGTATTCGTGAGCGCTATGGCTTTGGTGGGACGCCAATCGTCATCGTCTTTCGCGATCGGGATGAAAAGGATTAGGACAATAACAAGATATTCCGCACCGGTCTGGCGAAAGAAGCTTCTGGTCTGTAGAGTACGGTCGTGCCGAGCAACTGCGTGTCCGGTTATTGGCCGGAGCGAACTGGTCTGTTCCGACCAACGATAGGAAGGCCATGAAAACCGATCATCCACTCAAACAATTAGTAACCACGTTTATTGCTGAGTTTGCGGCCTGGTGGCTCCAGGCCGAGGTGCAGTCCGTCACCTCGCGCAGTATCGAACTGCCGGCTGACGCCGAAGCACTCAAATCGGATCAGGTGTTTCACGTGACCCTGGTCGATGGACGTACTGTCATTTTGCACATCGAATTCCAGGGACGCCGCTCGCACAAACCCATGCCCTGGCGTATGCTCGAATATCTGGTGCGTCTGGCAATCCTCTATCGGGCACCCCTGATCCATAGCGTGGTGATGTATGTGGGCCAGGGTGCCGGGCGCACGGATACTGGGCAGTATCACGTTCAGCGACCTGATGGCACGCCCGCATTAGCCTGGAACTACCAGGTGTTGCGACTCTGGGAGATGCACGCCGAAGACTTGCTGGCATTACAACGCCCGGCCCTACTGGCCCTCATCGGCCAGACCCGGATCAACGACCCCACTCGCGTGATCCCGCAAGTGCTGGCCCAGTTCCGCACCGAAGGCGATGCCGAACGACAGCAGCGCCTGTTGACGGCGCTGGTCGCCTTGATTGAAGACGAGGAGCTATTGACGATGGTAGAGCAATTACTTGAAGAAGATGAGTTGTTGCTGGACACGCCGTTTATGCGCCGCATCCGGCTGAAGGCGGAGGAAAAAGGGCGCACCGAAGGCCGCGTCGAAGGCCGCGCCGAAGGCCGCGCCGAAGGCCGCGCCGAAGGCGCAGTGACGGCTTTATGTCAGGCCATCTGCACCATCCTGAGCGCCCGTTTTTCTCTGACAGAGACTGACCGGGACGAACTACAGGCGCGGTTGTCCCGCCTCACCGACGCCGAAGCGCTGCAGCATCTCGTACTGACCGCTATGCAGGTGAGCGATATGGCGGCCTTTCAAGCCACACTCGACACCGCAGGCCAGGCCGCACCACCCGATACAAACGGAGACGTATAATGTAGCTTATCGAAAGCAAGCCTCCAGCAACTACAGGACGTGCCCGATCGCATGAACCAGACATCTTTTGCACCTCCAGTCGTCGGGCAGCGTCCCTCTTCTGATTCCCCCTCTTGCCGAAAGCGAAAAGGGGGAACCAGCAAAAGACAAAGTACCGCTCTGTCGAAGGCGAAACCCAACTGGCGATGAGCCACCGCGTAACTCGTATCTATACAATCAGAATCCAGGTTGAAGCATGGACTCCACAACCGAATTCAGTCTTGTTGCATCAGTAAAGAATGCGGGAGCATGGCTCGCGCTTGTGGTGTTATGGAGAAGAAATCTATGATCCGTGCAGGTATCTATGGTGCAACCGGTTACACTGGCTTTGAACTGATCAAACTGCTGCACCAGCATCCGCAGGTGCAGATTACCTTTGCCACCGCCCGCTCGGCGGCCGGGCAGCGCCTGAGCGATGTGTTTCCAACGCTGCTCGATGTGCCGCTGATCCGCGCCGAAGACGCCGATCTCGCCAGCGTTGATGTGGTCTTTTGCTGCCTGCCGCACGGCACAACCGTGCCCACCGTGCAGCAGGCTCTGGCGGCCGGCACACGCGTGATCGACCTGAGCGCCGACTTTCGGCTGCACCATGCCGAGGATTATGCCCGTTGGTATGGCAAACCGCACACAGCTCCCGAACTGCTGCCGGAGGCAGTCTATGGCTTGCCCGAACTGCACCGCGAACATATTCGTGGCGCATGCCTGGTGGCGAACCCCGGTTGTTATCCGACCAGTGTGATTTTACCGCTGCATCCGCTCGTGCAAGCCGGGTTGCTGGCCGACCGCACCGTCATCGTTGACAGCAAGTCCGGCATATCAGGGGCTGGACGTTCGTTGTCGCTCAAGACGCACTTCGGTGAGACCCACGAAACCTTCAGTGCCTACAATATCGGGCGCGGCCACCGCCACATCGCCGAAATGGAGCAGGAAACCGGTACACAGATAATCTTTTCCCCGCATCTGCTGCCGGTCTATCGTGGTATCCTCTCGACTATTTATGTCAACTTGGTACCCGGTACCGCACCCGATACGGTGCGTGAGGCCTACGATATATTTGCCGATGAGCCGTTCGTCCACCTGCTACCCGCCGGTCGGCTGCCCGAGTTGCGGCATGTCGTTCATACCAATCTGTGCATCATCGGGTTCCATGCGGTTGATATTGCCGCCGGGCGCTACATTCTGGTCGCTGTCGAAGACAACCTGATCAAGGGTGCCTCTGGTCAGGCCGTGCAGAACATGAACCTGATGTTTGGTCTGGATGAAACAACAGGCCTGCGCTGAGGCGGTTTCGGGGAGGCGGAGAGGTGACGAGGCGATGAGGCGATGAGGCGATGAGGCGATGAGGCGATGAGGCCAAACTCCTCGCGTCCCCGCATCCTCGCCTCCCCGCATCCTCGTCTCCCCCCATCTTCGCCTCCCCGCATCCTCGTCTCCCCCCATCTTCGCATCCTCGCATCCTCGTCTCCCCGCATCCTCGTCTCCCCGCATCCTCGTCTCCCCCCATCTTCGCCTCCCCGCATCCTCGTCTCCCCCCATCCCAAATTGCATATTGACAAACTTTTTATATTAGGATATACTGATCCCATTGATAAGGATAGCTTGTAAATATCTTTGGGTGTTCCTTATTACCAGACCAGGGGGCAGTTATGGTTGAGCCGTTGCAAAATGTTCCCGGCCAGGCACGCACCGCGTTTGTACCTGGCGTTGGAGAGGTGTACTTCAATGCCCAGCGCTATTTTCTGACGATTTCGGAAGAACTGCGCAGCACGTTTTCCTTCGACATTGATGGCCGTTTAATGAGCGCCTTTCTCGGCGGTGTGAACTACCGCCGTGGACTGAAGAGCGATATCCTGATGAAATGTTTTGCCGACAGGAACGCCAAAACACGCCGGTTTCTCTCGCTCGACGAGAATCGCGAACTGGTCGATGATATCCTGACGCGCGTCCTGCGCATCCGTGACGGTGTGGATAGCTCGATACAGGCCGATATTGTGCAGTGGCTCGACACTATCCTGACCTGGAATGTGGATCGGTTGCAATCTGAAGGTACCACCTTTCAAAATATCTACAAACCGATTAGCATCTTGCCCCCCGATCAATACCTCTCGGTTGTACTACAGGCCACCGAAGGCTGTAGCTGGAACCAGTGTACCTTCTGTACCTTCTATCGCGACCGCAAGTTTCGCATCAAGTCTCCGCACGATTTTCGGCAGCACGCACGGCAGATCAAAGACTTCCTGGGCCGCTCCATTGGTCTGCGCAAGTCGATCTTTCTGGCCGACGCGAACGCGCTGATCATTCCCCAGCGGCGTCTGGTCGAACTGCTCAAGGTGGTTCATGAGGAATTCCCGATTGAAACGTCCCAGGCTCATGCCGACTATACCCTGAAGGGCATCTACTCGTTCCTGGATATTTTTGGGGCCGAGAAGAAGACCCTGGAGAATTACCGCGAACTACGGGAACTGGGTCTCAAGCGCATCTATATTGGCCTCGAAACCGGCGATAACGAGTTGTTCAAGCTCTTGAACAAACCTGGCTCACCTGACGAGTGCGTGGAGGCGGTACGCACGATCAAGGCTGCTGGCATCAATATCGGCATCATTATTCTGGCCGGTGCCGGGGGCGATCGCTTCTATCATCAGCATGTCCATCAGTCACTCCAGGCGATTGGCGCTATGGGCCTGGGGAGCGGCGATCTGGTGTATATCTCGCCGCTGATGCTTTCCGGGCAGGATGCCTACTCGTGCAGCATGCGCGACCTGGGTGTACGCACACTCTCCCCCGCTGAAGTGACAACGCAGTTTGCCACGATGAAAACCGGGCTGAAAGCGATCTATCCCGAAGGCCCCAAAGTCGCGCTGTATCATATTGAAGAGTTTATTTATTGACAAGAGTGACGCGGTCGCTTGAACACAACTAGGCTGCTGCGCTGCGTCAGCATGACCCAACCCTGGAGCGATTGCCGTCATGTGTACTAGTGATGCGTCCAAGCGGGTGCGCGGCGCGCAACTTCTTGCGCACTGCCAAAGCATATGGCCTACCCCCGCTTCAGCGGCATCAGACTGGTCAGCCGATCAGCGGTTCACTCGCTCTGGTCAGCGCCTCAACGCTTCACCCGTCCCCCGCCACCGAAACACGCCGTCCACGCAAACGAGCTACAGCCTGGTCAGCGGCCTCAGATCAGTCAGCGCCTCAGCGATTCACCACCCCGCCGTGAATTGTGCTGTCCACAAAAGGGCCACGAATGCACGAATTATGAAATTGATCGCTTTACGCGAAATCATACGAGAAATAGAGCGCCACACCCTGCTGCCGTGCATAGCTTTCGACATCGGGGCCACTGGTCATATGGGTGACAAGAATAGGGAATATGTTGGGGAACGTGCCCTTCAGGTGCTGCACCCGCCGCTGGAAGAAGTCATCAATATCGTTGTGCGACAACTGGCTCTTGCTCTCGCCAATGATCGTCACCGTCCGCTCGTCCTGCCGCGCCGTACCGAGAATATTGATCTCAACCGAACGTCCACGGTCATCAGTAACATAGCCCCGCTTGAGCCGACCCTCCACGATCAGGCCGTAATCGTCTGCAAGCAACTGGGGTAACGCTCGATAGGCTATATTTTCCAGGTGATAGCCAAAACTCATTGACAGTCCGCCCAGTTGCCGGCGCGTATCTCGATGTTCCTCAACCAGTTGATCCATACGGATGACAAGTTCACGAACTGTCTGCTCGGTGCGCTGCTGAGCAGCGGCCAGTTGATCCATCCGCTCGGTCAACTGATCCATCCGCTCGGTCAACTGATCCATCCGCCCGACCAACTGATCTATCCGCTCGGTCAACTGATCCATCCGCTCGGTCAACTGATCCATCCGCCCGACCAACTGATCCATCCGCCCGACCAACTGATCCATCCGCTGCTCGGTGCGCTGCTGGGCTACGGCCAGTTCTGCTACCCGCTGCTCGGTGCGCTGCTGCGCCGCGGCCAACTCACCTACCCGCTGCTCGGTGCGCTGCTGCGCCGCGACCAACTCACCTACCCGCTGCTCGGTGCGTTGCTGCGCTACCGCCAGTTCAGCCACAATCGCTTTCAGTTCGCCGAAATCACTGGCTTTGACCAGCGTGTTATAGGCGTCGGTGACCACTTCGGCCAGCATGTCCGCCTGCTGGTCACTAAACGCAGATGCGAGTTTTTGCTTTATGTGATTGGATGTAAACATTTGGTACACTCTTGTGACACAACAAGCAGAGCAACACGACTGATAGGCATGCTACCGTAACATACAACCCCGACCCTATCACCGAAGATCCTCAGAATGCAGCAAGGCGCATTCATTAACCCCACCCAGTCAGGAATCTGCGCAGTTCCAAACGTAACATTGGTGTCCTGGTGCTGATCAGGTCTGTCCTATTATACCTGATTTGTGCCGAGAATGTAACGATACCCCCAATAAAAATACCTTCTGTTCGCCCATCATCACTGCCGCTGTTGCTCCTCGCGCACTCGCAACTCAACCGCCTGCAACCCCAACACGTCGAAGGCAAAGGTAAGAACGCGATCAATCACGTTGCATTGCTGCTCCAGAACCGTCATCGGTAGCTCGACGGTTTCTCTGGACTCCGCCACGCTCGCCTCAACTGACCCGTGCTACCACAACGACCCCTCACGATCCAGGATAATCATCACCAGACTCCTTCTGGTCACTCCAGCATACCCAGGCGCACAGCCTTGCGTGTACCACCAGAGAACTACCTGTATGGACGACGGTTGTGCCCGATAAGTTGCTGCCTTGCCCCGCCCTCGTCTATGCTTCGGAACATTTGTACGCTGAGTATAGCACAGCAATGTGTCAGGGGCGGTCACAAGTGGGGGGAGTAGAATCAAAGCTTTCGGATGCTAGATCTGGTAGGATGTAAAGTTATGTTATAATCACTGACATCATCGACTACTGACTATTAAGATGCATCTCTGGTAGCAATCTA
>DAOTWD010000183.1:0-2905 GCA_034435975.1 Chloroflexaceae bacterium | reverse complement strand
CTGATCACCACCGTGCGCCGCCGCTCTTGCCGCAGCCAGTGTGGCAGGCGTATGAGCAGCAACACGATAGCCAGCCAGATTCCTACCAGCAGCGCTCGACTCGCCTGCGCTCGCGAGAGTATGCCCAGTGCCAGCAGCAGTGCAATGATGCCAGCCAGCGCGATTAATCCGGCCAGGAACGCAGGGTTGCCCGTTTGTCGCCACCATGTGCCTGGCGATGATCGTGCGGGTGCTGCGGTGTTGCCTGGCTTCGGCGCGGAGGTCTGCTCAGGCATGGTTTGCCCCCTTGTATAGGACAACTGTTCCTTCGGATTGTGCATCACCACGCAAGCAAGATCACGGCGTTGCCGGCGCTCCCGGATCTGCCGGGACGGGCGGCCCTGGTTGCGTCTGACGAATTTGCTCCACCAGATGACTCAGACGGCGCACATCGCTCCAGTTGGTCTGGCTCTCAATGTCCGCCAGTGGCGTATACAGCGTGTCGTGCGTAAAGGCCTGCACGACATAGCGATGATTGCCCGCCGTCATATAGCGGCTATCGGCGAGCGGGCTACCCAGCGACCGCCCGGCGCGGGCCTCGGTGAGCGCATAGGCGTGAAAGGCCCAGTTGGCGTGATAGGCCTGTCCGGTCGCCAGAAACGTCTCCATCAACAGCCCGGTAATCAGGTCTTCATAGCGGCGCTCGTTGCTGCTGGCGATCGTACCGGGATCGTGGCCCTGCCACAGGGCCACCAGTCGGTGGATATTGTCAATATACATCATGGGCACATTACCATCCGAGGCGGGTGCATAGACCGGAATTGCCAGTTCGATGGTCTCCAGACCCCGCGCCACATAGCGATGCACGATCAGCTCGCACCAGTCGCGCACACCATCGTGCCAGTTGTGGTAGCTAACAAACGGCCCGGAGCGCCCGCGCACAATGCCCGCTGAACGCTGGGGATTAAACGCAGCACGCTGGGCACCCCAGCTCTTCATATCGTGGCTGTGGCAGATACCCGTGGTACAAAACTGCGATTCCATCGCAAAAAAAGCCAGCGCCACGGCCGGATCAAGTTCATAGCCGACAATAATGTCATAGAGGTCGTTGCCAAAGGGGGCCGCTGGCGATGGCCCGGCCCCACCCCGACCGCGTTCTAGCAACTGGACGAACTGCTGGCGCGAAATGCGCGGGGGGGCTTTGAAGGTGAGCGGCTCGCGTCCCTGGGGCAGCGGTGCCAGCAGGTGTGGGGCGTTGAGTGTCACAGCATGGGCTGGTGCTACCGGCGGGTTGACTCTGGTGTCGAGCAACAGCATCTCCTCAAGTGTCGTGGGCATGGCCTCGGCGTGTGTTGGCACGCTGTGGCTGACAACCAGCATGAACAGGATCGCTATCCCGCCGAGCATGCTGATGACCAGGACGCGCCGCTGCTCCTGGCGCAGCCAGCGGGGCAGGCGCGTAAGCAGCAACAGGGCAACCAGCCAGATGACGACCAGCATAGCACGGTGTGCCTGCGCCAGTGACAGCAGGCCCAGCACCAGCAGGAGCGGCAGGGTGCCGGCCAGTCCGACCAGCCCAGTCAGGAGCACAGGCTCGCCCGCTTGCCGCCACCATGCGCCTGGCGACGGCGGCTGCGGTTGCGTTTCAGGGGCTGAGGGTGGCGCGGATGGTTGTATGTGCATGGTTTGACCTCTTGCATTGTGAGCGTGTGCAGCGTTCGTGCGTTGCGCTGCGTTTTTGCGTTCACGCATGCGCTGGCGGCGCACGTTTTGCTGTCCATGTCTTACTATGAGCGGCACCAAAAGTCAAGTTACAATTTCGAGGGTTTCTAGTGACGATGCGGTTGGGTATGTATTCAGGCATCAATCAGCCGATAGCCAAACCCACGAATAGTCTGGATACACGCCCCATCGGCAGCATATGCCTCCAGTTTGCTGCGCAGACGTTGCACCTGGGTATCGACCAGGCGGGTGTCGCCGTCGGCGGTGTCCCCCCACACCCGCCGCAGCAACGTTTCCCGCCCCACCACCTGTCCGGCATGCTCCATCAGCACCACGAGTACCTGCCACTCTTTGGGGGTCAGCGTGACCTCTTGCCCGGCGACCAGCACGCGATGCTGCCCGCGCCACAGTTGTATCAGCCCATACTCCAGGGGCTGTTCGGCTGCGCTATGGGTGGTCGTGGTCATATAATGCTGAACAAAGCGTAACAGCGCCTTGACACGGGCCACCAGTTCCAGTGGCACAAAAGGCTTGGTCAGATAATCATCAGCACCCAGTTCAAGACCGATGATCCGTTCGTGTACCTGGTCGCGGACGGACAGCATCAGGATGGGCACATAGGTTGGCAGCTGGCGTATCCGCCGACAGACGGTGTAGCCATCGATGCCGGGCAGAATAATATCGAGGATAATCAGGTTGGGAAGTGGGTGCTGAGCAAGCCATTCGAGCGCGGCGATGCCGCTGGTGACACTGGCAGTCTGATAGCCGGCTTGTACCAGCAAGGCCGAAACACCGCTACAAATAGCTGGATCATCATCGACAATCAGGATGGAGGCAGGATGCGTCATCGGCACTCCATTCGTAGTCTGCTACGAGGTACGCAGTCGCTCAAACCAGATGTCTTTTTCGCCTGCGGCAGACGAAAAGGCGAACAAACTCTACCACCGCGTACCGTGTGTAATCTGACCGGTGTGGACATGGTGATATGGTAGCAAGAGGAACCGGCGCTGTCAACTCTTCTTAATCTGCGCTTAACACAAATGCCGCCAAATTGCTGCCAAACGGATGGGTTGCTGCAACATTGAGCTGCTATAGTGAGCGAGGATGGTTTCAGGGGAGATGCAGTCAGTCTATCCCTATGGTACACCAGAGTCCAGGCACTACCGAAGCGAACGCTGGAAATACGGTTTTTTATGACTCATTG
>DAOTWD010000182.1:0-33653 GCA_034435975.1 Chloroflexaceae bacterium | reverse complement strand
GCCACCCACGCCCGCCCCCAGGTTCGCCCGCTTTGTTGCATGCGCCATCATGATGTAGGGCACGGCTCCGGCGTGCCCACGGTCGTGCCGGGTGTACTGCACGCGGAGACGCCACCCACGCCCGCGCCCGCGCCCCGGAGGGGCGCGCTCCACCGCGCTCGCTCCTCACTGCATGCTGGTCTATGGTATAATTTGCACAGAATATCCGCTCGGGTTGTCGGATAGGGTATGCTGCGAGGAACGTTCCATGTTGCGTCGGTCGCATCTGTTGCGTCTGTGTTCATGCCTGTTCGTGATACCATTGTTGTGTACTGCTTGCACAAGGGTTGCTTCACCACTACCACCACCTGCTACACCACGTAGCACGCCTGCTTCCCGATCAGTAACACCGACGATCACCCCAACCTCGGTTGCGCTGGAGGCCACGTTACGTGATGAGGACGGTGGCTTTAGCCTGAACTATCCGCGTAACTGGTATACCCGTGAATTAACCGGGACGTGGGCACTGGCACCCAGCGAGGCGGCTTTGAACGCTGAAACCGTCACATCCGAAATGGTCGTGTTTATTGACTCCACGGCGGTGAAGGATATTGTCGATCAACATGGGGAACAGGTGGTAGCCGATGCCCGATCGTTCTTTGATTTTATTAGTGCCAGGCCGCGTGCCGAAGGTTTCTTCTTGAGCGAACCGATTTCGATTACGGTTGATGAGACGCCTGGGGTACTGGCTGATCTGCGCGCCGATGGTGGTGTGGGGCAACTGGTGACGTTTCTCGGCCCATCGCATGCAGTGCGGGTACTGGCGCAGTCGTTACCGGATACCTGGGTAGACCAGAAACCCATTCTGACGGCGATGATCGACAGTCTCTCCTTTTTTGAACCGGTACCGGCCACCACACCGGTCATTGTTGAACAGGCACTGCAACCGGTACGTATTACCAACGGGCCAGAGGGCTTTGTGCTGCGCATTGGTGGTAACACCGGGCCACGTGGGGGACGGTTTGCTTCTGCCCGTGGGCTGGCGGTTGGCAATGACGGCACGATCTATCTGGCCGAGAGCAGTCGGGGTATCTGGGCCTTTGCGCCCGATGGAACCCTGGTGCGCACTTTTGGGAAAGAGGACGTGCTGGATGCCTACGATATTGCCATTAATCAGGAAGGCGATTTGTTTGTGGCCGACTATGGCCGGAATGCGATTGCCCGCTTCCAGGCAGATGGCACCTTTGTCGGTCGGTGGGGTACCTCTGGTAATGAACCGGGCCACTTCGGGCTATCAGCACCGCAACGGATTGCTGTGGGGCCTGATGGTAGCATCTATGCCCTTGACAGCCGGATGACTGCAGATGGGACTGGCGTTGTCAGCAGTGTGGTGCGGTTCAACAGTGCCGATGGCAGCCTGATTGAACGCATTGACCTACCATCTGGCTCAACACCAAACGACCTGGCCGTTGATGCACAAGGCAATATCTATCTGGCCGAGCCGTTTCGCAAGACGATTGTCAAGCTCAACAGTGCTGGCCAGGAGATAGCCCGTCTGGGAGAGATGGTCATTCCAGAAGGGATGACACCGGGCACATTGACGCTTGATCCCCAGGGGAACATTTTCATTGCGACCTGGGATCGCGGGATTGTACAACTGGCTCCAAATGGCAGGCTCCTGGCACGTGGCGGAGCCGTCGCCAGTCCTGATACAACTCCCGAAGCAGGACAGTTCAGTTTGCCAAACGGAATTGCTGTTGATCCACAGGGGAACATCTGGATTAGCGATAATAGCGGTGAATACAGCGCGATCACTGTCTTGCAACTGGTTGTCGATCCAGCAGCACAGGCCGCTGCCGAAACTGCTGCTGAAACCGATACAGAACCGGGCGAGGAACCCGCCGAGGCCACACCGATACCCGCCGAGGAATTGCTGCGACAGTGGGCCACACGAGCTACCGCCAGCAGCGCCTATGATGGATACGAAGCAGCCAATGCCACCGGGCCGCCTGATGTCGAGGGTTGTCAAAACAGCACCAATGCATGGGCGGCTGCCGCGCCCGATACGCTCGAAACATTAGAACTGCGGTTTGATACACCTGTGTTTGCGACCGAAGTAAGCATTCACCAGAGCCACCAGCCTGGCTTTATCACCAATGTGCAACTGATTGACGACCAGGGTAAGCTGACCAGCGTCTATCGCGCTCAGGCCGGGTTGCAAGCGGAATGCCCAGCCATCCTGCATGTCAGTTTTGATCGCACAGCACAACTCATTGTCGGCATAAAGCTAACGATTGACCAGCGCGGCGACATCAACTGGACTGAGATAGACGCAGTGGAACTGGTTGGGATACCATGAATGCACGCCGCAAAAACTACCCTGGTAGGGCAGTACTCTCTGCATTGCGACGCTTACGCGCTGGCTTATACTGCACCGGTTTGATCATGCGGACACTCAAGAACAGGAACAGCAGCGTCAGCAGACATGCCAGCAGCGTATAGGCCAGCCAGGGCGAAGGTAAGAGCAGATTGAGTTGACCTGATTCAAACCTGAAATAGAAAGGATTTTCGCCCTGTCCAAGCAGCACTTCGGTCAGGCCCAGGGCAATAAAGGGATGCAAGGAGAGCAATGTTCCCATAGTATACACGAAGATCACCGACTCGGTCGGGTCGTTTCCCCCACGAGCATTGGCCACAATAACCCCGGTAATGACAAAGATGAAGGGAATACCCAGCAGGGAAAGAATGATCATCCCTTGTGCCATTACTGTGGCCCCCAATGTGGTGCGCATCACTGTTGACCAGAACAGCCCTACCGTGGCATACAGAATGGCGGTCATGATCAGACCGATCATCGCAATGATCAGTTCCATGCCACTCACACCACCAAACAAAAAGGCTAATCCAGCGAGGGGCAACACAGCCAGTACCAGCAGGAAGGCAAAGGCTAACGCAGATATGAGCTTACCGATCGCGATCTGCCATGGCGAAAGCAAAGTGGTGATCAGCAGATCATAAGTCTGACGTTCTTTCTCGCCCGCAATGCTTCCCGCAGTAAGGGAAGGGGTGATAATACAGACCTGCACCAGCGCGGAGGTCATGACGGTTAAAAAAATCGCTTTGCCAATACGTCGGCCAGCTTCAAAGTCATTCTGGTTGAACGAGAAGCTGCTCGCAAAGGCCAGATAGATCAGCAGCGTAATAATGCCCGTGAGCGATAGATAGATCGTGAGGATAATCATAGCGCGGGCACCACGAATACGCCCACGCAGCTCACTGATCATAACAGGATTGGCAGGTATCTTCATGCGATCTCCGAGCGCAAAAACTCTCGAATGTACTGAATCGCCAGTTCAGGCCGCTCATGCTGCACCCGGTACGAACACCGGGTGATAGAGGGCATATATCGCTACAGATCTTTATGGGTCGTAATCCAGATAGCATGAATCAGACCGGGAATATAGCCAAGCAGGGTTAGAAAAATATTGGCTTGAAAGTGAATGCCTCGGCCATGGCGTAACAACACGGCCATTGGTGGAATAAAGACTATAGCAACTGATTTACGCCCCAGCATATACGTAACTTCCTTTTGTACAATGATCATCTATCACACTTGTCTGCATTATACCCCATCTGTCCCAAACATGTTGTGAAACCTGGTGTCCCGGCTTGATCCCGGTTCTGGCTCCATCCGGGTTGAAACCTGGATCCTCCGGTTACAATAGCAACAGGCTTGCTATAGCAGCTACGCCTGGTATGACAAGGAGTAAGCAATTTATGGATTACATCGAGAACCGCACGTTTGATGAGATACAGATCGGTGATACTGCCAGCCTGGAGCGGACACTGACACGCAAAGATATTGACCTGTTCGCAGTGATGTCGGGCGATGTGAACCCGGCCCACGTCGATGAGGAGTTTGCCAGAAGTGATATTTTCAAGGAGCTTATCGCCCATGGTATGTGGGGTGGGGCGTTAATCTCAACCCTGCTGGGCACTAAACTGCCTGGCCCCGGCACAATCTATCTCGGACAGACATTGCGCTTTCGGCGCCCGGTCACGTTGGGCGACAAAATAACGGTTTCGGTGAGAGCGACAGCGAAGGAAGAACAAAAGCGGCGCGTGACGTTTGATTGCCAGTGTGTCAACCAGCATGGTGAGATCGTCATTAGCGGTATGGCGGAGGTGATGGCACCTGGTGAGAAAATCAAGCGGCCCCGCGTGATCATGCCCGATATTCAGTTCCAGAATCACGGGCAAAAACACCGGGAGCTTATTGCCAGTACTGAAGGTCTCGAACCGGTGCGCACGGCGGTGATCTATCCGGTGGGCAAGCATTCCTTGCTTGGGGCGATCGATGCAGCACAGGCGAATCTGATCCATCCGGTACTGATCGGGCCAGCCGAGAAAATGCGTAGTGTTGCCCACTCGGAAGGATTAGATATTGCATCATTTGAACTCATTGATGTAGCACAGAGCCAGCAGGCCGCTGCTTATGGCGTTGATATGGCGCAGGCGGGCAAGGTCGAGGCCCTGCTGGCGGGGACGCTGCCTGCCGAGGAGTTGATGCAAAGAGTCACTGCCCGTGAGAGTGGCCTGACCACCGAGCGCCGTATGAGTCACGTCTTTGCAATAGATGTCTCCAGCTATCCACGTCTGATGTTTATCACTGATGCCGGGATCAACATCTATCCAGGCCTGGAAGAAAAACGTGATATTGTGCAGAACGCCATTGATCTGGCGCAAACCCTGGGGATTATGGTGCCGAAAGTGGCTATTCTTTCCAGCGTCGAGCGTGTCAAGTCACGGATTCGCTCGACACTGGAGGCAGCTGCGCTGTGCAAGATGGTGGATCGTGGCCAGATTACGGGCGGCGTGGTTGATGGGCCGCTCGGCTTTGATAGCGCCGTATCTGAAGACGCTGCCCGTATCAAAGGTATTGTCTCACCAGTGGCCGGGCAGGCCGACATTCTAGTTGTCCCTGACCTGGAGTCTGGGACGATGCTGGTGAAACAGCAAGAATATATGGCCGAAGCCCGTTCAGCGGGAGTGGTGATTGGTGCCCGCGTACCGATTGCGCTGACGTATCGCTCTTCACACCCGCTGGGCATCATGGCCTCCTGTGCGCTGGCATTGCTCCTGGCTCGCCGCGAGCAACCTCCCCACACTGAAATAGGTATAGAGGAGTTATTGATTCATTAATCGGACGTACGCGATGGGTAATGACATGGTATACCATGACGGGGCATCCGTCCACCTGTTGATCGGAATTGATGGGAGTACTCGCAGGTACGGCCCCTCACGGCGTACCTCCTATCCGCCCGGCATGAAAAAACGGTATTCGTGAAAACATCCTGCGTTCACCGTTCTTGTTGGCAGGAGCAGTCACTGATACCTGAATCCACCACCAGATTGGCACGCCTGGGGCGGTCGGACGGCTATCAAGTTCTATGATGGAAAAGGAGCAACATATGAAAGACAAACAACCGCTGTCGATATGGTCACCGTTTCAGCAATATACCGAAACATTTTTGAATAATCCCTGGACAAACTGGTACCGCTTTTTCAACCCGATGACCAGCATCCAACGTACCTTGAACGCCCAGTTTTTTCCGGTGCATGTCAACTGGCGTAACTATGAAGACGCAGGTGTTGAGGCACACGTCCTGAGCGAAGTTGGCAGTTATGGCAAGCAACTCAGCATTATTTTGAGTGTCCTTGATGTATTGCTGGCACGGCTTGACCGCTCGGATTTGATGCCTCGCGAGCGGTTGTGCCTGGATCGATTTTATGAATTGCGGCAACAGGTGAACGCAGCGATTACCGACTATCGTGGCTCACGTCAGCAGGATATGGTACGCAGTGATTTCGATCGGTTTGTTGCCGATTTGCGCCTGCTGGAGCGCACCGACCCGGAGACCTATCGTATATACGTCAACCGTCTCCAACAGGTCTTTGCGTTCGATCCAGTAGCAGCGGATGGCAATGGCTTCCAGGTTTGATCGTTAGCATAGCCAGGTTGGGACACACAATCTGGACGCGAGAGAGGTATAGGGGGCGGATACCCCGCCCCTACGGGTTCACGATCTGGCCGTTGACGCACCCGCATCGTCAGCATCGAGGGCCAGCTTGTAGAGCGCCAGCCCAATCAGCGCCGGATCGTGGCGAATCGTATCCTGCTTGTTCCACAATTCACGCTTGCCACCGGTCATTTCGGCATAGTCCTGCACCAGCGTGCGTATCCCCTGAGCGGCTATGTCGGCCAGCTCTGCATCGGTTGGCTGAAGCAAGTGAATGCCCTCGACAGCATACTGCGCCAGCAATTCCAGATCCAGCACCTCACTGCGGTTGACCAGCACTGTGTTCAGCACGCCTGATCCCAGCAGTTCTGTCACACGTTGCACATGATCGATCACCCGATAGTGATCGGTCTGACCAGGCTGGGTGGTGGTGTTGCAGACAAAAACCACCTCAGCCCGCGTCTGACGTAGTGCCGTGACCAGGCCGTCGAACAACAGCGTTGCCAGCACCGAGGTAAACAGGCTGCCTGGCCCGATGACGACCATATCAGCCTGAGCCAGCGCTTCCAACACAGGCGGATAGGTCGGCGCCGATGGATCGGCCAGAAACAGACGGCGAATAGGGGCTTTGTGCAGCCCCCGTACCTCCAGTTCGTTCTGCATCACGCGGCCATCTTCTAGTTCGGCACACAGGTGGGTATTGGCGGTAGAAATGGGTAACACCCGTGCTGTGCAACCGATCAGCGTCGCGGTCGTTGCCACAGCCCCCGCGAAGTCGCCGGTCATTTGTGTCAGCGCCGCCAGCAAGAGATTGCCAAAGGCCATGCCATCTAGTGCAGGAAAGGTGGCGGAACGCAGGCGATATTCGAGCAAGCGCGGCAGCAAGGCCTCCGGGTCATGTGCCAGGGCGGTCAGCGTGTTGCGCAGATCACCCGGTGCCGGTATGTCGGCCAGCGTCCGTGCCACACCTGTACTGCGCCCGGTATCGGTCACCGCCACCACCGCCGTCAGATCGGCAAAATAGGGCCGCGCACCCAGCAGCACCTGGCTCGCGCCCCGCCCGCCACCGAGAACCACAAGCTTTTTATCCGTCGCCGGTAGCGCGGTTTTTGTCTCATCTGTTATCATGTTCTCTCAACAGTTGTTCATACAGATCCAGCGTCTGCCGCGCCACTACAGGCCAGGCAAAGGTACTGGTGACAATCCGGGCACTCTCGGCACCCCAGGTGGGCCAGGACGTCCGTTGTGCCAGCGCCAGGCACAACTTCGCCGCCAGGTCATTAACGTCACCGGGACGCACCAGGTAGCCGTTGCGCCCATCAAAGACCTTGTCAGGAATTCCACCGACTGCACTGGCAACCACCGGACGGCGATGGATCATGCCTTCCAGCGTCACCAGGGATGAGCCTTCATAGAGCGTTGGATGCACTACCAGGTCAACCTCGTTGTAAAGGCTATGCAACTCGGCCTCGTGCAGGCGTCCCACAAAGATAACATGCTGGGTCAATCCGGCCTTGGCTACCTGGCGTTGCAACGCCTGCTCCTCGCTCCCGCGACCCACCAGCAGCCAGCGCCAGGTGGCGGGTAGCGCGGCCTGAATCTGTGCCAGGGCCGCAATCAGCACATGGTAGCCTTTGTTGCGCTCCAGCCGACCGACACTGAGCAAGATCGGCCCGGCCCCTTCCAGGCGCAACCGCTGCCGTAACTCATAGCGCAGCTCATCGCGCACCAGTCCCAAACATTCATCCACGTCAATCGCGCTCGGGATAACCACCACCCGCGCTGGATCAACCCGCAGATAGTGCGGCAGGTCATCCTGGGTGCAGGCATCGGTCGCAATCACTCGATCGGCACAGCGATGCCCATAGGCATACAGTGGACGAAACGCCGCATAGGCCAGCCACTTACGCCAGTCAGGAGTGCGAAATTCTTCCATCCCGTGTGGATTGGCAACAAATGGCACCTGGCGCAACAGCGGGTCGCGTACACGGATGAATCCATAACCTGTCGCACACAAACCCTGACTATGCACCAGATCGACCTGTCCACGTCGGACTGCTGCGGCCGCTGCCAGACCAAGCTGCCAGGTATACCAGGGATAGTTGATCTGCCGCCCCAGAATGCCATTGGGTGGCAAGAGCGGTGTGGTGTAATCATAGCGCACAAAGACCACCGCTGCCAACCCGCTCATAATTGCACGCAACGCGGTGCGCTGGTCGGCGGTGGGTGGCGCATGCCGGGCGGTTTCTTGCACAAACAGCGTGACTGCAACCCCTAGCCGGGTCAGGTGTGTCACCAGGTGATAGACATGGCTTTCCAGACCACCAAAACCATGCAACGGATACACAATGCGCGATAGCATGGCGATGCGGATACGGCGTTTATCAGGTATGGGTATGCTCATAGCTGCTCATCATACCACAGGCCAGGCAGGTGTGTGGCTGGCATAGAATACGCGAATATCAGGAAGGATAGAGGATAGAGAAGCGAAAAACGAGCAACAGGATGATGCTACCAGACGTACCTTGTTGCTCGTTCCCGGTTGTTACATCATCAGGGAATAACCACCGTCAACAATCAGGGTCTGGCCACGGATCATATGTGCGGCTGGCGAGCAGAGAAAGGCCACCACCTGTGCCAGATCATCGGGTACCAGCATGCGCCCGGCGGGGATACGGTGCTGTACGGCATCGACCATCGCCTGACCTTGCTGCGCAAAATGCTTGAGCGCATCGGTTTCGACCAGCCCCCCGCTCACCGCGTTGACGACGATATTCTGGCTTGCCAGTTCCACCGCCAGATAGCGGGTAAGCGTTTCGAGCGCCGCTTTACTGACCCCAACCGCCACATAGTCGGGCAACACTCGCTGGCTGCCCAGGCTGCTCATGCTCACGATTGCTCCACCACCCCGTGCGGCCATGAGAGGGGCGGCCCGCTGGGCACATAACAACACCGAACGGGCATTAATGTTCAGCGTCCAATCCCACCCGCGTGTATCTTGCTCCAGTGCTGGTCGCAAAAAGCCACTGGCCGCATTACAGACCATAATATCCAGACCACCTACCTGTTCACGTATGGCATCAAAGAGCAGATCGACTTTTTGCTCGTCGCCGACATGGGCTTTGATCACCCATACCTGTCGTCCCAGATTGCGGATAGCCGTGGCGGTATCCTCGGCGGCGGTGCGGTTGCGAAAGAAGTTGACCACAATGTCAGCACCACAACGGGCCAGATGTAACGCAATGGAACGCCCGATGCCACGAGACGATCCGGTGACCAGGGCTATTTTGCCCGTCAAATCAATTTCCATAATATAGCTCCTCAGTGACTCTCGGCATGTTGCTATTGTACCGCATAGCGCCTCTATCGTTTCAGGCTGCCAATCATGGTAAAATATATAAACAGGAACACGGTAGGCGGTGCTATGGCTTAGAGCAAGCCTCGACTTGCAAGCCTCGTTGCAGTACGAATCGAGCGTGACCAGGATGATGATACAGAAGAAGAGAGGATCATTATGACACAGCCGGATACCGCGTTAGCCTTTCCGACTCTGCGCGGGCATAAATATGCGAATCTTACGACCTTTCGCAAAACGGGCAAAGCCGTCGTCACGCCCATCTGGTTTGCCGAAGAAAACGGCAAATTGTATGTTATGACCGAGCGTAACGCAGGCAAGACCAAACGTATCCGCAACAACCCGCAAGTACAACTTGCGCCCTGCACAGCGCGAGGCAAACCGTTGGGACCAGAGGTACCCGCCGTGGCACGTATTCTGTCGGCTGCCGAAGGCGAAGTGGCGAATCAGGCCCTGGATCGCAAATATGGCTGGATCAAAAAGGGCTTTGAGTTCTTTCTTAAACTACGACGTGGAACCGCAGAGCGAGTCTTTCTAGAGATCACGCCACCTGATGTCGTGTAGCAGCAATGGAACGTTGCCCGGGGTCTGGTGCCGACTTTTCACGTCGGCACCAGGAAGGTTACTTCGGCACCAGTAGCATCAGCGATGCCCATAGCCGCAGATGCATACGAGATGTACAACCTGTCCTTATGCCCGTGCTCGCAACGCTTCCAGATCTTCCAGCACCGGGGCGGCACCTTCCTCCAGCTCTACCGTCACATCTTGCCAGACACGTTCGACGTTTTCTCGGTTGATCACGATCCGTTCCAGGCCACGGCCAATAATCTGGTCACCGTTGGGAATAAATACTCGCGCTGCATCCTGGGCCCGCGTCTTTGGCAACTGCTCGACCGCTGTGCGAAAATTGGGGTTTTCTTCAAAAAACGCCTGCATTTTTGGATCATTGACCGCGCTAATCCGTACCGGCATGTAGCCCGTACTCTGCGACCAGGTAATCGTGCCATCGGTACTGGTCGCAAAAGCAATAAACGCCATCGCCGCCTGCTGCTTTTCTGCCGAGGCACCCGCCGGAATTGCCAGGCCCGCCCCGCCTGTAGGACAGCCGAAGGTGCGTTCTTCAGGCAAGAAGCCCACCCCAACCGCAAATGGCGCATTGCGCTGAATGCCTGCCAGAGCACCGGTGGACGCCATCATACTTACCGCCTGACCGCCAATAAACTCGCGGTTGATGTCGGTGGAGTGCATCGCCCAGCCATAATTGTTCACTGTATCGCTAAAGAACTGCGCCGCACGGATACTATCCGGCTCATTCAGCGTAATCTCAAACTCTGGCGTTGAATACCGGCCACCAAATTGCCAGATCACACCCTGGAACAGCCAGGCAATATAGCTGGCTGCACCTGGATGCACATATGCTGCACGGGTCATGGTGTTACCACTCCGCTGCACCAGTTGGGGTGCCCACTCACCAAACTCGTCCCAGGTTCGGGGGGCGCGATCCGGCAACCCCACCTCGGCCCAGATGTCCTTGTTGTAGTAGAACAGAGGAGTGCTACGCGCAAACGGTATCCAGTAATGCACGCCATCCCGCACACCTTCGTTGAGCAACACGGGCTGATAGTCGCTAAAATCGACGCCAGCCTGTGCCGCCAGGTCATCCAGCGGCGCAATCGCCTGCGCCAGGTAGAACTTGAACCACCACACATCGGACAGCAAAATCACATCGGGGATAGCCTGTGCCTGGAGCGCTGCTGTAAACTTCTGCGCCGTGTCTTCATAGCTGCCCTGATACTGGTATTCGACCACTACATCCTGTTGTGCTGTGTTAAACGCATTGACCATGGCCTGTTCAGCCTCGCCCAGCACATCGCTAAATGAACCCCAGTAGGTGATATTGACCGTCGATCCCGTCCCACCAACTTGCGCGGGAGCCGTTGTCGCACCATCGGGAGGTACGGGCGTGCTCGTGTCCTGCGCAGCTGGAGTAGCGCCACCACCACAGGCTGCCAGTAACGCCACACCACTCCCGGCTGCCAGCCCCCGCAAGAATTCTCGCCGGGTGATCTGTTTGTCCATTTGAGTTCCGCTTCCTTTCTCTACGCTCTCTACCCTGCACACGAAGACTCACTATCCTTTCACCGCCCCGCTTGCAATGCCTTCAACGATGTAGCGCTGAGCCCAGAGGAAAATCAGCAGCATCGGCAGCATCACAAACAATGTACCAGCCATCACTACGCCCCAGTTAATCACTCCTTCCTGATCTAACAACCAGAAAATACCGATCGGCAAGACGCGCATATCGGCGGTATTGGTTATAATCAGCGGCCAAAGAAAATCATTCCACTTATCTACCAGGGCCAGGAGGGTCATTGTCACTACGGCCGGTTGCGACATAGGCAGCACCACACTCCAGAGGATGCGTACATGACCGGCACCATCAACCCGCGCTGCTTCCAGTACCTCTTGTGGGAGCGTGCGAAAATACTGCCGCAGCAAGAATGTACCGTAGGCGACGGCTGCGCCGGGGATAATGATTCCCTGGTAGGTGTTAATCCACCCCAGGCGAGCAACGGTTATATAGTTGGGAATAATGGTGATCTCGCGCGGTACCATCAGGGCTGCCAGCAAGAACAGAAAAACCAGATTCTTGCGTGGGAAGCGTAGAAAAACCAGTGCATAGGCCGAGAAAACGGCAAAGACCACCTTGATTGCCGTGGAACTGGTGGTGGTAATCAAGCTGTTGATGTAGTAGCGCCCGAAGGGGGCCGCATTCCATGCACGCATATAGTTTGCCAGGGTTGGCGCTTCAGGCCACCAGGTGGGCGGAATTGTATAGATTTCACGCGACTCTTTGAATGAGGCGACGACCGTCCAATATACCGGCATCCCAATCATCAGCACCACGAAAGCCATGGCAAGATACCCGGCCACCTGCCACAGCAACGAGCGCCTGCGCCAGCTAGCCATGGTGGTCTGGGGTCGGACAATCACAACATCATCCGTCAAAGCCATCGTGTCTCCTCGTTCCGCATACATTGGCCGCTTCAAGTTGTCCAATAACTATTCGTAATGCACCCGTCGCTCCAGGAAGCGAATCTGAAAAACGGTTAAAATCAACATCAACAAAAATAATATCACCGCCACCACTCCAGCCCGGCCAGCATTAAAGGCCACAAACCCCAGTTCGTACAGGTGGAAAATCAAGGTGTTGGTGGCATTGACCGGGCCGCCGTTGGTCATAACCTTGATAATGTCGAACGCCTGAAAACAGGCCAGAATACTTGTGACTGACAGGAAAAACAGAACGGGCGAGAGGCCCGGTAACGTCACATGCCAGAAGCGCGCCCAGACACTGGCCCCATCGACACGTGCCGCTTCATACAATTCACGTGGAATACTCTGGAGTCCTGCCAGGAAAATCACCACCGAATAGCCCAGGTTTTTCCATACATAGACAATAATCAGCGCGGACATAGCCCAGGCCGGATCAAGTAACCAGTTGGGTGAACGTATGCCAATCAAGCCCAGAATCTCACTGAGAAGCCCGTAGCGTGGATCAAAAATATACACCCACACCACGCCAATCGCTGCGCCGGAGAGAATGACCGGTGAGAAGACAATCGCCCGCACCCCATTCCGCCCACGCAACGGCTGATTGATCAGCAGTGCCAGCCCCAATCCGATCAATAATGTCAGGCCCACCGAGGCAACGGTAAAAACCACCGTATTCATAAAGATCTGGTGAAACTGCACATCGCCCAGAACGCGCCTATAATTCGCCAACCCGACCCAGCGCTTCTCCGGGCGGATAAAGTTCCAACTGACGAAACTGAGATAGGCGTTATACACAAGCGGCCAGTAGGTAAAAATGGCGAAGAGCAAGACGTTGGGGCCGAGGAAAACGAGAAACAAGAAACGTTCACGCCATTCGCTGCGTGAAACCGGTTTTGTGCGCAGCGGTGCCTGAACTGCCATAACGCTCCATGGGTAAACAGGGATATGCAGACTACTCTACCGTATCAATAGAGTAGGACATACAACCAATCAAGCGCAGCACGAACGTGGCACGCTCGGTTGAGCATTCTCTCTCTTTGTGCGCTGATTGTTTCCTAAAACTGGCACACACTGTAGGTGATCTAGATTAACAAATCTTAAAGCGTGTTTTAAGAAATCTTTAACATAACGTAAAGTCACAATGTACGAGGCAGGTACCCAGGTTGCGGTTTCAACGATTTGACAACCGGTTCCCACCGTGGTAAGCTCTGCGGGCACCAAAAAATGCAACTCGTTAGCGTGTACTATCCCGGATGATAGTCTATCGCCGATATTTGTGCCCTTTCGCGCTCCGGCTGGCGTTGAAAGCTCTGTTGTCATCAATACAAAACAATAAGGAGGTCCTCGTATGACCTTGCGCCATGTTATGCGCCGTGCGTTGATCGTGCCGGCTCTGGTCATTATCTGGAATGGCGTTCTGCTGCTGGCGGTCTTTGGCCCGCCGCCCACCCCTGTCCTGGCTCGTGCTCCACAACTCTGGCTGCCCACTCCAATCGGTGAACGCTGGCAGATCACACAAGGATTCCAATGCGGCTCGCATGTTGGTACCCAGGCCCGCTCGCTCGATCTGGTGAATCTCGATGGCCCCACGACCGGCGCACCTATCCGTGCGGCCGCCGATGGCACCACATTTGTCTGGCAAGGCAGTACCGGCACGCTGATCATTGCCCACGGCCATGGCTACTACACCATGTACACCCACTTGCAACAGGTGATTACCACCCGGCGTGGTCTGGCTGTGCGCCAGGGTGATGTTATCGGGCGTGCGGGTAGCGTTGGCACCAGTATGCCCCATCTGCACTTTACGTTCTTCTATGCTCCCGATCCGAGCGCCTACAATCGCACCTCACTGGAGTTGAATTTTGCCGACGGTTATAGCCTGCGTGATAAGACGGGCTGTAACCAGCATCGCGGTACCGTTCTGGTCGCCCGCGCTGAACCGGACACGATCCCGCCCGAAGTACATTTCCAGAGCAACGCCGAACCGGGTACCTGGTATTGTGAAGACCAGCGGATCGATTTCACGATCACGGATAACCGGCGGGTGCGAGGCTTTCGTCAGACGTTGAACCGTGATCCAGGTGGCGATGATCCCGAATTTGAAGGCGATACTGGCTACGTGCAGTTGAGCTGGGAGGGTGATGGGATGCATACCCTGTATGTACGTGCCTGGGATTATAACAACCTGCAGACCCTGGCGACGTTCGGGCCGATTGGTCTCGATACGACGCCACCTGCGTTTGAAGCGCCGACGGTCGTACCAGCGCGAACCTACCCGGCTGGCACGGCGCTGAACCTGTCCTGGAATCCGGCCGATGATGGTGAGGGGTCAGGAATTGCGGGCTATAAGCTCTATCTAGGAACAGACCGTGAGGGTACGTCGGACTGGTTCAGCGAAAAACCGGCCGTCAAGGTGCCGGGCATGGCACCGGGACGTTATGTGCTACGGGCGCAGGCACTCGATAAAGCCTGTCATACCAGTGAGTGGATCACGCTGCAAGAGCTGATCGTGACTGCCGAGGAGCCTGCAAGCACACCGCTGGCATCTTCATCACCAACGGTAGAAGCTGAAGCACGTGGATCGGTGAAAGGCGGTACAACGCAGACAGAGCAGCCTTGATAGAACAGGCCGCTGGCAATAGTCCCCACTTTCGTCAGGGTGGACGAACATGATTCGGGCAGGATTCTGCCCTGTAGGACAGGGCAGAGGCAGGCTCCAGGCCTATCTTTGCCCTGTGCCCTGCCCCAATGACCTGGATATCACGCCGGGAGGGTCACCCGATGGTTTCCTCTATGCTGCATTCCAACGCGATTCGTTCCAGGAATCTGCACCTGAGAGGGATGACCTGGTGGGTCTACCGATGTATTATGCCGACGATAATAGAGTTTGCAATAACGACTCACGCGCTGGTTGTGGTACATCTTTCAGACGTTCTTCCAGCAACCATAACTCCTCAATGTTACCCAGTGCCTGTAGCTACTGCTGTTCGCTGTGGGTTAAAGAACGGGCAAGGTGTTGCTGCAGGCGCGTGGTTAGTTCCTCCAGTGCCAGCTTGAAGCGCCCATCCATCGACATAGCGGCCAGTTTGGTCGACAACTCTTCGGCATTCTGGGCATAAAAAACGATCATCCCTAACTCTTCCAGCATCGTCAGTGTGCCACAGTTGCGAAACAAATTGCGTTCATGGGCAGTGAGCGCACGGCCCAGCCGACTCTCGGCTTCAATTTCCAGTGCCTCGCGTGCACGGCGGTACAGTACTGCATAGTGACCGGCCATAAACACCTCGTTTATCTGATCTGCTTTAGCACTGCTTGACAATACCCAGCGCAAAGCCATCATACCCTTTGACCCCTACCGTCGGCAGAATCGTTGCGACCAGACGCGGATCGGTAGCCAGCGCCGCGTTAAACTGCTGGATACCGCGCAGATCTGGATCATTGCTATCGGCTTCTAACACTGCACCGTGACGCACCACATTATCGGCCACAATCAGCGTTCCAGGGCGAGCCAGGCGTAGCGACCACTCCAGGTAGGCAGGATACGCTGCTTTGTCGGCATCAATAAACACCATGTCGAATGGCCCGGCACCCTCGGCCTCAAGTTGTGGCAGCACATCGAGCGCCGACCCCTCGCGTACCTCAACCACCGACTCCAATCCCGCAAACGCCAGATTCGCACGGGCAACCTCGGCATGCTTTGTGCTGCACTCAATGGTTACTAAACGGCCCCCAGGTGGTATAGCACGGGCCATCGCAATCGCACTATATCCACCTAACGTACCAATTTCGAGGATCTGCTGTGCCCGACAGAGTAGTGCCAGCAGATAGAGAAACTGGCTCTGACTGGGCGAGATGCTGATGCTGGGCATGTTGGCAGATTCGAGTGCCAGTCGTGCCGATTTCAGTGCGTCATCTTCGGCCATAAAGAGTGTGGCAATGTAGGTATCAACGGACGTGAAAAGTTCCTGATCCATAGCGCTTCAATTCATAGCATACTGGAACCGGCGACGATTATGTATCTGACCGGCACATATGCTGATCATATGTCGAGCGTATCATGCAATTTCGCGTAAGCCCGTATTCTTATACCAATTTGACATAGACATTCCGCATTCGTAGGGGCGCAGCAGCGGCAGATGCAGAGCGATCGACTAGGATGGGGCACCCCGCTACTGCGCCCCTCTCATCGCAAGCATATGCGGAATGTTCAGGTCAAAACGGTATTATCAGTGTACCATATGCTCTGCAAGTTCTGGTAGTACTGATAGGAGAGTTTTATTCACAGAAGGTACGCGGTGGGATCGCCCGGCCCGTCAACGGGCGGGCGACCAATTGGCGAGAGCTGCGCCTGCACGGGTGACCGAGCAGCCCGCGTCGGCAGGCTTTGTTCGAGTCGCCCAACGCTTCAGCATCCAGGCACACTATGCCTGTTCCTCACATTTCCGCTTGAGTATGCACCGGCAGTGGTACCAGGCCTGCATCCTCAAGAATCCAGTAGAGTGATGGGCCGGTAATCTGCACGCTGCGGTTGTGTTGAGCCTGAATGTCCGCGATCGCGGCCTGTGTTGCACCAGCGCGGGCAAGATTCTCGGCAGTGAACGCATCGGAGATGAGGGTATATGCGGCTTCGGTGACAAAGACATCAGGGTCGCGCTGCATTCTGGCTAGATTCTGGGGAGTCGTCGTTATCACTGCTTCAATCCAGCCCTTGACCTCGGTGGCGCTACGCTCGGTTATATCACTGGTCACGAGCTTGAGCACATGCGGTGGGACTATGATGCCTCCTTCTGGCCCACCGCTAATGGTTACTCGCATACCATTGGGTTCGACGGCACGGATGGTGTAGGACTGTACCTCGACAGCGTAGGTCTGCGCGAATTGCTCAAACGCTCCTTGCGCGAGTGGATGGCTAAAGATGACCTTGATCGGTACGATCCCCTCAGATCGTTGTCCAATCGCTTGTGACGCCGTGCGACTAAATGCAATGTAGGCTTCTACGCCCTCGGTAGATAGATAGTCATATGTGACACCGCCATATACCGCCTGGGAGCGAGTATCAAAGAAGGCATTATAGGCAATGTCGCCAGAAACATGTCGCTCAACCAGCAGCACCTGTTCCTCTTCCGCCACACCAACGTGAGGGGGCAGCAGTAGCAAAGATGCTATCAGGATGCACGTAGTCAAGCCAATAATCCAGGATATTTGGGGAAGCAATAGTTTAGGCATAAGAGATACCTTTCTCTGTATTGAGGCCTACAGCCTGCTGCTAGCACAGGAAAACAACATCGTTATTGTTAGGAATACAGAAGACACCGTGATAGTCTTTACTAATACGAATGTGATTTCCATAGATAAGGAACCGTATTTCATTGTCGTTTCCAGTCAAACATCCGGCCTTTTTAGTAAAAGTCTGCCAATTTGGCAGATTTGACCAAGACCAACCTGCATGAGCTATTCGAATGTCACCACACCCATTATCATTCGAACCATGACCATTAAAAGCATGGTAAACCATAGCTGGACGATCACTCGGCCCACCGTTCATATTCCACCAATTCGATTTGTGGTTGCTGCCATTTAACATGATCATCGCCTGCTCTTACATAGCGATTGGCATTCACTTCTATTTGACCACGATGCCAACCTGAGTCAGCTTCGCCACCGAAACGATTGTTGTGACCATACGGAATACTTACCTGCCAAGCAAGTGCTGTGGGTGTTAGCAAACTGCCAAGTAAACCGACAATAATAAATAACCAGAAGCATTTCCAATAAGAGATACTGAAAGTATCCATATATTACCTCCTTACTTCTACTTCAATTCAGACCGTTTCATAAGAAGATCGTGTGTTTCAAATATCACCCTCACATCTCGACAATCGTGTTAAGAGCAAGCAACAATACGTGCATTAATGTGAGTTATTGGCGTATTTCTAGACAATACTATAGCAATCCTGACTCAGTTGTAAACGCTGGCTTTTGTGCAAACGCTTCCTTAATGCCAGGCAAGACATTGAGAAGTTTATAACCAATTTAGGATTGCTAGATTAAAGTTGTTAAGCTATGTTGCAACAACACTCAGAGTGTAGCATACCAACATCAACGGAAGGTAAACGTTCTGTAACAGGTCGGTAACAAATGCCCAACAGTTTTGTAAACGAGATTTGCGCAACCAATGGCCAGCGCTCTTCAGAGGTTGACAGGCTGGCACCGGATGAGTATATTCCCACTGACTCTCGCAAGCCTCTGCCCCTGGTACAGCAGAGTCCCGGTTTGAGCCTGGATCGAGCGAAACCAGGCACAAGCCGGGACTCCAGGTCTTCAGCACACGATGGATGATGGCTCTATGCTACAATGTAGATCGACTATATGGTCTACCAGGAATGAGTAGTGGTATGGTATGGATACGAAAAAAGACGAGAGAAACACAGGACACCACAAGAGTAGAAAGCAGGGGAAGCATCGTCATGCCTACACAATCCATCTTGATTGTTGATGACGAGGAGGTCATGACCCAGGCGCTGACGGTCTTGTTTCAAAACGCGGGCTATGCCACGGAAGCGGTTCACTCTGGACAGGCAGCGCTCCACTATCTTGCGACCAGAAGGCCAGATTTAATGGTCTTAGATGTCATCATGCCAGATATGGATGGCTATACCGTCTGTCGTCATGTGCGGCAACATATGGACTATATTCCCATTCTGATGTTAACGGTCAAAGATCAATCGTGGGAAAAGGTACTCGGTCTGGAACTGGGTGCCGATGTGTATGTCACCAAACCGTTTGTCTACGGCGAATTGTTGGCCCAGGTCAAGGCGCTCCTACGATTCGCAACCTGCAAGCAGAACCCGGCCACCGCAGAACGGCCTCTAACCTTCGGGGCACTGACGCTGTGGGAACAGCAGTGTCGGGTGCTGATTCATGATCGGGAAATCAAGCTGGCACCCCAAGAATTCAAACTGCTGCACTTTTTGCTGCACCATCCCCAGCAAGTTTTTGGACGTACCACCCTGTTGCATCACGTCTGGGGGTACGAACAGACAGAAGATACACGCACGGTCGATGTGCATATTCAGCGATTACGAGAAAAATTAGCGCCGATGCAGGTTATCCAGACCGTGCGAGGGTTTGGGTATCAACTGGTGGATCCGCAGGATGGTCAGTAGCAGAGCAGGTTAACCCTTTCCCGCACTTGCGACACACTCCAGCGCTTTGATCCAGAATGGAGCCGCATAGTCTCTATCCAGTGATAAGATATGGTCGAGATTGCCTGATCATGGTATGCTAGTAAAGAACCAGCATCTTGCTTTGTCGGTCTACCGATATACTATGCGATCACTGTCTGCCGTTTGTGGATGGATCAGCATGATCAGTTTAATCGTCGGCAGTGAAGCGAGATGGTATCGCTGCCGGGCGTTATGATCTAATCTAAGATAGCAAGCCGATACCCCTGGTACAGTGGAGTCCCGGCTTGAGCCGGGATCGAGCGTTCCCCAGGTTAAAGCCTGGAACCAAGTCTTCACCACTGATGTAGAATTGCGCTACCAGGTCAGACTGATTTGAATTCGCGCTGAACGATGCTGGCAATCAATAGCGTGCTGATAAGGAAGGATAGTTATCACATGGGCCATGAAACGTCCGGTGTTAGCATACTGGCGCTAGGCACGGCTGTGCCGGCCTATTTTGTTGAACAGGCACCTCTGTACCATTGGATGGTGGAGGCGGTTGGGGCCGGGCCAACGCTGACGCGCTGGTTGCATCGTTTATACCACAACTCGGGCATTGAGTCACGCTATGCCTGTATCCCGGATTCATTGCATCCGCCTGGCGAATCACGGTTTGCACCGAGTCGTCCACTGGATGAGATTTATACGACGGCAGAACGTATGGCAATCTATGAGCGTGAGTCGGTGACGCTGGGCACTGCCGCCGCACAACAGGCTTTGCAAGATTATGCTGACGAAGCAGGCCAGGCGTTAACGGTCGCAGAGGTTGCTACCTCGATTACCCACCTGATTGTCGTCAGTTGCACCGGCTTTTTTGCACCCGGCCTGGATCTGATGATCGCCCGTCAGTTACACCTGCGTCCCACAGTAGAACGCACGCTGGTAGGCTTTATGGGATGTGCGGCTGCGTTTAATGCTCTGCGCCTGGCACGCCAGATCGTGCAGGCACACCCCGTTGCACGTGTGTTGATCGTGTGTGTCGAGCTATGCTCACTTCATATTCAACCCGGCCAGGAGCGTGAAAATCTCATCTCGGCGTCACTCTTTGCCGATGGCGCAGCAGCCTGCATTGTGGGACTTCCCGCTACCGCTGATATGGATCGGTTTGCCATCCAGGGCTTTCACACCATGATCAAGCCTGACAGTGAGAGCGACATGGTCTGGCGAATTGGCAATCACGGCTTCACGCTCCGCCTCTCGCCACGCGTGCCCGATCGTCTGGGTGAGGTCGCGCCTCAATCGCTACGCGCGCTCGTCGGTGACAACGAACGTCTGCGCTTCTGGGCTATTCATCCTGGTGGGCGTGGTATCATCGACCGCCTGGCGGAAATCTTTCAACTAGATCTGCAGCAACAGGAGGCGAGTCGCGCTGTTCTGCGCCACTATGGTAATATGTCATCACCAACCATCCTGTTTGTATTGCACGCGTTACGCCGGCACCTGCGCGATGCATTGACCCCCACGACCGAAGGGGTGGCAATGGCGTTTGGGCCGGGCCTGGTAATCGAAATGGCACATCTGGTCTACATACCAGCCGTCAGATCTCGGCCACCAGAGCGGGTTATGTTGGAGACAGGAACGTCCGTTGAGCGTCTGGCCTGATCTGGCAACCCGGTTGGACGCAGCCGAGTTGATGGACGATCGAACGATTGGCGGCGCAGAACTGGTGCAAGCGCTGCGTGAGCTGCGCTGGATCAATCGCTTGCTGGGAGGGGCCTGGCCGGTGCGTGAAGGCGTGCGCCGCCTGTGGACACAGGTCGGGTGCCCGCCACGCCTGTCAATTCTGGATGTCGGCGCGGGATCAGGTGATGTGAACCGTGCATTGTTACGCTGGGCTGATCAGCAGGCGCTCGATCTGCGGATTACCCTGATCGACATTCACCCCGAAACCTGCGCCGAGGCGGCGGCGTATTATCAGGACGAGCCGCGGGTACAGGTACAGCAAGGCGATCTGTTTGATCTGGCACCCAACCAGGCCGATATTGTCACTGCCTCCCTCTTTCTGCATCATTTTACGGATGCGCAGTTGCCTGCCGCCTGGTCAGCGCTGCTTCGTGCGGCGCGGATCGGGGTGGTGGTGAATGATCTGCATCGGCACCCGGTGGCCTGGATAGGTATCCGGGTCGCAACGCAGCTTCTATCGCGCAATCGTATGATTCGGCACGATGGCCCGTTGTCGGTGCGGCGTGGCTTTCAGGCCGCTGATTTTATGCGGCTCCGCTCGCTGCCGGGGATGTTCAGTTTGACGTATGCCTGGCGTCCGTTCTTTCGCTATCTGGTGATAGTGCGGCGGGTTTGAGGCGTTGGGCGTTCTGGGATTCGTGTGTTGGGCGTGCCTATGTTGAACGCTGGGCGTGCCAACGATATTGAGGAGCAATGCTGCATGCGTGATGTGGTGATAGTAGGAGCCGGACTGGCGGGCAGCAGCCTGGCGCACGTGTTGAGTGGTCTGGGTTGGGATGTATTGCTGATTGAACGACGACAGTTGCCACACCACAAGGTGTGTGGCGAGTTTCTCTCGCCCGAGTCACAGGCCAGCCTGTGGGCACTGGGCCTTCACGATACCGTTGCAGCGCTGAGGCCCAGTGTGATGGAGCATGCACGACTGGTTTCACGGCGGGGGGTGAGCCTGCGTGTCCCACTGCCCGGCCCGGCCTGGGGCGTCAGCCGCTTTGCGCTCGATTATGCGCTGGCAACTGCGGCGCGTGAGTCTGGGGCGGAGGTGCAGCAGGGGGTGACAGTTAGCAGTGTGACCGCCGTCGACCATGGGTATACCGTGAGCCTGCGCTCGTTGGAAGGAACGAGCATGGTGCAGGCGCGTGCTGTGGTTGTAGCCTGCGGACGCAATCCGTTACCGGGCCTACGCCCCAAACCCGTCACACCTGGCACACGGCCAACCTACGTTGGTGTCAAGTGCCATTATGTGGACGTGACGATGCCGTCTCAGATTGACCTGTTCCTGTTTAAGGGCGGCTATGTCGGGCTATCGCCGATTGAAAACGGGCGCTATAACCTGTGTTTGCTGACCACACGGGCGGCTTTTAGGCGGGCGGGCGGCAGCGCAGGAGCGATGTTGGATGCGGTGACCCGCTGGAATCCGGCCTTGCAGCAACAACTGGCAGGAGGCCAACCCGTTCTAGATACCGAGGTCTCAGTCGCACCGGTTGATACGGGCGTGCCAGCCGTGCCCTGGGATACCGTCGCACGCCTGGGCGACGCGGCAGTGATGATCCCCCCGCTGTGTGGCGATGGGATGGCCATGGCTCTCCGTTCGGCGGAGATCTGTGCCCCATTGATCGACGATTTTTTGCACGAGCGGATCACGCTGGCAACCTGGCAGGAGCAATATAGTGCCGCCTGGCAACAGGAGTTTGCCCGTCCGGTGCGTATCGGGCGTTGGCTGCAGGCGCTCCTGGCTCGCGCTTATCTATCGGATAGCTTGCTGGCGTTGGGCAAGGTACTCCCCGCTTTGTCCAGGTACCTGGTACAGGCCACACGCGGAAAATTGCGCCCGCAGGAGATCGTTTTGCCCCTGGTGCAGCCGTCGGCCACTCAGGATAGGAACAGGATGATCGCTATACCGGTCGTTCAAGAGGGTGATGCCTGATGTACATCTTTCAGAAGTGCGAGAAGTGAGAAGCGAGGAACGAGAGGAGAGAACCTTCACTCCTCGCTCCTCTTCCCTCACTACCCTGATCCAGCTCGACTCCCACCAGGTATTGACAGCTTTTGCGGCCCACCTGCGTCTCCTGGAACAGGCTGGCTCTACGGTGCGACAGGTGCCGGTGCCGGCGGATATAGCGGCCATTGCGCAGCGTCACTGCAAGTTGATTGCCGCCAAGATGGCCCGCAGTCATGCCGCCTGTTTTGCATCGTATGCCCTGTATTATCGTCCACACACTGCGGCGCTGGTTCGTGAAGGACAGGCGGTAAGCCCCGCAGCGATGGCTGCGGGTCGTGCCGGGCAGTCCTGGTTGCGCAACGACTTGATGGTGCTTATGACCGAGGTGGGCATCGATCTGTGGGTTTGTCCCGCCACCACACAGACCGCCCCTCCAGGTATTGACTCCACGGGCGATCCGGATGAGTACGCCCTGGACGCATGCTGGCCTGGCCACGCTCACATTACCCACCGATGCGGCGGCAAATGGATTACCACCGGGTATCCAGTGCATTGCCCCCTTTATGGCCGACGAGTGCTTGCTGGCGTGGTCGCCGGCGTTGGAAGGGATTTTGTAAAAGGCTTTCTGAACCATAAAGGAGTTGCTTTATGCGCTACCGACCGATGCTGATCCTGGTGTTTGTCCTGGTCTTCTGGCATACGGCGGTGCTGGCACTGCTCTTTTTGCCGAACCGCACCGCTGACCTGCCGCCACCGCTGACCCAGGCACCCGATATTGCCTCATATCGCATGCAGGTGCAACTTGATCCCGCCACCAGAACCGTTGCGGGCACAGCGCGGATCACCTACCACAACCTGTCACCTGATCGTCTGGAAGAACTCTGGCTGCGACTCTACCTCAAGGCGTTTCGCAGTACCGAGACGCTGTGGATGCGCGAGGCTGGCCTGGTACATCGCGGCTTTGCGGTTGATACCAAGGCACTGGGCGATATAACGGTAAGCCAGCTTACGCTCCCCGATGGGACTGACTTGCTGGCAAGTGCTACCTTTACCGACACGCTCATGCATATCCCCCTGCCCGTTCCCCTGCAACCCGATCAGCGCATTGAACTTGATGTGACCTGGATCAGTACATTACCGCGTGTCTTCGCCCGTACAGGCTATGGTGGACGCGATGACACTTTCTTTATGGTTGGTCAATGGTATCCCAAAATGGTTGTGTATGATCGCGGTGTTTGGGATACGATACCCTGGCATGCGAACGCCGAGTTTTTTCACGATTTTGGCTCATATGATGTGCAGATCACCGTGCCACAGGAATATGTTGTGGCTGGCGTGGGCGTGCCGACCGGCACAGCAGTTCAGCATAACGGCTTCAAAACGGTACGCTATACCGCCGAAAATGTTACCGACTTTGCCTTTGCCGCCTCACCCGATTTTCAGATCACCAGCGCACCTGCCGGAGATGCAGAGGTTGTCCTCTATTATCTGCCCGAACACGCCGCTGCGGTCAACGAATATCTGGAGGTAGCGACGAGTGCCCTACAGACGTTCAGTTCGTGGTACGGTGATTATCCCTATCCACGGCTGACGGTGGTTGATGTACCAGAGAATGCGGCTGGTGCAGGCGGGATGGAATATCCTACCCTGATCACTGGTGGGACGTTCGGTGCCCCGCTCACGTCGGATTTTGTTGCCTTTGTCGTAGCACATGAAATTGCCCACCAGTGGTGGCCAATGCAGGTCGCCACCCACGAAGGCCGCGAGCCGTGGCTAGACGAGGGTCTGGCACAGTATACCGGCAATCGCTATATGCTTGCTATGGGGCGGATGGCAAACCGTGATACTCAGGGCCTGAGTGCGTTTGGTTTTGATCGCGCTCAGTATGGCACTGCTCCCACGATTGCCGCCGACCGTCCGGCCTGGGAGTACCAACGCAGCGACTATGGCGTGGCCGTTTATAGTAAGCCAGCGATCGGCTTCCTGACGTTGGAGCGTGTGGTCGGTACGGAACGCTTCCGGCAGGCTCTGGCTGATTATGTGGCTACCTACCGTTATCAGCATCCCACCGCTGCCGAATTTCGCGCCGTTCTCGAACGTTCATTGGACGCAGATCTCAGCTGGTTTTTTGACGATTTTGTTGGCGGGAATGGTGTCATCGACTATGCCGTCGGCCCGATTGAGAATCCATCAACCGGTAGCAGCATCACCGTTCTGCGGGTGGGCAGCATCCAGGTACCGGTGGATATTCGGGTCACCTTTGCCAGTGGCGCACAGCAGACCATTGTCTGGAATGGCACGACCGACACGTTCCAGCAGCGCTTTTCTGCCCGTGATCCGGTACTCCGGGTAGAGCTTGATCCGGAGTTCAAACTGGTGGCCGAACTGAATCGTGCCGACAACGCCGCCCAGGCGGTAGAGCAGTAGCAGGTTGGTAGCATTGGTACAAAAGGAAACGTTGCTGACACAACCTGCCGGGTCTGGTCAACGGTTGCGGGCATTCAACCCGATGCGGTGCGAGAGTACCGTGCAGTACAGGGATAAGATCCTGGATTACGGTGCCATGAAGCCTGATGGTAGGCTGACAAGCAAGCAACTCCTGGCATTGCGCTGTGATAACCGTGAGATGGGTCGCAGATTTTTCCTGCCAATCATGCCCAGAGCAAAGTTATACCGTTTCGACGTGACCCTTCCGTATGTGCTTGCCATTCGACGCCACCGCAGCCCAGTTCGCGGCGGGGGGGGCGGGCCACAGGCCCCCGCCCATATTCCTTGTCTGGTGCGGCGCGGCGAAGCCGCGCCGCACCAGACAGGAGATTTCGGTGGAGCGGCGTTGCATGCAACGCCGCTCCACCA
The DNA here is from genome assembly GCA_034435975.1 of Chloroflexaceae bacterium. Lineage (GTDB taxonomy): Bacteria > Chloroflexota > Chloroflexia > Chloroflexales > Chloroflexaceae > CAKZQX01. The sequence goes on along the minus strand of DAOTWD010000182.1, from coordinate 7,538 downwards.
CCTCGACATTGCGTTCCAGGGGAAGGATCGTTGACGTAGGAGCAAGCGTACGACGAGCCAACGGATGCGGAAGGTCTATGTCAAATTGGTATTATAGGGCGACACCGACGCACGACGGTGGTAGCTATGCTGCCGCACTCCGTACACCTTTTCAGACAGGCTATTAGAGTTGTTTACCAGCCAATCCTGGCACGGGCGGATCACCCTCAGCATGGACATCTTCGGCAAAAATTCCGGTGCTGATCGTCCCCGTCATACCTGAACTACCCAACGATTCGGGCAGTGTGGTATTCACATGCGGCGGCGTAAATACATAGTGCCGCCATGCAATCGCCCCCCGGTCAACATCATCACGTCCGTGCAGCGGTGCCGGTTCACAACTAACCGCAAACGGCTGATGCCTTTGCAGTATATCTTGCGTGTGTGTGTGATCCAATATACGATTGTTCAATAACACCGAAAGTGACCAGAAAAAATCCGGTGCCTGAGCCACATCAAACTGCGTATAATCGTTATCATCCTCAGAATGGGCGTCGATGCGTAGTGCTGGATAGGATAATCCAGCCTCTTCTAGATCGCACATTGCTGCTTGAACATCTCTCAGATGAACGTACAATGCAACCATTATTTCTGACATATTTTTCATAATAACACCTCATCGCTTTACGGACACCCTGTCGCAAACACCTCCAGTTCGCTCTCTGTGAATACCCTCGCAAGAAACGTGCCAGCATAAACGTATAGCAGCAATCCTAAATCAGGTATGAAGAACGGGAGTCCCGGCTTGAGCCGGGGTGGGGTGCCGGACGCAGCGCACGAACGGAGTCCCGGCTTGAGCCGGGGGGGGTGCCGGACGCAGCATACGAACGGAGTCCCGGCTTGAGCCGGGGGGGGGCCGGACGCAGCGCACGAACGGAGTCCCGGCTTGAGCCGGGGTGGGGTGCCGGACGCAGCGCACGAACGGAGTCCCGGCTTGAGCCGGGGGGGGTGCCGGACGCAGCGCACGAACGGAGTCCCGGCTTGAGCCGGGGTGGGGTGCCGGACGCAGCGCACGAACGGAGTCCCGGCTTGAGCCGGGACTCCGCTGTACCATGGATAAACAAACCTGGTTCGTCTCAGGTGTGCTGCCTGGGAGCGCGGGCGTCCCGCCCGCGTTGCCCTCCTCGCCGAGGGCACGCTGCCCGCGCTCCCAGGTGTACTTGTTCCCTTGAGTGTGAACAGATACGTCCCCTGGTGTCTCAGCTTTTTGCAAGATCTGTCTCATTGCATTGTTGCTCCCAATTGTCATATGGTACATACAGGCAGGAGCAATGGTTGCAGAGTCTGGTCGCCTGGGTTACAATGCGCCCGGTTTTGGAAAATACGATCAGCTATAGCGATTGCGCTGCCAATGGCGTGCGTTCTAACAGAGAGAAGGCCCGGTGTGCCACAAACTATCTTGATGATCGCCTCAACCAGCTTTTTCGCCGATTATGGGTGTCATGTGCGGATCTGGGAAGAGATCAAGGCCCTGCAGCAACTGGGACATCACCTGGTACTCACCACCTACCATAATGGCGATGATATGCCCGACGTTGACATTCGCCGCTCCTGGGATGTTCCCTGGATCAAGCGCGCCATGGTTGGCTCGTCTCGGCACAAGCTGTACCTCGATCTGGGGCTTTCTTGGCGTAGTCTGCGCGTTGCGCTTACATTGCGCCCGACGATCATTCATGCTCATACACACGAGGCAGGTTTGATCGGGGCCGTCCTCAAACACCTGCTGAATGTGCCCTTGATCCTCGACTATCAAGGGAGCATGACCAGCGAAATGCTCGATCATGGCTTCTTATCATCCACCAGTCCACTCTACCGCCCCCTGGTTCGTCTGGAGCAACAGATCAACCGCTGGGCCGATGCGGTGGTCACCTCGACCTATAACGCGGCGGCGCTGCTGCGCAATGCCCGCGCCGTTGATCCCGAACGACTGCATACCGTGATCGACAGTGTGAATACGCAGCGGTTCCGGCCATTTGATGGTTCGGCGCAGTGGGAACAGCAGCGACAGCAATTGCGAGCGCAACTGGGTATTCCCCCAGGCCGCCGGATAGTGGTCTATCTGGGGCTGCTGGCTCCATATCAAGGGACGCATGCCTTGCTTGAAGCAGCCAGTCTCCTTGCTCCACACCTGCCCGATGTTCACTTCTTGATTATGGGCTATCCCGACCCGGCCAGTTATCGAGCATATGCCCAGACACTGGGGATTGCTGACCGTGTCACCTTACCTGGACGTATTTTCTATAAAGATGCGCATGCGTATCTGGCGCTGGGCGATGTAGCGGTTGCGCCCAAGATGAGTATGACTGAAGGTAGCGGCAAGATCAGTAACTATATGGCGATGGGGCTGCCCGTGGTGACGTTTGATAGCCCGGTTAGCCGCGAAATTCTGGGCAGCATTGGCATATATGCCGCTATGGGCAGCGTGACAGATCTGGCGGATAAGCTGGCGCTGGTGCTGGAAGATCGAACGCTGGCAGCACGGCTCGGTGCGGCCGGGCGTGAGCGTGCCGTCAGTGAGTTCTCCTGGGAACGAGCGGCACGCCAGTTTGATTCGATCTATGCCCAGGTGCTGGCTACCCATACTCGCCCGGTGCTGGTGGGTACCGAGCCAGAAGCAGAGCCTGGGCTTACGCTCGAAGAACCTTCATAACCACCCATGGCACGCCCTTTTGACAGTTAATGCAAAGGTTTTGCCTCTAGCGAAAAAGCGCAGAACATGCTACGATAGCCCTATATATGCCACGGTGCGTTCGTATCGTATAAGGAGATGCTCTTATGGCTCACAAGCAATTCAGTCCGCGTGACGAGTACTATCTGAATGCTACCCGGTTTGAGTCGTACATGCTTATTGGCGGTGTGTTTTTGTTCGGATTTACCATGTTTTTCATCCTGGGCGTTCTGTTGAACGTCGCCTGGATTGTATGGCCGGGTATGTTCCTCTCGATTGCCGTAGCCTACTATGTGTTGCGCATCCTGAAGAAGCGAGAGTATCAAGAGAAACTGCAGGAACTGGAAGCCGACTACAGCGCCAGAGAGCAACTGGTGCGTGAGGGTTAAATCCAGATCTGCAACCCGGTCGCGGCCTGCCAGTCAGAGGCTTGAGATGGGGTCGCGCCGGGTACCCATACACCCGCCCCACCAGCCACCCGCCATGCACCCAGTGGCGGTGGCGTATCTCCCACCAGTTCATAACGCCAGATGATTCCTGCCAGACGGGTATACGCCGCCGGTTCTGTTTGCGATGTCCATGGGAGTACCAGCCAGAGCCGGGGCGAGGCGCGGTGCATCACTGGCTGTTCATCCTGATAGACAGCCAGGGCATCCAGATAACCGGGGTGATACGGCAGTGCATCTCGCCAGGTCTGTAACACCGCTGGCGCAGGCGGGATCTCATACAGCAGATAGAGATCAAACAGTGTTGATGGATTGGCGGTCATGGCTGCACCAAGTACTGTCATCAGTGCCGGTAGATCGGGTGAAGACACAACCAGGTCAACGTGGCTGGCAAGCTGTAGTACCGGCAACGTATAGGGTGCTTGCAACCAGACCTGGCTGATCAACGATGCGTCAGCAGGCGCTGTGGGTGCAACCGCATCCGGCACACTATTTGCTCGTAGCGCAGTACGATGCGGCACCGGCCAGCCATCAACTGCGTCCGGCTCCAGCCCGGCCTGGCGTTTCAGTTCATGGCGCAACTCACGCAACATGGCGAATGTCATCCGATCGGTACTCAGGATATAGTAAGGTGGGTGCGGTTGGTAGATCAGGCCATACAGGTGGGCCTGCTGACGTAGCCTGGTACCCGGAAGGACTTGCAACATAAATACATCATAGCTGCCCAGCCCCTCTGCGTTAATGAAGCGTAACGTTTCCTGCACACCAGCTACGTCGTCAGCGGGTAAACCGAGAATAACATCCAGCAACACCTCGATCCCGTGTGCCAGCAAGCGGCGGGTACCGTCTGCCCATCTGAGAAGGTCGGTCTTGCGTTGACAGACGCCCAGTGCTGCTGGATTGGCCGTTTGGAGCCCTACCTCGGCCACACGCAACCCGGCCTGATCCAGTGCCGCGACTACCTCGGCGCTCAAATGCTCGGCGCGAAGCTCGGCATACAGCTTGAGCGCCCGATCTGCATTCACTTGTGCCAGTGCTGCCATAAGCGGACGAAAACAGGGCAGCAGGTTTAGATTGGCCTCAACAAAATGGATGGAGGTTGCACCATGCGCTCTGGCCCATACAACTTCGGCCAGTATGCGCTCAAGGCCAAAGAAGCGCTGTCCCAGCCGTACCCCGGCATTCCGGCCATACAGACAAAAACTACAGCTATAGGGACACCAACGGCTCACTTCGATCAGGGCTATACCGCCTGGCGAAAGTTCCAGATAGTTTGCCAGATAGGGCGAGGGAATCACGGCCAGATCGCTCAGTGGTGGGCGTGGCGCAGTGACAACCAGGTGATCGCCAGTGCGATAGAGCAACCCGGCAATATCGTCCAGGTGCACCAGATGACGGGTTTGGGCCAACCGGTGCAAGAGCGCACAGAAGGTCTGCTCACCCTCGCCAATCACGCCAATAGTCAACCCTGGATGCCGGATGAGCCAGTCATTGTCCGGTTGCACCTCTGGCCCACCGCCCACGACGATCAGGTCGGGCAAACAGGCTTTGACCCGCTGGGCAATAGCAAGGCTGCGTTCGCTATTCCAGGTATACAGTGACAGGCCCAGCACGTCTGGTGCGTGGGCAATAATGGCCTGTACCAGCCGCGCATCACCCGCATGGTCGGCCAGGGCGCGGGGCATCATATCGATCTCGATCGGAAAGCGGGCGGATTGATCGTCTGCTGCCAGCGCATAGGCTTTGAGGTAGCCCGCCGCCAGCGGGATATTGGTGGCAGGATTATTCGGCACCGGCAGTTGCAGCAGGAGTACCCGTAACGTCATTATTCGTACACCTCAACCGGCACACCGGTACGCGCCTGCATATCGCTCGCCCGCTCGTGCAGTATTTCGCGTGGCACTTTTTGCACCCAGGGTTCGGGCGTCGGGCGCTCAATTGCATAGAGTTGCACATATTGAGGACGGATGACACCGACCGCCTGCACCAGCGCTAACCAGGGAGCACCACGCACATTCTGCACCGGGCCATCGATCAGACAGGTCTGGATAATAATATTGGGCATACGTGCCAGTTCGGCGATAATCGGGGCCAGGCGGATATTGTCCGCCGGGCGGTCAATCGCCTGAAAGGTTTCCTCATCTCCGGCATCAAGCTTCATCATCCGCAGATCGCAACGGTCGATGCCTGCTCGTGGTCGTGGACGCATGATCAGCGCTGCCGAGGAGAGAACGCCAATCTTCGCTCGTGGTTGCCAGCGATCGCGCACTTCCTTGACCGCCTGCACCACTTCCGGAAAGCGCGGATGCAGGGTCGGCTCGCCATGCCCGGCAAAAGTCATTGCGTCCAGAGCCGGATGCATTTGTAGCGCGTGCGTCACCGCGTCATACACGGCTTCAACGCTGGGAAAGGTCGTCCGTCGGCCATGCTCGTCATAGGCCTGGTCTAGCAACTCGGTTGTGTCGCCGCATTCGCAGTAAACGCAGTTGAAGGGGCATACTTTGCGGCCCACAGGGAGCAGGTTAATGCCCAGTGACAACCCCAGGCGGCGTGAGCGCACCGGGCCATAAATAATACCGGGATACATAATCAGAGCTGGCATAGGAGTGAGCCTTTATAGGTAACAGGCAACAGGTAACAGGTTGCATACGTGAATGCTGCTACTTACTTGATCATGCCGTGCTTTGGCACGGATGTCAATAGTGCAACGTTACGCAAGCGAACCTGCCACTCCGTTACAGTTCAAAAAGATTGACGCAAATGAGCGGCTCTGTTATAATCAGTACCCAGGAACTGCGCCGAAGTGGCGGAATGGCAGACGCGACGGTCTCAAAAACCGTTGAGGGCAACCTCGTGCGGGTTCAACTCCCGCCTTCGGCACCAGGTGCAAGACGTGGTTTCTGTCGGGGTGTGGCTCAGCCTGGTAGAGCGCCGCGTTCGGGTCGCGGAGGTCGGTGGTTCAAATCCACTCACCCCGACCATCAGTCTTGCATACCTATAACCTGGGACAAAACCACCAACCCCTGCCGGGTTGCATTATTTTTTATCCCTGATTATTCCATGGCAACGACATATGATCACCTTCACTATCCTGGAAGCGGTCTGAAACAGGGTCGTGTGCAGGGCTTTGCTCCTCATGACCTTCCCTGCCTGCCGCGCAGCGGTCGGCAGAAACAGGGCGTTCGGCCCGGTGCGCCCACCCACCTCTTCTCAGTGAGGCTCTTATGGATCATCTTTAACCAGGAAGGATAGACGGGGCATGCGACACTCACAGCGTCGGCGTATCGCCGGTATTATCACTACGGTGATCTGTGCGCTCATCCTCTGGCGTATTCTGGATCGGATGCTGGTGGTAATGTGGGTCAGAGTTCCCTGGTGGGGATTTATTATCATGATCGCGTTGCTCTTTATGGTTGTTGACCACGTTGTATCGAAGGTTTTGCGTTAAAAAAACTCTTGATAGGCATGGCATGCTCGATCAGCCAGGCGTAAAATCCTGGCACTATCACCCTGTCAACGAGAAACCAAGGAACCAGGCATATGTCTCCATCCAGGTTTAGTGTATGGCGGATGCGCAGTGCAGGCATCACTTTCAGTCTATTGCTGCTCGTACTGTTGTATGGCTGTGACGCTATAGCAGGCACATTGCCACCAGGCCCGACACCGTTTCCAACCTTTGCCCGCTTGCCCAGTGTCACCCCGGAACCACCCACACCCTCGCCTGGCCCGTTCAGCGATCCGTTCCCCACCGTTACGCCGCGCCCACTGACGGGTACCGTTATGGTTGGGGCCAATGTCCGTACTGGTCCCGGTACCAACTTTGCCATCATTACCACCATTGTGGCCGGTCATCAAGTAACGCTCCGTGGACAAAGCGAGGGTTGGTATCAGGTGGTTACGCCTGATGGCATCGAGGGCTGGATGTCGGAATCGGTCTTGAATGTTGCTCCCAGCACAGCCGCCAATGTACCTGTTGTGTCTCCATAGCAATGCACCAGCACTGAATACCGAATCTGCCAATCGGCTATGCTATAATATTCACCATACAATCGATCGCTACCCGCGTCTGTACCTGGCCTGAGAGTGTTATTGATCGCAGTTGGGCGGGTGCTTGAACATAATGCCTTTTTTCACTTTTGGCAGAGTCAGGGGAGGTACAAAGTACTGCCCCTACATCTTTTTCCTCGACATTTTCACTGCAGCCGCGTATATCGAGGGAAGTCAACTGTTTTTTCCATGCTGCCGTAGGCCAAAAAGGTGAATAGACAATATCATCGCGTACGTCCTGTCATTGAGACAAAGTGGATAAAAGGTCAGCCTTACGTATATTTGCTCTTCGCGGCGTAGCTAAACAAAGTCAGGATCGTGATCAGACGGTATGGTAC
>DAOTWD010000181.1:0-7773 GCA_034435975.1 Chloroflexaceae bacterium | reverse complement strand
AGCGTATCCCGCCGCGCTCAAGCGGGCTGCATTGGAAACATGTGAGGGACGGTTTGATGAGCGTGAACTGGCGCAACAGGTAGATCAGGCTATGCTGCAACAGCAGGCGCTGGATTTGATACTGGCGGCGCAGGTTGATGCACCGCCTATCTAACGTTCCATTGCCCCACAAGCGGGGCGGGCTTTAACCACCAGGCGATGGCCCCGATCAGTCCGCCACCGAGGTAGAAGGTCATAAACACCAGCAGCGAGAAGCCTAATGCCGCCTCGGGCGCGACTCCCCGTGTGCCCAGATAGGCGATCATGGTGGCCTCGCGTGTGCCCAGGCCCGAAATCGAAATCGGCAGCAGGGTGATCAGACTGCCGAGCGCCACGGCGTAGCTCACCGCGATGAAGTCCACCTCTAGCCTGAGCGCTAGTGCGAGCAGGTAACACTGCCCAAAGAAGACCAGATAGGCGAGCACGGTCAGGATGATCGCCACGACAATGGCATTCCAGGTGAGATGCCGTACCCCGTCGCGCATTTCGCTCAACCAGCCGCCGGGCATCAGCAGTTTCTGGCCGATGCCCCCCCACTTGAGACCCATGCGCTGCACCCAGCCAAACGTTGCCGGGTTGAGGAACAGGATCAGCGGTGCAATTAACACCGTCGCTGAGGCCATCACCGCAAGCACCTGCGTATCACCCGCTGGCAACGTGAGCAGCGCCACCCCGCCAACCAGCAGCAGCGCATACAGGTCGAACAAGCGATCGGTTAACACGGTTGAGAACGCCCGCGCTGAGGGTATATTACAATCCTGGCTGACATGCAGCGCCTTCACGAACTCGCCCAGTCGTCCTGGTGTCAGAAAGCCGATAAACAGGCTGCCAAAATAGGCCAGCAGCGCCGGGCCACTGCCAAACTGCACCGCTTGTGACCGCAAGATACACTGCCAGCGCACGGTCTTGAGCCAGATCAGCGGAAAGATCAGGGCCATTGCGCCCGCCACCAGCCAGCGATCGGCCCCCCGCAAAACCTGCAGCATCTGGTGGTAATCCACCTGAATCAGCAAAATTACCAGCAACACCAGGCCCACGCCGCGCAATCCCCAGTTGCGCAACCAGCCCAGTCGGCGTGGTATTGGCTTCATAGTTTGCGACATATTAGCACCCGTCGTAGTCCCAGCCATGGCATCAACGAGCGTCTGGTGTGGGCTTCAATCCACTCGCCGAGCCTGACCAGCCAGGCTGGCCCACCGGGGATAAATACCGTGGTTTCGGCATGCTCGATTGTAAAGCCCGCTGCTGCCACCATGCGCCGCAGGCGTGCATCGCGCACAAACCGATGTGGCCCTTCCGAGTGATGCAAGCCGGTAATGGCTGCCAGCGCATGTACCGGTTCCCAGGCCACGTTAGGCGTGGTCAGGATGAGCGTGCCGTCGGAGCGTGTCACGCGCCCCAGTTCGGCTACCAGTAACTCTGGTTGTGCAAAATGTTCCACCGTCTCAAAGCACAGCACAGCGTCGAAGGCCTCATTTGCAAACGGGAGCGTATAGTCAAAAATTTGCACCCAGGCAAAGTTGTGAAAATTCGCCGCCTGCAGGCGTTGCGTACAAATGGCCCCCATGCGCGGCGATACGTCGGCGCATACGGCCGACCCGACCCGGCCATGCTCGTAAAAGTAGAGCGTGCCGTTACCCGTGCGTGCGCAGAGATCAAGGATACGGGCGTTGGCTGGAATAGCACTCAGCCGTAATCCATCGACAAAACGCCGGAAATAGGAGTAGGTCTCCTCGTTGATCGCGTCATAATCCTCGGTTTGATCCCAGTGGGCACCTACCGCAGCAAACGACCAGTCGCGGCGGAGCCAGTGCTGAATCTCAGCCACCGAGCGGCTCAACATGTTAGCGCTCATCTGTGTTTGCAGTGCCTCCTTGCTCACCATAGATTTCAAAGTCAAGTTCGCGCAGGCCCTGGCGCTTGACCGGCTTCGATAGTTGTTTCCAGGTTTTGCGGAGCGTATTAAACAGTGGGCCGATGATGTGCAGTGGCACGCGTTCAATCAGGCGGCGCACCGGATAGCGGCCGCAGACGCTAAACAGCGCACTGATAACTACCTCGGTTGCCTGCCGTGACAGGGCGATTGTGCGCGGGCGGTAGCCATAGTCCGGCACCGGTTGGCCCCGCGCCCGCCGCCAGCCGATGCGAATAAAGGCCCCGCGTTTCTTGAAATCGAGCATATGCCCATGCATGCCCAGCGCCGCATCGAGTGCGATCGGTTGCAGGTCAAGTAGGCCACGCTGTTGCATGGCCTGCAATAACGCCTCGCCCTGCGCTGAACGTGCCACCACGACCGAGAAGCCGCCGCCCTGGGCTTCGTACCGTGGATGCCAGGCATCGCCTACGGAAATGTCGGTCAACTCGTTGGTAAAGTCCACCGCGAGCAGGCTACTGCGGGTAATATAGAAAGGAATAAGGTAGTTGTAGTAAAACTTTTCGGCTCGTAGCACCCGACCGGAGCGCGTGGTAATCTGTAGGTAGCCCGGCCACTCGCCCTCGCGGTAGCGCAGGGAGGTAATGTCGCGCAGGTCGTGAATTCCATTGGAGCGCAGGTAGCTCTCGATAGCTGCAAAGTAGGTGCTGGTGCCGACGTATGGCCCCAGGACATACGTTACTTTCTGTGCCCCCGGATGGCCGAGTTGCTGCAAGTGGCGCAGTGATGCGACCTGATCAGGCAACCCGACATAGGCCAGTCGTCCGGCAAAGCGCTCCATCTGTGGCAAGAGGGTATTGACCGGCACTGGCACATACACGCTCTGACTGGCGGCCTTGATCTCCGCCGCCGAACGTGCAATCACGGCTTCGGCTTGCCACGGGCGCGGCTGTCCCTGCCGTACTACTACTGCTCCCTCAATCAGACCTTGCTCCAGCAGATAGAGTAGCGTCTGGGTGATCACGCCGCCGGAGGCTCCATTGCGCCGCACCTCGGCCTGACGTGCGTAGCCAATCGCCAGGCTACGATAGCAGCCAATCATCCAGTTTTGGGGTTGCTGTCCAAACACGCTGGCACACAGCGCCGGGTAATCCAGCCCCTTGCCCGGACAGGCATCGAATGCGGCTACCGGCAGGTCAACCGGATCGGCTGGCCGCGCAAACGGAAGCGGGCCTTGTGGCGTTGTGCGCATGTCTAGCATAGCCGGCGCTAAGCCGACACAGGTGCCACAGTGCGTGCAAAGACCAGCACGGATAACCTCGGTTTCAAGCTGGTGCCAGGTAGTGGCCGGTGATTTACGCTTAATCATGGTTTGTGTATGCGTTCATGGTCTGGATGCTCTGTTCCTGGTACGCGCTGGGTAATCATCTCCGCCAACAGGCCGAGCATGGCACATTGTACACCGGTCAAGGCGATGATTGCGGTGGTCATATCTGCCAGTTTACCGATGACAAGATGCGTGTATAGGCCGGCAGCTACAGCGATGATCAGCAAGATCAGGCTCAACGGGATAAAGATTTTCAGGGGATTGAAAAAGAGCGCCATGCGCATAATCAACTTGAGAAAGTTGATTGTATCTTTAATTGGGCGAATTTTAGAGCGACCAGTGCGCATATGGTAGTCAATCGGTACATAGTCGACCAGATAAGTATTTGTCAGCATACATAGTGTGATCGTGGTGGTAAAGGAGAAACCGTTGGGCAGCATGTTCCAGAATGGTAGTACGGAGTGACGCCGAAAAACACGGAAGCCCGAATTCAGGTCGGGAATGTGCTGATCGCACACAAAACTGGCAAACTGGGCGATAAACCACTTGGCTGGGCGGCGCACCATGGGAATATGCACCTGCTTGCCAATCCGGGCACCAACAAGCATGTCGGTGCGGTGGTGTTGCATATGGTCAATCATTTCAAAGATACGCTCATTCGGATAGGTGCCATCGGCATCTGTGATGCAGATTAGATTATGTTGAGCGAAGCGAATGCCAGTTTTGAGCGCAGCCCCATAGCCTTTATTGACCGGGTGTGAAATCAGGCGAATGCCGTGAAAGTTGCCAAGGATCGCTGCCGTTTTGTCACGCGAACCGTCATCAATGACAATGATCTCATATGGTACCGAGCTGTTGCTCAGGGTAGCGCATAACTGCTGTAATACCTGCTCGATACCCTGTTCTTCATTATAGGCCGGAATGACAACCGAGAACCCTTCTGTCACAGGCACGGGTTCATCCACATACGGTAGTGTTTCGCGATAGTGGTCAATCGGTCGCATACTGTGCTTCTCCTCTTGGACTTTGATTTCGTTGCATAGTTCAAAGCCACTTGATACTTGGTCATACACGTAGAAATGCTTTAGGGCGATGAATAAAACCGAAACTGTTTCAAGGTTCGTTTCGTATGAGCTTTAAACCCTCCCGTACCACGTTATAGCAATCCTATTTTAATTGTAAACGTGGAGTCCAGGCTTTAGCCTGGACGGAGCGCTCCCAGGCTAAAGCCTAGACTCCGGTCTTCACAACTCATTTAGGATTGCTATAATACGTTTGCACGCTATAGTAGCATATTTTTGATTTTGTGTTGTTTGTGGTTGACTAGTTGCGTGATTGGCCGATTCATCAAGGAGAGCATTGACAGCATACCAGGAACTCTCATTCTGGGCAAAAACCCACACGTGTCACGTGGGCGCACTTGCGCTCCCGCGTTGTGGTCGAAACAACTTGCTTGGTTTAGCGGATGTGCTATAATGCCGACGCCATTACTTCCAAATTGGAGATGCTGATTCTAAGGTGTCTGGTTAGTCAGGTGCATGTTAAGGTTGTGATGGTTGGTAGGTGTCACTATATACTGCAAGTGGCGTAAGACTAAGGATAGGTATGAGTTTCTGGACAGCAAAACGGGTAGTCGTAACTGGGGGTGCGGGCTTTCTAGGTTCATATGTGGTGCGCGAATTACAGCAGGCTGGCTGTAGCCAGATTGTAGTGCCGCGTAGTCAGCAGTATGACTTAACCGATGTAGCTGCAGTGTGCCGGTTGTATGGCGATGCCCGACCTGATCTGGTCATTCATCTGGCGGCGCGGGTGGGTGGCATCGGGGCCAATCGCGAAAATCCCGGCAGTTTCTTCTACGATAACCTGATGATGGGCGTACATTTGATAGAGGTGGGTCGGCAGATGGGTCTGGAGAAGTTTGTCTGTGTGGGCACGGTGTGTTCCTATCCCAAGCATACACCAGTTCCCTTTCACGAGGACGATTTGTGGAATGGTTATCCTGAAGAAACGAATGCGCCCTACGGTCTGGCAAAGAAAGCATTGCTGGTGCAACTACAGGCCTATCGTGATCAGTATGGCTTTAATGGTATTTATCTGATACCAGTGAATCTATATGGCCCTGGCGATAACTTTGATCCTTCCTCGTCGCATGTAATCCCAGCTTTGATCAAGAAGTGTGAGGATGCGATTCAAGCTGGCACGCCCTATATTGAAGTGTGGGGAACCGGTAGCGCTTCACGCGAGTTCTTGTATGCATCTGATGCGGCGCGGGGGATCGTGCTGGCGAGCGAGCGCTATGATGGGGCTGATCCTGTTAATCTGGGGGCACACCGCGAGATTACTATCCGTGAACTGGTGACGTTGATTGCCGAACTGACTGGCTTCCAGGGTGAGATTCGCTGGGATGCGACGAAGCCCGATGGTCAACCACGCCGCTGCCTCGATACAATGCGGGCGCGGGAGTTGTTCGGGTTTACGGCTACTACCGATTTTCGTGAAGGCCTGGAAGAGATGATTAGGTGGTATCGGGAACAGCGGGGATAAAACACTAGCATAGTTATGTTTCAGTTTATATTTGACTGTACACTTTCGCATAAGCCTCTTGTAAGAGCAGTGTTCTATAAAATACGGCGTCTGGTCAATAGAGTGATTGATCCTATAGTGGTCTACAAACTTCACGGCCATACGCTACATCTCAATCTATCACATGAATTACCTTTCTACCGTAAGAAGTTCTCAACGTACTCCGAGAATTTATCCCGTCTTACGACGTTTATCCGTGAACGTCGCGGACATCTGTGTATGATAGATGTTGGTGCCAACGTCGGGGACTCTTATGCTCTCGCTTCCAGTATTAGTGGAGATACATTTCTACTTATCGAAGGCAACCCGATCTATTTTCAGTTACTTGAGATGAACACGCATCAGGACGATCGGGTAATCCGATCTCAGGTGATATTGTCGGATATTGAGGGTGATACTTATGGTGATTTTGTGGTTAAAAAAGGAACAGCCGGTCTAATCAAAACTGGTACTCAACATATATATTGTCATACTCTTGATGGACTACTTAAATCATACTCACACCTCCAGGCTTGTAATCTACTCAAAATAGATGTTGATGGGTATGATATTAAAGTATTAAAGGGTGCAGTGAAAATCATCAAACAAGAATGCCCTGTGTTATTTTTTTGAGTATTCTCCACAAGAAATTATGGCTATGGGTGGGAATCCAATCGAAGTATATGAACTACTCGTTGAATTAGGATATACTCTTTTGTTATTTTATGACAATATCGGTATTCTAGTTGGTGCTTTCGCTTCACATGAGTCGGAAACGTTGATACAACTTACTTCTTATGCTCAACGACGCGAGGGCTATTACTATGACATTTGTTGTTTCCATCAGAGCCAGACTGCTGATGCATTGGCTTTCTTTCAATATGAAGGTTTAATGTAACAGTACACTATTGTGCAAAACTATGCCATTTGGTCAGAAATTTTAGATTTGAGACCTACGGCATATTGCTTTAGCTAGAGTCAAGATTCCGGGAGCGTCCTTGAGTTAGAGTAAAGCATGCAAATAGGTTTTTGGGATATCGCATAGACTATATAATAGTTTACGGGCTCGTTTTTTTTATTAATTAATCACCCGCGATATTAAACGCAACTATTAGCATGTATTTGCATAATTCACATCAAACAACAGATGTATCGGATCATGTTGTGATTGCCTTCTTCTACCGCCGGCTATCAGTATTATGTATCCATATAACCATGGGTGTTATTACTGTGGCTATGATTGGCATCATAGTTGTATTGCCTTCGCTCATGAGTACGCTGTATGTCATTTTTGGAACTTATGCATTGTCTACGGTGCAGGACGAAATAACTTCTCAGAAATATGTGACGCAGGCAATAGATTTGCTGGAACAGGCGCGTGACTGGGTACCATCTGATGCGCATATATACCGTAGGCTGTCCCAGGCCTATGGGTTGAATGATCAACCCGAATTGGCAGTTGCTGCTCTTGAACAGGCTTATCGTCTTCAGCCAACGAGTTTGCTGATTCAGCAAGAACTTGCGTTGGCCTATAAATCTGTGAATGAGGTTGATCGTGCGCTTGCATTGTGGGAAAAGCTGCATGTAACACCAACACAAATAGTCCTGTTAGGTGACAAAGCTCTTGATAAGCAAGAGTATGGTGCTGCCATCGAGTGGTATAATATCGCATTACGATACGATATTAATTTAGAACCTGAATTGGTATTGAGGAGGTTTCTAGCGGCGCATTTGGCAGGTTTACCTGATGCCAGAGTATTGTTGAGCGAAGTACGTGTCAACGATGAGTCGTTCGTGATGTATGCACTCGAAGACACGGTCAAAATTAATGGTGATCATTTGCGCTGGATGCTAGCGTTTGAGGGGATTTTTGGGAGAATGCTTAGTTATGGTGCTGGAGATAATACAACAATGTCTGGCTATCTGTGGTGGACAGGTCAGGCCTTTGCGGTGGTATCTGTGCAGCAAGCCG
>DAOTWD010000180.1:0-7812 GCA_034435975.1 Chloroflexaceae bacterium | reverse complement strand
AACGGCGGGCTAACGCTCGAAACAACGCCCGCGCTTCTGGCTTATTACCTGTGCGTGCAGTCTGTACACCGAGCTGAATGAGCTGGTTAACGATCGCGGGTGTAAACGGTATCGCCGTTGCTGGCTCATGCGTATTGGGTGACAATATCCCATTATCGTCATCAGTCATACACGACTCGTAACACGTAACACACAAGACCTCATCTTACACCTGTCTCAACACCAACCAGCCCTGACTCGGATTATTGCGTGCAAAAAACGTCAAATCAGTCGCATCCGTATTTACATCAAATACAATCGGCACACTCCGCAACAGGCCATCTGCCGGCATGGTATCCGTATGACTCAGATCGGCTGCTCTGCCACGTCCAAACCGATTTACATACGCGGTTGAAAGTGCTGGTTTCGCCTCATACACTCGTCCCTGCGCATCCTTTAACACAAAGAAATCATCCGGTATCGCCTGTGGCTGTCCGGTACCATTACTAACCAGCAATAACACCACCACCAGACGACCCTCAGGTTGCGTATTATCCAGACCCCCAATGATCGTTGTGGCATATGTAGGCTGGCTGAAGTTATATTGCCAACTATCACTCGTCAGCAGTGTTCCCGGCGGTACCAGTTCAGGACTAGCATCGGCCAGATCAGACGGTTCAGGCGGTGCAGCTGGTTCTTCCGGCTCACCGGGCGGTTCCGGCTCACCGGGCGGTTCCGGCTCACCGGGCGGTTCCGGCTCACCGGGCGGTTCCGGCTCACCGGGCGGTTCCGGCTCACCGGGCGGCTCCGGCTCACCGGGCGGCTCTGGCTCTCCATTAACAGGCGGAACAACCACCGCCATTTCCGGCGTTGGAGTTAATATCTGCACCACTGTAGGCGTGGCATCCGTAGACGTACTGGCTGTTCGATCACGATCAGGCCAGAAGAGAACCGCTATCAGCACAATAAACGCCAGCAGCACCAGACCAATCAACAGTGGATTGACGCCTTTACGGGCAGGTTCAGTCTCCTCATAATCATCGTATCTACCTGAACGCCGACCAGTTGGCACAGTACCGCCACGCGGATCATCAGCTATAGACAGTTGTCCAGGCGCTCCACTTCGTCTATGGCTACCCGTGTCCATATCCGTCTCAACGCGGCGCACCGCTTCCGGCGACTCGCTCATCGCCTCAGACAGCGTATCCAGTGCCGCAAAAGGATCGTCGTCATCAAAATCATAACGACTGCGCACCTCTGACGATGATGCTTCGACCGGAGACACAACTGGCGGTGGAGTCACAACACGATCAGCAGGTGCCGGTTCAACCTTTCGAGTAAGATCGACTCCCAGGGCTTCCAGACCTTTGCGGGCCATCTGATTCTCTGGTTCAAGTTCAATCACCCGTTCGAGCGCAGCCCGACGCTCCTCACGATTCTCAGCCACCCCGGCCAGCCACAGCCAGGCCTGCGCATTCTGTGGTTCCTGGCGCGTCAAGAGTCGAAAGAGATTGCGAGCCTCTTCTTTATTCCCTTCCCGCGCAGCCTCTATTCCAAGCTGCAAAATACTATCGGCCTCCGCCATGCTCGATCCCTCCTCTTTTACCCCAAATGGGCAAAGCTCTAGAACGGGACATTCGCGTTATTTTAACATAGGGCCGCACTATGGTCAACACCGATACGCGGGTTTGTAGCACTGGCAAGGCACAGACGATTGCTGTACTGGCTGAAAGTGCAAAGAGTTTTTTACCATACCTTGACCAATATATGGCTATCCTAAAGAATCGGAGTCTCGGCTTTATCCTGGGGAACGCTCTATCCAGGCGCAAGTACGAACACCGATGTGCAATTGGTACAGACTTACAATCGTAAAGTGCTAAATCGTTCGCGCACCCTGGTGTTCTCTACGTTTTCGGCACTACCATCCCCGCTCATGATGCTCGTTGTCATACTCATCATCGCGCAGGCTATTTTAACGAACGTGGGCGTCGTGGAATACCCAGCGCACGTCGCCGGTTACCGACTGTGCCCAGGCTGACGCCCAGGCGCTGTGCAATCTCAATGATCGGTAACCGTTCTATCATGTAGAGCTGGTACAGTTCATCTGGCGAGATAGGGCAAGGTTGAAAGCGTGAGGGCCGCACTGGCACACCACAGTTTCGCAAGCGATTTGAGATAGTCGTCGGACTACAGCCATAGCGCCGGGCGATAGCCACGGTTCCCAGCCGCTGCTCTTCATAGAGCCAGCGTAATTCGGTGCAGTCGATGATGATGCGACGGGGCATACCGATCTCCTTTACACTTTATCGGATATAACACTGTAGCAAAAAAGGCGCACTGAACGGACGCCTTCGCTCAACATAGCGGCAATGCACGCCAGATTTATCCGTTACAGGATAAATCTGTTCACAAAAAAGCGCGACTTCCCCCCGCGCCGCGCCATCTTGCTCCTACCATCGTGTTCTATCAACCAGAGTTGTCTACCGCCAGATACCGGGTATAATAGACGCATCAAGCGCGGCAGCCCCATACTCAACGCTGGTCAGGTCGCGTCTGGCTCGTTTTCCAGCATCAGCGTAGCCTGGCTCAATTCGCCGGGCGATAGTGAGCGCATAGGGTGCGGCTCAAAGTTCGTGATCAGCACTTCACGATTGATCACCCGTTCACGTTTGTTTCTCTCGACTTTCATGCCAGAGAAGGACTGCACCGAGATGATCAAGTGCCTGGCAAACAATTCATGGATTTCTGGTGTACCATATGACGAAAGAATCCACTGACACTTTGTCTGATCAAGACGTTCAGCCAGACAACGATGTTCATTCCAATCACGCATGTTATGAAAGTAATTACACTTGTTACCAGGATAAGGAGGATCAATATACATGACCACACCTGGCCGATCATAGCGATCAATGCATTGCTGCCAATCTAAATTCTCGATAATGACCGTACGTAATCGTTCGTGAATAGGCAGAAGACGTTGCCGCAGTGTCTTTAGCGCCCCAATTAGACGATTACCATGCCCACCATCGCTAATGCTGGTTTGGAACCGAGGATAGTATAATTCACCACCCCATCCAGCCATAATCAGATAGTAAAAGCGATGCGCACGTTGTACTGGAGTAAGTTGGTCTGGTTCTAGATTAGCGAGACGTTCATATTCGGATCGAGACACCAATTCCCATTCAAACGATTCGATGAGCGCTTCTGGTTGCTCTTTCACGACACGAAAGAATGTCACTAATTCCTGATCAATATCGTTCAAAATCTCAACATCACTGGGTGGCTTGCCAAACAGGTCGTGGTCATAAAGTTCCTGACAATGATGTACTCTTGCCTTTTGCTAAAAGGTATTGGCAGACACCATCAGTAAGTTTGTGACCACCCCCTGCCAAACAAGACCCATGCTGCTCCGGCAAACGGCTCAATATAGCATGTATGACTGGGCAACAGCGCAATAATTTGCTTGCGCAAACGTGATTTGCCACCAACCCACTTGAAAGGACTGTTGAGCATCGGGTAGTCGTTACTAATCGACAGAGAGGCATCTCTCAATTCTTAAAAGATATTTGGTCGTTAATAACGACCAGTTTATCACACCATACACCATACAACGATTGTCAATACTAAAGATATGCAAAGATTCGGTGAAAAATTACACACCCTACGAACACACCATCAGATGACACTCAGAGATCTAGCGCATGCTATTGGCTACAACAGCCATACTCGCCTCAGCGAGCTTGAGACCGGCAAGAAAATGCCCACCGCCGAATTTGTCCTCAAGGTAGCACGGCTCTTCAACGTCACAACCGATCAACTTTTGAAGGATGAGCTAGAGTTGGATACGGAATCAACATTTCTCCATTAGAGACGTTTTACTCTATTATTTGCTGAATGTCAATGAGCAATGCAAAGATTCGGACAAAAATTACGTACCCTGCGATTACGTCAGCATATGACCCTTAAGGATGTGGCAGAAGCAACTGGCCTTACTGCGCATGGATATATCAGCGAACTTGAGACCGGCAAAAAGATGCCCACCACTGATTTTGTCCTCAAGATAGCGCGTTTATTTAACGTTACAACCGACCAGCTTTTGAAGGATGAGCTAGAGTTGGATACGGACAGGTTCTCATAATCAATCAGTGCGAATGTATATGTGATGGATGTAAGGTTTGTTCCTTATTCTGGAACATTTTATCCTAACGGCTCTAAGAATGTCAAGCTTAGAAATGCAAAGATTCGGTGAAAAATTGCGTATGCTTCGTAAACAACGTCATATGACAATACGTGACCTGGCGTTAACCCTTGGCCTCTCAACTCATAGCCATATCAGCGAACTGGAGAACGGTAAAAAGATACCCACCACCGAGTTTGTCCTCAAGATAGCGCGTTTATTTAACGTTACAACCGACCAGCTTTTGAAGGATGAGCTAGATCTGGATAAAACAAGCTAGTATAGTCTTTAGCAACTCAGTATAACCACAATGTCTTTAGCATTCGTAGAAAGAATACCTACAATTCAAGAGATTCAGAAATTCCGTCTTATTCTAAGTACATTTCAAGACGGAACAGGTCAACTAGCCATGAAAGGCGGCCAGACTCTTCCAGGATGGAGGGATTTTGAACGTTCTATTGCTTTAACATTTGGTGGTGAAACACAAGAAAGTAAATCATTTTTTTGATGTTTTTATTCTCGATCCAGATAGGTCAAATTTTAAGTACGGTGTATCTTGTAAAATGCGCCGAACTTTAGATATTACTGATAAAACTGGTCGAGTTACTCTAGAATTATCAAATTCTTCGAGTGAGTTTTGGGATGAGCTAAGGCAACATGGGCTTAATCATGAAAACTACAAGAATCAACCCGAATTAGTTGGTATTTTACTCATTCATCTAGTCAACAAATGGCATACTTCAGCAAATCTTGATTATGGTACAGTTGTAGATCTTCAAAAAAGTTTTTATCTGGTATTGTCCTGGAATAAAACAGGATGGTATCAGCTCTTTCAATTCCCCATTAAGCTACCTGATCCAGATAATTTAACATGGAATTTTCCTGTTCGTAAAAAACTGGTAACTTCGTATCAGGTCGACGACTTCAAGGCAATGATACTACATGGCAATGATACTACATGCACATTGTTTGAGTGGTATGGCGAATCTGGCGGACAACAAAAATATTATCCTACCATCGATAATGCTATATGGTCATCTCCTCGGTTTCAACTAGAGACTCTACCTAAAAATGATAGTGGTTACGGTATCTTAGCCAAAGCAGCAGCATGCTTCCCCCAACTATGGTCAGAAATACTGACCGAATAACTGGATAAGATTCATCAACGGCATTATAGGTTACATCTTGCTCATACGCCTTGCCGAGATGATAGGGTGGCGACCAGACGCTACAGGCACTCGGGTGTAATCTGTGGCAATAATGCACGTGCATCACTGTGATAGATCTGCTTCACTGCCAGCGACATAGCAGGTTCCTTTCGGTCATTCTAGCCTTTTTCCTTCGTCTTTTTGTTCATGTGCTTTGTTTCTATAAGGATAACACGATAACGTGTAATTGTCAAGCATTACCTCTACCCTATTCTCCTTCTGATTCCCACAGGACGTCTGCGGTCGTTTCAAAACAACGTCTTTTTCGCCTGTGGCAGCGTGGCCGAGACTCTCTGGTTCCCAATTTCGTCTACAGCATTGAGAACCAGAAACAGACAAAGTCCTACCCTGCTGCAGACGAACCTGGTCGGCGAATGACCCACCACGTACGTCTTATCCCATCTCCCTGAACATAATACAGCGCGGCCTTTCGGTCGCGCTATGCTACCTCCAGATACATCCTCACACGATACCGTGTATATACGTAGTATACCATATGGTGCGCCAGAATGCACATAGCCTGTCACCCCCCGGCGCCGACAATCATCCTGCAATATGGCCGGCGGATCGTCTAACCTCTTTCGGTCACCTGTCAGATACCCGGTGCTCAAGCTGCTGGGTTTGTACTCGCTCCTCCACCCGAAGGTGGCGCAGCACAAGAGGCCGTCTGACGGAC
Source organism: Chloroflexaceae bacterium (assembly GCA_034435975.1). Taxonomy (GTDB): domain Bacteria; phylum Chloroflexota; class Chloroflexia; order Chloroflexales; family Chloroflexaceae; genus CAKZQX01. The sequence goes on along the minus strand of DAOTWD010000180.1, from coordinate 1,769 downwards.
GGCCCGAAAGGCCCTATTCACAGCAACGTTCGTACCGGCGGTGGTATGGCCGCACGAGAGACACCTGTTCATATGGAGCGTATGTGTATCATAGAACAAGGATACCACAATCCGAACGCCCGTGCACGTGTGCGCTGAAACGGGCTGAAGCAGAATGGTAGCCCCGTTACTCCACACGGTTGTAGGAGATTCGCTACTTGACAGATGATGCAATTGTCTTGATACTTGAGGAGCAGGCCTTGCCCGGCTATACGTTATTGCTTTGCTATGGCTCTGTTGTTCTGATCTACTGATGTGACAGGACGTACGCGGTGGCTCATCCACCGACTGTTTTTTAACTGCGGCAGTATGGAAATACTTGGTTTCGCTCCATATTTTCCCCTTGGGTGAACACGATGGATGGAAAGCTAAAAAAATACCGCTCTGCCGCAGGCGAAACTCATATCGTGATGAACCACCGTATGATACCTGTGACGCGATGGGAGTATTTGCTATGCGACAATCATTTCGGTTGGTAAAGGTGGCCGGTATTGATATTAAAGTACATATTACCTTCTTCTTCGTTCTTGTGTTAGGTGCCCTGCCGTGGAGTTCCGAGTATGGACTTCCGGGCGCCCTGTTTGGTATGATCCTCATCCTGCTACTCTTTGCCTGTGTAACACTGCACGAACTGGGGCACAGCCTGGTTGCCCAACTCTTTGATATACCAGTGCGCGAGATTATTCTGCTACCCATCGGTGGGGTAGCATTCCTGGGTCGCAATCCGAGCAAACCTATGCAGGAATTGTTGATCGCGATCGCCGGGCCACTGGTCAATGTCGTGATTGCTGCTTTGATCCTGCTGATCACTGGCGCTACGGCCTACGTTGGTATATTAGATCAGCAGGGAACCGTGCAGGGTGCGACCCTGGCACCTTCTTTCACCACGCTTATGCTCTGGTTACTCCAGGCCAACGTGGCCCTGGTGATCTTTAACCTGATACCGGCGCTACCGCTCGATGGTGGCCGGGTTCTGCGTGCGATTCTCGCGATGTCCATGACCTATCAACGTGCCACGCAGATCGCCTCGACCATAGGGCAGGCCCTGGCGATCGGTCTGGGACTCCTGGGTCTCTTTACCAGTAACTTTCTCCTGATGCTGGTCGCCGCCTTTATCTTCATCGGGGCCGGGCGCGAGAACCTGGAGGGGCAGGCGCGTACCGTCCTGACCACGTTGCGGGTCGGTGATGCCTACAACAAGCATGCGCTCCGGCTCGAGATTGGCGACCGGGTCAGCAAGGTGGTGGATTACATCCTGACCAGCTATCAACCTGATTTTGCCGTCATGCAAGGCAGCAATCCCATCGGTATTGTGACCCGTGATGACGTATTGCGTGCACTGGACACCACCACCGAGGATGTCTATGTCACTATGATTATGCGGCGCGAGATCGTCAAGGTTGATGCCAGCGCCTCACTGGATACCGTGCGTCAGTTGATGTCCGAGAAGAGCGTGCGCGTCGTGGCCGTGTACGACGGCATCGCCTATCTAGGACTGGTCAGCCTGGAGGATATTGCCGAAGCATTTGCGGTCATCACGTTCCTCCAGCGCCAGCGTGAGGCACGGCAGGCACATCAGGCTAATATCCGCACCTAATAGAGAGATCAAGTAGATGATGTACAATGGTGTGTATGACACACCGAACCTTCCAACTGACGGCCGAAGCCGCATCTGCGCTGCAAGCAGCCGAACACGCCACCCGCGATGCAGCCTATCGCACCCGCCTGCA
>DAOTWD010000179.1:0-5097 GCA_034435975.1 Chloroflexaceae bacterium | reverse complement strand
TCCAGGCCATGATCTGTTAACCAGCGTGGGCCACGTGGTATCTCTTTCGCCAGATAATCGAAGAGCGCCCCAACAGTCATCGCTACTGGAACTGCCAGGTTGGGCAGATTGGTCTGCACCCATTGTTCCTGGCGCGGCATACCCATACCAACCAGTAAAATATGCGGTTCAAAAGCATTAATAGATCGGACAACCGCCGCGTTCTCCGCTCCATCAGGTTCAAAGTAACCATGGTGGGTCATAATCTCAATCATCGGAAATTGTTGCTGCAACCGTTGTGCAGCCCTGGCAGCTATGCCTGGTTTGCCACCAAGCAGAAACAGGCGATAATCCTGTTGGACACACAAAGCTACCAGGTCGACGATCCAATCCGGTGGCGTGAAGCGTTCGGGGACGGGCTGCCCCAGCCAGTCGGCGGCCAACTTTACACCATATCCGTCACAAAAGGTGACAGTAGCACTATTTAACGCTTGCCGAAAAGTGTTGTCATACTGAGCGAGATTGATCGCATAGGCATTGCAATACATCACCGTCACCTGCTGTTGCGCATTGATCATATGTTTAATCCATTGCAACAACTCCTGCTGGCGTAGCGGATGCACGTGTACACCCGCGATACAGATTGGGGCGGGAAAAGATCGGCAGAGTGCCGGCACTAACCTCATCGCTCACCCTTTAACACCGGGAGGGTAGACAACTCACTATCCACACTTCCTGACGGTGGAGGTTGGCGAATGTTCCAACCCGAGCCCCATAGAAATAATACCCCCGCAATAGTAGGTGGTATGAAGACAATCGCGTGCAGCAGTAACCCGAAACTCAAGGCAATAGTGCTATCAATCGCAAACACACTCAATGCCAGAATACACAGATATTCAAACACCCCGATCCGTCCGGGTACCGAAGGAATAGAAATTCCGGCCTGTAACACGATGAGGACAAACAGAGCGCTCACCACTGGTACATCGATATTGAGCGCCCGCATAACCAGGTAGTTGGTTAACACGGCAGTCCCCCAGATAACCACACACCAACCCGCCACATTCATCGTATTTTTATGATTATGTAAAATATGCAGGCTGGTCAGGCCACTCTGTATCATCGCCATCAACCGCGTTTTCAGATTTGCCGGAAATTTGTCCGTCATCCAGACACAGGCGTGCAACAGCCAGCCTGATCGATACGTTACCACCAGGGTGATCAGCAACATACTGAATGTAAGGATGGCAAAGAGATAAGTGGTTTGACTCAGCCAGGCTGGCACCGGCATCAATAGCACAAGCAGTAAAAACAGCAGGGCATACATCGTCATATCCAGGATTTTCTCGAGCGCAATCGTACCCAGAACAAAAGTCCTCCCCGGCCCCATCCCACCAATCACATACGCACGACTAACATCACCCACACGAGCGGGGATCACCGAGTTGAGCATCTGGCCTACCACCAGCATGCCGAGTATGCGTAGCGGAGCGACCGTGCGCCCGGCAACACCCATTAAGATTTGCCAGCGAGCTGCCTTGCCCACCGTGTTGAGCGCAACGCTCAATAATGCCAGGCTAATCAACCCGACATCGGCTTGCACCAGTGCCAGCCAGATGCCATAATAGTCCACATTTTGCACGGCCAGATACACACAGACAATGCTAACGCCAATTCCTACGCCGAGTTGGAAGAGTCGGGAAGAGAGCAGTCTGGTACTTGCGGCTGCGAATTGCTTCACCTGATTACTCCGATCATCGGTATGTACGCCATATATCGAGACAGACCTGCACCAGTGCTACCAGTGCCAGCACACATCCTATTCCACGCATACCCAGGCCAGTACTGGTGGCACATATGCCTAAACCAACAAGCATAATGCCGATAGCATAAACGCGATCACCCCTGCTTTTCAGAATAGTCTGATCACTGATCTGCAAGATAGACCGTCTATGCATACCGGAACGATAACTATACGTTGCGAGCAATAGTGCCAGACCGCCAATCCACAAAGCATGTGCGCCCACATACCACCAGTCGATCACGATTGGCTCGATACCTCTGGATGACAGATCTGCCAACTGGCGATCGCAATCCCCCACAACCCCCAGACCAGCACCGCTGGCCGCACCATACCCCACGTCACCGCGTCAGTCATGCCATGGACAACCAGCGCAACCTAACTACAGAATAGTCCGGCACCTACTCCGGCCAGCCATCCATTGCCCATACTACTTGCATAGCGATAGGTCTGCCAGCTACTGGCACAGACAACCAGCAGAATAGCCAACCAGGCAATCAGCCCCGGCAGACCCAGATCGACCGCGATCTGCAAGAAGAGATTGTGTGCATGTTCGATAGTATCTGGCACAGACAGGAACAGTGGATAAAACAGATCCGTAATAGTCTTGAATGATCCCATACCAATCCCAGTAAACGGAAAATCCTGGATCATATAAATCGCACGCGACCAGATTTCCAGTCGCACATCAAGCCCACCCAGGGTGCGATTGGTCGTCAGCAGATCAAACACAACAGCGCGATCCAGAAATTGCATAGCAACCAGCGCAATCACGGCTGCAACGAGTGGCAATACCCAGCCATAACGCCAGCGCAGCAATACGAGCAACAGGAACGCGGCAACCAGACCCAGCAAAGCTCCCCGCGATTGGGTTATCAAGAGCATACCACTCATGATCAACACCGCTAGACCAACCAGTACCCGTGCTAACCAACTCAGTTCTGCCCAACCAAACATGAGCATTGCCAGGGCAACAGCTAGCAGAAGTACCAATAAGCCGGCCATAACATTCGGGTTGATTGTATCAGAGACCAGCAACGTAAAGCGCTCGTAGAACGCAGCAGGAATAAACGGCAATTTACCCCCACTCCAGTCAACCGTCAATGGTGCAACCAGTGCCAGGAGCGTTCCACCTATAAGGAGACCAGCGATCAGCAACCGTAGCCGGGGAAGAGTGGTTGTCCAGTTAACAATAGTGTAGTAGAGCGCAATACCGCTAACCAGTCGATATACCTGCGGACGTGTGGTCTCAGGCAACACCGTCGCCCACAGGGTCACCAACAGCATAATGCTCAGTAGACCGATTGCCCAGTCAGCGGGCGTCCGTACACTGGGAAAACCATACGCCAGCGTGCGGAACACCCACCAGACTGCGGCCACAGCAAGCGTCACCAGTAACGTTCGCTCCAAAACAATGCCCGCCACAACCCCGATGGCAATCGGCCAGATTTCCATCTCCGTCAGTGCGCGGGCAACCGCACGGATACGATGTACGCGATGCGACGCTAGCATCCGCAATGCTCTCCACGATACCGTCAGACTGCCTCAGTCAGACGCACCATACCACCACCATACCGGTATCATACCATATTCGGAAACCCCTTCATACATTTCTGAAAATCGCGGAACTGGCTGAAGCTGTCCGTCTCCACATGGAGCCGTAACTGGTCTCAATCCTGACGCCGATAGAGCATATGACTCTCCACCCACTGCGTAATCAGCATCCGCGTCGGCTCGTTGAGCGCCGGGGTATTGACCGCGCTGAGGCTGCGGTGACCTGCTTCCGCCGCTTGTAAGTAGAGCCGCAACAGCTTCCGCATAATGCTATCATCTGTGTGAGCATTCACATGCAGCAACTCGTTGTACAACGCCCGGAGCGTGTCGGTATCCGGTAACGTTGTATTCTGGCACAGACGATAGATACGCGGATGCGGTGTCTCGCTGCGCCTTTCTTTCTCCAGCGCCAACTCCTCGTGCAACTTTTCCCCTGGTCGAACACCTGTATACACGATCTGAATATCTTCTCCGACCCGTAGACCGCGCAGGCGGATCATGCGCGTCGCCAGATCTACAATCTTGATCTCGTCGCCCATATCGAGCATAAAAATATCTTGCCCGGAAGCATAGACCGTTGCCTGCGCAATCAAACTGGCGGCTTCGGGAATACTCATAAAGAAACGCGTCATCTCGCGGTGGGTCACCGTCACCGGGCCACCACGTTCGATCTGTTGCCAGAACAGCGGTACCACGCTGCCGCGGCTGCCGATCACGTTTCCAAAGCGCACGGCAGTAAAGATCGTCTTCTGTGACGGGTGGGCATTCAGACTGGCGACCCACAGTTCGCCCAGACGCTTGGTAGTGCCCATAACGCTGCTGGGATGCACGGCCTTGTCGGTCGAGACAAACGTAAAGCGTTCGGCTCCATGCTGCAAGGCGGCCTGCGAGACCACCATGGTACCCCACAGGTTGGTGATGATCGCCGGATTGACATACTCTTCCAGCATCGGGACATGCTTGTAGGCCGCCACATGGAACACAAGTTCAGGTTGATGTCGCACAAAACAATCATTCACTCGCTGCTGATTGGTAACATCACACAGAATAATCGTCTGCTGTTGCTCCGGGGCCAGCCAGCGCAACTCATTGCTCAGATCATAGAGACTGGTCTCGTTGCTATCGAGCAAGAGCAGGTTCGCTGGAGCAAATGTACTCAACTGGCGCACCAGTTCACTCCCAATCGATCCTCCTGCCCCAGTCACCAGGATGCGCTTGCCACTGAACAGAGCGCGACACTCTTCCACGTTAATCGCTACTGGTGGCCGCCCAATCAGGTCATCAAGCGTCACATCACGGATAGAGAGCGGCTCGGTAAAATCTAACACACCCGGACTGATCTGTACCCGCGCCGGGGTTGCCTGGCACGCCGCAATAATCTGGCGTAAGCGTACCCGTTCGATATTGCGCATGGCAATAATCAGCATATCCGCCTGCACCCGCCCCGTCCAGTAGGCCACTTCGTCGCACCGTCCCAAGACCTTAATCCCCATCACCACGCGCCCGATCTTCACCGGGTCATCATCGAGATAGCCGAGCAACTGGTAGGTATGCGGGCTGGATGACTCGCGGATCATGCGTGCGACTAACTGCCCGGCTTCCCCGGCACCGACGATCAGGACGCGCTGCACGGCTTGCCGATTCGCCTGTAAGCGGATCACAATCTGCTTGAACAACCGCCAGTGATATCGGGTTGCCACAAAACCCACCATGGCAAACATACCACCGATCAGAATCGCCAGCGTCGAGAGTCGCGCCGTGCT
>DAOTWD010000178.1:0-4491 GCA_034435975.1 Chloroflexaceae bacterium | reverse complement strand
TGCACGGCTTGCCGATTCGCCTGTAAGCGGATCACAATCTGCTTGAACAACCGCCAGTGATATCGGGTTGCCACAAAACCCACCATGGCAAACATACCACCGATCAGAATCGCCAGCGTCGAGAGTCGCGCCGTGCTGCCCGGCCAGAAAACATTGGCAAGCAAGATAACCACGGTTGACATCCCAACCGTCTTGATGATCACAAACACTTCATACAAACTGGCCCGTGCCCAGAGCCGCTGATAGATGCCAAAGAAAGCACCACACAAGACGTACAGCAACGCCATTCCCGCAATAGCGATACGGTGTTCATCAGAGGGTTGCCAGTCCTGAATGCGCAACTGGAATGCGGTGGCGTAAGCGAGCAGGACAATCAAAAAATCGAGCAGTACCCGCCCATCTATCGGTCGTACAGTACCGACGATCTTAGCCATACGGAGTTCCTTTCTCATCTCAGATGAACAGTCCATCGAAGGGGGTGGTCACAAACTTACTGATGGTGTCTGCCAATACCTTTTAGCAAAAGGCAAGAGTACATCATTGTCAGTAACTTTATGACCACGACCTCCATCGTAAATGGCAATACTACAGCATCATCCACAGCACCATAATTTACGTTCTGTTCAATGCATAGCCAGATTTCAGTCGGATGAATGCCAGATATGATTTCACGGTTCGTTTAGGACTGCTATAGTACCACAAATCGACCCAGACGATGTTTCACCCGCATCAAATGGGGTCTGTCGATACTTTACCGTCGGATAACACGTCGGAACAACGTTTGTCGTTGGGAACGCTGTCGATACTTTACCATCGGGTACCACGTCGGAACAACGTTCGTCGTTGGGAACGCTGTCAAACGACTGAAGTCGCTCCGACATGTGTCACGTCAAAATGTGCATCTGGAACCATGCCTAAGAAAACATAACATTCCCACACAAACTACAAACTGCGCGAAGCTGCCCACTGTTGATATTACATCTGGTGTAGTTACCGCAACGGTACAGATGCTAAAATCTTGCGCTGATCATCAAGGTGTGGTATGATACCGCCATCTAGTATTTATCGGCATAGTGCCAGGTGTGTTCGTCTATAGGAGCATGATCCTGACCCTAAAGTCAGCTTCATACTGCTACGGACTGTGTTTGTACCATGCAGTATGCTGTTTGTACCACGGAGTACAGCGAGAGACCATTGACCATTACGGTTATTAGCGTGATCTTGATGTCGCTTGCGCACAGAAGTGCTGTCTTCAGCCGGGCACTGGCTCGGAACTGGCATCAGCGCAGCGCCTCTCGTTGCTTTTACGCCTCTGTCAGGATGGCTCTATCTCCGTGTCTTCGGTATACATCATTTAGTACTGCTGTGTAATCACATCGTTACCATCAGAAACCGGCATATGGCCGGTTCAGACAGGTTCTAACAGTACCAGATCCGAACCTGGATATTGGATCGAGCAGGTATGCCGTCAGTCCGGGGGCGGTAATACGACTTTTAAGATCTGCTATACTACCACCCTATGCCAACGGAGCGCGGTAGCCATGCTTCCGCACACGTGGCCGTATAACCATTAACCATTCCGGTACGTTGTAGCCTTAGCTCCGACCGGAAGGCATACTACAAGTTTGTCTCTGGCTCATAACCGCGCCGGAGTGGCGGAGCGTGGGCGGAGGGCGGAGCGGAAAGCGGCCTGAGCGTCCGGGCGGAGCGTCCTCTTCGTAGTGACGACTTTAGCCTGCATGCCAATTCGCGCCGAGACGTGTGGCGTCTTTAGGTGGCAAGGTGGCAGGTGATCTGACCCCTGTACCCTATCCAGCGGGGAGGCGCGGATGCGTGCGGCGGGGATAGGCAGGTGCTGGACTTTTATGGTACGCGTCTCTTCGCATCCGCACATCCTCGACTGCGCCTTTGCATTCAAACAGGAAATGTCGTGCGGGGTGACGCAAAGGAGTGGATCATGGTCAACGATGAGGGTGCGCATAACCAGGCAGTGCTGGCCCAGGAACCGACGCCCGCGCCAAGCCAGGCGGAGTGGTACCTGATCCACTCGATGCCGCTGAAGGAGCGCTCGGCGGCGGCGGCGCTGCATGAGCGTCTGGGCCTGACGGTGTATGTACCTGAGGTGCCGCAACGCTTTCGCGGGGGGATGCAGCCGGCACCGCTGTTTCCGCGCTATCTGTTTATCCGCGCTCATCTGGGCCAGGTAGCCCTCAGTGCGATCAATGCGACACCGGGGGTGTTGCGCCTGGTGAGCTTTGATGAGCGCCCGCAGCCAGTGCCGTCGGCGGTGATCCGCCAGTTGCACCAGCGCGTGGAGCAGTTGAACGACGCAGGGGGGCTACCGCCGCATACGTTCCAACCCGGCGCGGCGGTGCGGCTGACGGGTGGCCCGCTATGCGGTCTGGAGGCGGTCTTCGTTGGCCCGCTGGCACCGGCCGAGCGAGTGCATATTCTGCTGGAGTTTATGGGCCGCTTGAATGAGGTGGAGGTGGAGGCGCATCTGCTGGAACCCGCCGGCAACTTGCCGCTGGTTGCCGATCTGGTGCCAGTGTCTGCCCCGAAGCGTGGCGGCGGACGCGGGGCAAGGGGCGCGGTGTGCGCCGCTCGGTATCTTGATTGTAACGCAAAGGCGCAAAGGGGTGGAGATGCAACCCATCACCCCTGGTTTAACACAAAGGCGCAAAGAGGCAGTGACGCAAAGGGGCGGAAGATGGTTGATCGAATGTGTCTGATCGTGATGGGTTGGGAGTGCCACCGGGATCTGCTAGTCAACTCTACTTTCCGTCAGTACATTACAAAATGCGGTTGTGCATAGTGTGTGGCCTGATCATTCTATCATCAAGGTCGGTATTCATGGCAGGGTCAGCGCACAGGTACCGATAGAATCGTGACGGAAACCTTGCAGAAACATATTGGGCCTACGGACAGTGGTACGCCATGTCATTACCAAGAGGTTAACAGGTTGCGCGATCATGGCATTGATGTGATCACTGCTCATGAAGATCAAGTACACAGAGTATATAACTCTATACTGCTTGATCGGGTAATCAGGGTAATCGCATATAAACCCTCGATGTGTTTTATCTCATCAGGATCCGGAGAAACCCCGCCATCACCGATACAATCCACACCTAACTATCGTGCGGAACACCGGTCGTGGTCATAAAGTTACTGACAATGATGTACTCTTGTCTTTTGCTAAAAGGTATTGGCAGACACCATCAGTAAGTTTGTGACCACCCCCCACTTGTTTGCACGAGACATCAGTGAAAGCAACCATATCGGTGCAGCAGATGACGTTTCATCACATGCATGCAGATAAATTGTGCTTCAGAACGGCATGTCCATGGCGATTTAAATGCAATTGCTCTGGCATACACACAGATGCACAAAATTACACAATATATTACTTTCAGTATATTTTTGGTAGAAATATCTTAGACTAATAGTATACAAAAATGATTAAGTATAAAAAGGTAATACCTAAAATCAAACAGATAACACCGTGGTGGGCAAAAATTGTAGGAAAAATAGTATTATCACGTTTACCTCTTCAATATACATTATGGCGACAATTAGACATTTTTAAGCATGGTTCAATGTTGAACCCGGACTATGCGACCAGAGTATTCCTGCGCCATTACGAGCATGCCATGAGTCATTTGCAGTCTGAATATTCGCTTTTGGAATTTGGGCCAGGTGATTCTTTATCAACGGCATTGTTGGGCGCTGATCATGGTGCCAGACGCATCTGGTTAGTAGATGCCGGGGCTTTTGCTGAAAGGGATATAACAAAGTATGCCCCACTTCAAGAAAAATTAAGTAAAAATTGGGTACATAAACATTTCATTGATACAGATGAGATGTTGCGAGCAACAAATACTACATATCTAACCGACGGATTACGAAGCTTAAAAACGATCCCTGATATGTCTGTTGATTTCATTTTTTCTCAAGCTGTATTAGAACATGTTTATCTTTCTGAGTTCGAATTGATAATAAAGGAGTTATTTCGCATTCAAACATCAAGAGGAGTTGCAAGTCATCGCATTGATCTCCGAGATCATCTCGGTAATAGCTTAAACTCACTGCGGTTTACGGAGAAAATCTGGGAATCATCTTTATTTGTTCGTTCTGGCTTTTATACTAATCGTTTACGTGCGAGTCAAATCATTGAAATTATCCAGCGAGCTGGTTATCAACTACTAGATCTTAAGTTCGATACCTGGAGTACGTTACCATTAGATAAATCAAAACTGGCTTATCCTTTCGCTTTAATGTCAGACACTGAGCTACTAATCCACGGAATGTACATCCTTCTGCTCAAGCCATAATTTAAACCGGACAGCAGTCATACTGATGAGGCTTATATCATTATGACAGTCAATCAATGAGATACTAAATCATCTATAACAGACATGTAAAGCTAAATTATGAGAGTCTTATCAGTAGCTGAACTAAAAAGTGCCTGGGGACAATGGGTGGGCGCTT
>DAOTWD010000177.1:0-10718 GCA_034435975.1 Chloroflexaceae bacterium | reverse complement strand
CCGGAGCCATTACCCGCGAACAAGTGCAGCAGGCAATTGACAACCTCGACCTGCGCTTCTCCATGGGCGAAATCAGCGAGGAGAACTACAACCGCCTGATGCAAAAATGGCAGGAGCGGCTGAAGGAACTGTGAGAGCGCCCATGTTGCCATGTGCGCACGTTGGAAATTGTAAGGTAAAGACGAGGTTCTTAGAAGCTGTCTGAAAAGGGGCACTGTGTGGGGCAAAGCCCCGCACAATCTTCCCTGCCCGCCGCTACGCGGCGGTGCAGCAGCATGTCAGCCGTGTCCACACGGATGCGTTCGGGCTTTCCAACCAGCGTAGGGTGGGGCGTTGGGCAGAGGCACGTATGTCCCACCCGTCCTAACGCCCCACTCGCTGCATACACGCAAAGGAATGAACTGATGGCGCTTGACCACGATGGGATCTTCAAACAACTCCTCAGTGTCTTTTTCGTGGAGTTTTTGGAATTGTTTGCCCCCGACGTGCTGGATCTGCTCGACCCTGACTCGCTCACCTTTCTGGCAACCGACTCGTTTGTCGATCTGCTCGACCCCGACCGACGCACTGCGGATCTGTTGATACAGGTTCGCATGCGCGGACAGATGGTCTCCTTCCTGATCCATCTGGAACATCAAGCCCAGGACGATGTTACGGTCGATCGCCGGATGTTCCGCTATTTCGCCCGCTTCTATGACCGGTACAACTGCTCGATTTACCCCATCATCCTGTGTTCCTATGCTTCGCCCCGACGCCGGGCTCCTGACCGGCATCAGGTGCAGGTGGGATCGATGCCGGTGTTGGATTTCCACTATCACGTGGTACAATTAAACAACCTGGCCTGGCGTGACTACATGCACAGCAGCAATCCGCTCGCCATCGCCTTGATGGCGCGGATGCGTATTGCCCCGCGCGATCGCTGGCGGGTGAAGGCCAGTTGCCTGCGTCTGCTGGCAGGCATGCCGCTCTCGGCAGCGCAACGGCGGATGCTGGCCGCGTTTGTGAGCATCTACCTGCCGTTGAATGACCGCGAGAACGGGTTGTTTCAGGCCGAACTGGGCACCTGGCAGGCCGAGACAAAGGAGCAAGTTGTGGAACTGATGACCGAATGGGAATTGAAAGGGCGCATGGAAGGACGCATGGAAGGGCGTACCGAGGAACGGCAGGAGTTGACTTTACGGTTACTCACCCGCAAAGTGGGCCTCCTGCCAGCAGACGTACAAGCGCAGATCGGTGCGCTACCCCCTGACACCTTGCTCGACTTGAGCGAGGCGCTACTTGACTTCAGCAACCTGGACGACCTGACGGACTGGCTGGCAGCGGTTGCCGGTTCCTCGAACGGCCATCCCCAGCCACCGCCTGCGCAACCAACAACATAACGAACCAGGCGCGGCGGCAGCGCACCGCCGCGCTAACAACCGCTCATGTCAACGCCCTGAGACATCTTTGTCCAGCACGAAACCGAGCCGCCGTGCAACGATAATTAGTTCGTTCTGGCTATGCACATCAAACTTGTCAAACAGATTGCGGGTGTGTGTACGCACGGTACCCGCAGAAATATGCAAGATTTCGGCAATGTCGTCTTTTGATCGCCCCTGCGCCAGCAGCGCCAGTATCTCATGCTCACGGGGAGTCAATTCTGGCAAGGCCATGCGCTGCTGGATTATCTGCAATTGTTCCAGGCTAAAGGCATAGCCTGCTTGCATGACCGTAACGAGCGCAGTTGCAAACTCTGAGGCCGAAGTATCCTTATCCAGAAACCCCCGTGCCCCATGCTGCCAGGCTGTCCACAGATAATAGGGCTGGTCCCAGTATGAATAGATCAACACGCGTGGCACGCAGGGCAGGTGGCGCAGATCACGCAGCAGCGCTAGCCCGTGGTGCGGGCTTTTGGTTCCGTCTGGGCAATCGTTCAGCGAGAGATCGAGAATGACAATATCCGGCAGTGTAGTGCGGATCGTATGCAGCGCCTCGCTACACGAAGCAGCATAGCCAGTCACCACCAGATTGGTCAATTGCGTATGCTGCTCAATGATACGCATGATGGCACCGACCAGCAGATCATTGTTTTCAACGATAAACACCTTCATGCAACATCTCCGGCCTGACCAGATGCAGCGTTACCTGCACGCGGGTACCAGGCGACTGTGATTGGATCGTCAATTGCCCACCCAGGCGCGTCACCCGCGCTTGCATCGAAACAAGGCCCAGCCGCCGCGCTGATCGCGGAATGGTGCCCCGCGACATGGCTGCCTCAATCCCACACCCATCATCGTCAATCGTGAGCAGCACCTGATCCGCGTGCTGTTCGAGGCACACGCGGCAGTGTGTAGATCGGGCGTGTTCACGCACATTGTTCAGCGCTGCCCGGATGATTTCATAGAGCTCGGCTTTGACCGCAACCGGGATGGCATCAATATAACCATGAGTACCGAATTCGTAGCGTGTTTTTGGGGATGACGTGTTCATGTGTCGGATCAGACGGGCAATGGCGTCGCCCAAACTTTCGCGCTGGAAATCGACCGGCTTGGTGTCATCGACCACCCGACGCAGGCTATGCATCACGCTGAGACTATGCTGATGCAGGCGCTCTAGCTCGCTGCGTAGCCGGGCATGCGGCAACTGATCGCCCTGGCTCTGCTGATACAGGCAGTAGAGTTCCATCTCCAGTGCCTTGCTATCGCCCAGAACACCATTGTGCAGATCCTCAGCCACCTCGTCGCGGACATCTTCCTGCAGCCGATACACACGGTGCAACTCCTCTAGCAGGCTGGCCTGCAGCGCGTTCCGCTCTTCCAACTCAGCGATCAGGTCGGCATTCTTGAAGGCATACACCATACCGATAGGTAGTAGAATACCCATGGTCGTAAAAATTTCCAGACGCGAAGGCACATACAACACCGCCGCCCCGATCGTACCCATAAGCAGCACCAGCCATAGTCCCCAGGCCACCGCAACAATCATAATCTGTTGCCGTTCGGCCCGGCTATACTGCTGCCGCTGCCTGAATGCCAGCACCCCACTCACCAGTGTCGCCAGACCACCCAGCGCTAGAAATCCGGCACTGGCATACTGCACCGGAATCTCCAGCCACCACAAATTAAGCCAGGTTGCGAGGGGGAGTAATCCTGGAATGTGGTGTACCAGAAATTGGATGATGCGGACAGAGCTAAGGAGGAGTGCCACGACGTAGCCGGCGGGAATGAACCAGCGCCAGCGATCAACCAGCGGGCGGCGGTGAGGATAGACCAGTGCAAAATGGCCCAACATGGCCCCCATCAAAGGCAGGCTGGGCGACCAGACCAGGGCGACCCAGAACCAGGCATCGTAATTCGCGTGAATACTGCCACTGTGTCCATTGAAAAACGCCGAATTAGCCGCTGCCAGCATCAGCCAGCCGATCAGCGCCCGCCCCATATCATTGGCAGAGCGCACCAGCAGATAGCCACACACCAGCAGCGAGATCCCGACCAGAAAGATCAACAGGTAGGCGTCGATCAGGTAGCCCGGGTCATAGCGTAACACCGGCACACTCACCAGGTGGATCTGTCCAGTACGAGTGCGAATTTCATAGGTCACCAGGCTACCAACTGGTGTGCTGGCATACACGTCTTCATACTCACCTGCTGGACGGCCATTGATGCTCAGAATGATGGTAGCAGACGGTATCATACCCGCCTGTGGTCCCGGCCAGTGGCGTGGGGTGTTGTAGCTGACCTGGTGGCCGTAGGTGTTGTCCCAGTGCCAGATAAAGCCGCCAAACGGCTGACCGAGGGCCGGGATGTGCCGTGCCAATCCCCACCCACCCTGTATCAGTAGCACCAGCGCGAGGAAAGCATAGATCCGAACCAGAACGACAGAGTTCATGTGGTTCTCCTGGTGATTGACAGGTTACCGGTTAATCGCTATTACTGACCGGCGACGAAGTACTGATTTAGTCTAGTACTGCCGTACTATGCTTTTTGGCATAGAAAAAAATACGTCAACGAGCAGTTGTGCGACCAGCACTATCTTCGTATACTTAACAGGAGCTATTATATCATGATCTGGCGGTGCAGTTAGCATATCGCTGGTATGTTTTGCTGTGTCGAATCTATGAGTGTACCCAGTCCGGCACATGTGGGCCATGGGACGTGTGGTCGTTCGCAAGCGAAAAGATTGCCTGCGAGATGCAACTGGCTGTGCGGTAGCCCGCTGGCATGCTGCCAGATGCGTAGCTCTAAAATGACAAATATGTCACCTGCGTACTTTAATGAACTGACAGGTAGTGAAGGGGGTGGGGCAGGAGATTGGTGTTTCGATTCAGTCAGGGTATCCTTGCAAGTAATGTGTCACCGACCGATGCAAAAAGCTTATTATGAGGAGATATGGAACATATGGTATCAGGAAAGCAACGGATTATGGCCTACCTTACCGCAGCAGTGTTGCTGCTGGTTAACGTTTTTAGCACGACAGGCGCAGCAGTTACGGCTACGCCCAACCCACAGCAGGCACCGGACGTAAAACTGGCGACCATTGATGAGCAACCAGAGAACAATCGACGCACTATCTCTGGAACACCGCTCACGGTCACAGTTTTTGACAACCTGGCAATGGCAGTGAATTTTGATGGACGTAACCAGTTCTATGACGATAATGCTGCTGGAACATATATCACTGTCGATGGTACTGTTTATGGACATAATGCTCCAGCCAGTGGGTTGTTTGATCCGATTGGTCTTACGCCTGTATCAAACAGTGGTGTGATGGGTACCGGGTCGGAAGCAGATCCATTTCGTATTGAGACGGTTGTACGGGTGGGTGATACCGGATTAGAGTTGACACAGGTTACCAGTTATGTTAATGGAGAACTTTTTTATCGGGTTGAATTGAGTGTTCGTAATACCACTGGTAATAACCAATCGGTGCGCATCACGCATGCGGCTGATTTATTCCTCAACTTCCCAGGAAATCGTTTAGATTATGGATATGGCATCTTTGATCGACCGTCTGGCTCAGTGGGGGCGCTCTCGCAGGATGGTCGTAGTATTCAAGTTCTTACGCCAATAACGCCAGCCGATGCCTATCAAGAAGCATGGTACGACACTTTATGGAGTCAAATTGGTACTGGCGCGAATGCTGGCCCCGGTTTTAACAATTCAGTCGATACCTCGTTTCACGATGTTGCCGCTGGCTTGCAGTGGAATCGCGTTATTCCAGCCAATAGCAGCGTTGAAATCGCTCTTGCCGGCGCTTTCGGGATTGAGGAGTCTATTTTAGACATTTATACTCCAGCCAGCGGCCTGCTGGATGTGGTCTTCCTGATTGATCAGAGCGCGAGTATGGCTGGTACTATTGAGATCTTTCAACGCGAGATTGATCAAGTAGTTGCACGCTTGCAAGAGCGTGTGCCGAATACGGCGTTTGGTCTGGCTACGTTTGCTGACTATCCTATTCCTGGCCCTGACTATGGTGTACCAGGTGATGTACCATATGCGGTTCAGCAAACCATCACGACTGATCTTGCAATCTTCAGGAGTTCTGTAGCCAATATCACGCTGATGAATGGTGGCAATAACGCCAGCGCATGCGCACGCGCACTCTATGAGGTGGTTAACTTTAATTGGCGCGATGATGCCGAGCGAGTGGTGGTACTGATTGGCGATACGCAGCCGCATACCATGAATACTCTTCTGGGCAGTGGCTTGCCCGACCCGGGACGCGACGGAATTCCTGGAACCAGTGATGATATTAATTTCGTTGATGCGATTAACCTGACACGGCGCAATCGTATTACGACGGTTGGTCTTTTGAGCGAGACTCAGCGCACTACGCCAAATGCCAGACGTGCCTTTGAGCTAACCACAGACAGGCAGTCTGCTGTCCTGCCACGAGACACAGCGAGCATTGCTTCTTTCATTCTCCGACTGGTGAATGCAGCCGTTGGTGCCCCGGTCGATCCCAATACAACCGCCATCGTCCTCGACAGCTTCACTGCCACAATTACGCCAGATGGTATTCAGGTACAGTGGGCGACATCACGCGAAGTTGACACCTGGGGCTTCCACCTGCTGCGCAGTGCCGATGGGACGCGGGCCAGCGCCGAGCGGGTGACGTCGCAGCTGATACCGGCTCAAGGGCGCGGGCAGGCGGGTGCGACTTATACCTGGCTGGATACCAGCGCTGATCCCGACGGAGCCTATACCTACTGGCTGCAAGAGATCGAGACCGACGGGACGGTGATTGAGTACGACGTAGCGACACTGGCTCAGGCACCGGTGCGCTCCAACCAGATTTTCTTGCCCGTGGTCATCCGGTAATCATCCAAGTGGATCAGCGGTTGGGTTGGACGCAATCCAGTTTCAACCGCTGATCAATGACGCACCTGTATGCTGACAGCAGGTATGCGCTGAATACAGAGATGTAGCCGGGTACCTGCTTGTTCTTGATCTTAACCATATTGATATGAAGGAGCTTCCCTTTATGAAACACTGGATACGTCAGGCGACACTCGTATGTGCGCTGGGGCTAATGATAGTGCTGGCGCTGGTGTTGAGCGGATCATTGCCGTCGGGTACGTCTGGTGGTACCGTACAGGCCGCGGAGTTGATGGTGATACCACCAACTCCAGAGCCATTACCACCGCCACCGGTTGGGCCACGGGGTGATGCCCGCCGACCATTTGTCGTAGTTGCGTATATGCCGTCGCCCAGTCTTACCGTTCAGGCGGGCAGCGTGATTGATCTGGTGCTGCCCATTCGCAATCTTGGCTTTGTCAAATCCAACAACACTACCATCACCCTCCCCTACAATCCCGCCGTGCTGACGGTGTTGTCGGCCGAGTTTATCAAGAACGGCACATATGATCGACCCGCGTTTGTGCGGGTGAACGATCCCGGGGTGTTGATCATTGAAACTGGCGATCTTTCCAATAGAACGACGATGACGGCCACGATCCGGGTAGTGGTGCATGCCACGGTCGCGCCCGGCACTGCGCTAACGGAACGGTTGATCATCACTGGTCATGGCATCAACCGCCAGCGCTCGCGGAGCAACCAGCCGCTGCTGGTGGTCGGCGCGACGACTGTGCATGCGTCGATCTATGACCTGCCCGCCTCGCCATTGAGTGGGCCAGCGGGGAGTACGCACGTCTTCACCAGCAGCGTCTTCCATCCGTATGAGCCGATTACCTTCTGGTATCGGGCACTGGATGGCACGGATATTGAACTGGATGTGTTTGAGGCGGACGAGGAGGGAATGATCGAGGTCGGCTATATCACCACTGGTCTGCCACCGGGACGCTATACGCTGTCGGCGAACGGCAACTGGAGCATGATCCAGGCCGCGGGCGTGTTTGTGGTGGAGTAGCCGGGTCAACGGCGAGTGTGTGTGGCAGTGGGGCCATTCCCATACTGCCATGTTTGTTTTACGAGGCGGGAGAGACGGTGCTGGCACTATTTCTTCCGCCTCGCTCCTTCCGTAGCCCCATACCCTGGTCACCCCACTGGGGTCTGCACCAGCTTTCAAATGCAGGTTTTTCTGGTTAGGCAAGTTTCGTCAATACTTTACCGTTGCAGAACATGTAGTAACGACTTTAGTCGTTTTTAACGAGTCCCGGCGGGAACACGCCCCAGATCTCTGGGTCGCAGAACATGTAGTAACGACTTTAGTCGTTTTTAAGACTGCTTCAGACAGGCTCTGAGACCCTGCACTGTCTTTGCGTTAAAGAATTGTATGCTCAAGGTCTTTTAGTATGCAAGGAGCGAGTCGATGCGCCGCTGGTTTTTCGTACTGCTAATTCTACTGGTACTGAGTGGACAGGCCCGCTCGTCGCTGCTGTCCAGCGATGCCGAACCATTGCCCGCACCGGGGTTGCAGGTGACAAGCGATGGCGATGGAGTGGTGGTCGTGTGGCAGATGGATCAGGTGCAGGCAGAACTGGCCGCCGATCCATTGCAGGCGCTGACTACTATAACGTATGGGGGCTATGAATTGCCTGCCTACCTGGTGCCGCTGCGTGTGCCGCATAGCCAGACCATCGAGATTGTGCCCGATGATGTGCAGGCCGCGCCGTGGTCGGGAACCCTGACCAGGGTACCGGCTCCCGTTCCACAGCCAGCAGGCCGCGAACAGCGCCCGGATCTGGCCGTTGCTGATGCCACCCCACTACCCACCAGTCCAGTCTTTGTGCTGCGTGAGGCGACCCTGCGCGGCGAGCGACTGGTGGTACTGGCGGTCAGTCCGCTCTTTACACAGGCAGGTGAGGTCTATCAAGCCCGCAGCCTGCAAGCCACGCTCCCAGGCGCAGTCCCCCTGGCGACGCCGCTGGACATAAATGACCTGTTCTTCGCCACCCCGCCACAGCCGCGCCCGACTGCCCCATCTGCCGCGCCCCAGAAGGACGCTGCCCATCAACTCTGGCTGCCCCTGATTATGACACAACCACCCGATCGACCTGATCTCGATCGGCTCCCGGCGATCAACCCACGGGCCAACCAGTCGGCGCTCAAAATCCATGTCACCCAGGCAGGCATGCAACGTATCACGGGCGCAATGCTGGCCGCCAGCGGGTTAGATATTGATACTATCGATCCAGAACACCTGCAGTTGTGGCACCGTGATCAGTCGCTGGCGCTGGAGGTGCATACCCAGGAAGCCGGACGTATCGACCCTGCCACCGAGTTGCGTTTTTATGCCCTACCACCGGGCGACCGCTGGAATATGGGCGATACCTACTGGCTAACGTTCGACCCTGCGGCTGCAACCACCCGTATGCCGAGTCGTCCGGCGGCTGTCACGAGCATACTGGCGCAAGCTACCGTGCATACCACAGGCGAGTGGTATCAGCCCACGCTGTATGACTCAACGTTGCGCGGGCCAGACAGCGATCACTGGTTTAGCGCCCACCTGCGTACCGGGCCAGGCGAGGCGGCGGCTATGGTCAGTGTACCGCTGGCGGTGGCCGCACCGTTCGCCGCCGGTACCAGCGTGTTCACCGTGACTGGCAGTGCCTACACGCGTGGCCCACACCAGCTCGAAGTTCATATGGGCGGCGAAGTACAAAGCGTCACCTGGGAGGGAACGGGAGACTGGCGTCACGTGTTGACCTTCAGTCACGAGCCACAGCCGGAGATCGCGTTCTGGCTCGTGCCGGGTGCCGGAGCATCCGGGGTGCAACTCGATCGGGTGGCATGGCAACTGCCAATCCAGTTGCAGGCAGGCGAGTATGCTATACTGTTTCACAGCAGCAGTGAGCCACAGAGCTATCAAATTGCGGGTATGTCAGAGGCACACTTGCTCTACGATGTTCGGGATCCGACACAACCGGTGCGTCTGCTGCTGCAACCAGAGGCAACGGTAGAATTTGCTGAGGAAAGCGGTGGTGGTCGGTATGTACTGACGCATGCGTCCACGTTGCACATGCCGACAGTGATGGCACATACACCGACCGATCTGGCGACGCCGCTCAATGCCGATGCCCTCTATATCGCCCCGGCCCTCTTTCATGCCGCGCTGGAGCCGCTGGTGGCACATCGGCGTGCGCAGGGCCACAGCGTGGCCGTGGTCGATGTGCAGACAATTTATGATGCCTGGAGCTACGGGCAGGTGGCCCCCGAAGCCATTCGCACCTTCTTGCGCACTGCCGTGGCTGATTGGGACACGCCGCCAATCGCGGTGACACTGGTTGGCGATGGCACGTCTGACCCGCACAACTACCTGGAGCGTAACAACACCAACTTTATCCCGCCCTATCTGGCCTTTGTTGACCCCTGGCTAGGTGAGGTGGCCTGTGAGACGTGTTATGCCCAGCTTGATGGACATACCCCGCTGGCCGATGGCATACCTGATCTGTTGATCGGTCGTCTGCCGGTCAAAAGCGCAGACGAGTTGACCACGGTGGTCAACAAAATCATCGGCTACGAAACCGGCCCGGTCGATGCGCCCTGGCGTCAGCGAGCAATCTATCTGACCGACAACTCGCACGAGGCGGATGGCCGCCGCGACCCCGCTGGTGATTTTATTGCCAATGCCAACGACAGCATCGCGCTACAGCCAACCACGCTCACCATTGAACGCCTTTCGTACGACCCTTCGCCCTCGCACAGCAACGATCCCTGGCGTGAGCCGGATCATGTGCGGGCGCGGGATCGCACGCTAGGGCTGCTCAATCAGGGAGCTGGTCTAGTGACCTATTTTGGGCATGGGCACGAGTGGCAGTGGGCGATCACAGATGTTCGGCAAGAGCCATCGTACCTGATCCAACTGTTTGAGGTAGACACACTGACCAACGCCGAGCGGCTACCAGTGGTGCTGACGATGACCTGTCTAACCAGTTCATTTGAGACCCCGGCGTTTAGTGGCACCACGATTGACGAGCGTCTGGTGCTGCATCCGCATGGGGGCGCAGTGGCGGTCTGGGGGCCAACTGGGCAGGGTGTTTCGCATGGGCATATGTTTATGCAGCGCGGATTTTACCAGCAACTATGGAACAGTGCCACACCGGGACATGCCGTGCTAGGGACGCTGGCTCAGGCGGGATACCTGGAGTTGTTGCTGTGGGGAAACTGCTGCCAGAGTACGATCCGTACCTATGTTATCCTGGGCGACCCGCTGACACGTGTACGGGTCGGTAAAAATTGAATAGCGTACGGAAAATACATCTATACTTACCTCGTAAGAACATATTTTTGACACATAATTCACATATTAAAACTCAGAAAAAATATAAACGCCGTACT
>DAOTWD010000176.1:0-2678 GCA_034435975.1 Chloroflexaceae bacterium | reverse complement strand
AACGAACGTATCAGACGCGTCCGCGCACGATCGAGACCTGTTTTGCCCCACTCCTGCGATGGATTCTTCCATGGTGGGAACCCCATGCCACACAGATCGTCATTGCCTTGGATGCCTCGACCTTGGGTCAACGGTTTCCGATCTTGGCCGTGTGGGTGGTCATCCGGGGACGTGCCATTCCGATCGCCTGGAAGATCGTTCGCGCCACCGAAAAAGGCGCATGGAAACCCCATTGGTGTGATCTGATAGCCTCCCTGAATGGAGTCATTCTGGACGATTGGTGTGTCCTCTTTATTTTCTATAGGATCGCAAGCTGATCTCCATGTACCGAAACGAGGCGTTTTTTTCATATCAGACAGGAACCCTGGGATCGCAAGCTGATCTCCATGTACCGAAACGAGGCATTTTTTCACATCAGACAGGAACCCTCTCGCTCGCGCTCTCGAAGCGCTGACCCGCGATCCGCTCGCCCAGTTGCCGCCCATTAGCGTCGGTCTCCTCCTCAGCATCCTTAAACGATCCGCGCCTCAGCGGGTCAATTCCGCAAGGCCAACCTGGCGTGGAGCAGCGATGCAGCCATGGATGACGACGATCTGGCGCAGGTGGCCTACATTGCACTGATGCGTTCGCTGCAACAGTTTCGGTATCGCAGCCCTTGTGTTGCCTGGGCGTCGCGGGTGATTGTGTTCAGTGTGCGGCTGCAGACAAACGGGGCTTACGCCCTGTTTCACCGGAAAAACAAGAGGGGTTTGAGCCGTGTGATCCGATGCTGGAAACGCCAGAGCCCCTGGCTACGGCCCAGGTACTGTTTGCGCAGATTAGCGCTATTCTGAACCAGCATCCCGATCAGCGTCTGGGAAGGATTGTGTATCTCTGGGCGATGCACGATCAATCTGCTGCACAGATCGGGCACGTGGTTGGCCTATCCGGTTCGCGTGTGCGTGGCTTGATGTGTCTGGCACGAGACTACCTGCACGAGCATGCCGATATACAACACTGGTGCGGTGATGAGACTGAGGGCTAACTGGGATCGTAGCGTCAGGCCAGCCCACATAGGTACCCATGGCGCATTCGGCGATCCGCAAGGCATTTCAAAGCAAGACACTGCCTCCCTGCCCGTGAACGGGCCGGGCCATCGCGGGCGATCTATCAGGCCATCAGTTGCTGGGGATCGATATGCTGCTGCACCGCAAAGGTCAGGATAAAGGTGCTACCGACCCCCGGGGTGCTACGGCAACTGAGGGTTCCACCATGAGCATTCACTATCTTCGTACTGATGCTCAATCCCAGCCCTGATCCATCGGATCGGGTCGTGAAAAATGGCTCGAAAATACGTTCCTGAACCTCAGGCGGAATGCCCACTCCAGTATCCGTGATTTCGATCACCAGACGTGACTGCTCCGAGCCATTCGACCGATCCTGCAAGAAGGTGCGTAACTGCAGGTACCCACCACGGGGCATGGCCTGGATCGCGTTGGCAATCAAGTTGAGCAGTACCTGAGCCAGTTCATCGGCCCGCCCCCACAGCGGTGGTAGATTAGCTGCAAGATCATGTTCAACCCGGATACCCTGCCGCGCCAGCGTGCTGCCCAGCAACAGCAATTCACGCTCGATCAACATGTTGATGTCAATGGGCGCACTGGTGCACGACTCTGGTCGGTAGAGATCGAGCAACTGGCGCAAAATCGAGCCAACGCGCTGAATTTCTTCGCGTGCCAGGTTAAGATATGTGGTACGACGCTGGGCACGGGCGCGCCCTGCCAGATGCAAGCAGTTTTCAATCGCCTGCAAGGGCGAGTTCACCTCGTGGGCCACGGTCGCGGCTAACCAGCCATTGGCCGCAAAGCGCTCCTGGGCAATCACCTGCGCTTCGAGTTGTAGTTTTTCAGTGACATCGATCACATGCACGATAATCTGATCAACCAGCATGTGTTCACCTGGCACGGGCAATGTCCAGAAGTCGAGCATCATGTTCTGGCTATGATCGGGCGAGTGCAATATCTGGCGACGCATAGATGTGCGTCCGTGGTGTGGCTGACCATCGTGGAGCGTCTGTTCAACCAGGGAAGGCGAGAACGAGCAGATATCTCCCCAGGGTTGCCCAATAACCGACCGAACCTCAACCTGGTACAGGCTGGCGAGTGACTGGTTGATAGCCAGGACGCATCCCTGACGATCTATCAGGCCCAACCCGTCGGGCAAATTGTCGAAGAGGGTGCGTAGCAAGGCATTACTGCGTTGCAGTTGCTGATTCAGATCATCGATCTGAGCATAGGTGGCAGCCAGCGCTGCCTCGGCCTGCTTACGCTCCCGAATGTCCAGCGAGACACTGATGATTCCTGCAAACTCACCATTGGCAGCGCTAAACGGTGCCAGTGTGAATAGCACCGGAAAGACACGTCCATCATGGGTGGTAACAGTCATTTCATCGGTACAGATTTCTCCGGTATACAGGCGCTGCATATATTGATCCATGATGGTATCAGGTACTGGAATATGTAATAGTTCCCATATCTGATGTCCGATCGCCTCGCCAGGCGACCAGCCATAGAGAACGGTTGCGAAGCGATTCCAATACGTCACACAGCCTTGTTGATCGGTGGCAATGACTGCCTGCCCAACCACATCCAGTAACTCGGCCTGAAAGCGAATATGCACGTCAGCCCGCTCCAGTTCGG
>DAOTWD010000175.1:0-55778 GCA_034435975.1 Chloroflexaceae bacterium | reverse complement strand
ACCATATGAAGCGCCGCTTGCCGGAGTTAGCTGAGCGATTTGAGCGCCATCTGACAACCACGACGTTTTCGAGCTCCTTTCTTGAGCGCTACGGCTGGAATCTCGTTTGTCCAGGGTTTACTTGATCTCTCTATAAGAATGAGGGTGGTATGACGGGTATAGATCTTGCTCGCTATCGGGCTGAATTTCCGATTACCGAACAGTTTGCGTTTCTCAGTCATGCGGCAGTCTCGCCTGTCAGCCGTCGTGTGGCGATGGCTGTGCAACAGAGCTTGAGCCAAGCACAAATGGAGCCACCGGGACGCTACTTCGCCACGATGTTGCCGTTGATGCGGGATTTGCGCCAGCGTATTGCCACCCTGATCAATGCGGCGAGGATTGATGAGATTGTGCTGCTCCCCAATACGGCCACAGGCATTAACATTGCAGCTCTGAGTCTGCCTCTCATTCCAGGCGATAATGTGCTGGTGCTGGATGGCGATTATCCCGCGAACATTTATCCCTGGCTCAACCTGGCGTATCGGGGAGTGTTGACCAAGTTTGTGCCACAACGTGCCGGAGGTCTGGATCTCAATCTGCTCGAGCAGCGCATTGATCGTCGTACACGAGTGATCGCCCTGAGTACGGTTATGTTTGCCACTGGCTTTCGTAACGATGTGGCAGCAGTTGGGCAGTTGTGCCATGAGCGCGGTATCTATTTCGTGGTTGACGCGATCCAGTCGCTGGGTCTGTGGCCGATAGATGTACAGGCATGTCATATCGACTTTCTGGCCGCCGGGTCGCAAAAATGGCTGCTGTCAACACCGGGGAGCGGCTTTTTGTACTGCCGACACAGCCTGCTGGACGAACTGGTGCCTGGTGCATATGTTGGCGCGGCCAGTGTGGTCGATTTTCAAAACTATCTCGATTACAACTTTACTTTTCCCCACAACGCCAGCCGCTTTGACCTGGGGACACCGAACATCATCGGGGCAGTCGCACTCCATGCGGCCATCTCGCTGCTACAAGAGGTAGGTTTTGAGTCGATTGGGGCGCATGTTGTGCAGCTTATTGACACGCTGATCACCGATTTAACGCAACGCGGCTATACACTGGCAGCAAGTACAGCACCCGAACATCGCAGCGGGATTATTGTGGCCTGCGTGGATGATGCGGCCACCGTTTGCAAACGCATGGAGGATGCGGGTGTGATTGTAACGCCACGTGGCCCTGGTGTGCGTGTTGCGCCGCACTTTTATAACACACTGGCAGAAGTTTTGCGGGTGGGAGAGCTGCTTGATCACCAGACGTAGTGCCAGATGCGCTGCACAAACGAACACCCCACGGCATGGGGTGCCTAGGAAGATTGCCCCTCCATGCCGAAAAATCTGCTCTTTAATAAGGAAACCTTTACTCTGCCGCGTAGCGTTTCAGTTCGTCCAGCGTCACCACCGTCAGTGCCGCTTCGTGAGTGGCAGCCAGGATAACTGGCGGAGCCATACCGGCTGCCAGCGCTTCCTTCCAGCGGGTAGCGCATAGACACCAGCGATCGCCTGGTTTGAGACCCGGAAAACCGGGTGCAGGTGTCGTCAGATCATTACCCTGGGTACGGGTGAAGTCCAGAAATTCATCGGTCATCTGAGCGCAGATAACATGGCGGCCAATATCGTCCACTCCGGTTTCACAACGACCGTTACGGTAGAAGCCGGTCATAGGATCCCTACAGCATAGCTCCAGTTCGCCACCAAGTACATTTTTTTGCTGCGGATGCCGGCCATTGGTCATCATTGATCCTGCTCCTATTTACACAGACTTTTGACAGCACGATCCCGTTAAACCCCTGGTCAATATAGCACCTTCTTCCATAGTGTTTTCTTGAGACCAGGGCGAAACCTGGTTCGACCTGGCCGGAATCAACGCGAACCATCACATCGAGGCAGATGCAGAGAAAGATTGTCAGGGTCGAGGCTGGTACTGACGTGGAGTGGTCGCCAGCCTGATCTACCTGCATGTGACGTAGAATGCCGCATCCAGTACCAGAACTTCCTGGACAGTCTCTCGAACCAGTATCTATCTTAGTGTACCATATCTTTAGCTTTCAGCTCATACATGGCGGTCATAGTGGCGCTCACCGGCAACCGACACAGATCGAACCTGTGCTACAATAGGGAAATCAGTTTTCGCCATCGACAAGATAACCGATCAGCGCGATTGTTCCAGCATATCTGTTTTGTACAGGCCCGGCTGGTTGTCTTTGTCCAAACGCATGAGACCCGTTGCTCACTGGCAGTGCAGGAACATGAAATGTATGGTGAGATCGTAACACAGTGGTTCAGGCCGCCCTGGGATAGGTCGTGGCAGTCCATGATCAAGCAGGTGATGTCGTGACGATAGATGATCGTATTGCGCAGATTGTACACTCACTACAGACAGCATCGGACATCTCTGTGCCGATAGCGCAGCGGCTGCAAACCCACACAATATACGTTCTCGATCAATCGCTGGTGCGGGTGCATATGCCGATTGCGTCGTTGATCGACCACACGCTGCTCAAAGCCGATGCCACACCCGCACAGATCGAACAACTGTGTGCCGAAGCACAAGCCTATGGATTTGCCAGCGTGTGTGTCAATCCGATGTATGTTCCCCTGTGTGTGCAACTGCTAGACGATAGCCGTGTGATGATCGGCACCGTGATTGGCTTCCCATTAGGTGCAACAACAACCGCCACCAAAGTCTATGAGACGCGCCAGGCACTTATGGATGGGGCACATGAGGTCGATATGATGCTGGCAATTGGACGGTTGAAAGCTGGTGATTATGCGTATGTACTTGACGATCTGACGCAAGTGGTTGAAACAGTGCATGCTGCGGGCGCAACGTGCAAAGTCATTATTGAAACCGCGCTGCTGAATGATGATGAGAAGATTACTGCCTGCTTGCTGGCATGGAGTGTTCGCGCTGATTATGTTAAAACCAGCACTGGATTTGCCGGTGGCGGCGCAACAGTAGACGACGTTGCGCTTATGGCTCGTATTGTTGGCCCATCGGTTGGAGTCAAGGCCTCCGGTGGTATTCGCACCCGGGCCGATGCATATGCGCTGATCATGGCTGGTGCAACGCGGATTGGTTCCAGCGCGGGCGTGCAAATGGTGCAAGAGGCCAGCAGCATAAACGCCAGTCTATGACCATCTGCACATACCTGATAACAGAAGTTACGCGGTGGAATCGTCAGATAGCCGTTTCGTCTTCGATAGAGCGGCACTAGAGCGGCACTCAAAAGTGGAGGAGCGGTCTGAACGCTTGATCGGGTGAGCGCTTGAGTGCTTCAACACTTCACCGTTTCGCCGTACCATATGGCCGAGGACGAAAAAGACGTCTGGTTTCTGCACCCATGTAACTCGTGGTAATGATGGATATCCTTGAAATTCGGATCGGTACGTTGTGTACAACATGAAAAGGGAGGACGACTTTGAGCATCCTGGTCGACAGAAACACGCGCCTGCTGGTGCAGGGCATTACGGGACGAGAAGGCGAGTTCCACACCCGGCAGATGATAGCTTATGGAACGAACGTGGTGGCTGGTGTCACCCCAGGGCGTGGGGGACAGAAGGCGATTGATAACACGGTACCGGTATTCAACACCGTGAAAGAAGCAGTCAAAGAGACGGGGGCCAATGTTTCGATCATCTATGTGCCGGCCGCCTTTGCTGCTGACGCTGTGCGTGAAGCAGCCGGTGCCGGGATACCGCTGATTGTGTGTATTACCGAGGGTGTTCCAGCCCTCGATATGGTCAGCACCTACAGCTACGTTCAAGAGTGTGGCGTGCGACTGATTGGCCCAAACTGCCCAGGACTGCTGACTCCGGGCGAGGCAAAAGTAGGGATTATTCCTGGGAATATTGCGATGCCTGGCCCGGTAGGGGTGGTATCCAAGAGTGGGACACTGACCTATGAGGTCATTGATGCCCTGACGCGCATTAACCTGGGACAGACGACCTGTATCGGCATCGGCGGCGACCAGATTATTGGCACCAACTTCATTGACGTACTCACCCTGTTCCAGGCCGATCCCAAGACCGAGGCAATCGTGTTGATCGGCGAAATTGGTGGTTCAGCCGAGCAAGAAGCAGCGGCTTTTATTAAGGAACACGTTACTAAGCCCGTGGTGAGCTTCATTGCCGGGCAAACGGCACCTCCCGGCAAGCGTATGGGCCACGCCGGGGCGATCATTAGCGGTGGCGAGGGAACCGCACAGGAAAAAATCGCTGCGCTCGAAGCAGTCGGCGTGAAGGTTGCCAGGTTGCCAACCGATATTGCGCAGATCGTGAAGGATAGTCTCTAAAGCGCTGCTCTAAGTCTCTGAGGGCGGCAGCTATGCTGCCGCCGTGGGATGTGAAGGAATGTGAGCGGTGAAGCCCCTACACACGCTCACCTGACAGAGCCGTGCGAAAGGGCCAGGCTACCAGGCTTGGTAGACGTGATCTGTCACGTGTAGGTACGACACTTCCCCCACTGTAGTGATACGGTCAACCAACTGTCACACAGAAATGAGAGGCCTGGCCACAGCCAGGCCACCCTACAAACCTGAGGATAGCTACGTATGGGAAACACCCTCAAAACTGGTTTGTTGCTGGTAGCGCTCACAGCCCTGTTTGTGCTTGTTGGCTCCGCATGCCTATGTAGGTCAACCCGGCCACCTCCCATCAATACATCATTAACCCACTGAGTAGTGGAGCTGTTACCACCCTGTTCCGTACACACCCGGAAACGGAAAAGCGAATTACCCGGCTCATGGCGCTGTCACCTCAAGATCTGGCGCTGGTGTAGGATCTGGCAGTGTAACTTCCATCACTCGACAAAATTCCTGTATGATCATATAATTTTACCTATGGAATAATTCTACTACAAAGGCATGGTTCAATCCGCCTGCCCCTTTACTCATTGTCATCATTGCTTTCGGGCCACTCTGGTGACTTTCGCCATCTGAACGTGTTACAACCAATGGTAAGAGCCTGTGGCTCGTATTGAATCATGCCTAAGGAGTACCCTCCGATGAATACTGCGCTGGTCATAGGTGCCGGTATTGGTGGCCTGGCAATTGCCGCCCGCCTTGCCCGTGATGGATACCAGGTGACGATCTTTGAAAAAAATGCGCGTCCAGGTGGGCGCACCAGTATGCTGGAGAAAGACGGCTTTCGGTTTGATATGGGGCCAACGCTTTTTTTGATGCCCGCCGTCTTTGCCGAGACCTATGCGGCACTGGGCGAGAAGATGGATGATCATCTCGATCTCGTTCATCTCGATCCGACGTATCGCGTTCATTTTCATGATAACCAGACCCTTGACCTTACGC
Source organism: Chloroflexaceae bacterium (assembly GCA_034435975.1). Lineage (GTDB taxonomy): Bacteria > Chloroflexota > Chloroflexia > Chloroflexales > Chloroflexaceae > CAKZQX01. The sequence continues at coordinate 50,443 of DAOTWD010000175.1, read as the reverse complement.
CCAACTTGATCCGTATGCGCGAGCAGTTAGAGGCAATTGAGCCAGGCTCATTCGGGGCGTTTCTGCGCTTTCTAAGCGAGGGGTATCGGCACTATCACGTCTCTTTGGATCGCTTTGTCGGACGTAACTTCAAGTCGCTGTTTGACTATTTTAGCCCGGCTAACTTGCCACTGATCATTCAACTGAAAGCGCTAATGAAACATTATGACAATACGGCTCACTATTTTCACGATCCACGACTACGGGCAGCTTTCACGTTCCAGAACATGTATCTAGGCGTGAGTCCCTACGATGCGTTGGCAACGTATTCACTCTTGCAGTATACCGAACTGGCTGACGGTGTCTGGTTTCCACGCGGCGGCATGTATCGAGTGATCGAGAGCCTGGCAGCGATTGCACACAAAGTGGGCGTGTCCATTCACTATAACACGCCCGTGCGCAAAATTGAGGTCAACGGCACGCGGGCAACGGGCGTGCTGCTGGACAATGGCGAGCGACTCCAGGGTGACGTCATTATTGCCAACGCGGATTTGCCCTATGTCTACAGCGATTTGCTACCTGAGGATGGTACGCAGGCGCGTCTCAACCGCAAGCGCTATACGTCTTCGGCATTGATGTTTTACTGGGGCGTGAAGGGAGGACGTGTCGAGGCACTGCATCATCACAATGTCTTCCTGGCCGAGCATCGCTATCGTGCTTCGTTTGACCGCATCTTCCGTGACCTGACCTTGCCGGACGATCCCTCTTTCTACATCTGTGCGCCGACTCGCACGGATCCCGGCATGGCACCGCCTGACGGCGATAGCATCATGGTACTGGTACCCGTCGGGCATCTGAATGAACGGCAGCCACAGAACTGGACGCTGTTAATGGAGCGGGCACGGACGGCGGTGTTCAAGCGTCTGACCGATATGGGGATAAGTGATCTTTCGAGCCGGATTACGTTTGAAGAGACAATTGGCCCTGACGACTATCACAAGGTCTTGAATCTGGCGAAAGGCTCGGCATTTGGTTTGAGTCACAACTTCTTACAGGTAGGGTATCTGCGCCCGCAGAATCGGCACGCCCGCTATGGCAATCTCTACTTCGTCGGTGCGAGTACGCATCCGGGGACAGGGCTACCGCTGGTGCTGCTCTCAGCGCGCCTGGTTGAAGAGCGAATTTTACAGGAGCAATCAGTGTCACGTACAGCCATTGCCTCGACTGTAGGTGCCTGAGTCGTTCTAGCCGTCATCATGTGACATCCGCATAAACAACCAGCGGTGAATCCTGCCTCTCTTCATCGCTGGTTGCTATCAACACCGCTCCTGGCAGTTCTTCACGAGTATGACATTCCCGATCGCTATGCGTATCCATAATAGCTTTCACATCACTACCAATGCACCCCAGGCCACTATCTGGTATACTGGTCATGCAGATGGTATGCCAGAACATATGCAGTGGCATACTAAAACCAGGCGTATCGCTTCCCACTGTGTGATGGCTCCCAGGGCGAAAGCTGGGGCACGTGGCAATCTGTCCCTACACCTGCCGCCCCGAAGAGGAGTGAGGGAAGAGGAGAGAGGAGCGAGCGCAAAGGCGCGAGGGTTCTCTCTCCTCTGCTGTGCCAGATTGGGCGAAAGCTGCTCAAGCCGATGAAGCCCTTCTATCCCAGGGCGAAAGCTCCTCGGCTCTACGGGCTAGAACGTAAATTTTATGCAGCGGCGGTTGGTATACATTTCGTTGGAAACCAGATCGAGATCGTAACCTGATGCATAAATATATCCTTCTGTTATTGACTGTCATCTTGCTCAATGCCTGTAGTGCGGCTGATATGCAATCCCCGGCACTGCAACCGACGCTTCCGCCACCCACTTCCATGCCCACTCGATCAGAGGCCGCATTCACTACTGCTATACCCGATAAGACAGCTATTCCTCTGCCTGCGGGTACTCCGTTCAGGCTCCCCTATTCAGAGCTAGCTGCAACGGCTGAACTTGCCGATCTTGCCACTTCTGCGCAACCTGATACCGAGATCGAGGTAGACAAAGTGGCAGCATTAAGCGCCGCTCTCCAACGCCCCCCCCGCGATCAAGTCGAACTGGCACGGGCGCTGGGTGGTGTCACGGATGCGTCCGCTGTCGCACGCACGACACCGTTGGATGTGCAGGTCGGTGATGTGGAGCAATTCTGGGTGACAAGCACGGCGACCAATCGTACCTACACCGTGACCGCCGAGCTACGCTATGCCGGGCCAGTCGCACTCATGTACGTTGAACAGGGACTGATCATTGATCAGGCCACCCTGGAACAGGCTGCCAGAGTATTTGAGGAACAGATCTATCCGCGGACACGTGAACTGTTCGGCTCCGAGTTGCAACCCGGCGTCGATGGTGACCTGCGGATCACGATTTTGAATGGGCGCAGTCCTGGTGGTGGCGTTGCGGGCTATTTTTCCTCACGCGATTCGGTTCCCAGCAGTGTCAACCGTTTCAGCAATGAACGCGAGATGTTTTTTATGAACATAGAAAGCGTCAATCCAGCCAACCCCAGTTATCTACAAGTGCTGGCCCACGAGTTCCAGCATATGATTCACTGGAATGAACAGCGCAATGCCGCGATCTGGTTTAACGAAGGCTGCTCTACGTTGTCTGAAGATCTGAACGGCTTTGTCACCCACAGCTTTGTCATGGCCTATCTTGCCAACCCGAATACTCAACTTACGGCCTGGTCGGAAGTACCGGAACGGGCAATCGCCCACTATGGTGCGGCCAATCTTTTCATGCGCTATATCTACACTCACTACACAGGCGAAGAGGGCCTCGTCGATCTGATCCGTGCCAACGCAGGTAACAATCCGGATGCCTTCGTCGAACTGGCAGCCCGCACCCGTCCCGATATTACCAGCTTTGGCACACTGTTTGCGGATTGGGCGTTGGCCAATGTGCTGAATGATCCGCACCTGGCCGACGGGCGCTACAGTTACCCCACAGGCCCTGACGAGCCGGAATGGTTGCCAACCACGGTGAAACCGCGCCTGCTGAACATAGGCACGACTGATAATACCGTGTATCAGTTTGGGGTGAACTATTATGCGCTGCCCGATGGCCCACTAACCGTTGAATTCGATGGTGCGACCAGCGTGAGCCTGGTGGGCACCGAACCCCACGGTACCTATGCCTGGTGGAGCGGGCGTGGTGATAACAGCGTATCTACGCTGACCCATCCTGTGAACCTGGAGGGGTTGGACAGCGCGGTGTTGCAGTTTGATACCTGGTATGAGCTAGAAAAGCATTACGATTATGCTTTCGTCAGTGTTTCGGTCGATGATGGCACAACCTGGCAGACCCTGGCAGGAATGCATACCACGAACGAAGATCCGCACGGTGCAAATTATGGGAACGGTCTGAACGGTGTCAGTGGTGCGCCCGGTGTCGATACCAGGAGCGGCATACGTGGTAGCTGGGTGACAGAGACGATGGAACTGTCGGCATACATCGGTCAGCCAATCCTGCTGCGTTTCTGGCAGATCAGTGATGATGCCTTTAATGCGCCGGGCTTGCTGATAGACAATATTCGCATTTGCAGCAATACAGTTGCGGATCAGTGTGTGCTAGAGGATGATGTCGAGGCAGGATATGGCGACTGGCAGGCAGAGGGCTTTGCCCGCATTGATGGTGAGTTGCCGCAGACCTGGGAATTGCGCCTGATCCACACTGGTGCCGATGGCGATCTGAGTGTCAGGAACATTCCCACGGATAGCGCAGGACAGGCAACCATCAGGCTGGGGACGAATGAACGCGCCATTCTGGTGGTAGCCGCCACCACCCCCCACACCACTGAACCGGCGAGCTATCAGTTACGCATTCAGTGACAGGGGACGGACGCGGTGATATGGTCAGATAGCCTTTTTGCCTTTAGCAGAGCGGTATGTTTGCTGTTTTCCCGCTATATTCTTGTTGAGACAGGGTTCGCCGATATTTTAGTACACCAACGAGCCTTCATCTCGGCAGAGGTGTGGCGGCACAGGGGATGTCTCGTTGCAGTATTAGGATCGCCGCGCCACGAGGAGTGGTTGTGGTGACCCGGAGACCCGGCTTGTGCCCGGTCTAGATCCAACCGGGTACAGGCCTGAACGCCAGGTGTATGCTGGTATTCGATCGCTCTACAAAATTTTCACTGCAAATAATTTGACAGGATGTCATAAAATGTGTAATCTGTTAATATCTACAGCGTACTGTGGCAGGCCGTTGCCCGTGAAATAGATCATGGAGCAACCTTCTGAGGATAGTTGAGAAACCGTATGCATAGTGTTGAACACAATCTTGTATACCAAAGCTGGGCCACTGCTCTGCCTGCTGGCATGGCCGGTCGAATGCTCATGCCAGCGAGCAGCTACAGCTTCGGTTACTGGCATGCCAGGATTATGCGTTCGGTGCAAGCGGTTTCATCAGCGAGCTACTCGGCGGCTCTGGCTCTCTAAGAGGGTAGTGCCCCTTTGCGAGAGCCTTTGTTGTATCGGTATACAACTGGTTCTTAAAAGGGGGTGGTTACCTTGGGGCAACGAGTCCTTGTTCTCAATGCCAGCTACGAGCCATTACAACTCATCTCTGTTCGACGTGCGGTCGTCCTCCTGCTCCAGGAGAAGGCCGAACTTGTGGAGGCCGCAACGCAGCAACTCCGCGCCAGTGGGTTTTCCCTGGATCTGCCCCTTGTTATTCGGCTGGTGCGCTATATTAAGATTCCGCGCCGTCTGCGATTGCCGTGTTCACGGCGCGGAGTTCTGGCACGCGACCGCGATACCTGTCAATATTGTGGAGTGCAGCCCGGTCGTGCCAATCTCACGGTCGATCATGTCGTGCCTCGTTCGCAGGGCGGGCAAACCGTGTGGGAAAATGTCGTCACCGCTTGCCGTGAATGCAATCATAAGAAGGGCGGGCGTACTCCTGAGCAGGCCAATATGGAATTGAAGGTTAAGCCGCGTCAGCCACAATACGTGGCCTTTGCGCTGCTCGGTGAGTTAGAAGATCACGACGTATGGCGTAAGTATGCCTATAGCTGATGACCGCCGCCACCTGGGGGATTTTGGCGAGTCAGCGGCTGCAGCCTATCTGATCCAACAGGGCTATCATATCTGTGAGCGCAAATGGCGCTGTCATCGAGGCGAAATCGACCTGGTTGCCTGGCAAGGCAATCAGGCGGTTTTCGTTGAAGTACGCACCCGGCGCACCACGTTTTACGGTGTGGCCGAGGCGTCGATTACCACCACCAAGAAATTGCGCCTGATTGACCTGGCCTATTGTTACCTCGATCTTCATGATCTCCTCGATACCACGCCCTGGCGGATTGATGTGATCGCGGTAGTGGTGGGACGACAGGGGCAGATCATCCATTTGAACCATATCACCAGTGCTGTTGAGCAAGATCCATAACCCCACCAGGCCGCCTTTTTTCTGCGTCTATTTGACGCTCACACATTATGTCTGCTATACTTGAAGTCTCAATTGTTGCCGAGATCCTAGAATGCGAGAAATGTTCCGTGCAGACTATCAGGACTATCGTGGGCCATCTTGCACCAGACCTGGACTGTCTGGTTGCGATGTGGATACTGATCCGCTTTGGCGGGGCAACGCAGGCTGATCTGGCGTTCGTGCCGGCTGGTCGCACCCTCGATGGTCATCACGCAGATATTGATCCCCACATTATTCATGTTGATACTGGCGGTGGGCAATTTGATCATCATCAGTTTGCCGACACAAGCTTGAGTGCTGCCGAACTGGTACGGCGAGTGGTGGCACCAGATGATCCCGTGCTGCAGCGTCTCGTATATTATGTCACCCGTCTGGATCATGGGTTAGGTACGGCCCCCAGAGAAGCTACTTTTTTTCATATTAACGATCTGATCGCCGGGTATAATGAGCTTTTCCCCACTAATCCGCAACAGGTGGTACAGACGATGCTGCCGAATTTTGATGCCTGGTATCAGCACGAACAACGGCATCTCCGGCTTGAGCAAGCGTTTGTACAGCGGATGGAGTTTTCGACCCCCTGGGGCCTGGGTATTGCGATGCAAAGTGATGATGGGGGATCGAGTCGCCTGGCATACCGCTATGGTGCTGTGCTCTATGCCTATCGCGATGGTCGGGGCAATATGGGCATAGCGGCGCAGAGTCGTTCTGCCGTCAACCTGGAGTCCGTGTACATCGATTTGAAACGTGTCGATGCTGAGGCGGATTGGTATCTCCACCCCAATCGGCGCATGCTGCTCTGTGGCACGGCCAAAGCACCACCCCGCCAGCCATCACAACTCACGTTGGAGGAACTCGTACAGGTAATTGCGAACAAAGGGAGTGCGATGCGCTGGTTGCGCTAAGACAGCGCGGCGGTGTCCGCCCCATACCGTCATTTCACGCCCTGCCCATACACCCGTACAATCGTTACGTGTGCCGAAGCCATCGCCTTCGTGGTGGGACGCATGACAAGATACGCCTCGGCCTGATCCGATCCACGATAGCGAATGGCCAGCCGGCGACGCAGATCAGCACTTGCCGGGCCAAGCGTCGCCAGTCCCGTCAGCGTCAGGTAGCGCTGACGATCTTCCACCGTCAGGGTAATGGTTGGATTAAGACGTAGATTGCGCGCCTTGATGCTGCGGCTCCCTAGACTAAAGCGTATCGCATCGTCTTCCAACAGATACCAGACCACCGTCTGCTGAATTGTGCCATCTGGATTAAGCGTACCAACTACGGCATAATACACCTCTTCGAGAAAGGCACGTTGGGTTGCCGTCAAGATCATTGATCGATCCTCATATATGTCGCATCACATCCCAATAATTCATACTCCTAGTGCCGGATGCCCCGACCACTGAAACATCGTATCGACCGAGACACCACTATGCATACGCTGAATTACCTCGCCCAGCATGCGACTAATGCTGAGGATGGTTAAACCAGGCCACTGTTTCTCTGGTGGAACCGGCAACGTATCGGTAGTAACCAGCTCGCGGATGGGACTGTCACGCATGGATCGGGCTGCATCGTCTACCAGGATGGGATGTATACAACAGGCATAAATTTCACGTGCGCCGCGATCCATCAGCAACTGCGTCACCTTTAATATAGACTTGCCGGTGGCAATCTCATCATCAACAATAATGCAGCGCTTCCCTGAAACATCACCGATCAGATTCAGCACATCGGACGTAGAGGCAGCTCCAGGGATCTGTTGCAGATCCTGTACCCGGCGTTTTTCGGCCAGGGCCAGCGGTATCCCCAGTTGTTCGGCAAAGTTGCGTGCTCGCTTGGCAAAACCCATATCGGGCGACACCACTATCGCATCATCCCACCCCTTGTGCGAAAAATACGACACCAGCAGCGGCATAGCACTCAGTTCATCAACTGGAATACTAAAGAAACCCTGTATCTGGCCAGCATGCAGATCGAGTGTTACCACATGATGTGCTCCCGCAACCTGGATCATATCCGCCAGAAGGCGAGCCGTGATTGGTACCCGTGGTTGATCTTTCTTATCGGTGCGACCATAAGCCATATAGGGGATAATGGCCGTAATGCGTCCGGCAGACGCTCGTTTGCAGGCGTCCAGCATAATCAGCAACTCCATAATCCGGTCGCTCAAAGGTGAACAGAGGGACTGAACCACAAACACATCTTTTTCGCGCACACTCTCATTCAATTTTACAAAAATATTCTCGTTTGCAAACTGGGTTACTGTAGCATCACCTAATGGCACACCAATACGATCACAAATAGCATGTGATAAAGCCAAATTACCATTACCTGAAAAAATACGGAGCTCATCAAAGCGGCTGCCCATATCTTATCCCCCTTGTAATAGCTTTAACAATGTTGTGCGCTCCAGGCGAAAGCCGTGCGGTAAATAGGTTACTGCCGGTGCCTCGGTTTCAGTGGCAAACAGAAGTGTACCAATGGATGGTCGTTGTAACAAAACCGAGAGAAGTTGACTGACATTCATTGCCAATAAGCGTGGTGTAGCACCCAGTCCAGAATGCTGAGCAAAAGAAAGCGCGGCATCAGCACTCGGAAAAGCCAGCAACAACCGTGCCCGTCCAGCACGACCGCCAGATCCCCCAGCCGGCTTGCCGGTTCGATAGACATAAAAAACCGTATGGCGCGCATAGCCGTGCATTGAAAGCTGCATACCAACCCGATCCAGTGCCATCTGCGCTGCCTCAGCACTGAAACCATACTGTTGCGCGATACCAATAAAAAGTGGTGGTTTATCTGGCGTTTGCATGATCGACCTCACATGCCCCGGAAGTACAACGGTGCGATAACAACCGCATAGTGATGTCGCTCGTTGACGGGGTTCCTGGTAGGCAATGACGCTCTGGAATCCGGACACGGGTTCAGCCAGGGAGTAGCACCTACGATGCGCTGATCTGCGCACTAATCTGGCTCGCCAATTCATGCAATTCGGCCATAGTGGCGGTGCCTGGTTCCCAACCACGCACAGCACGATCGCCTTGCCAGCGCGGAATGATATGAACATGATAATGAAACACAACCTGGCCAGCGGCCGTACCGTTATTCTGCACAATATTGAATCCATCAGGTTGCAGCGCAGTTACGATTGCCTGCGCAATACGGCGGGTGGTTATAGCGACTGCCGCAACCAGTTCGGCTGGCGTGGTGAGCAAATCCGCGTATTCTTCTTTGCAAATGACCAGGGTATGCCCCCGTGAAGCGGGATTAATATCCATAAAAGCAAACGTGTGGTCATCTTCGTATACTTTGGCAGACGGTATTTCGCCGTTGACAATGCGTGTAAAAATAGAACTCATGGGTTTATGCTCCTGAGATGATATATGACTGACATCAGGAATTCTGTTACGGAGGATAGCGGATCTTCCTCTTCATATGACACCGGATCTGGTATGCTCAGCCCCACCTGTTCTGGCATGCAGATCCACGCTGCCGTAGAAGACACAGACGGTGTATTGGAACAAGTGCATACCTCATGTGTCATTTAGGATTGCTCCAACACTGTCTGTTCTAGTTCAAACATCTCGCCAGGGTGATAGCGTTGACTAAACCAGATCAGCCCCACTGCGCCCACGGCAACTCCAAACCAGAGCGTGCAGAAGCGAATAATAATGGTCGCCGCTGTACCAGCACTGGCACTCATCCCGACCAGCGTTACCAATAATCCAGCGCTACTGGCTTCGGTTGCCCCCAGACCACCCGGCAAAAACGAGACTAATCCGAGCAACGTACTGGCGGCATAGATAAAGGTAGCCTGCAATAGCAGCAGACCGGTACTGGACTGACCGAGACCGGTCAATACAAAATAAAAAGCCAGACACTCCAGTCCCCAGGATACCAGACTCAACACCGTGGACAACAACAGTACACGCCAGTTGAGTAGTTGGTATGTGCTGGTATAGATATTGACCAGTTTTGGCGCAAGGGCCTGACCAGACGGTAAGCGGGTTAGCCAGCGATCAATGATATGGGTACACAGGGAACGATATTGCAAGAGCGCAATACCAGCGCAACTGAGCGCCAGCAGCAAAACAAACAGCGGACGGGCCGGGGAATACAGCGTTAAACCCAGTGCCATGAGCAAGAGCATGGCTAACCCATCCGTTAGGCGCTCCACCAGTACAATAGGTGCCGATAGACTGACCGGCGTACCATTGACCCGTCGCAGCAGATAGGACTTAAAAACTTCACCAACCTTACCAGGCGTAACCGCCATAATCATTCCAGACGTAAAGATCAGAACACTGTCGCTATAACGCACACTATGCCCCAGGCGCAATCGGCGCAGAAAGTATTCCCACTTGACCCAGCGCAGGCAGTAGTTGATCAAGACCAGACTCAACACTACGGGTATATGCAGCCAGGCAAAATGCCCCAGACTGCCCCCAACAGCATGCAAATCGCTGAACAGACTGAGGATCATCATCACTACCAATCCCAGCACCATAGACATCAGGATTTTGCCGTGTAGCTTTTTTAGTGACATACCACTCACATCATACGAGTTACGCGGTCGTTCGTCACCACCGCCCTTTTCACCTGCAGCAGCGTGGAAGCGTGGGAATGTGGGAACATTCCCACACCGGAAAGAGTCGCTCTACCGCAGGCGAGAAGACGAGTTAACCATACTACTGCATAACTGGTACTACATAATAACAGGACGTATGCGGTGAACCGCGTTTTTCGACGCTTGATCCGCTCTCCTGCCAACGAATAGGCCACGATTCTGCAAATGCATAGCGGGTGTCCGTATGTCACCGCATCCCTCGTGTTATTGACAGGACATACGCGGTGCCTGGAATAAACTGTCTTTCTTGCCGGACGCAGTGTGGAAGTGTGGGAACACTCCAACGCTGGAAACTAGCACTCTGCTGCATGCGAACCCTATTTTGTGATGAACGACCGCGCACATCATGTCAGATAATCAAGCTGAGCTGAATAGCCACGATTATACCGCCCTCGCGCGAGGGATGCAAAGAACCCATTGGGAACAGTAATTAAGGATGGCGTTCGGCAGTCTGGTGGTCTCGATCATCCGAATCATCAGCACATTGTGATAAACACACAATCCTGTTATAATGCCAAGAAGGTCTTGTATAATGTCCCCAGATTCATACATGACATGCAGTGCGTAACAATCCGAACCGCTTTATGAATACCACGTCGTTCATAAGGGAGTTTTATGAAACGTATTCCACTCGTACTATGTGTAACCATGCTCTGTCTATTTATAATTTCCCCGCTTACTTATCCGGCAAGCTCAGCTGAAATCGTTGACTACCATGCAGGCGAAGTTTTGCTTAAATTAAACCCCGAAGTACACTTCGTCAATCATCCATCCATCGACCCACGATCTGCTTCTCTTCTAACCAATGACGATACGCTATCGAACGTACTACACAGCCTGGGTGCCTATGAAGCAGAATTGCTGGATAGTGTGAGTAATACCTACCGTGTGTTGTTCGATACCACGATGGATGCCGTACAACTCGCCACACACCTGGCAGATAATCCCGCCGTCATTTTTGCTGAGCCAAATCCGCTACGCTTTTCCATGTATATGCCGAATGATCCCCTGGTCGTTCAACAGTGGGCGCTGACGGTTATTCAGGCATTTGATGCCTGGCATATCACCACGGGTGGTGAGATCGTGATAGCCGTACTTGACACGGGTGTCTCTCTAACGCACCCCGATCTAGAAGGGAAAGTGTTACCCGGATACAATGCTCTTCAGGATAATAATCATGTTGAAGATGATAATGGGCATGGTACGGCCGTAGCCGGCCTGATCGCCGCCAGCACCAATAATCAGCAGGGCATTGCGGGTATGTGTTGGGGCTGTCGCATTCTTCCGGTGAAGGTATTAAATGCCCGCGGGGGCGGTGACGATGCCAGCGTATCGCGGGGTGTGCACTGGGCCGTCGATAATGGCGCACAGATTATTAATATGAGCCTGGGTGGTTCACGCGAAAGCCAGACGTTACGTGAGGCGATTGAGTATGCCTTTCAACAAGGGGTACTCATCGTCGCGTCTTCGGGCAACGACCGCCCCAATGGCAACCCGATCAATTACCCGGCGGCTTACCCGGAGGTCATAGCCGTCGGTGCCACCGGAACCAGCGATGCCATTGCCGGCTTTTCAAACACTGGCGACTATATCATGATCGCGGCCCCTGGCGTTAATCTCTGGACTACTACGCTGGATGGCGCATATGGTGCGCCCAATGGCACGTCGTTTGCCAGTTCGTATGTGGCGGGTACGGCAGCTCTGGTGTTCACGCTGCGCCCCGATCTCCGCCACGAGGATGTCACCTGTATTTTGCAGGCCAGTGCCGATGATAAAGGCTCACCGGGCAAAGATCCTGAATATGGTTGGGGGCGATTGAACGCACTCCGGGCAGTACAACTGGCTCAGACCTATCAGCATTGTCCACTTGATCAACCGGCTCCGGTCGAGCCGTCACCGATGATCGCTGCTGCGGATGTGACCAGCACCCATGTGCCCGCCGCCTTTTATCCTGTACCGTTTGTGCCCGACACGCCTGATTTGCGCTTTTTTGCTGAAACACAGCATACCATACGCGGCATTTTCAAGCAGCACTGGGAGACTCATGGAGAGGTGCCGATCTTCGGCTTCCCGATTAGCGAGGAATTCGTGGAACGCGATGATAGTGGACACGAGTACATTGTCCAGTATTTTGAGCGTCACCGCTTTGAGTTGCATCCCACCAATCCAGCCCCCTATAACGTCCAGATTAGCCGCCTGGGAGATCTGGTACTGCAATCACGCGGATGGGATTGGGTTACCTTTCCCCGCTCTGCTCCCAGGGCCGGCTGTCTCTTTTTTGCAGATACCGGGTATACTGTCTGTGAACCGTTTTTGAGTTACTGGCGCAGCAATGGGATCGAATTTGATGGCTTGCCCGGCAAAAGCTTTGCCGAGAGTATCGCTCTTTTTGGGCAACCACTCACGGAACCACAACTGGAGGAGGTGTCACCTGGAGTAATCGTCAAGGCGCAATGGTTTGAACGCGCCCGACTGGAAGATCATGGCTCTAGCGGCATACTGCTGGGTCGGTTGAGCGATGAGCTTGTACGCACCCGCGGGTGGCGTTAGATATTGCCGCGTAACCAGGGGCATCATGGCGTGCCACTCCTGGTTTCTATCGCTGGTTTTCTTCGATCATTCTGGAGTAAAGTCAATGCGTAAAGCACTCCTGATAGGCTTGCTCGTGGGAGCGCTGCTGGTGCCTGTCTTACCAGCCCTGGCTGCACCTGACGAGAACGCCTTCTTTCGTATCTGGGAACGTACCGATGCCCTGGTTGCCAACCGCACGATTGAGCGTACCTGGTTCTGGGGGCCAACTCCTTTACAGACAATGGATGAAGAGTATATCGAAGGTGTTGCCGGCAAGCGCCGGGTGCAATATTGGGACAAAGGGCGCATGGAGATTTCCCATCCCAATGACAACCCGTTCAGTCCCTGGTATGTCACCAGCGGTCTGTTGAGTATTGAAATGATAGCCGGTCGGATCCAGGTGGGTGATGTCCGGTTCGAGCGTCGGCCACGGGCAGCCATCCCCATTGCCGGTGATCCCGATCCCGAAACGAACCCTGATGCGCCGACCTACGATGATTTTTTTGGCGTGACGACGGTATTTCTCGATAGTCGTTTACAGCCCATTCTCTCCGATCCGATCGGGCCGATCGCGGCTGATAGCGCCGCACCACCACGCTTTGGCGATCTGGTGGCCGAGACCCTGAATGCTGATGGGACGGTCGGGCGGCGTCCAGAGTTAGCCGCAGCCCATCCCGGTACACGCCTGGTCTATTATGACGGCGTGTTGAGCCACAATATCCCCCAGGTCTTCTGGGATTTCTTGCAGCAGATTGGCCCAGTGCAGATCAACGGTGAGCAGCGCCAGGATCTCTTGATGGACTGGCTGTATGTGATGGGACATCCTGCCAGTGAACCCTATTGGGTTACGACGCGGGTGAACGGGGTGAAGCAAGATATTCTGGTGCAGGTCTATGAACGCCGCGTGTTGACCTACAACCCGAACAATCTGCCGCAATGGCAGGTGGAACTAGGAAATATTGGGCAACACTACTATCGCTGGCGCTATGAATTGACCACTGCGCCCCAACCGGTTAACTTCTTCCGGCCGGATAATATCAATGCGTTCGTCGATCCAGCCGAAGCTCCGGCCGGCACTATATTCGCAGTCACGCTCTTTGGCTTTCAGCCGGGAGAGAATATCAGTATCTGGCTGACCTTGCCGGATCAATCCGTCGAAGAAGCGCCAGAACCGGGTGTTGCTGATGCCAACGGTGAAGCAACCCTGTTTGGAGAAACTCCTATCAGTGTGTTCACCAACCAATCTGATCCAATTGGTGTGTGGGCATTGACCGGGCAGGGCAGTCGCAGTGGTAATATGGCGATCGGCTACTTCACTGTACAACCAGCACAATGACACAAGTTGCGTGGTGGCTTTTTGTCCACGTTTGCGTGGAGCACGTAGGGGCGAGCAGACGCCCGCCCCCCACGCACCCATGCCTACGGCGAGCATGGGTAGCCAGAAGCGACAACATACCGCTGCTTCGCCGCTCCTGCCCCATTGCACATAATGCTGCTGATCTCTCACATAATAGCGATCTGAAACGTAGGCACTATGTACCCCACACCGCTTTCAAAGAATGTAGCCACGTTTGCGGGCAATTTCCTCTTTATGTTTGCGAAATAAAATATCACGTTCGGTTCCCTTAATATCACGGCTATACGTCGCAAGTACCCGATCAACCTCCGCGTCAATATCATCTTCTTGACACAGATCGGCTACAATAAAGTCGTAAATCTGCTTGACCCGCGCCGCCCGTCCAGCACCACGTTGGGTACCGGGCGGTTCTTTGTAGCTCAACAGACCGCGCTGCTCCAGTTCATCATGTAATCGTTCTGCGATGCGGCGCACTTTATCTTCTGAGAGTCGCATGAGTCTTCACTCCGAGCATATATCAGGCGAATTGTTCTAGATAACACAACGTCACACAAACAACACCGAACACATGAATCAGAAGATGTACGCAGTGGCTTAAAGCCCATGCCCTTTTTACCTGCGGCCTCATCAAAGGATATAGGGACAGTTCATGCCCCCAGATACATCAATTGTCTTTGCAGCCATGCCAGGCAATCACGATTGACCTGATAACACACCGCCGGGCCATCACCTTCAGCATACAGCAACCCTGCTTCTCGCAAGACCCGCAGATGCTGCGATAGGGTCGATTGAGCGTGTGGGCCATCTTCGGGCATATGGAGCAGAATTTCATTGCCAATGCATTTCGGATGGGTCAACACGTAGTGTAGAATTTGCACTCGTGCCCGGCTGCTCAAAGCTTTGCACATACGGCAAAATAGAGTCAGATCGTCACCTGGTTGTAATTGCGCCGTCGTCATTGTCGGCCTCCTCATTTCATGATCCTACTGTACAATTGTATAAGCCAGCATGTCAAGCGCTTTTTCGTCAGAACGATGTGCAGCCGTCCGAGTTTGACCAGAATCCCTGCAGCATACGCATTACAGTAATCGTTCAGGAGACTCTCGCCAGTGAGGGTTGTAGGGGCCGCAGGTTCCGCCAGACCACCCCACCTGAACACTTACCAACTATACTATAAAATGTAGAAAACAGGCCACATATGGGCGTATTACCCGGCACCAGTAGTACTCGGTCAATTTACCATTGCACTTTGTCTGAAATTTGCTTATAATTGCTATTGTTTCTATGATCCATAGATCTCTGTCGTCATCAACCCTACCAGCACACTGGGGCATGCCAACCAGCCTGTTGCTGAAACACGCTATGATGACCACACGACGCTGCATACATGACGCATCACCGAGAGCGAACAGGCACACAGACCAGGTGTCTTTTGTTACCAGCCATGCGCTGATAGTAATCGGCCATCCTGGTTGCGAATACGATAATGAGTATCACACTATCTTGCATTGGCTGTGCAGATAGAGCAGGATAGCTATGACACAAACACGTCTCTTTGCCAATAGCGCCGGCGCCAGTGCATCTGACTATCCACAATGCACCTCGGATAAGTATCACTACCCTATGGATACTTCCAGTAGATCTGTGGCCGATCCGCTGACTACTGTTCTTGAATCGAGCCGTCTGGCTTGTTCGTCGCTCGATCTTGATGAAGTCTTGAGCGTGATATTGACCGCTGCCCGGAACTTAAGTGGGGCCGAGTCGGTGACGGTCTTGTTGTTAGACGAGGCTGGCGAGTGGTTAACCATTGGAGCCGCGATTGGTACCCCTGAACGGATGCGCGCTAATTTCCGGTTGCGTGTGGGCGAAGGATTGGCCGGGTGGGTGGCACTGACGGGGCAGCCATTGCATTTGAGTAATCCGACCCTTGATCCACGTTATCGAGAATTCCCCGATTCACACATCACCAATATCCTGGCGCTACCCCTGTGTGTACGCGGGCATATGCTAGGCGTTCTGAATTTATCGCAGTATCATCATGCGGAACTGTTTAGTGACACAATCGTGCCGATGGTCGAGATATTTGCCAGCCACGCCGCAATTGCCATCAACAATGCGGCGACGGCGTCTCGCATCCGGCGCACTGCTATGCGCGAATATCTGATCAATCAGATTAACCAGGCAGTACGCGCTGTAGAGCATATTGACGAGGTCATTAATCTGGCGCTTGCCGGGCTCGGTTCTGTGTTAGGAGCCTCGCACTGCACCTTGTATCGTCTGCCCCCTGGTGACACCCTGGCAACCTTGTACCCGACGCATGAGTGGGTACACACGGCTGAACCAGACGTTCATCTCTGGCATATCCAGCAAGATCGATCAACACTGGTTGAACCTACATCGTCACTGACCAGCCGGCTTCATACCGATGGGGCCGAGATCTGTACACCGCTCAATTATCGGGGACGCATCCTATCCTGGCTGAACCTATACAGCCGTGGGCGCTCACAGGTCTGGCGCGATGACGAACTGGATCTGGTACAGGCGATTGCCGATCAGCTGGCGATCGCCATAGTGCAAGACGAACTGACACTTCAGGAGCAGCGCAGCCGTGATTTGAACGAGTCGCTCCGTCAGCTCGCAGCTGCCTGTAACGCGATGATCAGCCAGGAACCACTGCTCAATTTTATTCTGGAACAACTGGCCCGCTTTATATCTTATGACTCAGCTGGTGTGGTGTTGAACCGCGACGAAAACTATGGAGTCATGGTGGCCGGTCGCGGCTTTCGTTCAGACGTTCTGAATACAATTGTGTATCTTGGCCCTGGATCGCTCAACTGGCGCGTGACCCAGCAGCGTCGGGCCTATATCTCCGCCGATGTACAGCAAGAACCGGGATGGCAGGATGTGCCAGATGGCGCTCTGATTCGTTCCTGGATTGGCGTGCCGTTAGTGGTCAATGATCACCAGATTGGCATGGTAACGATTGATAAGTGGCAGCCGCATGCATTTAGTGCAGCAGATGGGGATGTTGCCCAGGCGTTTGCCGATCACGTGGCCGTTGCCATTCATAATGCCCGGCTTTACCAGCAGGCGCAGACCCGCACCCATCAACTTCAGGCACTGCACCGCATCAGTATCCGTTTGAGCGCGATGCATGAAGTGCAACCGCTGATTGATGAACTGGCACGGCTGCTGCATGAAACCTTTGGCTATGACCAGGTGCTGGTTGGTCTGTATGAAGGTGATGCCCTGGTTTTCAAGACAGCCTGTGGCCGTTATGGCGATGTAACCGGGTCTGGCTCACAGCAACACGTCCCTCTGGATGTCGGGTTGATCGGGGGGACAGCCTGCTACAATCAGACTGTGCTGGTAAACAACGTCTCTCGTGATACGCACCAGGCTCTGCATCCTACCTTCGCAGAAATGCAGGCAGAACTGATTGTACCGATTCAAGGCACGCAGCATATGCTGGGCATAATTGACATTCACAGTCATCAAGCCGGGGCATTTCATCAAGATGCTGTCTATCTGGTCGAAGTGCTAGCCCGGCAGACTGCTGTGGCGTTGGAGAATATTGCCCGCTACGATCAGCTCCAGCGTACCCAGGACGAGTTACTACGTAGTGAGCGGCTACGGGCGCTCGGTGAACTATCGAGCGGCGTAGCCCACGATTTCAACAACTTACTCGCTGGTATTCTAGGGCACACACAGTTGTTATTATTCGATCAAACTGATCCCGTCGTAATCGAGAGCTTAAACATCATTGAACGCGCTGCACGTGATGGTGCGGCGATGGTACGCCGGTTGCAGACTTTTACCCAGACCCAGCAGTCACTGCCAGAGGACATTGTTGATATGAATCACGTCATTGAGGAGAGTCTGGCGATCACTCGTCCGCGTTGGCGTGATGCGGCCCAGAGTCATGGTATTCATATTAAGGTGCAACGGGATCTCGCTGCCACAGCGCCCGTTATTGGTGATGCATCGGTGCTACGTGAATTGGTAACCAATCTCATTCTGAATGCTATTGATGCTATGCCACAGGGTGGCACATTGCAGATCCGCTCGTTTGACAGCCCCGACTATCTACAGCGACCCCATGACGCCTCTTCCCTGCATACAATGCTTCCAGTGGTGGTGATCCAGGTTCAGGATACCGGGGTGGGAATGCCCCCTGACATCCAGCAGCGCATCTTCGATCCCTTCTTTACCACCAAAGGTACCTGTGGCACCGGTATGGGACTGGCAGTAGCCTGCAATATTGCCCAACGCTACAATGGAAGCATTACCGTCCAGAGTATGCCTGGACAGGGCAGTACCTTTACCGTGATCTTGCCTGTCAATCACGCCCTGATCCACCATTCCAATCCCACACCGCCCCAGATCTATCATTCGCTGAACGCAATACGAATACTGGTTGTTGAAGATGAACAGACCGTGCAGCAGCTACTGGCAACCTTACTCCACCGCTGGGGATGCCAGGTCACCGTCGTTTCTTCTGGTATGGAAGCACTCGAGTTATTTCAGGCCAATCACTTCGATGTGCTCTGCACCGATCTGGGGATGCCGGGTATGTCCGGATGGGACGTTCTCGATCAGATTGGCACCATTGACCCGCACATCAGGAAATTGCTGATTACCGGTTGGGGCGAACAAATTACGCCGATGGAGGCGCGGCAGCGCGGTGCCGATCACATGCTGGTCAAGCCTTTCGATGCGGCAACACTCTATCAAGCCCTGACCGCCCTGGTGGCCGACTATCAACCATCTATACCACCTGACCAATGAGGACGTATGAAACAGGAACATTCTGCTATCAAGCCTGATCGGTGGTACTTTGTATTCACGGCCAGTAAGCATGCGGCTCTTCGCTTACTGCGTGGTATTGCCGCCCTGGTAATTATGGCGCTGATCGCCGTAATCCTGGTCAGTATTCTGATCATTGTGCAAAGCAAACGGGATGAGGCACGTCCGGTAGATGCGATTGTTCTTTTACAGGCCGACCGTGCCGAGCAAGATACGGTAGAATATGCCCTGCGCTTATACTGGCAACGTTATGCACCACGGCTGGTGCTGGTGGGCCATGATCTGGCAACGGTGCGCACAGCACTCCTGAGCAAGGGTGTCCCGGAACGCTCATTGCTTCTGGCAGAATCGGCAGATCCACACCAGCCAGATATGCTTCGGGCAGCGGATGTCGCCCACCAGCATCAGATCCAGTCGGTATTGATTGTCAATGTACCTGAGGCGCTTTTGCTGGATTTGAAGATCGCTCATGATCAGGGTTTACTGGCCTATGGCTCGCCACCCTACACGCTACAAGTCAATCCACAACCCTTGCTGCACTCCAGTCTGAATTACTGGCGGTATGTCCTATTCGGGCCAATACGCTGATAGGCAATTGTCGATCACGAACCACCGACACCGGCAATCAGCGATCCACACGTTGGCGATTTACCAGGATAGGACAAACGACAATGCAACAGCACAGAGACCACCAACCAGCGAACTAAACAAGTTGACCAGGTCGTTATTGAGCCAGTGCCAGCCACGAGCAAAGGTGTGCGGCGTACCATCCCGTCCCAGAACCCGTTCGGTTTCTGTACCATCAGGAGTGCGATACATGACCTGCACGGTAGCTCCAAGCCAGCTATCTAGGAGCGTCCCACTAAGACCACTCAGGAGCGCAATTGGGATCAGCCACCAGTCTGGCGCTAACGGATCAGCAGCAAATAGTTGCTCGCCTGACCTGAAGATAACCATTGCCAGACCTATCACCAGTGCCCCAGCTGCGGAAGCAGCGGTACCCAGAAAAGTCATTCCCCCCGATGTCCCTGGCGCGACCTGGCGGCCAGTGGTGATCAGACGTGGTGGATGTGGGCTAAGCACACCTGCCTCAGTGGCCCAGGTATCGGCAGTTACCGTGGCCATAATCCCGACAAACATCACAAGCAACAGCATCGGCTCGCCTGATAAACCATAGAGGAGGGCAATCAATGCCGCGGGGCCACCATTGGCCAGTGCTTGTACAAAGTCACGTTTCCCGCCCCTGGCAAATTTCTCGGCGGCACGACGTGCCTTAATTTCTTCCTTATAGTGCGAGAGAACACTGCTACTCACAAAGAACGTGATCAGGGTTAAGCCCCATGCCCACCCGCCAAAACCAGAAGTCAGCGTCCCAACAATCACCGCCCCTAACCAGCCGCTCACAGTGAGCGACTGACGCCAGTATGCCAGGCCACCAATGGCGATACTCAGCAACAATCCCTGTACCAGACGGATGGTATCAATCATTTTTATGGCTCGTTGAGTAGCAACAACAGGACTGATGCCGTGGATACTGCTGACCGACTGTGCCTGACCTGAAATACAGCACGTGCATCGGGCAGCAGTTCACACCCACAAAAAACCGCAGAGACACTGCCAACATAGCAGTCTCTGCGATTATATCAGATCTGGAACAAGATACAATGCACAAGCACTGTTTGCGTATCAGAATAGGCGTCAGGCGCTGACGGCACGCTCTTGCAACACGCTATGACCAAGCCGTAGCGATAATTCCTTCAGGGCGCTCTCCAGTTCTTTACCAATCATATCCATCACCGACTCTCTGGGAATAAACTTTGCCATTGGCCCCACAAGAGGAGTCAGATCAAGCTGTAAGGTAGCTTTCAAGTCTGTCCCATTGATCGATGGGGTCAAATGCCAGCGCATCTCAAGGGGAAGTGGCTTCTTGACCTTAAAGACGATCTCATGTGGTTCAACCCAGTGTAAATCACCCTCGCACCGAATGGTACCAAAGATACCACCCATCGCCATGTGAGTCACAAGACGGGCACTATCGGTATTACGCGACACGACTTCTACTTTGCGCATTCGTGGCAACAAACTCTCAATACGATTGGAATCTGAAAGCGCTTGAAAAACCTCTGAGGGGGTCGCCTGGGCGACAGAACTACGACGGTCAACCGTAATCATGTGGGTACTCCTTCTTATCGCTACAACCTGGGGCAACATTTCATACTAATTGCACAGATTTTTCTATTGTTCACCTTTTGCACAGTTTTACTATACACCCTTTGCACAGTTCTGTCAATAGCCAGTTTCGATAATCTTGAGATTATTGACATACCGTGTTAGAATAAGATCGGTGCTTTACCTCATCTCAGGCACAGGACATGAATGCTGGTAATGAGAACCTATGTCAGAACTGAAAGACAAACTTATTCTGGTTGTCGATGATGAAGTGCGCATGGTGAACTTCATGCGCATGAATCTTGAACTGGAGGGAGCACGGGTCAGCAGTGCCACCAATGGCCGCGAGGCGTTGGAACGGGCACGCGAAGATATGCCCGATGTGGTATTGTTAGATATTATGATGCCAGGGATGGACGGCTTTGAAACCCTGCAGCGCCTGCGCCAGTTTTCACAGGTGCCAGTGCTGATTTTGACCGCCAAAGATGACGAAGAAGATCGCGTGCGTGGTCTGGAACTAGGAGCCGATGATTATATTGGCAAACCATTTAGTCACCGGGAGCTGGTGAGTCGTATTCGGGCGGTACTGCGACGGCACTATACAGCTCCTCCTGTCCCGCAAACCCTGGTTCAGATCGATGATCGTTTGCAGATCGATTTTGCACGGCGCGAGGTACTGGTGGCCGGACAACGGATCAATCTTCGGCCCACCGAATATCGGCTCCTGTATCACCTGGTGCAAAATGCGGGGTATGTGCAAACGCATGAGATGCTTTTGACCAAAGTGTGGGGGCCGGAATATCGCGATGAGAGTCACTATCTGCGCCTGTATATCACCTACCTGCGCCAGAAAATCGAAGAAGACCCGGCGCATCCTCGCTATATTCTGACCGAGCGCGGCGTGGGCTACCGGTTTGTGGATTTTGCACACACCAGCAACTGAAGTACTACCCTTGCTCTTCCACCAGGCTCAACATTGCCTGGCGTAACCGGCGTAAGCGCTGGTCTATCCCCTCAGGGCGCACCCGCAGATCGCCATAGATATCGCTCACGCGCATCCGAAATTCGCCGATCGGCCCTTTGTTCTGTTCGGCACTAAAATCATAGGCGTGATCCAGAGATACCCGCACTGTGACGAGCGCTCGTTCTACTTCTTCCAGTTCATTCACCCGTAGTACTGTTTCAGCATCGGCCAGTTGAGCCGCAGCGCGCATCAGGTAATAAGCGCTCCAGACTCGCCGCAACTCGGCACGGAGATCGAGGATTTCCTGGCTAATAATACGCTCATCAGGTTGGGGCGGCGTAGGTGACGGCAGAAATGGGATCGTACTGGTTGGCTCGCTGACGACGGTAGTGGGTGGTAGAGGCGTGCTTGTGGGTAACACGGGCTGCTGGTGAACAAGCCAGGTGGATTGAATAAGTATGCTCAGAATCACGGCTGCCAGCAGCGTGAACACGAATGGCAGGCACGACAGAAGTCGTGCCTGCCAGACAGCCATATGGGGCAATCGGGTTGATTCGACTTCTTCCGACGGCAGATCAGGCACGACCTCCGCACCTTAGATTTAGATTTCATTGGCCAGGAGAATTGCCTGGGCAATCTCTTTCATTGATTTCCGGGTATTCATCGACAGTTGCTGGATCTTACGGAAGGCTTCAGCCTCCTTCAGGCCTTGCGTATCCATCAAAATACCTTTGGCGCGTTCGACGAGCTTACGCGTATCGAGTGTTTCTTTGAGATCGCGAATCTCCTTGTCCATTTCCAGGAACTCTTGGTAGCGCGCCAGGGCGATTTCAATCGTGGGCATGAGTTCGGCATCCCGAAATGGTTTCACAATATAGTTAACGACACCCGCCTCTCGAGCGCGATCAACCAGCTCACGGTCAGAATAGGCCGTAAGGAGCAATACGGGAGCGATTTTCTCTTCCGTCAGCACCTTGGCCGCTTGAATGCCATCGAGTTTCGGCATTTTGATGTCCATCAGCACCAGATCTGGTCGCAATTCACGCGCCAGATGAATAACACTTGTGCCGTCGCCTGCTTCGCCGACGACCAGATATCCTAGACTAATGAGCGTCTCTTTGAGGTTCATGCGGATGAGAGATTCATCATCGGCAATGACCAGACGTATTTGTGCCATAGCGACACTTCCTTGTATTGCGATTATTCCTTAATATAAGCACACTGAAGTATAGCATGTCACATCAGGGTGGTCAACCAGCAGATAAAACCCGGTCTTTTCATCAACATGACGTACGCGGTCGCGCAAACACAACGTCTTTCGCCTGCGGTAGGTGAAAAGGCTGACACATACTCCAACGAGACTTCATCTCGGCGGGGTGTGGAGGCCTGCGGCCCCGCGTATGTTCCTTTGTGATTTTGGCGGAGCAGAGCCGCGCCGAGCCACCCAGGGGATACCTCGTTGGAGGACTAACACCACCATCACATAACTGGTATCAGTCATGATCACCCTTTGGCCCGCATATTGCCTGACCGTGATAACATGGTATGATTTCATTACGCGATGGTACCACAGGCCAGAAAGACACATTGGGCGGCTGTGCAAGTCCTGTCAGTTGTGAACCACCGGAGTTCAGAGATCCATCGGAGTCTCGCTCCATCCAGGAGTTCAGGCGAAAGCCTGGACTCCGGTGCAGCATCAGTTCAGGGTTGCTATATGTAAGGACTAGCTATGATACCTATTGGAGACAATAATCCCGCTCGGCGGTTTCCGGTGGTGAACTGGATCTTGATTGTGCTAAACATTGTGGTTTTTGTCATTGAGATACAACAGGGTGATGATTTTATTATCCGCTGGAGCTTTATTCCAATTCGGCTGACCGCCATGATGCGTGGCGAGGAAGAAGTGTTTGTTCTCTTTACCATCTTAAGCGCAATGTTTTTGCATGCCGGTAGTGGGCACATTTTGGGCAACCTGCTGTTTTTGTGGATTTTTGGCGATAATGTCGAAGATGCGTTTGGGCACCTGCCCTATCTGTTCTTTTATCTGTTCTGTGGCATGGGGGCCACCTTCATCCAGTATGGAACTGATCCGTTGTCACGCATTCCGAACCTGGGCGCAAGTGGTGCCATTTCGGGCGTGCTGGCGGCCTACATGATCTTGTATCCATGGGCGATCGTGCGGCTAGCGATCTGGCCGATTGTACTGTTGATTGGCACCATACCAGTACCCGCGTTGCTGTTGATTGGTGTCTGGTTTTTTATGCAACTGGCATCAGGGTTCCAGACACTCGGAGCAATGATGGATCAGGGTGGCGTTGCATACTGGGCCCATATTGGTGGTTTTGTCATCGGGGCTGTGCTAGTCTGGTTTTTGCGCCCGCGCCGACCACGGTTATCAGGCTATTTCTGAAAATGCATATAGCGCCAGTATAGCACATACAGCGAGCGTGAAACGAAACATGAGACAGCGCGTTCTTATAGATCCGTTTCACGCTGGCTGGCTTATTCGTGTGGAGCTACCAGGGCTGTTTCGCGATCAGGATAGAGCTTGAACAGCGTATCGAAGCGACTCTTGCGAAAAATTTCTGCGATCTGGGGTTGCAAGCCACAAAGATTCAATTCTCCCCCCTGCTGTTTCATCACTTTATGATTGGTAAGCAGCATGCGCAACGCCAGGCTGGCCACAAATTCAACATTACTCATATCAACCAGCACCGGGCCTTTGTGGGTGGCAATGGCCTCCGCAAACTTTTTTTCGACCGCTGATACTCCAACAGCATCGAGACGGTTGGGAAGTTCGATGACCAGGACATCGCCCATCTGCTCTGCTTTCACGCCCTAATCCCCTTTCTGATGCAAAATTGCCTTCTGTATACTTTGATCATCAACATACTGTACCCATCATGTCGTGCCAGGGCAAGGTTGCTGATCCATGAAGGTTCTACGTTACGAGTTATTATAGCATGTCCATGATATGGATAGTGCGTTGCATGATGAATCAATGCATACGTTGCAAAATCAGGAGCGTCATATCATCCGCTTGTGCAGCACCAGCAGCATGCGCTGCAACCGATTGGGCAATAGCATCCAACAACATTGGCGCTGGAGCATTACCATAGTGCGTGAGCACCGTGTGCAGGCGATGATCGCCAAAGACCTCACCTTCCGGGTTCAGCGCCTCGGTAACACCATCGCTAAAGCCGACGAATGTTTCGCCCGGATGAAGAACAAGGTGCGCCACTTTAAATTCCTGATTGGACAAAATACCGATGGGTAAAGTAGTTACCTCCAGTTCACGAATGGTTTTGCCATCAGCACCAATGATCAGGGGAGGGTTGTGTCCCGCATTGATATAGCTCATCTGGCCTGTTCGGGGTTCGAGCACCCCGTAGAACAGGGTAATAAACATATTGGTGTCACTATGTTCGCGGGCAATATAATCGTTAGTAAACCAGAGTGCCCGTGTCGACAGTGTCGTCGGGTTGAGCAAGTATTGCTCTGACAGGAACGCTCTTGGTGATTGCGAGGCAGCCCGGAGTAAACTGCGAGTCAGAGCTACAAACAGTGCGGCTGGCACGCCCTTTCCACAGGCATCGGCCACGACCAATCCAAGATGATCATCAGGTAACTCGATGCAGTCAAAGAAGTCACCACCAACCGCCTGTGCACCCTGATTAAAGGCCGCTAACCGCCAGCCCAGGGGCTGGGGTAACGTGCGTGGTAAGAATAGCTCCTGAATACGGCGTGCTACCGCCAGTTCTTCTTCGAGGCGATTCAGGCGAATCAACTCGGATTGAGCAGCCTGCAGCTCCTGATAGGCCCGCGATAACTCGGCGTTCTTCTGTTCCAATCCTGCGATCATGCTCTGGCTGGTATTTCGCAGGTGCGCGGTACCATCACGCAACAGGCCAAGCGCCAGTACCGGATCGGTGTGCATGAGTGCGGTAAAATGCTGCTCGTGGAGTACTGCCAGGTCACTGGGAGTGATGGCTCGCACCGTGGCTGAACGTGGACTACGGTCAATTAATGCCATTTCGCCAATAATTTCACCCGTACAACGCGTGCCCAGACGCAGCTCGGTCGCGTCAAGATAGGTGATTACTTCCAGTTCGCCCTGCAAAATCACATAACAATCATGACCAACTTCGCCCTGGTAAAACAGTACCTCACCCTCCTGCAGATGTCGTTCGCTCAGTTCTTCCGCCAGTTGAGCCAGATCCGCATCAGAAAATCCCTGGAAGAGGGCGATGCGCCGTAGCCGTTCAAACATAGTATCGCCTCTTACCCTTTGATCACAACCAGTTCGTTCCATCCACTGCTGGCATCGTGATGGTAGATCAGATGATCGGAGAGTTCACGCACAAGAAAAATACCTAATCCGCCCACGGGGCGTGAGGCAAGATCGCTATCGAGATCCGGTGGTGGAGTATCATGCGGGTCAAATGGACGACCATGATCGCGGATGGTAACACGCAACACATTATCAATACAGAGACAGGCGACCTGAATAACACCATGATTATCGCTATCATATCCATATTTGATAATATTCGTTGCGATTTCTTCTATGACAAGTCGCAGCAAATACTTTTGCTCATCAGAGAGGGGTAAGTCACACTCTACTTCACTACTGAACGACATCAGATTTGCAATACTCTCTGATATAGCAGGAACTTCAATGCGTTGCTCCATGGGTTTTCTTCCCTTACCTGTTATGGTCGAGGCTTGCCAGAGATGCTGTATATCGGACGACAACGAGACATCCCCTGTGTAGGAAAGTGCGCCGCGGCTTCGCCCCTCCGCAATCATCGCGAACGGGCACAGGAACCGCAGACCACCGTATCCCCGCCGAGACGAAGTCTCGTTGTAGCAATAGCAAGGCCGCTATCGTACGCAAGAGTGAATACATCTACCAGTTGAATAAACGTGAAGCAGCGCGTTTTTAGGGATTGATGCTCGCTGAAAGTTGCACTGACCGGCGATCGCTCTCCTTTAAACCAGGACATGCGGTCGGTGTTACAACCTGATATACCCGTTCAGGGGACATTCGCCAGCAGGGGCTATGGGGGCAGCCTTCCACGAAACCCGAGAAACAGCAGCGGCATTGCCTCGCCAGGCCGCCCTACCCGAACCGGTACGTTTAGTCAGCGTATTGCCATAAAGGGTAGTCCGAAAGTATATCGGTGATAGCAGCTCCTGGCGTTCACAGAGAGCCTGACATCTGGCCCTCCCGCAGACATGTACCGCATGTACAACAGGCCAGTTGACCCGAACGGGGGAGCAACTGCGAGCCTGACAAGTATACCACATGGAAATAAACTGAGCGGTCAGGTTGTTTCTCCACACCCCAAACCCGCCAGACCGAACGATCTGGCGGGTTTGGGAACATAACCGTTTCGGTTGGGGGATCTGGCGGCATCGTGCCCTTCGGGCAGGTTCTTTGCTCGGTTCACTACGATGGTAAAGCTGCCATAGCAAACTAATGAAAAGGGTGTGGAAGACTACAGCCCCCACACCCCTGCAGGCAATCATTCCTTCGAACGGTTAGAAGGGCTTTTTAGATCGTTTCTCACTTCCATACACTCATATCTGATACGCAGATTAGCAAGGGGGGCATTTTTTTGACCACATACCTAGCCGGTAACCGGTTGATTCTCGTCGGGCTTTCCCAGTATCTTATTCGTAATATAGGTTGCTAACCAGGCTGCGATCGAGGTCAACACTAGGCTTACTACTCCATATACTAACCGCCGTTTCAGATTTGTATCCATGACGTTTTAATCCCTCCGTCCACCAATCAAGGTAATAAAGTACAACAGTTGAGATATTGCCTGTGCTGCGGCGGCGACATAGGTCAGAGCTGCGGCATTTAAGATCTGATTTACACCATCCGTCTCCTGAACGGTTACCAGGCCGTTGCGGGTCAACATTTCGCGTGCACGGGCACTGGCGTTAAACTCAACCGGCAGCGTCACGAGTGTAAAGGCAACCGCGGCACTGAAGAGGATAATCCCCACCCAGGCTATTGTTTCACCTAATGGTGATGCGGCCGCTAGAAAAAGACCACCTATCACCAGCCATACGCCGAGTTGGGAGCCGATGTTAGCAAAGCCGACGAGTCCAGAGCGAACCTGTAGCCAGACATAGCCTTGCTTATCCTGCACAGCATGCCCCAGTTCGTGGGCGACAATCGCCAGTGCAGCAACAGAAGGCACACGTGCTGAACCCTGGGAAAGACGCATGACCTTACTTCGTGGATCGTAGTGATCCGTCAAGTTCCCCGGAATTTGCTCAACGCGCACATGTTGCAGTCCTTCGTTACGCATTAGTACCTGAGCAACATCCATGCCGTTCAAACCCTGAGCATTTGGTACTCTGGAATATTTGTTAAAGGCACTCGTGACCCGCGATTGGGCCCATATCGTCAAAAACAACGCCGGTAACATAAAAACTAAGTATATAAACATAGTAGTTTCTGTCTCCTGGTAATATACAAATAGGCTTATATCATAAGTATACCATCATCTTGAGATGCGGAGTATCAGAGGTTTATAAGAGGCGGGTACAGGAATCGTTCAAGTATATCCCACCATAGAGCGTCACGCCAGGGCGGGGCGCAACCGTTCCGGTTCGGCTCAATGCCAGGGCAAACAGTTGGCGACCGGTCGTGGCCTTTGCGGGAGGAGTGCCTACATGTAACACCGTATCAAGGGCAACAGCGAGGCAGTTCCACATAGCTATGGATGGTGTGCCAGGTTGTTGTTTGCTCACCAGCGCAAAGAGCATCCCGACGGTGTTCTGCAACCAGAGGACGCTACCTCATTTAGATCGTCTCTTGAGAATCGTTCAGATCGTCAAAAAAACTACGACGGGCAATAGCCTGGACACGGGCTAACGTCTCGCCGGCAACAACCTGGGCACGTTGCACCACATCTTCGGCACGGTTCTTCAGCTCCAGGCCTTGCTCACGCACCAGGTTCCGTGTATCTACACCACTCTGAGGGGCCAGCAGTGCTGCCGCAACACCGCCTGACAAAGCACCAATGATAAAACCGGTTATAAACGCCCTATTTCCCTGTTCGCGCGCTACATTGGTCATAAGGATTACTCTTCTTGCTCTGTTATGCCTGGCTCTTTGGGTAGGATCACCCCCCCGGAGAGTGTATCGTTCAGGAGTATACCATATCGCTCCTGCTGCCGCAAGAACGTCAGGGCGTGGATGGAATATGGGAGGATTGGTATATTGTCATTCTGAATGACAGGAACTCTCGTTCGGGGTTTTGTTGGCGGTCAGTTGCGCCAGCTGTGCCCCCATCAGCATACGACACAGATTCTCAGCACGCAAGCGGACGTTCGTATGGGGTCGAGGGCGGATCATGGCTCATGGCTGGCCCGGCAGAGCAGGCGGAGGTGGGCGGAACCTTTCAAGTGTCGGTTTTTTGTTTTACCTCCTCGTGATGCAGCAAAAATCCTCTTATTTGCGGTCGCTCAGCGCTACTCTTCGCCAGATGCCCACATCCTCTTCACAGCTTCTTCAAATCTGCGCCGTATCCTGAAGATACACCAAGGCAGTACACTCGTTACCCTGAAGAGCAACGACGGTTAGCTGCCAGGAACGGTAGGAAGTGGCTGATATAGAGTGGCAACGTAAGCAAGACGACACAAAAGGAGGAACGACAATGATCCGGATGAGACACCCATGGTTGCACTGCTTGATCGTGATGCTGGTGGCACTGATGCTTTTATCGGGCACAGGTCTAAATGTAGCTGCCGCACAGACGGTCAGTGGTACAGGAATGTTGGAAGCAAGCGGGTATGGCACCGTCACCCTTTCTGGGAGTGGCACGGTCACTATTCAGGAAGGGGCGGGTGTGATCTGGGTGCAAGGGGCCGACAGCATAGAGGCCCCCGGACGTGGACGGCGTGCTGAACTGCCGCACGGAGCTGTGCGGCTCACTGGCTACTCCGGCAGGGTAAAGATCCAGGGCGAAGACATGACCATTCGGATTGCAGGTGGTCTCATAGACCTGACAGCCAGTGGCAGCGGCAGTGCCTGGCTCCGTGGCGAGGGTACCTACACAACGAACAACAGCAGCGGTACCTGGACGCCGCGTGGCATAAGAGTGACGTTCTAGAACTGCCCGGTTATCATTGAACGGCTATGGGCAGGGAGCAACCCTCCAGCGTCAGTACCTGCCCACGTTGGTATGACGCTATCTTCAGATCTGGACAATCGAAAGGAACAGGTAATGCGTCCTATTATGGTAGGACTGGCGATGACCGCCATGCTGCTGGCAGGTCTACTGGTCAGTAGCTTCTGGCAGAGCGCGGTTCAGGCCGAAGCAGCGTGGTTCGATGCTGAGATGAGTGCAATCGGTGCATGGCACACGGCAGATCTGCTACTGGCCCGCCAGCCCGATCAGCCAGAACGTGCAAACCGGGATACCCCGGAACGGCTACGCCGGCTAGTGCTGGCCAGTGTGATCACCTCCATCGCCGAAGAAACCAACCTGACCGTGGCCGAAATCCGCGCCCAGGTTAAAGCAGGACAGACGCTGACGCAAATAGCGGCGGCAGGCGGCACCAGCAGTACCAGCGTCCAGCAGCACACACTGGATGAGATCAGCCTGCTGCTGCACCAGGCAATCATCAGTGGACGGATGCATGAACAGCAGGCCAATACCATTCTCAAGGGCCTGACTCAACGTCTGCCTGACCTGATGGACAACCCGGAACTGGCGGACGGCCTGATCCAGGCCGAAGAGCAGTTCAAAGACAATGTCAGTGAGCAGATGACGGTGCGTGGTCTGGCAGCCGCCAGCGATCTGATGGTACCCGATATTCTGGCGCGTATGCGTGCGGGTGAATCCATAGGCACGATTGCTCGCGCTTCCAGCATAAGCAGTGCCGAGGTTGTGACTGCCGCCACACCGATGATCCAGCAACACCTCGAACGCCCGCTGCAAACTGGTATAATACAGCAGACAGCAGCAGATGCGTTCCTAGCTGAGTTTCCAGAGCGTGTTACGGCACTGCTGGCACAAACAACCCGCGAGTAAGACAACAACGCACACGAGGCAGCAATGACTCAGCGCATACTGATTGTGGATGATGAACCAAAGATTGTGCAAGGCCTGGCTAGCTACTTCCGGCAGGCTGGCTATGAAACGCTGGCCGCGTATGATGGGCGCACGGCGTTGCAGATAGCGTACCGTGAGCGCCCGCACTTGATCGTCCTCGATATTATGCTGCCTGAACTGGATGGCATTGAGGTCTGTCGCCAGCTTCGGCGCACCTCGGACGTCCCGATTATGATGCTCACGGCACGCGTTGAGGAAACGGATATGCTGATTGGCCTGGAAATCGGTGCCGATGACTATCTCACCAAACCATTCAGCCCCCGCGAAGTCCTTGCACGTGCGCGTGCCCTGCTCCGGCGCGCTGGCGGCATGCTGGGCACGTCGGGCAGCGTCATCCAGGCCGGACCCCTGACGCTCGACCTCGAACGCCATAGTGTGCAAGTAGCCGGGCATCCGGTTGATCTGACCCCTACCGAGTTTGATTTGCTGGCCGTCCTGGTGCGCAACACCGGGCGGCCACTCAGTCGCTCGCAGTTGCTTGACGCTGTGCAAGGAACTGCCTATGAGGGCTATGAACGCACTATTGATGCCCATATCAAAAATCTGCGCCGCAAAATCGAACCTGACCCGGCGCATCCTACATGGATTTTGACTGTGTTTGGCGTGGGCTATAAATTTCGTGAATTCGCATGAGAACGCTACAACAACGGCTAATGCTGACCTGCACGCTGATCGCCATCTTCACGGTACTGGTGGGAGTACTCCTCTCCAGTGGCTTACTCATCCGTTCTTACATCCGCATGGCCCGCCAGAGTGCCTGGTCGATGCAGCGCCTGGCGTTGAATCAGTTGACACGCCACTATCAGCAGCATGGTCGGTGGGATGGTATCGAGTCCCACCTGGTGGTGGCCAGCGAGCGAATCGCGGCTCAGCCCTTTTTACCGCAGCAGCGCTTTGTCCTTGCTGACACCGATCGGCACATTATCTTCGATAGTCTGGGACGACTCGAAGGTACTCCGATGCCGCAACGCTTTGCCTCAATAGCATCGCCTATTTACGTTAATGGACAGACGGTCGGCTATCTGGTGACACCGTATGGTTTAGGATTAGTGGATATCTTCAGCGAGAATGCCTTTCTCGTCAGCATACTGCGGATGCTTGTTGTAGGCAGCCTGATCTCCGGCAGCATCGCCCTGCTTGTCGGGTTATTGATTGCCCGCCATCTGACCCGGCCGCTGGTAGCGCTGACCCAGGCGGCTCAACGCCTGGCAATGGGTGAGCGCCATGCACCGCTCACCATACCAGCCGATAAAGAGCTCGCGGATCTCGCCAGCGCGTTCAATATCATGGCTGCCAACCTGGATCACCAGGAGGAGCTACGCCGGCAACTGGTGGCCGATATTGCCCACGAACTGCGCACGCCGTTGAGTGTGCTACGTCTAGAAATCGAAGCGCTGGAGGATGGGGTTGCGCAAAACACACCAGAAACGCTTGGCTCGCTACGCGAGGAAGTCACGCTCATTTCGCGCCTGATCGACGATCTGCGCCTCCTCTCGCTGGCCGATGCGGGGCAACTCACACTGGCACCAGAAACGCTGGTGGTGCAGGATGTGCTGGCACGGGTCGTTGCCCCACTGGTTCCCCGTGCCCAGCAGCATGGGCTTGAGCTACGGATCGTAGATTGTAGCTCAAGCAATGGATGTGCGCCACTGACGGTATACGCTGATCCACAACGCCTGGCGCAGATACTACATAATTTGCTGGAAAATGCCGTGCGCTACACCCCATCCGGCGGCACAATTACTCTGCACACCGCAGCCATGCCCAACCAGTATGTCCTGTTTGAGGTGGCCGACACCGGGCCGGGCATCGCCGCCGATGATGTACCACATATTTTCGACCGCTTTTATCGCGCCACACACGCCCGTGACCGCGAGCGTGGTGGCAGTGGGCTAGGACTGTCGATTGTGCTACGCCTCGTGGAGGCGCACGGTGGCACCATAACTGTCGATAGCGTGATGGGCCAGGGCAGTGTGTTTCGCGTGCTGTTACCAGCCGCACCAACAGTTTAGTGTAAGCGATAGCAATTCTATGCCAATTGCAACCCGACCCATTGATTATCAACGCTATCACCGGGTTGCACAGTGTGCCATGCCCCGCCATGCCTAACATTGGTGGTCATTATGAATCTATCATATTTCGCACTGCGGGCATTGCCTACATCGGTGGTCGTTGGATCGCTGTGCGCTTCGATCGCATTCCCTCTTTCCGCTCAGGCCGCTACCAGGGGATCGGGCAATGTCGCCCAGCTATCCGGGCCAGGTGCCAACTCTGCATCCGTGAGCAGGCACGCATCTAAAGTGCGCAAGATCTGCGCCTGATTCATTTTCACTCCGATAAACACCAGCTCCTGGCGGCGATCACCATAGGGCGAACGCCAGTACTTCCGCCAGTACTCCTCAAACTCAGGCGTTGCTGGCCATTGATCGGATGGCATCGAGGCCCACCAGCGCCCGACCAGATTCAGCCGACACATACGCCCGGCTTTGGAGAAACCCACCACATCGTCCATGCGCGATGCCAGCCAGGCAAAACCCTTGGCCCGCAATACCTGCACAATCGCCGAACTATGTGTAAACTCCACAAACCGTTGTGGGTGAAAGGGTCGCTCCGCTCGATAAACAAAGCTGCTAATGCCATACTCCTCAGTCTCCGGCACATGCTCGCCGCGCAACTCCTTGAGCCACCCTGGTGCTTGCGCCGCCTGCTGGAAATCGAAGCAGCCTGTGTTTAAGATCTGGTCGAGCGCTACCCCCCCATGCTCGGCGCGAACCAGCTGCGCTGCAGGATTTAGGTGGCGCAGGATATCTTCCAGCCGCCCCAAATCATAGGGTGAAACCAGGTCAACCTTGTTGATGATGATCACATTCGCAAACTCTACCTGGTCGGTCAACAGATCCACAATCGTGCGGCTATCGGTCTCGTTCATCTGCATCCCCCGATCGTGCAGCCGTTCGGACGAGATATAGTCTTGCAAAAAACTAGCAGCATCAACCACGGTGACCATCGTGTCGAGCCGGGCCACATCAGCCAGGCTGCGCCCATCATCGAGCGGAAAGGTGAAGGTCGCGGCCACGGGCATCGGCTCCGAAATACCAGTGGACTCGATCAGCAAATAGTCGAACCGCCCCTCACGCGCCAGTTTCGCTACCTCAGCCAGCAGATCTTCGCGCAGCGTACAGCAGATGCAGCCATTGGTCATCTCGACCAGTTTCTCATCGACACGACTGAGTGCAGCATCACCACCCTGTACAAGCTGGGCATCGATGTTGACCTCGCTCATATCGTTGACAATCACCGCCACACGCATACCAGCGCGGTTGCGTAGCACATGGTTGAGGACGGTTGTCTTGCCCGCGCCCAGAAAGCCAGATAGGACAGTCACAGGTAATTTTGTTGCAGTCGTCATAATGAACTCCTGGTATCGGCATACACTGCATCATCGGCTACCACATCATCCGCATCATCGCCACTGTCCCCACTGTCCGCCAGCGTCCAGGGGGTAAAGGGATCATCCAGAAGGGCCCACATATCCGGGCCGGCGTCCATTTCGTCCTCAGTCAGCAAGCAGGCATCCAGCTTTGCCGTCAGATCGGCGCGATCCATCTCGATGCCGATGAAGACGATCTCCTGTCGCCGATCGCCCCAGGGTTGCTCCCAGATATTTGCCATTTCCTGCTGAAACTCTGGATCGGCGGGCCACTTATCCTGCGGCACGGCTGCCCACCAGACACCACCGGGTTGCACCTGACACGCCCCGCCTGCCTGTGACCAGATGCCGATATAGTCCAGACGCGAGGCCAGCCAGAAGAAGCCTTTCGAGCGCAACACACCTTCCCAGTTACCGCTGATAAAGTCCCAGAAGCGTTGTGGGTGCAGAGGACGTCGCGCCCGATAGACAAAGCTGCTGATGCCATACTCCTCAGTTTCGGGAATGTGCTGCCCATTCAGCTCCTTGAGCCAGCCGGGAGACTGGCTGGCTTTGTCAAAGTCAAACCGGCCCGTGTTCAAGATTTCCGTCAGTGGTACCTGGCCATACGTCGTGCGCAGGATCTGTGCATCCGGATTGAGATGGCGCAGGATGCCCTCCAGTCGCGCTATATCTTCGGTGGACACCAGATCGATCTTGTTCACAATGAGCACATTGCTAAACTCGATCTGCTCAACCAGCAGATCCACGACAGTGCGATCATCATCGTCGCTCATACCCAGGCCGCGGTCACGTAACTCATCGATCGACCGGTAGTCGCGCAGGAAATTAAAGGCATCGACCACTGTAACCATCGTGTCCAGTTTGGCAACATCAGCCAGGCTACGCCCGGTCTCGTCGGCGAAGGTGAACGTGGCTGCGATAGGCAGCGGTTCAGCAATACCAGTGGCCTCAACCAGCAGGTAATCAAAGCGCCCTTCGTGCGCCAGACGCGAGATTTCCACCAGCAGATCCTCGCGCAGGGTGCAACAGATGCAGCCATTGGTCATCTCGATCAGCTTCTCATCAACCCGATTGAGTGCCGCCTCGCCACCACGCACCAGTTGCGCGTCGATATTAACCTCGCTCATATCATTGACAATCACCGCCACGCGCATGCCAGCGCGGTTGTGCAAAATAGTGTTTAGCACCGTGGTCTTGCCAGCACCCAGAAAGCCGGATAGCACGGTGACCGGTAGTTTACGCATACAGCGCTTTCCTTCCAGATATTTTTAGTCTTACAGGTAAGGTCGGAGCATCGTTCTGTGTCTTGCTCCCCTCTGCCTCCCTCTTTGTTCGTCTGCGGAACAAACAGTTCGTTATTAAAATGATACTATGTATCATCTAGAACGTCAAACTGGAATGGCTGTGCCTATGCTATAATTCATAAGAAGTACGTGGTCGCTTGAAGCAGACGTTCCTTCGACTACGCTCAGGACAAGCTTTTTCACCAGCGGTAGCGTGGTATTTTTCAGCGTTGGAAGTGTTCGAAGGTTGGAACTTTGTCTGACCTGCGGCAGTGGATGCTTGATGGTCATACGCTGGAATGTTCTAACGTTTCAACGCTTCCGCAAACCATTTTCGCCTTCGGCAGAGTGGTACTTTTGTTGTTTCCCCTTCCAGATTTTCGTCGTAGGCGAAAATTTCGAGGAAAGAGCGTTTCTTCCACACTGCCACAAGCAAACAAGACGTTGTATTGGGGGTAACCGTTCAGGTGGGTTTGTTTGGAGGAGCAGTGCTGCTCCAGGAGGTTCCCGGGGTTGCGGGGGCCTGCGGCCCCCGCAACCCCCGCTGGCGAACGTTCCCCTAAACGGTTACTATTGGGGTGACCACATAACTCGTTTCATTGACTAACCATCCCAGGTGATTTACTCATGTGTACAGCGGTAGTGAGGAGCAGACTATGAACCAACCTATGATCGACTATGAGCAAGATTTTTATGCCTGGCTGATGCACAATGCACGACTCATTCGTGAAGGGCAGTTTGCCGAAGTCGATAGGGAACATGTAGCCGAGGAACTCGAGAGTATGGGTCGTAGCGAAAAACGTGAACTGGTCAGCCGCTTAACTGTTTTGCTCACCCATCTGCTAAAGTGGTGCTATCAACCAGATCGTCGTTCGCGTAGCTGGCAATATACCATTGAAGAGCAGCGGCAAAAAGTATGCGAAGTACTCGAAGATAGCCCCAGTTTGCGCCACGAAATAGACACGACCGTGTCCCGGGCTTATGATCGCGCACTCCTACGTGCTTGCCAGGAAACACACCTGGATAAAACGACCTTTCCTGCTTTGTGTCCCTACACGATTGATCAGATTCTGGATGTGCTGTTTTATCCTGAGATGTGAACATGCAGGGAACCGGGTACATTTGGGAATATGTGTTCTGGCAATCGGCTACAATATGATCGTATAGCAATCCTCCATCAGTTGTGATACCGTCTCGACGTGAACCTTCGGCATGTGCGTATCATGCACGAGACATCGCGGTAACACTGACACCACCACCTGGAACCTTCCGCATGTGCGTGTCATGCACACCCGTTCTGTGGTCGTCCCTCCACCGCAGGGGGTTTTCAGGTGTAAATTTTTTCGGGTAGTAATCGGCCCCGTGCCAGTCCTACGGCGTCCGGATACATCCGTAGGGGCGCACGGCCGTGCGCCCCTACATGCCGCAGCACAACGCGGTTGGGACAAAAAACCTGCACTTGCGAGCCTGCAAGGGGAGGGTTAGGGGTTCACAAGTGCAGGTTTTTTTAATTATATCGTGTTGCGATGCGGCAAAACGTCTCTGCCATTCCCCCTGGCCCTCCGCTGGGGGGGGCGTCCTGATGCCGCAAAACCGAGCGTTGCGCAAAAAAACTACATGTGAGAGGGATTAGGAGGCCGCCTTCGGTAGAGCGATACTTTTCTATTTTGGTTTCCCTCTTTTCACCGAAGGCGAAAAAGGGAAACCACACGCGAGACCCGTCTCCGCAGCCGCAGACGAAACGCGGCAGCGGATGCCCCACGTCCGTCCGGACATGCGGAAAGATAAGACGAACGAAAAGAGGTGGAAGGGCGAAGTCAAGTTGGTATTAGATGCTGGCAGAACCAGTCCCGCGCCAGTCGCGCCACCTCTTCCAGCGCACCTGCTTCCTCGAACAGGTGCGTCGCGCCAGGAACGATCACCAGTTGCTGCCTGGTCTGCATCTGCCGCAGCGCCTCCTGGTTCAGCGTTAACACATGGGTATCATTACCACCCACGATCAGCAGTGTCGGTGCCTGGACACGAGGCAACGCCAGTTGCGCCAGGTCGGGCCGCCCGCCGCGCCCAACCACGGCGCGCACGACCTGTGGGCGTGCAGCCGCCGCCATCAGCGCCGCGGCTGCACCCGTGCTGGCACCGAAGTACCCCACATGTAAAGCGTTCGTATCGCTAAAATGACCTAGCCAGTCCGTTGCACCGACTAACCGCCGCGTGAGCAACCCGATGTCGAAGCGCAAGTGGCGCGTCCGCTCGTCCAGCGCCGCTTCATCGGGCATCAGCATATCAAGGAGCAGCATGGCCAATCCGCCTGCCCGCAACACCTGTGCTCCATACCGATTGTGTGAGCTGTGGCGGCTACTGCCACTGCCGTGAATAAACGGAATGATGCCTGTAGCCGTAGCAGGTATACTTACCGTTCCTTGTGTCACGCCAGGATGTGGATAGGGCAAATGTGATGATGAAAGCTGTGACTTGATGAACATCGAGACCAGCGTGATGGGTTCAATCTCGCTGGATCCGACCCTGCCGCTCTTGCTGCAAGACTGCCCGCACACGGCCCAGCCACTGTTCCGGAGCATGATTGTTCTTGTGTACCAGCCCCTTCACACGCGATTGGAGATAGGCCTGCTCATCAGCGGTCAAGTCTTTAGCAGTCAACACAATCACCGGGATCGAACGGGTTTCCACCTGGGCATGCAGCGCTTCCAGTACCGCAAACCCATCCATTTCGGGCATCATCAAGTCCAGCAGCACCAGGTCGGGACGTTGCACGGCAATGGCGGCCAACCCTGCCGGCCCATTGGTAGCCGTCAGCACCTGATAGCTGCGCAATTCCTGCAGATGATACCGCAAAATATCCAGCATATACAGGTCGTCATCGATCGCCAGAATGGTCGCCTCTGGCGGCACCAGTTGCGCTACTGTGTCTCGCAGCAACTGCGGGTTCACCGGCTTGATCAAATACCCATTCGCACCCAACGCCAGACCGCGTTGCTGCTCATCCAGCACGGTATACAGGATGACCGGAATGGAGCCCAGTTCGGGGTCGGCTTTCAAATCAGCCAGGATATGCCAACCACTGGTATCAGGCATAATCAGATCGAGCAGAATGGTAGCCGGCTGAAGCTGCCGTGCGGTGTCCAATGCCATACGACTCGCGGTAACACCATACACGGCATAGCCATCCTGTGCCAGATAGGAGCGCACAATATCAATCGCTGCCGGGTCATCATCAACCACCAGTACCACCTGGCCCTGCTCTGTGCCAGGGAACGGCTGGCTCACCACCGGCTCCGCATCGGGGAGGGTCGGCAGCGGCAGGCTGAAAAAAAAGGTCGAACCAATGCCCACCGTACTCTCCACCCAGATCCGCCCGCCATGCATGTTGATCAGCCGCTTGCAAATAGACAACCCCAACCCAGTGCCCTGATAGCTGCGGTCGTTCCCTTCATTGGCCTGGCGAAACTCCTCGAAGATCGTTGTCAGCTTATCGGGCGGAATACCAATGCCCGTGTCCGTAACACTGGTGATCAGTTCGGTACCTTCCTGCCAGACACGCACGGTAATCTGGCCCTGATCGGTAAATTTAGCGGCATTCGACAGCAGGTTGAGCAACACCTGCCGGATGCGCATTTTATCTGCATTGACCGGAGGCAATGCGTGGGCGAGATTGTGGTGCAGTTGAATCGGCTTATCTTTTGTCAGCCCGATCGCGGTCGAGAGCGTACTCTGGACAAGCTCGTCCAATGCGACTGGCTCCCGATACAGCTCCATCCGCCCGGCTTCGATCTTTGCCAGATCGAGAATATCGTTGATCAGGCCTAGCAAATGCTCACCACTCGCATACACACGATCCAGATAGTCTATCTGGGCCTCAGTCACCGGCCCGCGTACCCCACTCTTGAGGATATAGGCAAAGTTAATAATCGCGTTGAGCGGTGTGCGTAATTCGTGGGACATGTTGGCAATAAAGCGGGTTTTTAGCGCATTGGCTTCTTCTGCCGCAATACGAGCTTCACGAGCGGCGTCCAACGCATATTCAAGCTGCCTGGTGCGCTCGGTAATGCGTTGTTCCAGCGTAGCATACAACGTACTCAGCCGCTGGATCATACTGTTAAATGCCAGGCCAAGCTGCCCCACCTCATCCACACTCTCCACTGTTACCCGCTGGTCATAGTGACCTTCATCAATCTGGTTGGCCGCAGTCCATAAGCGGCGCAACGGGTTGACCACATTGGATTGAATCGCGGCATAGATCAATACCATGGCGGCTAGACCCATAATGATAAACAGTTGTGTCAGATTTTGCACCGTCTGCTGCTGAAACCCCGTAATGTCAGCCAGCCCCACAAATAGCCCGATACTGGCTACCGTTACCCCGTCGATGATCAGCGGAGCCTGCCCGGCGATATGGGGTTCGTCATGCAAGACCGTGATCGTGCTGGCTGTCCAGTGCTGACCGGCGGCTACCTGCGCCAACACCGCCGCATCCAGCAGCACCTGTTCGGCAATCGGCTCCATATGGACAGAGTGATGGGAGTGTATTGCATCGGGTGGCAGATGCTCGACATGCGCGTGTTCGGGTGTATCTGTACCATGGTTATCGGGTGCCAGGATGGTGTCTATGCTGGTTTCCGAGAGGACAGAGGTGATAATCTCGCCATTGTGGATCAGATAGAGTCCGACATGGGGAAAAGCCAGATTGATGTCTTTCAGCAAACTGTCGTCCAGGGACACACTATTGAGCAGTGCGCCGACGACCATCCTGGTTCGTGGCTCACGAATTGGCGTAACCGCCACCAGGTATAATGCACGACTCTCAGTCTGCTCCAGCACCGTCAGGCGCTCGTTACCCTGGAGAGCCGCACTGAACAATTCCTGTTCGGCATCAAAGAAACCCACCATAGCCCTATCTTTGGTGTGGTTCGATACTACCTGCCCTGATCGATCCATCACATGCATGCTATGAAAGTGGTTGGTGACATTCACCGATCGCAAGAATGACACAACATTCAGCGTATCATCGGCAGCCACGGCCGTACCCAGCGTGGGAACACTGGCAATCAGTCGCGTATCCTGCATTAATGAGTGACTGATCTCCTGAAACCGGACGGTCGTGGCCAGAGTGGCGATGCTAATACGCTGCTGGCCCACATGCAGGATCAACTGGTTGACCCTGCGATTAATCAGCAGAATCATTGCTATCAGCAGGACGACCAGCACCAGCGTAATCGCCAGATTTGCCTTGAAGCCCAGACTCAAGCGGTTGAGCAATGGATAGTGTTGTTGTACAGGCGGATCGGTTGTTTCACCTGGTGGGCCTGGCAGAATCATTATGGTCTCTCTTACCTATCATTCCAGGACGTCGTCGTGGTCGGGTGCCAGGCGTATGTGCTGACAGAGCGCCTGTTGCACTTGCGCGAGCATCTGGGGCGGGGTCAGACCCTCCTTGTGTACCAGATGCCGCATGTGATCTTGCACCGAGGCATATTCGTCCGGGAGCATGTTCTGGCTGTGTAGCACAATTACCGGAATTGTTCGTAGCGTCACATCCAGCTCCAGGCGCTGGAGCAATATGAAACCAGCTCCGTGCGGTAGAGCCAGATCCAGAATAATCAGATCCGGGCGCTGAACCTCAATAGCCGCCAGCGCCGCTGATTCGTCACTGGTGATGCGCACCTCGTAGCCATTTTCACCCAGGTAGCGAATGATTTCGTTGACTGCCTCCGGGTTGGCATCCACTACCAGGATGTGGGCCGTGTGATCCACCAGTTCCTGTACCGTGCGGCGTAACACCGCTGGCTCAATGGGTTTCAGCAGATACGCATCCGCCCCCAGACTCAGCCCCAGCGGCTTTTCATCGACAATCGTGTAGCAGATTACCGGAATAATGCGCAACACTGGATCGCTTTTCAAAGCTGCCAGCAGTTCCCAACCATCCTTATAAGGCATCAGGATGTCAAGAATAATCACCGCTGGTGGTCGTTGCCGCACTGCAGCCAGGGCTGTCCGGCTATCTGTTATTCCGGCTACGGCATAGCCCGCCTGCCGCAGATAGGTACGCACAATCTCGATCGCTGCCGGATCATCATCAATCACCAGAATGTGTGGTGCATCATGGTCAGATACTACCCCATCACATATCGCCGGAACTACAGCGGAGGCACCGGTTACCGGCAGGCTGAAAAAAAAGGTCGAACCAACGCCCACCGTACTCTCCACCCAGATCCGCCCACCATGCATGTCGATCAAGCGCTTGCAGATCGATAATCCCAGTCCAGTCCCCTGGTAGGTACGGTCGCTCCCGTCATCAACCTGGCGGAACTCCTCAAAGATGATTGACAACTTGTCGGCTGGAATACCAACGCCGGTATCCTGGACACTGGTGATCAGTTCGGTACCTTCCTGCCAGATGCGCACGGTAATCTGACCCTGATCGGTAAATTTAGCCGCATTCGACAGCAGGTTGAGCAACACCTGCCGGATGCGCGTCTTGTCGATCAGCACTGGCGGCAATCCGCTCGGCAGGTCGTAGTGCAGGGTAATCGGCTTATCGTGCGTCAACCCGACCGCACTTGCCATAGCACTCTGTACCAGTGTATCCAGTGCCACTTCTTCGCGGTACAATTCCATGCGTCCGGCCTCGATCTTCGCCAGGTCGAGAATATCGTTGATCATACCCAGTAAATGTTCACCACTGCTATACACCCGGTCGAGATATTCCATCTGCCCGACAGTAACTGGCCCACGTAACCCGTTGCGAATAATGTAGGTGAAATTAATAATCGCGTTGAGCGGTGTACGTAATTCGTGGGACATGTTGGCGATAAATCTCGTTTTCATTTTATTCGCTGCTTCTGCTGCGGACTGAGCCTGTTGTGCCACCTGCAATGCCTTGGTCAACTGCGCTGTGCGTTCGGCAACCTGCTGCTCCAGACTGTTGATCAGTTGCTCCAACCGCTCGGTCATAGCATCAAACGCCAGCGCCAGTTGCCCAATCTCAGTGCGCGAACGGATCCGGGCGCGTTGCCCGTAATCACCATCCATAACCGCCAGCGCCACATCCGTCAAACGGCGTACCGGCACCGCAATCCGCAGATGAATAGCGACACCGATGACGAGCGCCACCAGCGCCATTAACCCGGCGATCAACATGCTAATGTGTCGGATATACACCAGCGGTGCGA
Source organism: Chloroflexaceae bacterium (assembly GCA_034435975.1). Taxonomy (GTDB): domain Bacteria; phylum Chloroflexota; class Chloroflexia; order Chloroflexales; family Chloroflexaceae; genus CAKZQX01. Next base: position 7,462 of record DAOTWD010000175.1, on the reverse strand, counting down.
AGGCTTCGGCAGCTTCAATCTCAGCCAGCATCCCACTCTCTAGCTCTGGTATCCAGCGATAGACCCCTATCACCTCTTGCCCACGATAGTTGGGATAAAAAGCCGCGCCATCAACACCCGTAAGAACAGTGGCGATGCCATAGCTATGATATTGCGTCATAACGTCATCAGGGGCAAAGCGACTCGGCGTAACAAAGGTGTGGTGCCGCCGACTGATCAGGTAGGTCTCGCCAGTTGCGCCCAACCCCAGCCGGTTGGTCATAATCGAGGCCAGCGTGGTCAGGTTCAGGCGTCCTGCCAACACTCCGATCACATTGCCTGATTGATGAAGAATCGGTTGTAAGACAATACTGGTATACGCCCCCCGTTCCGGGTCAAGATAGGGAGGTTGCACATAGGCTTGCTCCAGGCTCGGTGCAAAATAGGGCTGTTCACGTACATTCTGGCCTGTCCGTTGTTCAAGCGTCGAAAGCCGGATTTCACCATCGAGGTTATATAAATACAGCTCCTCAAAACTCTGCTGTAAGGCCTGCTGATCGCGCAGAAAGTTGGTTAGAATAACGCCGCGTGGCCCCACCGGGCCACGCGCTACCAGAATATCTTGCATGCGCCGATACTGATCGCGGTTGGTGAGCATTAAATCCAGCGCGACCTGGCTATTATCAAGCCAGCGCCGAATATCGCGGGTCTTGGCTTCCGCCAGCGCCATCATCTGATTGATCGACTGCTGACGAACATGCTGTTCAAAGAGGTTGACCGCAATGCCGACAACTACGATTAATGGTAAGACAGCCAGCAACACTGAGTAGGTGCCGAGGACGACCCCGATACTGAGGCGCGGACGTGCCGAGCAGGATTGACGTTGAGCGCACATAAGCAACTCCCTGATGCAAGACCAGTCGGCATGCAACTATCACAGGACTGCCAGGCAGTGATCTGCCCTGGATGCATGGCATACACACGGCGCAGCAAATGGTATCAGCATATCCGTATCCTCCAGGTCAGAAGCAACAGGGAACCCTCTTTCGGGTGGGATGTCTGGAGCGATCGTGCTTCGCCCGGTGCTTTGTTCGACCTGCTGACAAATGTTCCCCTGAACGGTTACGGCAATAGTACATACCATGTCGCTCACTCCTCCTGACCAGCAGGCAACGTTACCGGGCCAGCAACTCGCCCGTTTGCGCATCAACTCCAGTAGTGATCGTCCCTTGCGCCAGCTGGTATTCAATGTCGGCCAGTTGCTCATAGATCTCAGTGGGCACATCCGCCTGATGCGGCCCGGCAAAGCCGATCACGCCCTCGCGTGCCCCCATAAGATAGGTTCCACCTGGTACAAAGCTCTCCTCTTCTTCAATCAATGCCGCCAGCATTTCGCGTACCCCGATATCAACCCGTTTCAAGGCACTGCTGATAATATATTCAGATCCGGCGAGTTGGCCACCGTCAAAAGTGGTCAGATATTCATCCTCATCCACACCGATCACCGCGACTCCAGCCTGGGCTGCCGCCTGAATACCCGCCGAGCCGGTAATACCTGCGGCCCCGAAAATAACATCGGCTCCCTGCTCAATAAAAGCCAGTGCCTGGGCTGCACCACCATCATGGTCATCAAAACTATCCATATAGGCACCCAGTACTGTAACCTCCCGCCCCCTCGTCTGTGCCGCCAGTACTGCACCCTGTTCAAACCCATGCCGAAACGCTTTGAGCGGCGGATAATCCGGGCCATAGATCCCGGCTACAATATTGGATGTGGTCACCAGGCCAGCCAGGTAGCCAGCCAGAAAGCCCGATTGATCACTACGAAATTGCAACGCCATATAGTTGTCCGGGCCAGCTGGAAGTGGATACTCCACACCCACAAAGAAAATGTCGGGATGCGCGCTGACAAAGGATGTAATAGCTTCCGCGTCCGGGTTAAAACCCATAACAATCACATTAGTATCGAGGGCCACACATTGCTCCAGCGCCTGCAGATAACTGGCGACACCGGTTTCGTTGGACACCACGAGCGTGCTCTGGATCTGGTAATCAGTGGCAGCAGCCTGTACACCATCGTACAGCAAACGATTATAGTTGCTTTCCATCACGTCAGACTGGATAACCAGGCATATATGCTGGATTCCAGTGGTAGTGGTCGCTGCCAGCACGGTTGTCTGTTCCAATACGGGCACAACGGTGGTTGTTGGCGGCAGGGTTACGACCTCGGTGGCGATCAGCACCGTCTCCGGCGTTGAACTACACCCGATTAACCCTGTGCATAGCAGTAGCAAGCCGATCACCGCCGACGCCATACGTAGCCGCGTCAGGTGTGCAAAGAGTCGCTTGTGTGCCAGTTGTCTGTAGTTTCGCATAACAGCCTCATTTTCACGAGCAGCGGTACAGGAGCGAACCTGTCATCTCTACGCCTCATCGCCGCAGCCGCACCGCCGCCCGTCAGGAGGATGTCTCACGCTCGCGCCCCGGAGGGACGCGCCCCCAGATTCGCCCGCGCCCGCGCTCGCCCCGCATCCACGATCACGCTCGCGCCCCGGAGGGACGCGCCCCAGGGACGCGCTCCCAGGTTCGCCGCGCCCGCGCTCGCCCCGCGCCCCGGAGGGACGCGCTACCCGCGCCCGTGCCCGCGCTCGCCCCGCACCCACGATCACGCTCGCGCCCCGAAGGGACGCGCTACCCGCGCCCGTGCCCGCGCTCGCCCCGCACCCACGATCACGCTCGCGCCCCGGAGGGACGCGCTACCCGCGCCCGCCCCGCGCCCCGGAGGGACGCGCTACCCGCGCCCGCGCCCGCGCTCGCCCCGCACCCACGATCACGCTCGCGCCCCGGAGGGACGCGCCCCAGGGACGCGCTCGCCCCGCGCCCCGCACCCACGATCACGCTCGCGCGCCAGAGGGACGTGCCCCGGAGGGACGCGCTACCCGCGCCCGCGCCCGCGCTCGCCCCGCACCCACGATCACGCTCGCACCCCAGAGGGACGCGCCCCAGGGACGCGCTCCCAGGGACGCCTGCGCCCACGCCCACCCCGCGCCACAGAGGGACGCGCTACCCGCGCCCGCGCTCGCCCCGCGCCCCGGAGGGACGCGCTCCAGGGACGCGCTGTGCTTGAACGTTCAAACGCTGAACGTTCAGACCGCTCGAACTACACCAGTTGCAAAAACACTGGCACGATTGTTGGATCAAAATGGAATCCTGCCTGCTGGTAGATGTGGTCACACACCTTTGTCTCTGGTAGCGCAGCGCGATAAGGGCGATCATTTGTAAGCGCATCCCACACATCCACCACTGCAAAGATACGTGCCGCCAGTGGAATCGCCTCGCCACATAACCCAAAGGGATAGCCACTGCCATCCCATTTTTCATGGTGATAGGCCGGAATATCTAGCGCCGGTTTGAGAAACGGAATGGGCGACAACCATTCGAGCGCATACTGCGGATGGCGGCGGATCAGTGCCTGTTCTTCGGGAGTGAGCGGGCCCGGTTTGTGCAGAATATAATCAGGGATGCCCAGTTTTCCAATATCGTGCAGCAAAGCCCCTCGCCAGATGTGTATCAACTGGCCCTCTGGTATCCCAAGCGCCCGTGCCAGACGCAAGGTCAGCTCGGTGACACGCTGACTATGGGCCTCTGTCTCGCCATCACGAAGTTCGAGTGCCTTCACCCACCCCCGCAAAGTCAGATCATAGGTTTGTTCCAGGATAGCCGTTGTCTGCTGTGCCAGATCAGCAAGTCGCTGCCGTTCTTCCAGGAGGCGGCGATAGCGATTGAGCCGGATGATAGTCTGCAAGCGCACCACCAGTTCGGCTGGATCAACTGGTTTCGACAGAAAATCGTCGGCACCGGCAGCCAACCCGTGGAGCCGCGACTGCCGGTCATTCAGCGCCGTTACCAGCACAATCGGTATCTCGGCCAGGAGTGGATTGGCCCGCAGATGCCGACAGACACTGAAGCCATCCATGCCGGGCATCATCACATCCAGCACAATGACATCCGGTAGATGCAGCGTTGCTTCGTGCAGCGCCTGCACCCCATTGGACGCAAACAACAGGCGATAACCATACGGTTGCAGCAGGGCCGCAATGATCTCCCGTCCATCTGCCTCATCATCAACAATCAACACCGTTGCCGGTGACAAAGATGGACAATCCGCCGCTTCAACTGCCGGGCGATTGCCATCAGCCGCCACTGGTCTGGATCGTGCTTCCCACCCTGATATCCATGGTATGACTGAAGATCCCCCCGTTATCGATCTCCCTGTTATCATAGCACTCGTTTCTCCTCAGCGTGCCCGCCAGATAACCTCGCCCGACAGGACGGCCCGAATCTGTTCTGGAAACCGAATGGGATGCAGGGGTTTACCAATGAACCCATCAAACCCGGCTGCACGTGCTTTCTCTTCATCCTGGGGCATCACGTTCGCGGTCACGGCCAGTACTTTTGTCTGGTGTAGTTTCGGATGTGCACGGATCTGTTGCAATACCGCAAAGCCATCTTCATAGGGCAATTGAATATCCAGCAAAATCAGATCAACGCGCGGCAGCGTTTCGGCCAGTTTGATCCCCTGCCCGCCTGACGCCCGCGCGTTGATATACTTCACCCCCGCCAGGCGTAACAGGTCAGTGGCAACCATCAAATTGTCCGCATTATCCTCAATCACCAGCACGTAAGCGTCTTCCGGTTTCATCACGAATCCTCCTCAGTGTTTCGAAATCTGCTTCAAATAGCTGTTGGGCAACGTGCGTTACGCCTGATCAACATAAGCCGCAGGCAGGCGCTTCTCCATTCCATACACCAGGTGACAAATACCAGCCACCAGACCCATCAGAATCTCAGGATCAGATACCTCGCGCTGAACATAAAAAAGCCCCCTATCCTTCGGATAGGGGGGTATAGCAGATATTTCAGAGGGACAGGTAGGCAACGCTCCCTGTAACTCAGAGCAGGCGCATATCTGGTTGTGATAATGGTGTTTCCCAAAACACCTCCTGCCACTGGTGCAAGAGGTTACCTCAAGAAGCATACGGTGCAACCATCCGATGATCAGTATTTCAGGAAGCATACTAAACCATCCAGGCGAATAACGTTCCATGCAATAAGACAGTATGTTCACTGTAGATGTGCAACTGTACGTTGAATGACGACGAAGCTCAGACACCGACGGCCCTGTCTGCTCCGGCAACCATCATGCATGATCGCTAAGTGTATAGTTCAGACATGGGCTTGATGAGAGCTTTGTTGTATGTTTATACCGCTACTGGCTACTGATGGATGCAACTAGGTGAAGCAGGCAAGACCGTATGACATCTTCCTGGTAGTACCATGTGCTATGCTCGCCTATAGTGTAGTCTGCCTATGACAGATTGTCAAGCAAGTGTAAAAAGGAAAAAACACGAAGAACACCCAAACCTGTGCTATACTGCCAGCGATAACACTGTCGGCCCTACCATACCATGCTAGAGGACGAACAACCAGAGTATGCCCAACATTCGCTGGCTCAGTTTTAGCGGCTTTGGCCTGCTCGCCGCAGTATGGGAACTGGCAGCCCAGTTGCTGACTTCCCCGGTGTTCCCGCCGTTCTCGCGGGTGGTGCCCGCGTTGTGGTACCTGGTATGGAGTGGACAGGCCTGGCAACACACCCTGGTGAGTCTCCAGCACATTAGCCTGGGCTTTCTCTGGGCCGCTATCAGCGGCGTGAGCATCGGCATTGCCATGACCCAGTATCGCCCACTGGCGCTGATTGTCACTCCGCTGGTCGATGCAGTACGCCCGGTGGCCGCACTGACCATCTTTCCCCTGCTGATCTTGATACTGGGCGTGGGTCTCTGGTCAAAGACGATGGTTATCTGGTGGACGGCCTGGCCGCCCATCTTGCTCACCACGGTGCAGAGTGTGCGCCAGGTTGACCCGTTTGTGATCGAGGCAGCGTACCTGGACGGTGCCGGTCGGCGAGCTATGCTGACCTGGATCATCCTGCCGCTGGCGACCCCAGGAATCATCACTGGTCTGCGCATTGGTCTGGGCAGCGGCTGGATCAGCCTTGTCGCCGCCGAGATGCTCGGTTCGTCGGCTGGTCTGGGCTATGCCATCCTGGTCAGTTCCCAGACCTTCGCCTTTCCTGCCATGTATGCGGTGATTATCTGGATTGCCCTGATTGGTCTGATTATGAACAGTACGCTGGCATATGCCCAGCATATCGTTGAGGTGCAACTATGCGTCCATACATGAACTGGCTGGTGTGTTTGCTCATGTTGACTGCCTGCGCCAGTCCACCTGCCACACCCGCCGCTCCTTATTCACTACGCTATGTGAACTTCAAAGTTTACGACCCGGTGTATGTCGCCATCGATCAAGGTTTTTTTGCCCAACATGGCCTGGAGGTGACCATCATTGGGGACACACTGGGTGGGCCGACCGCCATTCAGGCGGTTGCCAGCGGCAGCGCCGAAGCCGGCCTGGCTTCGCTACCGGCGCTAATCAACGCCAATGCCAGCGATCTCCCCGTTGTCGGCGTCAGCGATATTCAATCGGCGATTGATGACCAGCCACTGGAGGAGTTTTTCGTGCGGGCAGACAGCGCTATTCACAGCGTGGCCGACCTGCGCAGCAAAACGGTAGCGGTCAACCTGTGGTATTCCTCATTTCACTACACCATCCTGATGGCACTGGAGCAAGCTGGCGTAGCAGAAGAGGAAGTCACTTTTGTTTTGCTGCCCTTCGAGCATCAGGCGCTGGCGCTGGAGCGTGGCCAGGTGGATATGATCGGCCTGATGCAGCCCTATACCTCCTATGTGCGCCAGACCTACGCCGACGAGGTGCGGCTGCTTTTCACCGCCTTCGATGTCTTTGGTGAAAAGCAATTTACCACGCACTTTTTGCACCGTGACTGGGCGGCTGACAATCCGGCGGCGGCCCGTGCCTTTGTCGCCGGCATTGTCGATGCCATTGACTGGATCGCAGCCAATCCCGAAGCAGCACGCACGATCATTGCTCGCTACACCGGCATTGAAGCCCGCTACATTCCCGATTATCGCTTTCAGCCCGATGGACGGGTGGTGCTGGACGATGTACGCTTCTGGCTGGAGTACATGCAGCAGCGCGGCGATATTGCACCCGGTCAGCTCACGCCGGAGGATGTTGCCACCAACTCCTTTAACCCGCGCCTGAGTAAGTGAGGCGATCACGAGTAGCGGGCAGGGGGAATAGAGCCAATGCATCGGCAACGAACAGACGAATCACCTCAGGCATGGTGCCCCGGCGTCAGCCAGGAGCGCCCTCCGCTCTGAGCAGTCAACAACAAGAGTCTCAGCTTGAGCCGGGATCGAAGGCCCTCCCGGCTCAAGCTATGAATCCGGTTTACAACTGAGGTAGACCTGGTATATTATATTATGAAACTTTTTGATCGTAGCGGACGTAGAGTGATGTCGAGATGCCATATGTGATGTGCGGGTAGACCGATCCGAAAGCA
>DAOTWD010000174.1:0-32548 GCA_034435975.1 Chloroflexaceae bacterium | reverse complement strand
CAGTCAAGCAGAAAACACCCTGGCACAGGCGGCGGATATGATTTTTTCGCTTTTCCGCCGCCTCCTCCCACCCCCTTGGCGGCTAGTCGGCGCACTTTTGGGTGGGTAATGTTCGGCCTTCTTGCAGTGGAGTCAATGATACTACGATGATTACCGTTGCAATTAGAATGAGGAGGGAAGAGCATGTCAACCGTCGTTGTGCAGAATCGCGGGCCGAATCTATTGATTCGTGTCCTGTATTTTATCTTCTTTGGTCTATGGTTGAGCGGTATCTGGGCCACAGTAGCCTGGGTACTCTGTGTCACGATTATCGGCTTGCCGCTGGGATTATGGATGCTCAACCGGCTGCCGCAAGTCACTACCTTGCAGCCACAGCGGAACGATCTGGTCATTACTGCGACTGGTGCTGCCTACACACGCAATATTGAGCAGCGGCCTTTTCTTATACGGGCGCTATACTTCGTGTTTGTTGGCTGGTGGTTCAGTGCCTTGTGGCTCAGCCTGGCATGGGCGCTTTGCACGGTCATTATCGGTATCCCGTTTGGGTTCTGGATGTTTAATCGCGTACCAGCCGTGATGACCCTGGCACGTACCTGATCGATTGTAAATCTCCTTGATTTTGAATTTGAACCCTGTTTTTTGAACCTGATTTCACAATCATGTTTAAACAGTCTGACACATATTTATCTATAACCAAAAACATCCTTCTCATCTCCATCCTCACTCTTATCCTGCTCGCCGTGCCAGGTGCAGCCCAACCTGCTGAGCCTGGTCTCGTCTATGGCAGCGCGGGCCGCCACTATCTGGTGGATCTGGCCCGTCAGCGCAGTGTGCGTGTTGGCCCCGCGCCGCCCCGCGCTAGCCGCGTTGGCCCGGACGGTGCTTTTGTGCGTCTTGCACTGAGTGATACCGATCCACGTTCCTTCGCGATTGAGCGTTTTCCTGCCGATCCCCACCTCTACCCTGAGGTTCTGCTCGACAGTCAGACCTTCTACGCACAGTTCCCCGATCACGTTGCGCCGCTCACCTATCAGTACGGTGATACCAGGCTTGCTACGGTGGTGGTGAGTAGCGATCACTCGCGGGTCTTCTTTGTGGCATGTCGGCAAGGGATGGGCGAGGCCGCCCTGTGTGAACCCTTCCAGTTTGATCTGGCTTCACAACAGGTCACGCAGTTGCCTGGTATGCGCTTTTATGACACGCGGGTGTGGCTGCATCCGGATGGGCAGCGGGCAGTTGATGCCTGGGATCTTGCCTGTACAGGGAACCTGGTTCCGGCGGGGCAGGAGCCGGTGATACTCAGTGGTATGCCCACCAGTGTTGCATGGCTGGCTGATCAGCAGTTTGTCTATAGTCGCTATGTCTGTCAGGGCATCTTTTTTCCGGAGCAGACGGTCGAGCCAGGTTACGACCTCGTCATCGCCGATGCTAATGGGCAAAACGAGCGCGTGCTGGTTCCGGGGATGCTGGCGCGTGAAATAGCACTGAGTCCCGATCAGCAGCAACTTGCCTTTATCACCAGCGATCCAGGTGACTTGGGCCGCGATCACGATGCACTCTGGGTGGTCAACCTGGATGGCAGTGGCCTGCAACGCATTATGGATGTGCCTGCCGACACTACCGATCTACGTTGGGATGCAACCATTCCTCCCGCGTGGCGGCGCACCGCTGTGCTACCGCCGTTGCCAGACGTGGGTCAGATCGCCTTCATCCACGAAGGCAACATCCTGCTGTTCGATCTGCCGAGTGGTCAGACTACGACCCTGGTTGATGATGGCACCGTCGGTAGCCCCGGGTCTTATGGCGGGGTACAGGTCGCCTGGTCGCCCGATGGCATGCATCTGGCCTATGCCTCCAATCGCACAGGCAACTACGACATCTACCTGCTCGATCTGGAGACCAGCACGACGACGGCGGTCAGCAATGATCCCGCTGATGAGTTTCTGCCCACTTTTGCGCCCGATGGCACGCTACTCTTTGCGCGCATTCTGGCAACGAAGGATTGGGGGGAGATGACCTGGGAGCTGGTGCGCTCCACGCTCGCCGGCGACCTGAGCGCCGATCCGCCGCAAGAGAGCTATGAGCCGATCCGTCTCCAGGCGCTCAGTGCCCAGCAGGTCGCCAGCGTCACCTTCCATCGCGTCATGGGCTATCTCCAAACCGGACGTGCCGATGTGACCTGGAATCACGATCACTATTCGTGTCCATCGCCTGCGAATCGCGGGACGCTCTTCGATGCCCAATGGTCACCCGATGGCCGCACACTGGCGGTGATCGGTGCCGATTGTTGGTCAAGCGATCCCTATTCGTGGGGCTACCCCTGGAACAACGCGCTCTTTCTGGTTGACGCGGCCAATCCGCAGCGCCCCCCGGAGCGGTTGCCCCTCAGCTACGAATCCTTCACAGCCCTCGCCTGGTCGCCCGATAGTGCATGGCTGGTGGTAGTCCATGACATGGGACACGTATTCTCTCGCACTGGCGACCATACCGACGGCCTCTGGTTGATCAACCTGAAGGCGGGCGATCCGCAACGCATCACCACCATAGGCCAGCACCCGGCGTGGCGCCCTTTGACGCCTGCGCAACTCGCGGCACTCACTCCCACAGCCACGCTACCACCCCCAGCACCAGGCGCAACCTCACCAGAGATGCCAGGCAGCAGCCCGACAACCGATACAATTGCGAGTGGCAGCAACCCCGGCGCACCGAGTACAACTCCAGCGGGCAACACAAACCCGTGGGTTTTGCCCATCACCATTGGTCTTGCACTGTTCGTCCTCGGTATGGGTGGCGGGATTGGGCTCTGGTTCTTCCTGCATAGACCACCGCGCTGAACGATTGTGCCAGGATGCTGAAAAATCCATCATGCACACCACCGCACCTATTTTGGTCACCTATGGTATCTCAGCGACTGCGGCTATTCCTGTGCTGGAAGGAAATCCGAACATATTTCAGGGGCGACGATGCTCGCCGCCCCCGATCTGATAAAGCTTCTCAATCCTTTTCAGGTGTACCTACAGCGTCGCAGGTGAAAGCTGACCACCTGACTCCGGCTAATCGGCAACGGGTTGCTGCGTCACCGTTTCTGCAACAGGCGGGAAGGGTTCTCCAGGCAACAGGCCGGCCGGGCGGCGCGGCTTTCCGAAGCGACCATAGACATAACGATAAATATCTCGAATCACCGCCGTCATCGGTACTGCCAGAATCAGCCAGATGATTCCCAGCGGGGTCAGAACTATAATTAATATCATCACCAAGGCCGGATGAATGTTGACGCTATCACCAACAACGCGTGGCACCAGGATATTGCCTTCAATCTGCTGAATGATTAAAAACATCAGCGCAATTGCCAGTCCAGTCTGCCAGGAATGGAGCAGACCTACAATAACGGCCGGTATGGCCCCTAGGATCGGCCCGATAATGGGTATCAACTCCGTAAATCCGGCAATCAGCGCCAGGAGCAATTCATATTGGATACCCTCGACGCCAGATAGTTTCATAATTGTCAGACCGCTGTAGACCGCAACCGCAATAATGATGCCCAGCAAGAGTTGCCCACGAAAGTAGCGGCTGATAATGCGATCTGTAATACGCAACACTGCCCAGAAATCTGCTCGTAGCCAGCGTGGAACCATGCGATCAACCGTTTGTGCAGCTGTTTGTAAATCCATCAAGACGAAAAACAACCAGAAGGGAATCACGACAAAGCCAATCAGAAATGTAACGGTCGATACTACGCTAAGCCCGGTATTCACCAGAAAATTGATCATACTGCGAATATACGTGACCAGATTATTGCGCATCATAATCAGCGCTTGCTGAAATCCTTCATTGATAAAGATGCGTGTCCCTTCTGGGAGGGTACTAATATATTCCTCCAGGCTGGCAATCCACTGCTCAAACTGGGCTGTCGTTGGCAGCGACTGGAGCAAGCTATTTAACTGACTGATCAGGGCGGGCACCAGCACCCAGATGATCGAAGATATGGCGATTAATCCACCTGACAGTACCAGCACCACGGCCACCCAGCGTGGCAACCAGCGGTTTAACCAGTTGACCAGCGGGAACAACAGGTACGTCAAGACCACACCGATCTGGAAGGGCAGCAGTGAAGACCAGGAATACCAGAGTACCCAGATAAAGGCAGCAATAGCGATTATCACCAGCAAGAGGCGAACAAGATCGTCCGGATCAATACTACAAATGCGTAACCAGAGCCGTTGCCATGCTCGAAACGAGCGAGCCTGGGCCTGCACCAGTTCATCGTCGTCCATCTCCATACTGGTATGCACGGGCAGATCAGGCACATCTACGGCGACGTGATCTGGCGGTATGCGCAACGGTTCGGGTGCAATCAAGTGCGGTTCAGATTCAAGTACGTTCGGTGCATCATGCCGATCTGGACATGATCTTTTTGTTTGTATACTCATGATATTGCTCCTGATATGTAGGGCTATGTTGCCTCTTTCGTGTCGGTTACCGTATTCTGAAGTGTAGCCACCGTTCGGTGCCTGACGGCTTGCTGCAGTCGAAACTCCCGATCAAGTACCGTTATCAATACAACCACCGGCACAGTGAGGAGTGCCGTAAAAATCCCACCAATCTGCCCACCAATAAAGAGTGCAAGCAAAATAGCGGCGGGATGGACATTAATGGCCCGTGAAAAGAAGAAAGGCACCACTATATTTACCCCAATAATGCCAATAGGTATTCCCCAGACCACTGACCATACTGCCAGCCAAGGGTCAACGGTCAGCGCACTGAGGATCATTAAGATACTGCCAATAATCCCCCCCAGATACGGAATAAATTCAAGAATACCGCTAATGATACCGATTGTAAACGCATAGGGAATACCTAACAGTTGCAACATCAGGGTATAGGCTATCACCCAGTAGCCTGAGATACATAACTGGGCCACAAACCAGCGACCTAATCCCACACTGGCGCGTTCAGTTAGCTGGATGATACGTTCATGATAATGCTCAGGTACCCAGGTTCTGAGCAAGGCTCGACTGATCGTATGATCGACCACCAGAAAGAAGACCAGCACGGCAATAATAAACCCGGAGAAAAGAAGACTGCCGGTATTAGCCAGGGTTCCCGGAATAGTCAGAGCCAGACCACGTAGCACTTCAGTAACAGCTGGCGGTGGGCCATCCTCCAGTTGAGTGGACAGGTTGAGCAAGCGGCCAATCCCTGGAAGGTCATCAAGGTTGGCAACAATACTGGCGATGATTTGTTCACTATTGGCTGCCAGCGCCCCCAGATTATCCAGGACTAACGGAACAATCAGGGCCACGATCAAGGCCACGATCAGCATGGCCCCAATATAGACCAGAATAACGGTCCACATACGAGGCAGCCCCCGTTGCTGGAGCGCATCGGCCAGCGGATTGATCAGGAGGCTGAGCAATACGGTGATGAACAACAAGCTAAAAGTGTTGAACAACACGTTCACATAGGTAATAACGATATAGACCGCAACTGCTAGTCCAAACAATGCGAACCACGTTCTGATAGTAAAAACAAAAGCAGGTTTTTGTTTGTGCAAGATAGTAACCTTACTAGTGGCCTGCATCGTATTAAATGACCAGATATTTTCAGGCCCCTACTATATAACGATACTCGAGTAACCTTTCAGGAGTGCTTTCGCTCGTGGGGGGTGAGACACTCGATGCTTATATCACTCATGATAGTTGATATTCTGCAGTCCCCCGCGCCACCCCCGACACAGGTATCCCCTGAGCGGCCCCCGCGCATGGTTGCTTTCTGGTGCGGCGCGGCATTGCCGCGCCGCACCAGATATGGTGGTTTCGGCGGGGCGAAGCCGCACCGCGCCTTCCTACCCAGGAGATGTCGCGTTGTAGCATTAATACTCCACCGAGACGCCCTCGGCAGGTATATTGAAACCAGAAGTCCTATACAAAAGATAGGAATATTGTACACCAGGCCGCTTGCAACCTCTCAGTACCGGCTGCAGGCACAATAATGATACCCAAAACGATATTCAGGAGCGCTTGCGTTTCAAAACCTGTCTTGCGCAAGATAATCTCCCATGCTACACTGTACATCCTGATATTAACCAGCGCTCAAAAGCATGAAAAGGCCTGTTATAGAACATCAACAGGATCAGACAATGCCATCAGTACCTATATCTGACGATCAGATCGCCCGTATTGAACGCCGTCTGGCAGATATTCAGCTTCTGTTAGAGCATCAGGCGATTGCGATTGCGCAACTACAGGACGAGATACATTATGCCCGGCGCAGTGATGATTGGTATCATGTGCAATTCAGTGAAATGATCCGCATCTTAACCCGCGACATTCGCGAGTTACGCGCATCATTGATCTGCTCAGTTATTAACGATGGCCCGATCAACGCCCAGTTGTTGTATACGTTGCTGCGCAAAACAGCGGACGATGAACGCGACCTTGCGGCTTTGTCTAACCCTCCACGATTCTTCTAACCAGGTAGACATTATAGTATCAACTGCCGCAATGTGTGCGGAATGATTACCAAATCATGCTCCCAATCAACAGGCAGTACGTGGTCTGCAATCTTTCCCGTAACCCTGCCTTTTTGTCCATCATGTGGGGCATACTTCAGAGGGGTGGTACTAAGCGCCTGTTTGTATGTCCCGTGTTTCGCCACAGGCTGAAAAGAGCAAACGTCCTGTTTGGTCGCAGGCGAAAAAGACGGGTTGTTCAAGTAAATACATACGTTCTTTTATGTATAAGGTTGTGTATATGATCCATTGCATTCGGTATTACGTGACGCTCATTGGACTACTCTGGGGTATCTTGCTTCTTTCCGCCTGTGCGTACCTGGTAGAGAGTTCTACGCCAGCCCCCACTACCACACCGCCACGTTCGGCCATTATGGTGCCGATGTTTATCACCGCCCCGACGACACCCTCAGTAACTCCGGAGCTTCCGGTTTATACTTATACCATTATCAATACCTACCCGCATGATCCTGCGGCTTTTACCCAGGGTTTGATTTTTGACAATGGAGTACTGTATGAAAGTACGGGCTTATATGGTCGTTCCTCGCTACGTAAGGTTGATCTGGAAACCGGCACCGTGTTACAAAGCTACGAACTAGAGCCACAATTTTTTGGCGAAGGCCTGGCATCCTTTAACGATACACTGATTCAGTTGACCTGGCAATCGAATATAGGCTTTGTATACGAGAAGCAGAGTTTTGACCGGTTGCGCGAGTTTTCCTACCCAACCGAGGGTTGGGGCATTACCCACGACGGCGAACGGCTGATTATGAGTGATGGAACCGATCGGCTGTTTTTCCTCGACCCGGAGACGTTGCAGATAACGGGGCACATCTATGTCACTGATGCTGGCCGTTCTGTAAGTCGGCTGAATGAACTGGAGTATATTCAAGGTGAGGTCTATGCCAATATCTGGCAAACCGATCGGATTGCCCGTGTTGATCCACAAACAGGCGCGGTAGTAGGATGGATCGACCTGAGCGGAGTACTATCAGCAGAATATCGTCAGCAACCGGTCGATGTCCTCAATGGTATTGCCTATGATGCCGACCATGATCGATTGTTCGTCACTGGGAAGCTCTGGCCAAAGCTTTTCGAGATCGAGCTGATCGTTCGTGAATAACTGGACATCCGATCGACCTGGTAGTCTGATCAGATATATGGTGCAATGAATGTATGGAACTGTGAGCCAACCAGACAGTGCTGCGGGAGCCTATAGCCCTCGTACCTCCTGTGGCCAACCGTTTCCCGAACCATGGACAACCCTTGTCGGAAGAGAGATACACAGCGATTTCAATGTATCACATCCACGTGATAATACTAGAGCTGTGTGGCATACCGCACCGCATTCTGGAACAGGATCAGACCGTCGCCCTTTTGCCGCCAGGGTTCGCGTGTCCAGCGTGGATGCTGCTGTGGGAGTACCGCATCTTCGGGATGCGGCATTAACCCTAGAATGTTCCCCTGCGGATTGCACAATCCAGCAATATTGCCAACCGAGCCATTGGGATTGGCTGGATAGGTGACATCGCTGCCATCGGTGGTGACATAACGCAAGGCAATCTGCCCCCCGGCCTGCAACTGGTCGAGTACTGTGTCATCTCGTACAACCAGGCGACCCTCACCATGGGCAATGGGTACCTCGATGGGGACGGTCATCCCCTGGGTGAAAATACAGCGACTCACTGGCTCGGCAGCCACTTGCACCCAGCGACATTCAAAGCGTCCAGAGGCATTATGCGTCAGGGTGGCCTGTGGGCGAACATTCTCAGTACCTGGGGCAACCCCCTTCAGTCCCGGCAAAATACCTGCCTTGATCAGCACCTGAAAGCCATTGCAGATGCCCAGCACCGGTCGGCCGTCAGCTATAAACGCAGCCAGTTGTTCCCCCAGGCGATGCAACAGATCAATCGCCAGCAGTTTGCCCGCACCAAGATGATCACCATAGGAAAAGCCACCAGGTATGACGAGGAATCCATAATGACGTAGATGCAGGCTGTGGTCAGCCAGGCGGTTGATATGCACTCGTTCGGCCCGGGCACCGGCCAGTTCACAGGCGGCGGCGGCATCGGTGTCACGATTAATACCAGGCGCGCGCAAAATCAATACTTTTATGCCCATCGAAACTCCAACTCTACTTCGCCCACCTTGATGCGATCCCCCTGATGCAGTGGTTGCGGAATGTGGGCTGGTATATGCACTCCGTTAATGGTTGTCCCGTTGGTGCTACCGAGATCCGTGAGGGTATAGTGATCGTTGGTACGCTGGATAATGGCATGATTGCGGGAGGCAATGCCCCGGTCATGTTCCGCCAGATCAATTTCAGGATAATGATTTTTGCGCGGATCACGCCGCCCAATATTGCATGGAAGTCGATCGAGTTTGATCTCCCAGGTGCTACGAGGCGACGTTGCGACCACACGTGCCGGTGGCAAACCCGCCAGCGGCGCGCCACATCCGGCACAGAAGCGAGCGTTCGCTTTGTTCACACGGCCACAGCGGGCACAGGTTTTTCCATCAGCTATGGAGACTGGTTGTGGTGGTGGCGACGTGGGTATAGGTACCGGTTGTGGCGCGGGAGGCACAATTGGTGGCGGGGTGATGCATGATGTAGGATCAACATAAGGTGCGTCCAGGCAATGAAGCAAAGCCTGTTCCATCTCTAGCGCAGACTGATAGCGCTGTTCACGAGTTAACGCCATGGCCTTGATGATCACCTGTTCAGTTTCGGCATCGACCGAGGGATTCAGTTTGCGAATATAGCCAGGCTGCGGCGGTTGGAGCGGTACAGGTGGAAGGTTGGTTAGCAAGTGCAGCAACGTGGCTCCCAGTGCATAGATGTCGCTGCGAGCATCGGTCTGCCCTTTACCATACTGCTCTGGTGGCGCATAGCCTGCTGATCCCATAGCGACCGTGTCTTTCGACTTGCGTGCCTTGTAGGTACGCGCCACACCAAAATCAATCAGTTTGAGGACACCTTCGGGCGTCACCATGATATTTGAGGGTTTGAGATCACGGTAGATAATCGGTGGGTTCAAGGTATGCAGATAGTGTAACACGCGACATAGTTGTATCCCATAGCCAATGACCTGCTGCTCCAACAGCGGTGCATTGGTATCGTGGATCTGGGTCTCGAGCGTCTTACCAGGGATAAACTCCATCACCATAGTTGGACGCCCGGATTGTTCAAAGTAATCACTCACCACAATCAGGTTTGGATGGTGGATTCGGCGTAATAACTCTACTTCCTGCTGAAAGAGCTTGCGATGGTCTTCTGCCTCTTCGGGAGGCGTGTCTGGCGGTACTCGCATTTCCTTCAGTGCCCAGATCGAGTTATCACTGGTGCGCCGTACACGATAGACTGCACCCATACCACCTCGACCGATCAGGTTCAGAATAACGTACTCGCTGTGGGTACCGTGGACGATCGTTTCTGGTTGTAGCAGGTCAAGCATGGTTCTATGCGTTATAATCCATAATTCAGAATTGCCTACGCACTTATTATATCATGATGCTGTACTAGATTTGACAGCGTCTACATACGTTTCCGAATATATGCAGCCTGCCTGGAAAGTCTTTGTCTCTGGATGCGGTATGCCTGTATCGTGCTATTGGGCTGCAGAATGTGGACATATGTATTGACACCACCGCCAGTCTATATTACACTAAGGAGCATCTTTGCCAACATATGGAGCGCTTCGCAGTCAACAAAGTAGTCCTCGCCAGACAAGACAGCAAGTGGCGCGGTGCAATACCCTGATCCACATTTCCGCGACCAGCATATGGTGTTGCAGGTCAGTGCATCTTTATACCCCACTGTTTGATGAACACATAGTGTGCAATCATAGCATGTGTAGAATGAACAACATGATATGAAGGAGGTTGTGATGTTACCGCCGCGAGATTTTATTGTTCCAGCCATGATCCGCGTTGGTTCCGGCGCGGCCGATCAGGCAGGTGAGTTGTGCTGTACAAAAGGCTTTAAGAAGGGCTTGATTGTCACCGACAAGATCATGCAGAACCTGGGGTTGGTGAACAAACTGGAACAGGTGTTAAGTCAGCACGATATTCAGAGTGCCGTCTATGCGGGGGTGAATAGTGAGCCAGTGGTTGAGTACGTCCAGGAAGGACTCGATTTCTATCGAGAACAGGGCTGTGATTTCTTGTTAGCTTTAGGAGGCGGTAGCCCGATCGATACCGCCAAAGCCATTGCCGTTATGACTACCAACCCTGGCTCAATTGAGGACTACAAAGGCATTGGTAAAATTGGACAGCGCGGTGCTCCGCTGATCGCTATACCCACTACCGCTGGTACCGGCAGCGAGGCAACGATGTTTACGGTTATTACCGATACAAAAACAGATGTGAAGATGTTGATCGGTAGCCCACATCTAATGCCAGACATTGCAATTGTGGATCCCTTGCTCACGATCTCTTCCCCGCCGAGCGTAACCGCAGCGACCGGCATTGACGCCCTGGTGCATGCAATTGAAGCCTATGTTTCGGTGAAGGCCCAACCGATGTCGGATCTATTCTGCCTCTCGGCGATCGAGTTGATTGCCAGCAACATTCGGCAGGCCTGGTCGAATGGTACCAACCAGGAGGCCCGCGAGAAGGTGATGCTCGGCGCACTCCAGGCAGGCATTGCCTTTAGCAACTCATCCGTCGCTCTGGTGCATGGTATGTCGCGGCCAATCGGCGCGTATTTCCATATTGCCCATGGCGTTTCGAATGCGGCCCTGCTGGCAGTGGTGACAGAGTTTAGCTTGATCGGCAATCCGGTGCGCTATGGCCATGTGGCCCGGGCCATGGGAGAGCATACCGATTTTATGCCGGTGATGGAAGCCGCCGACCTGGCCGTCAAGGCGATCAAGCGTTTAATTCGGGACATCAAGATTCCATCGCTGGCGGAGCTGGGCGTTGAAGAGGAAAAATTGATCCGTCTAGCCCCATCGATGGCGGATGCGGCGATTGACAGTGGGAGCCCGGCTAACAATCCACGCAAGCCGACCAGGCAGGAAATTATCGATCTATATCGTCGCGCCTATCATCAAGCATGAGGCTGGTTCCTATTTAGTCTCATGAGACTGGGGCGGCCGTCTCTGAGTGCAACAGGTGCTTTAGTCCTGGGGGCCGTCACTGGGTATCGGTATGATCCTGACTACTATGTACCTGACGATCCCCAGTATCGTACCTCCCTCTGACGTGCAGATTGTTCTGGCGGATCGGGCTGGAATACAGGATGGAACGGTACCTCGTGTGGGCACCCCAACGTATTAATCAATGGATGCTTCTGGCTGCGGGTCTGAGGGGCCAGGTACCCAGAAACCTAACGGGTTGTGAGGGTTGCATCCCTGAACCTGATGCGCATGGGGCACCCCGCGTGGGTGCCCCGATATAGTGTCTGGCATGTTCGGACGGGACGGACAGGGGTATGCACAGGGTACAGCCTCTTCAAAAAACCTGAACCGGGTATCCTCTATGGTGAGAGTCGCTTTTCTGTGCTACTATTTATATTCTGCACGGCTTTTGAAAACATTGATTGTCACTTCTGTAGCTTTCGGGTATCATAGAGGTATGCCGCGTTGCACAGGACTGCCTTTGTAAAGGATGGCTACCCATTATGAGTTTCGCAGCAGAGCATCCATCGAGGAGGTGGATTGCCACCCGGATCAACACGGGATCAGAGTTCTCTTCCATCCTGCCCGAAGTATCTCATAAGACCGATCCACCGTTCCATGACCAGTTATGCAAAGTCTATGGAACCGCAGCAGCATATCATTCGCTACCAGGCACACTGGGAGGAGTAAGCATAGACGCACAGAGTTGTGCAAAATAGCAGTGTGAGCGTCAAAATCAAAGAGAAAGAAATCTCAGGAAAAGAAAGAACCTTCGCTATTGTGGAGTTGTATGAGTATGAGTAACCTATCTATTTCTGTTGAACGTAATGGATTGCGATGGATACGTGCTGATTTACATATTCACACCCCTGCATCCGAAGATTATGCTGAACCAGACGTTAGTTATCTGGATATTCTACAAGAGGCTGAGCGACGGGAATTGGAAATTATTGCCTTTACCGATCATAACACTGTTCAGGGCTATGAACAGTTTCAGCGTGAAATCGAGTTTTTATGTACCCTCGAAACCGCCGGGCGACTCACTCCTGAAGAACAAACACGATTGGATGAGTATCGACGGTTATTGAGTAAGATCAATGTTCTACCCGGGTTTGAGTTTACGTCGCATTATGGTGCACATATTCTCGGTATTTTTAGCACCAACCACTCGCTGAGCTTTATTGAGGCAACACTGATACAATTGGGCATTCCTCCCGATCAACTCAAGAAAGGTCTGTGCAGTATCCCCAATACCCGCTATGTCACTGACGCCTACGACATTATTGCTCGTGCTGGAGGGTTGGTTATTGCGGCGCATGTCAATGGCCCGAATGGAGTTATCACCGAAACCCTGCGGATGGGTACCAGTGGGCAATCGCGGGTAGCTGCTACCCAGAGTTCCTCCCTGCATGCGCTTGAGTTTATTAACTTTTATACCGATCACGACAAGTTTACTTCACCCGGTTTCTATAACGGTAAAACCGAACACTATGAGCGACGGATGTTCTGTATTCAGGGCAGTGATGCACATCGTCTACGCCGTTTACCCGATGGTGACTTACAGGATTGGCGACGGCACGGTATTGGCGATCGTTATATTGAACTGTTGTTGCCCAATAACAGCTTTGAAGCACTTATAGAGCTGTTTAGAAGCCAGAACTTCGACCGCGTCCGTGTGCCGAAACGGGATCAAAAGCAGTGGGCCATCGATGTCCTGCGCTCGGGTGCTACTTCAGAGCGCCAGATTCTGCGCAGTATTGGCGACGATCTGTCGGCTGCTGGTGAGTTATGGCGTGACGTGGCCGCGCTGTCGAATGCAGATGGCGGCGTGTTGATTATTGGGTGTGAACCAGGCGGGCGCATTACCGGTGTCACCCGCCCCGAACAGGTTAGCGAGATTCTGCGCCAGAGTGTGCGCCAACACCTTGACCCCCAGCCGTATATGTCGCTCGAACTGATGCCCTATGAAGGACACGATGTGATGCGGGTTGAGGTCAAACCCGATAGTCTACCGCCGTATATAGGTGACAACGGGGTCGTGTATGTGCGTCGCGATGGTGAAACGCAGCCTGCCGATCGCAGTGAAATTATGCAACTTTGCCGCCGGGCACTGGCAAAAGGCGGCAGTTCGCCCCTGGATAATGGCCAGGATCTCGATTTACCACGGAGCGGAGTCGAGATTGTAAGCGATCAGCGGCGCGGTGGTATCTGGAACTACGAAGTGCGCGATTTGCGCACGACCGCCGGTGTCACCCGTGACAAGGCGCAGGGATTATGGGCCTATGCGATCAGTCGCCACGAAGATTTGCGCGAAGGCCGTATCGACCTCCAGAGCCAGGTACGCTGGCGCGGTCGCCTGGGAGTCTGGCGCGCTTATCGGCAAGGAAATCGTACCAAATACGATCTCGTTCATCGTGACGCGAATGGGATGATTGACCACGTGTTCTACGGCGTCTCCGATTGGGGGTTGAGTGAGAACTGGCTGGCGCTGTTGAATGAGCGCAGTGGTGTAGCAATTGAACAGGATCTCCAGACCTTTGATCAAGAGGATGACCTGTCCCCTGGTTCTGATAATGGGTTGCCAGACTTGACCATACCCGACAAACCCTGGGGTGAGCGTCGCTACCGCTGGCGTGGGCGTGGTGGGTTATGGCGCGTGTATCTCGATGGGCATAATGGTGCCTATTTTGATCTGGTAATGAAAGACAAGGATGGTAATGGATATCAGGAATTTCAATCTGTACCCCGCTCCAAGTTGACCGATCCGTGGCTAGCGCTGATTCGCGTTCCGCGCCCACGTACGGGCATTGAGGTAGTCAGCGCGGAACTTGATGAAGATGGCGAATGGCGGTATATCTTTCGCAACCTGCGTACTGGCGATGTCAGTAGTATGCCATGGCGCCTGCAAGATATTGAGGCTGGAACGGTACGTGAATATGCGGCCCGCATGTATCTGCGCGATAATCCGCTCGACGAGTCACAGGTACGCTGGTGGGGCAATATTGGTTACATGCGCCCTATGCGGAGCCAGGTTGACTTGATTTACCGTGATGAACAGGGCAAAGACCATTTCTTCTATGCAGCACGCCGTGAGGAGCTCCATGGTGAGTGGCGCGACTTGCTCGATCTGTATGAGGAAATGTAACCATAATATGGAGTGCGGGCGGACGCAGCAGGGGCAGACGGAGACTGGTGGACATAATATGGCCCTCCGCTGCTGCGCCCCTATCTCGTGCAGGCCACAGGCCTACCGGCCCGCTGCAGTCAAAGAATCTCGTTCTACACCAGCAAGCTCAACGGCGACTCGAGTAGTCGCTTCAACGCTCGTAAGAACTGCGCCGCCGTTGCCCCATCAATGATCCGATGATCAACACTGACGGTAACACGCATTATCTCGCCAATAACGATGTCCCCATCACGTACCACCGGTAGCTGGCGCACAGCTCCAACCGCCAGTGCTGCCGATTGTGGTGGCGTAATGATCATCCCGAACTCAACCACGTCATACATCCCTAGATTGGAGACGGTAAATGTACCGCCTTCCAGTTCGTTGGGCTTAATCTTGCCCTCCCGCGCCCGTTTTGCCAGTTCCTTAACTTCAGCCGCAATAATACCCAGACTCTTTTTGTCAGCATCAATAATGGTCGGAGCCACCAGACCTTCTTCAATCGCCGTCGCGACGCTGATATTGATCTGCGCATGTTGCACAAAGCCAGGTTGCCCATCGGAGCCGGTAGCATAGCTGCTATTGATCATGGGGAATGCCCGTAACGCCTTTGCCGTGGCCTTAATCACCACGTCGTTCACCGATATTTTAACCGGGGCAACACCGCTCTCGTTGATCTGGGTACGCCACCGGAGTGCATCCGCCATATTAACCTCGGTCGTGACATAAATATGCGGTATCCCTGGCTTGGCCTCCGTCATACGCCGCGCAATAGCACGCCGCATACGGGTCATGGGAATGACTTCCCATGTCGGTTGGGTTGCTGTCGTAGGCGTTGTGGACACTGCTGGTCTGGGGACGGGGGCAGATACGGGCGCTGCCGGCGCGGCGGGTTCTGCTCTTTTCGGGCTGGGAATCGGTTCTGGTGGTACCGCAGCCCGTGCTGGTGTGCTTTGTTGCTGCTGATAGAACGCTTCCACATTTTCCTTGATGATCCGCCCGCCTGGCCCGGTCCCTTCAATCTGCCGCAGATCAATGCCATATTTCTCCGCCAGACGCCGGGCGACGGGGGAAGCAATAATCCGATCCTCAACCGCATGACCATTTCCCTGTTGCGCCCCCTGGGCCTTAGACAGAGGTTGCGTGTCAGGCCCCATTGCTGTTGCTCCACCTGCTGCAGTCGCGGTTGGCCCCGGTGGTTCGGCTGGTGTGGCTGACCCGGTTGTGGGTTCAGCCGTTGGCGCACCTGCCGTTTCCGCCTCACCTTCACCAATAATCGCTATTGGTTCTCCAATTGGAACCGTCTGCCCCTCTTGAACCAGAATCTTCTGCAACGTGCCGCTTTCATACGACTCAAGCTCCATTGTGGCCTTATCGGTTTCGATTTCGAGCAGGATCTCGCCTTTTTCCACATGGTCACCCGGTTGCTTCAGCCAGCGCCCAATGGTGCCCTCCTCCATCGTGTCGCTCAGGCGAGGCATAGTCAACTCGGCCATTGTATCGCTCCTTTGCTTTCTACCGCGGCATAACTGCCTGCACGGCAATGTTCCTATCGTGTACCAGCCAGGGTCTGATGAATTGCGTCAATGAGATGTTGCGCACTGGGTAACGCCGCCCGTTCCAATACCTTGGCATAGGGCAGAGGCACCTCAACCCCCGCGACCCGTCGCACGGGAGCATCCAGATAATCAAACGCTTCTTCCTGAATAGTGGCCGCTATCTCGGCCCCAATGCCATACGAGCGCCAATCCTCCTCAATAATAACCGCCCGATTGGTTTTCTTCACCGAATTCACAATTGTTGGCTTATCCAGTGGGCGGAGCGAACGCAAATCCACCACCTCAATACTCACGCCTTCTTCTTCCTGGAGTCGACGTGCCACATCTAAGGCCAGTACGGTCATCCGTGAGTAAGCAACAATTGTCAGATCTGTACCGGTTCGTTTGACTTCGGCTTCGCCAATCGGGATCGTATAGTTATCATTTTCCGGCACCTCGCCCCTGGTGTTGTAGAGCGCCAGATTTTCAATAAAAATGACCGGATCATTATCACGAATAGCAGTGCGTAACATGCCTTTCGCATCATAAGGCGTAGAAGGGGCCAGCACCTTCAGGCCCGGCACATACGCGAACCAGGCCTCGAAATTTTGTGAGTGTGTCGCTGCTAGTTGTTGCCCTCCACCGCCCGGTGTGCGGATAACCATTGGTACCGATGATTGCCCACCAAACATATAGTGGATCTTGGCCGCATGATTGACAATCTGATCAATCGCCAGCAGAATAAAGTTGATGGTCATAATTTCTACCACCGGACGTAGACCGAGCATAGCCGCACCTGCGGCCATACCTACAAAGCCTTCCTCGGCAATTGGTGTATCAATCACACGTTTCGGCCCAAATTCCTGAAGTAACCCTGCTGTCACCTTGTATGAACCCTCAAAAATCCCGATCTCCTCACCCATCAAAAACACCGTTTCGTCACGCTGCAGTTCTTCACGCAACGTTTCGTTCAGTGCCTGGCGATAGGTAATGACTGGCATATCAGGCTCCTCTTTCCGCTATCTGTGCCGCCACAACTGCATCAGATACACCCGGTGTATTGGCGACCGGAGTAGCATACATAAAAGCAAAGAGATCTTCAACCTGGGGATCGGGGCTATCATTGGCAAAATCAATTGCCTCCTGCACCTCACGCTCTACCTGATCGACTATCTGTTTAAGCCAGGCATCATCAATGATATGCGCGTTGAGCAAGACCTGGGCATAGCGCTGAAGCGGATCGTCGGCCCGTCCCTGACGCACTTCTTCCTCCGGCCGATAACGCGCCGGGTCAACCACCGAATGTCCGCGAAACCGATAGCTGATCGCCTCCAGAATGGCTGGCTCGCTTTCGTTCTGGGCCCGTTCACGCAGGCGGCGGGTGACATCACGCATCGTCAGCACATCTTTGCCATCAACGCGTTCCCCGTGAATACGATACGCGCAGCCCTTCTTATACAATTCTGGTTCGGCTGATCCGCGCTCAACCGTCGTACCCATCCCATAGCCATTATTAACCACCAGAAAAATCACGGGCAATTGATAGAGCTTTGCCATATTGAGCGATTCGTGCCAGGCACCAATATTGGTGGTGGCATCACCCATCTGGCAAATCACTACTCCGTCACGCTCCTGGTATTTCAGCGCAAATGCTGCTCCAACCGCCAGCGGAATCTGTCCACCAACAATCGCATACCCACCCATAAAATTGGTCGCACGATCAAACAGATGCATGGAACCGCCCCGCCCTCGTGAAACCCCCGTGTCCTTACCAAATAGCTCGGCCATCACTGCCCCCGGTGACACGCCACGAGCGAGGATATACCCATGCTCACGGTAGTTGGTAAAAATATAGTCCTGTGACTGGATACCCGCCATTAAGCCTACAATTGTGGCTTCCTCACCCAGATTCAAGTGGCAATACCCGCCGATGCGCGCTTTGGTATACATTTCACCGGTACGTTCCTCAAAGCGCCGGATCAAAAGCATCTGGTGGTAGTAATGCCGTAGCTGTTCGCTATCTTCTTCTGCCAGATTCCGCTGGTTATTCGTTGCAACGTTCATCCAGGCTTCTGTTGCTATTTCGCTCATCGTCTGTCACTCCTTCGTGCTACATATCCATTGGCGTTAGAATTACGGATGCTCGCCTTTCGGCGCGAAAGCCCGGCGGGTTCACGCCGGGGATGAAGCGCCCTGCTTCCGCAGCTTTCGCTCATGGGTTGTACGAAATACCGTTGTGTGATCCACGTATTCGTACGGGGGGAGGTGCACCCTATGCACGGTTCCAACTGAGCTTTGGGCGTTCCAACCAAGAATCCATCGTTGGGGAAAAAGCTCATGGTCATGTGGTGCGCCGGTTCGACGGAAGGGGCCAACCTGAGAGTCAGCACAGCCAGGCGCAACAACGAGGCCACCCCCCACTCATGGGCTCTGCAGAGCACGAGCAGGAGACCGGAGCCGCAATCCCTGAAGCCCGGCTGCCTTTGGCCCTGGGAACCGTCACAGGACACGTCTCATGCCTCGCATCATGCACCTCCTGCTTCGTCGCCCATCATCCATTGACGTTGGGTGGAACTGGAACGACCGTGCCGTGTCCCGGTGGGACATGCTTCCTCCGCCGCTTCACACCTCCCACCGTGCACCGCCCGCCTCACATACCCGGTGGCTCAACCTCATGCACAAATGCACTCTGTGGTGCATGACAACGGGGACACTGTGTTGGTACGGTGGCGCTACGCACAATTTCACCACAGACATTACACACCCAGCGCATGGCAATCTGGCGTATGAGATCTGAACGACTGAGAATACCAACAATTTTGCCCCCTTGCAGTACTGGCACGCGGCGAATGTGTTGAATAGTTAACAGATGCGCAACTTCCTCAACCTCGGTATCAACACTCACACTAATCACGCTCCGGCTCATAACGTCGGCAACGGTATGACCTTCTTTGGAAATCAAGTCATGCTCGGTGATCATTCCAACCAACCCACCCGCGTCATTCACCACCGGGATCCCACTGATCCGATGTCGAGCCATCAGGCGAGCAGCATCCTCGACAATGCTGCTTTCCCGTACGCAAATGACGTTCGGTGTCATAATATCTCTGGCTTTCATGCCGCAAACCCCTCTTTACCCCAATCCTGAGCGTGGCGTTATCTTGCGTCTATGTATGCAAAAGGTGGGCCATTTCGTTCCCTTTCACAGTCAGGATTATGAAAATTCTACATACCTGGTAGTATAACAAAGGTTCAGGCGATTTCGTAGTATGCGCGCATACGCTTATGCGAATCCAGGTCGCTATGCGCGCAGCAGAGGCTCCACTCAGAGGCTGAACATCGGGAGGGGTTTGGGGGGCCGTAGCTTAATCGTCATCCGTATTCTGCTGACGGTTGCGTAACTCGGCGTGGAGTTGTAGGGCACGTTCTTCCCCCAACTCGTCCCGCAGACGTGCCCACAGCCAGTCCCAATCACTTTCTGGTTTTGGTGGGACTTTGATATGTAACACAGCACCACGCAATGCCGCTCCGCATTGGGGGCATTGGGTGATATGCTTTTTAGTCACAGGATCATAATATACTCGTGAATGCTTCACGCCATCCCAGATTTTTTGCACCCAGATCGCACACCCACACGCATGGTAGCGTATCATCTCTCACCTCTCTACTCCTGCAGCTGGTGTCGATACTGTATCGTATTCGTTTGTGTTTTTCTTAGAGTAACCGATTACCCAGAAGCATACCTGTTTACTTTGTGAATATTGTACAAACTATAGCAATAAACCTACAGAGAACAATCTGCAAACGGGTAGATACGAGAGGTAGCTTATACCTACCCAGATGGATAGGCATTGCTCAAAACAACTCGGTAGGATGACCAGGGGTCAAGGAAGTTAGCAGAAGTTAGCCCGTGCCACGAATATAAATATTCGGCCATGGCTTGAAGGTAGTGGGGAATGTATCCTGACGCACAATACTGTCACCCTCGTATACCACGCGATAGACTTCCACTTTCATACCGCTCAGGGCATAGTCAGTCTGGCGCACATAGCCGCGTGGAAGCGATGGATCATTTAGATAGACCGGGGTACGCGGGGCCGGGGTACGTTCCAGAATGACGTGACTCATCGTTACAGAACGATGCACAGGTGGCCCATAGAGTGCAATCGTTAACCGCTGACGATTCAAATCCGGCCAGGCCTGCACGAGAAGCCAGCCACCCGTGTCGTTCACAAACTGTAAATCCTGGGCACCCGTATAAATCGTCGCATCAAGGCCAGGAGGTTCACCCAGTTCCTCGTACCATGGAATGCGGAACGAATGCTCATGCCGCTCAATAATCGGTAATCCCGACCAGAAGGCTGCCCGGAACATCGTGGTCGAAACCTGGCACAGACCACCGCCCCATTCACGCTGGGTACGATTGTTCACAATCGCCAGGCCCTGGACAAACCCGCCACTGGCGTCAACCACACCCAGGTTGGTATTGAACGAAAAGACACTATCAGGAGGGATGAGCAAACCGTGCATACGGTTTGCACCGGCGCGAATATTGGTGATCCGATAACCTTCGGAGGCGCGAAACGAACTGACGCCAGCACCGACCAGATGCGTGATCCCAAGACTGGCGAGATTGGCTTCTGTCACTGGTGGCGGAATCTCCGTCATTGGCAACTCAATTGTACGCGGCCCACCGCGTAGAGCCGCATTCACCGCCTCCAGCGCCAGGGCTGCATCAAGCCCACGTCCAGGTAACCCGGGCTGAAATATTTCCAGATGACCATCGTTCCAATTGACTCGTGGGAGCGTCCCCTCCTCGCGTAGCGCCTCGGATATTGGAATGAGGGCGTTGCGCAGGCCAGCTTGATCAATGAAGGGGGTAATCACCGTACGGCCATCGGCGTCGCTGGTACGATCCAGATGAATCCAGGTAGCGATCTGTTCGGGTAGCCATTCCCAGGCGCACGTGTGTATGCATTGGCCGGCGGCCCCGGTCAGAATAATCGGTTCATCCAGCAGTGTATGCAGTTCCGCTACGATGGGGGTAATATCAGAATCGCGCACTGTGGGCAAGAGCATACGTGTACGTAACGCGACCGACTGTGGTTCTAAAGCTTGAATAGCCGCGGTCATATCGTACAGCATTTCATCAACCAGCACCTGGGTGCCGATCTGCTCGGATGTGACCACAATATGCGGCCCATGCAAGGCTACATCAGCATTACGAGGTGGTGTCTCGACAGTCTGCGCCACTGCCAGCAGGTAGCGTTGCATAACTGTTTGATCGACCTTGACCCGCAACGGTATCTCGACGCCATGCTCCCAGATCGCCACCGCCATTTGCGCATTATCAATACGATTACCGATGCGCCCGGTAGCAAAAGCTGTGTGAATAGCCTGATCAAAATCAAGATAAATGCCTAATTCTTCCGCATTCGGGCGCCAGCGTTGCTCACCGTACACTATCTCGATCGGGTTCCTCTGAAAATGGGCATACCGTCGTTCGAGTGCCGCCCGTGCCCCGGAGAGCCGATAGCCGCCCAGATCCAGGCCACGCACACTGATGTGGGGATAAATACGCTGGTCAAAATGACGTTCACCTGCCAGCAGCAACACCACGCCAATCCCACCCGCCAGTATCAGCAACATCAGCATGACCAGGATCCACTCGAGTGGATTGCCCAACCGCCGTTGCCGCTGCCGCCGATCACGCTGCCGTAGTGGTTGAATCGGACGCGGACGGAACCTGCCGATTGTCTCTACCGTCGGTTGCTCCTGGATATATTCGTTCATAAAAAACAACGATACTTTATGAAGCTCCGCTCAACGTAGCTGTGAGTCTACACCTGGAAGTGATCAGTGTCAAGTGCCAAAATTGCTCAACTGGTCTCCTGGTCTCCCGATTGCTTGCAATTGACTGAAGCGTATGCTATACTCCTAACTATTATCGGGGATGTGGCGAAATGGCAGACGCGCATGCCTTAGGAGCATGTGCCGCAAGGCGTGTGGGTTCAACTCCCACCATCCCCACCAGCGTGTTTCTGAACGATTCACACATAGCAAAGGTATGCTACATAATAGCTGTATTTCATATCCTGTGTCACACAGGCGATAGGCTAATCCAGGCTATTTTCGATTTGTCTTAGTCCACACCACATATCTGATACTTGACCCCCTGGCACCAGAACAGAACGCGCATACAGGAGTCGTCCCCTCTGTTTTACGGCCGAGCGTTACAATGCAGCATGTCAGTTCCATTGGGATCAAGCGCTGTACTTTTCCATGGATGGCCTGCGGGTTGCGCAGGAGCCTGCGGCCTCTGTACAACCCTCGCTAGCGAACGTTCCCGTGTACTGATGCCTGCAGCATACGGCTCAACGGTGAACGGTGATTGTCCATTTTTTCTTTACGCGCTTTTTTTATAGCAGTGTTAGCCAGATGATGATGATATCATGAGCTGTATATTTCACACATACACCAGTTAGTGATTACGTTGATTTGATAAGGAAAGGAAACGAGATGGTACGTGTTCGTTTCGATCATATTCTTCAAGATGTGCGTGGAGATCTGTTGAACCTGGGGCATATGGTTGAGCAGGCCCTGGAACACGCGATACAGAGTCTCGCAACCTGGAATACTACAACTGCCGGCTGGATCATTCGCGATGATCCAAAGATCGATGCGGCTCAGCAAGCGCTAGAGGAACGGGTGATGGGATTATTGGCAACCCAGCAACCCATTGTTGCCGGTGATTTGCGCCTGATGAGTGTGGTGGTTGCCATTGCCACTGAACTCGAACGTATTGGCGACTATGCCAGCGGTATTGCTAAACGTATTCAGCGTACCAGTCACCGTCCCGTACACATCGATCCGCCAGCCGAGATCAGCACTATGGCTCGGATGGCCCAGGCAATGCTGCGTACCAGCCTGGAGGCCTTCCTTCATCAAGATCTTGACCAGGCCCGTAGCTTGGCACAACAAGAAGAGCAAATTGATGTCCTGGAAGATCGCCTGCACGCGCACCTGCTCGATCTGGCACACGAAGATCCGCAACGGATCGGCGTAGTGGTCGATCTCATAGATATTGTACACGTGCTGGAGCGCGTGGCTGACCGTGCCACCAACATTGGTGAGCGAGTGATCTATCTGGTGACATGCCATACAGAAATGCTTAATCCATAACCATTCGCGGGCTGGCAGCGCTTAGCCCAGTGCTCTATGCGTTGCTCACTGTCTTCGTAGAAATCGAAAGCCAACCCGCCTCACCTTATGAGCAATCCTATAGTCATAGCACACCATGGACTTCGGGTGCTTCCCAACTGATGGAGGATTGCTATCTTTAGCTTGTAACCTGTAGCCTATGGTTGCACCACCGCAAACTGTCATGTACAAGCCACTGTATCGCCTCCTTGCTCCAGGCTGCGCTCAGGGGTTGCCGTAAACCCATGCCATACCCTCTGTCATAACCATATACACAAACGATAATCTTTCCCTGGTCTGCGTTCAAAGGTTGCTTGAAACAAATGTGGCAGCGTGGCAGACACGTTTCCGTCCATCGGTCATTTGACGTGGTACTTAAGGAATGATATACTTAACTATATTAAATATCAAGAAGTCCTAGCAACTTTCAGGAAGGCTTCAGGCACGTGACACAGCAAGAGCCGCGGATGGGGGTTGAACACAACCAGCACACCAATTTTGAAGAGGTAGAACGGGTCATTATGCAGATTAGCTGGCTCGGTCAACGCCAGTTTATGCAGTTGCTCGACGAAGAACGATTTCATCTCACCCTGCCCCAGTTCTACACGCTCCTGCATCTGCATCAGATCGCCGATGCATGTAAAATGTCCGACCTTGCTGAAGCAACGCATCAGTCGGCAGCATCCCTGACCGGAGTGGTTGACCGGCTACTGGAAAAACAACTGGTTGAACGCACCCGCCATCCTCATGATCGGCGTCAGGTTATGGTCGTGGTGACACCGCGTGGTAACACGTTGATCGCTGAAATCAAGCGAGCCCGCCACGAACAGATGCATTCGGCCTTTATGCATTTGCAACCAGATGATATTGATACCCTGTTACGTTTGCTGGATCAAGTGTTGATTGGTATGATGCGTGTCCTGGAGCGGGCTGATAGTGGGCGTTGGGCATAAGTGGGATGTACCGAATGAATGGTTGATGACACGGTGAGTGGATTGAGAGTAACTGCGCAGAGGAGCGGTTGCTGGGGGGAGTGCAAGTGCCGCAAGCCCCCGCGAAATCCGCTGTCTGGTTCGTTATGGCGGCAAAGCCGTCACAACGGGTCGAACAAGCAATGTCTGGAAAGGCACAGCCCCTTCAGACCACTCTACCTGAAAGGTTACGCAGAGTATATGTGTATAGCTGATTGGCAAGATATAGTTATAGTACTCCAACGGGACTTCATCTCAGCAGGGGTGTGCGAGTCTACACCCCCGCGCACGTTCTCTATCCGGTGCGGCACGGCTTCTCCGCGCCGTACTGCCCTACCGAGGGGATGTCTCGTCGGAGGAATGGATACACAGAAAGCGGAATACTCATTAATAATAACGCAAAATTGTGCTCAGCAATAATTATTTATATAGTACCGATGCGTTCGAAACAGGCCCACGATTGTCCTGTAGAAAAGAGGAACACCGATGACTAATGACGTGTTAGCAGATCAGGAAGCAACTCTCACCAGCAGTGTGTCTCAATATGAACGTGAACTCCCACTGGTAGTGCTGGGGGAAATGGTGATTATGCCCCATATGACGGTACCCCTACAGGTAGGACAGGGTAAATCCTATCGGGCAATGGAGCAGGCCTGGGGGCAGGAACGTGAAGTCCTGCTGATCTTTGTCTCTGAAAATGAGATCGAGGGCTACAAGAGCAACCATGCCCAGCAACTGCCTCCCATTGGCGTGATCGCGAAACTTGAAGAGTTCATTAAATTGCCTGATAACACGGTTCGTATTATTCTTGAAGGTGCTTATCGGGCCCGCATTTTAGAGGCTGTGCAGAGTGAGCCGTTTTATCGCGTGCGCTGTTTGCCCCTCTTTGACCCTGAAGTAGGTGGGATGGAAATTCAAGCCTTGATGGAAACAGTCAAACAACAGGTTGATGAGTTTGTTGACCATCTGGGCGAAGTTCCCCAGGAGGCGGTGGCATTTGTCCATCGTATTGATCGTCCGGGTCATCTGGCGGATATTGTCACGTATGGGCCAGCGTTTGAGTTTAAGGATCGACTTGAGATCCTCAAAACGCTCGATCCGATCGAACGTCTGCGCAAGGCCTATCTGATTCTGGCGCGCCAGATCGAGTTGCTCAAGCTACGCCAGAAGATCCAGCAGGATACGAAGGAAGTGCTCGATCAGAGCCAGCGCGAGTATTTTCTCCGCGAACAGATGCGCGTTATTCGGCGTGAACTGGGCGAAGACGAAGAAAGTGATGATCCAATTGATGAACTGCGGCGCAAGATCGCGGAACTTCAGGCTCCCGATTATGTGAAAGACCAGGCGTTGCACGAGGTGCGTCGTCTAGCCCAGCAGGGCATGAATAGCCCGGAAGCCGGGGTTATTCGTACGTATCTGGATTGGATTATTAATTTGCCCTGGGCCGATGAGGAGTTCCCTGAAATTCGGATTACGGAAGCACAGAAGGTGCTGGATGAGGATCATTATGGTCTGGAGAAGGTGAAGGAACGTATTCTGGAATACCTCGCGGTACGGAAACTTGCCGGAAACAAAATGCGTTCACCAATCCTCTGTTTCGTTGGCCCACCTGGTGTCGGTAAGACGAGCCTGGGACGCTCGATTGCCCGTGCGCTCAACCGCAAATTCGTGCGGGCTAGCCTGGGTGGCGTGCGCGATGAGGCCGAGATTCGTGGCCATCGGCGCACCTATATCGGTGCGATGCCAGGGCGTATTATTCAGGGCATGAAATCGGCGAAGTCAAGAAGCCCGATTTTTATGCTGGATGAGATCGATAAGGTTGGGATGGATTTTCGCGGCGATCCCACCTCGGCCCTGCTGGAGGTGCTTGATCCCGAACAAAATAATACCTTTAGCGATCATTATCTGGAGATACCCTACGATCTCAGTCAGGTGATTTTTATCGCCACGGCCAATCAACTCGATCCTATTCCGAGTCCACTCCGGGATCGCATGGAGATCATCGAGATTAGCGGGTACACTGAAGATGAGAAGATGGGTATCGCCCGTGGCTTTTTAATTCCTAAGCAGCGCGAGTTTCATGGGTTGACTGAAGACCAGTTGATCATTACCGAAGAATCGATCAAGAAACTGGTACGCGAATATACCCGTGAAGCAGGTGTGCGTAATCTGGAGCGGGAACTTGCCAGCCTGTGTCGCAAAGTGGCACGTAAAGTCGCTTCTGCCAGCGATGAAGCGGTGACGGTAATGGATGCCTCAACCAGTGAGGCGAACAATGACCGTACCCCTCCGGTATTATCCTTTACGATAGATGCCGCTGATGTAGCGACCTACATTGGCCCGGAGCGCTACACGTATGGCCTCGCTTCAGATAAGGACGAGGTTGGTGTTGCGACCGGGGTTTCCTGGACGTATGCGGGTGGCGATATTTTGAGTATTGAGGTCTTACCCGTCCGTGGTAAGGGTACGTTGCAGATTACCGGCCAGCTTGGTGAGGTTATGAAGGAAAGTGCCCAGGCCGCGATGTCCTATGCCCGTTCCTGGGCTGAACAGTCGGGAATCGATCCAAACTACTTTGAAGATCACACCTTTCACATTCATGTGCCAGAAGGGGCGGTTCCCAAAGATGGCCCTTCCGCCGGCATTACGTTGACGACTGCGCTGATCAGTGCTGTCACTGGCCAGCCAGTTCGCCGCGATGTGGCAATGACTGGCGAGATTACACTACGTGGGAAAGTGCTGGGTATCGGAGGGCTGAAGGAAAAAACGCTGGCCGCCCATCGCGCCGGTATCAAGACGTTTATCCTGCCCAAGGAGAACACCAAAGATATTGGCGAGTTACCTGAAAAGGTTAAGCAAGAACTGACGCTAGTTCCCGTTTCGTCGATGGAAGAGGTCTTGAAGATCGCACTAAACACCACTAAATGACACAAGGTAGACAGTGAGGTATGTATGAATGAACATAGCAGGCCAAACATCTACGAACAGAGTTATGTATACGAACACGAAAATACCTACTGTATGCACGAACAGTCTGTACCATCGTCAAGATAATGATCGCGATCGACTGGATCAAGTGCCGTTACGAGCGTTTACCAGGTAAGTCCTGTAAATAACAAACGGGATTTACCTGGTTGTAACCGGGGGCTGGTAAAAATATGTGCAATGTCTTTACCAGCCTCTGAATCGTCTCCTGGAATCAACTGTTTTTTTGTACCGCGTCCCTGCTTCGTTTCTATCAGGTGGAGTATCAAGAAGGGGTGTTGCCCCTCCACCCCTCCAGGAGGCTCTTCGGTTTTACGGGGGCCCGCGGCCCCCGCGCCCCTGCTGGCAGAGGTACCACCCGAACGGTCACCATAGCGCCACTGGTTGGCACATTCTGCTACTGATAGACATGACGCAGATATGGTATGATTGAGCGATCAACTATATACAACAAGACATGATCTCGGCCGGTGTGCGGATGCCTGCGGTTCCCGCGCGCGTCCCCTTTCTGGTGCGGGGATAGCTCATTGATGGCTCATTGTAGTACTGTTCTTGATGTACAAGGAAGCAGCAGCTCATGCCTGGTTATCGCCGTGGCATTATACGCCAACAGATTATTGCCATTTTTTTCGCGATCATCGGTATCTTGATCATTCTGAGTTATGCCCCACGTCTGGGTCACCCTGATCCGACGATCTCGCGGTTAACTTTTGGTCTGGGTGGGCCAGTGCTCAATGTACCAACGGCCATCGTTATGTTCAGTATTGGCGTCATCTATTTCAGTAGTGGGATACCGGGCCTCTTTCGACGCTGGGAACGAGGGACTCGCTGGGCACTCTGGTTGAACGGCCTGCTCTTTGTACCAATGGTACTGATTGCTGCCGCCGCTGGCAAACAAACGAACATCTTAACCATGATCGCCGAGACGTTGCGGCTCGGAACGCCGCTGGCACTGGGTGCCCTGGCCGGGCTATATTGTGAGCGTTCCGGGGTAATCAATATTGCCATAGAAGGCATGATGTTGTTCGGTGCCGCCTTCGGCTTTGCAACTCTGATTTTTACGGGCAACATCTGGCTGGGTGTGCTGACTGCCGTATTACTCGGGGGTATAGCCGCCCTGCTTCACGGATGGCTTTCTATTCATCTGCAAACCGATCAGATTGTCAGTGGTACCGTCTTGAACATCCTCGCAATCGGTGTTACCGGCTATCTGCGGCGCAGTTATCTCCTGAGCAGTCTCGGTGGACGAGTGACATTGCCAACGATACCCATCCCCCTGTTGAGTGATATTCCACTGCTCGGCAACGTCCTGTTCCATAACAAACCAATCTTTTATACGATGTTGATTCTGGTTGTGAGCACGCATATTGTTCTCTTTTATACCCCCTGGGGTCTCCGGGCACGTTCCGTCGGTGAGAATCCGCGAGCGGCTGATACACTGGGCATCAATGTCTACCGAACACGCTATCTGAATGTACTGATCGGCGGTATGATTGCCGGGCTGGCCGGTGCCTGGTTTTCGCTCGAAACGGTTGGATCATTCGATGATGGTATGACTTCCGGTAAAGGTTTTATTGCCCTGGCAGCCATGATCTTTGGGAAGTGGACTCCGTTTGGTGCGTTCGGTGGTGCTATGTTATTTGGTTTTGCGGAAGCACTGGGTACCCGGTTTCAGATTCTGAACGTGGAACTGTGGGGTAGCCCCATCCCCATACAGTTTCTGCAAACACTGCCATACATCACAACGATCGTTGTCCTGGCTGGCCTGATTGGCCGGGCTACCCCACCAGCAGCAATCGGCCAGCCTTACCAAAAATAAGCATACGTATAGGGCAACAGGACTGGCCTTGTTGCCTACGTCCGCTAACTGTCCTACAGCCCTTCCGCATCCAACCAGGCCTGTACCGCAGCATCATCCGGGTTCTCATTGCCACCAGGGATATAGCGGTAACGGTCACCATAGCCTTCCATGATCTGATTCCGTAGTTGCTCGGTATCCGGGCTAGGATCAGTATCATGAATCTTAATAACGGCACCGCTCTCCAGGTCTAAATAGTTGCTGAAGTTGGGATCAGTTTCGGCCAGCGCGGCACGAATCTGTTCTCGGTTGTAGCTGCCTGCCACTACTATCTCCCAGGGCGTCCGGGAAACGCCCAATTACTTATCTTGCCGCCAGTTCCCGGTAACTTGCGGTTGGGTAGATGGTACACGAATCTGTCTAGTTCTGCAAGTTTTGGGTAACGAGCCGCAATATGTTACGATTCAGACGTAATCCGCGGTAGAATGAGAGTATCTGGTAAACCGGGTTGATTGAAACTCTATGCTGCGATCACTCGTATACTTCTTTAGATGCCGGAGTTATGCGGTTGCTCAACCACCGCGTCTGTTTCGCCTTCAGTAGAGCGGGACTTTTCTGTTTTTCTCTCCAGAGTTCCGCCGTAGACGAAAGCTTGCAGAGAAAAACGCAGTTCTTCCACACGGCCACAGGCGACACGGCGAACGAACACCGCATAACTCCTGTTAAATGGAGCAACCGGTATGGAGCAGCAGGTCGATGAGGTGCAGTGGGTGGCACAAACCCTCGCTGGAGACCAGCTGGCATTTACCTATCTGGTCGAGCGCTATACTCACCTGGTGTACAATCACGCCTATCGAATGCTGAATGATGTACAGGATGCTGAAGATGCCGTGCAAGAGATTTTCCTGAAGGTCTATATGCGGCTGGATAGTTTTGATCCATCGCGGCGGTTTGTGTCCTGGTTGTTGACGATTAGCTCAAACCACTGTATCGATCGCCTGCGTCGTAAACGTCAGACATGGCTGACCCTGGATGATGTCGCTTTCTGGTTGCCCAGTTCACGAAGTGGCCCGGAACGGCATACGCTAGAGCAAGAACAGCGGGCAACTGTGCAACAGGCCTTACAGCAACTACCTGAACATTACCGTCTCATTATGATCTTACGCTATTGGCATGAACTAAGCTATACAGAGATTGCCGATATTACCGAGTTGACCGAAAGTACTGTCAAGACACGGCTGCATCGTGGTCGTAAAATGCTTGTCAATGCTCTAGGAACCGATGGAGAGCTACTGTGGAATATGGAAACCATCACGAGTTAAATACCAATGAAGAACTGAACGAAGATGCAGCGATGCGGCGGTTGCTGATGCGCTACGATCAGCCTGCGTCGATTGTGCCACCGCCTGACCTATCAGCACGTATTCTTGCGAATATACCCTCAACACCGCCCGTCGTAGCAGCAGCGACTGTACATCGGCGGCAACGGCTCAATCGTGTGCTGTCTGGTGCTATCGTAGTTGTACTGGCTTCGTTGCTATCCCTGGGAGTATGGGGCATATTTGGTGATAGTACTGGCCCGGCACGCTTGCTTGGCTCTCTCTCTGCCGATCTGGGGCAGATCGGTATGTTTCTGGTGCTGGCTGCCAAACCGCTGGTATTGCCTGC
The DNA here is from genome assembly GCA_034435975.1 of Chloroflexaceae bacterium. Lineage (GTDB taxonomy): Bacteria > Chloroflexota > Chloroflexia > Chloroflexales > Chloroflexaceae > CAKZQX01. The sequence goes on along the minus strand of DAOTWD010000174.1, from coordinate 1,591 downwards.
TCTGAACCCTGGTCTGTCACTGTTGGCACCAGGTGTTCTCATTATCATTGGCATAGCCTGGCTATGGTGGTACCTGGTTCGTTCGGTACCTATTCAGGTGTTACATACTGGCACGTAAGTGTTCACATATACGGTGTTAGTACTATAGACATTCCCATATAGAGAGGCTCGGTGCAGCTTCGTCCCTCCAAAACGTGCGCGGGGGCCTGTGGCCCCGCATCTCTGCCGAGATCAAGGCTCGTTGTAGTAGTAGGTAAATATTTTTAGTTACAGGACTTATACAGTGGCCTGGAGAGCAAACCTTGCTCCCCAGGAGCTTATATGCCATTCAGCATCACCCATGTTAAGGGTTTACCGGCTGATTTGAACATTCACTGCGTAAGTCGTGTTAGGTATGGAATAACTACAATAATATGTATACATCTTTCCTTATACCTCCCGAACGCTTATTCATTTTAGGTATGTTGATCCTGAGCATTCTCGTCGTGCCGAATAACGTCTATGCGCAGACGAATATTTTGCATATTCCACGTGAACAAGAAATAGATGGTAATGTTACGACAACGACCCGCAGCATTTTGATTGAAGGTACAGTACTCGGTGATGTGACCAGCTGGAGCGGAGACATTACCATTCTTGGCTATGTACGGGGCGATGTAGTGAGTTATAGTGGCAGGATCGAAGTAGGTGCCCTGGGACAGGTAGATGGCCATATACTGGCCCTGTCAGGTGGAGTAACTCGGCATGCAAGAGCCCAGATTACCGGTCAGATTATGGGCAACGAAATGCCTGGTACAGCAGTAGCGAGCCTGATTGACCTTTTTAGTACAAGAAGTACAGGCACGACCGGCTGGTTTATCTGCATCATCAGTCGACTGGCCCTCGCGTTGATGCTGCTGCTTGCTGTTATGCTCATTCGTTGGCGCTGGCCAAACCGTACCGAGGGTACCCGGCATATGCTTCTCTTTGCACCCTGGCGTTCTATCATTTCAGGTTTGTTGACAACACTACTGGTCGTGGCACTGTTCCTACCATTTTCGGTTGTACTGGCTATGACTCTTATCGGGTTACCCTTGATCCTGATACCAGGACTGTTGTTACAATTACCGTATGTATGTGGTCTGACCGTTCTGTCACGCACACTGGGAGAATATATACTGCAGCCCTTATATTCCAGGTCATCAAGCCTGGCAACAATAGCGGCTGCTCTAATCCTGTTGATCCCCGTTATCGCACTGAGCTTGATAACACCTATCGGAAGTGCAATTCTCTTTTATGCGATGACCAGTGTTGGTCTGGGAGCCTTAATCCTGAGTCGTGGTGGCGCTTTTGCTCCAATTCCTGAATCGAAGTACCAAACGAGTGAAGCTTCCTGATGTTTGTTGTATCGAACTGTACGAAACGCTGAGTACAAAAAAGCACGTTGTTTTACACAACGTGCTTTTTCTTTTAGCTGGTAGCGGCGGGTGGATTCGAACCACCGACCTTCGGGTTATGAGCCCGACGAGCTGCCCCTGCTCCACGCCGCGGGAGGATGATGGAGTGTCCTGGGGGGCATGGACCTACGCTCCCAGCCGGGAACCGGCCAGTA
>DAOTWD010000173.1:0-20379 GCA_034435975.1 Chloroflexaceae bacterium | reverse complement strand
CGGTGGGGGTGCTGGTGGGCAGGGCGGTGGGGGTGCTGGTGGGGGTGCTGGTGGACAGGGCGGTGGGGGTGCTGGTGGCAGGTGGGGGTGCCAGTGGATCCTCTGGTGTACTGGTGATTGAACCGGATGTAGCTGATGGTACAGTGACAGTTGCAAGCGGGATAGCTGTTGGGGTGCGATTTATGGGTGTTGCAGTAGCAGCATCAACGATGGCACCGGTTGTAGGTGAGCTACTCCCTGGTATGCGTATCCTTTCTGAAGCAGTCGCAGTAATAGAAGGTTGCGATGCAACCGGTTGACTTGTATGGGTTGGTGTCGGGAGAATATTACTGATGGCAGCGCCAGGTACGGTGGGTGTTGCTGTGGCAGTTACTTGAATAACCATCGGAGATACCATCCGCATACCGGGCAAAGGTACGGGTGTACGGGCGCGTGATTCGTCCTGAGCAGCCACGGCTCGAGAACTGAGTGGCGGCAGATCAGGTCGTTGTATCCAACGGCTATAATCTGCAAATGTTCGAGCAGCAACGTCTTTGAAGGGTTCGCCTGATGGAGTAACGATCTGAAGCACGATCTGTGCCACACAACATACCGAAAAAAACGCCACCAGCAAGCCCGCCAGCGCAATCAGTCGCAAAGGATCATGATGTCGTTTCTGCTGCAGTTTGTTCAACCAGTTCGAGAGTGTTTTCATAAGCTTTCGGTAATAGAAGAGTAAATGTGCTTCCTTTGCCGGGAGTACTGGTTACCCAGACCTTTCCCTGTTGCCGTTCGGCAAGCTGGCGGGTAATCGCCAGGCCAAGACCGCTGCCACGTTGGGCCGAATTGTTCCCTTCAATGCGTTGGAACCGGGTAAAGAGTCGTCGCTGCATATCCAGAGGAATGCCCGATCCAGTATCCTCGATATCGATCTGCACCATTGTGTCATGACTACTCATTCTCACCGTTACGCTACCACGTTCAGTATAGCGCAGGGCATTATCGAGCAGCTGGGTGAAAATCGTTTTGAGTTGTTCGCGATCGGCTAACACGAAACAACGATCCACTATTGTATTTTCTATAAAGACCTTCAGGCCCTTGGTTTCAAACTTTGATCGCAATGGTGCCAGCGCCAGCTCTAAAATCATGAGAGCATCTTGTGGTTGTAACTCGGTACTGAGCGTACCCGATTCAATATGCGCAATCATAATGACATTGTTGACCAGGCTGGTCATATCGATCGCACGGGCACGAACACTTTCGAGCAACTCGGCCTGATCTGCTGATAGCTCACCGCCTGCTCCACGCAACAGCAAATCCACATACCCACGAATAATCGTTAACGGTGTGCGCAATTCGTGAGATATCGTGGCAATGAAATCTGTTTTGGCTTTATCAACTGCGGCTTCAACAGTAATGTCATGTAATACAATGACCTCGCCCAGGATATGACCGTCTTCGGTAACAACTGGAGCATCACTGCGACTGACGACTCGATCACCAATACGATAATGTAACCGATCCGTAGCATGGCCAAACAGTTCACGTGTTGCTGATACTGGCTCCAGGGGCAATTCATCAAAATAGGGCCGTGTTGTGCGCCAGTCGTGCAAATGCAGTAAAGACTCGGCCATCGGATTCGCCAGCACGATCTTTCCTCGACTATCACAGACAATCACCCCATCGCCAATGGAAGTCAAGATCGCCTGCCGTTCTGTTGCATCTTTTTGGACACGCAAATACAGGGTAGCGTTCTGTAAGACCGTGACGCTCATATTCGCAATTGCGGTCAATGCCTGGATATTGGCTTCGCTCAGCGGATCGCTCTGACTATGGCCGAACACCAGAATCCCGACTAAATCATTGTGCAGCAACAGTGGTGCCAGCAGGGCTGTGGTGAAGTTGGCCGTGTGCTGCAACTCGGCCATTAACAGGGCCTGATCGTCCTGAGTGTGCCCAATAGACAGCAGGTGCATCGACTGTTGTTGTTCGAGCACCTGCACGAGCGATGCACTCCCATGCAAGGGCATATGCTGCAAATGCTGCAAAGAACAGGTCGGTTCACTACGCACATAATAGACCCATCCATCAGGTTCCTTGAGCAAGGCCAGGGCTTCAATACCGGGTACTACCCCACTGGCGGATCGCGCAGCGACATCAAGCACCTGGTGCATGTCTAACGAATGGTTGAGATCACGACTGGTGATATAGAGGCGCAACAAATGCTCAGTCATATGATTAAACGCCTGAGCCAGTTTCCCAAATTCATTGTGTTCGGCGACTGTGCTGCGTCGATCCAGTTGCCCGGACGTCACAGCCTCAGCTGTTTGCACCAGATCATGCAGGGGCTGCGTAATCTGCTGTGCGACCTGGTAGCCCACAACCACGGCGCCTAGTGCCAGAAGAAGCGTAATCATAATGACCGTATTGCGACTATCGGCCCAGGGTGCAGTAACATAATCACGCGACAGTCCGACCGAAAAGTAGCCAACCTGCAAGTTTCGCACTACCAGGGGAGCATACAAAAACTGGAAATCATGCCCATTCACTGCCATTGTTTCCAGAAAAGAACAGGCTCGCTGGCCAGAAGGAGCCACGACGCTTCTCAGAGGGTGCTGGCTTACATCAAAACAGCGGATATACGCTTCAGCGGTTTGCATCTGTTGTATCAACCGTTCGGGCACATAAGCAGGCATGTCAAGGTGCTGTAAGCCATCATTGGGAATGACGGTACTGTTGAGAACCTCACCAGTCGCATTGTATATAGCCGTTATTTCTGACTGGCTCTGCCGCTCCAGAACAGCCAGCAGGTTTTCCAGTTGCGATGCAATCAGCAAGCCGCCCACCAGCGTTGTTTCTATAGCACCGGATGCCGTCGGTACTTCTTTCTGCACCGGAACAACAGTAAAAAAGTAGTGGGTACTGTCACTAAATGTACCAGGTGGAGCATGAACATCCTTAAAGGTCATTAAAGCAGCGTATTTATCGCCAATATCATCCTCACGATTAGTAAGTACTTTTTGAACCAGTTCCAATTGGGATAGATCGGTCGCACCATGGTCGATCCGTTCACCGGTCGTTGCGTTGTTGGGGCGTTCCCAATGCACCATCGATTGACCGCGACGATCAAAAGCGATTAATCGATCTAAGACAACATTGTAAGAATTATCACGGCGAATACCAGCAGCAAAGAAAGGTTCAAGGGCGTGTGCCAGTGCCTGTGGATCGCCAGAAGCCATAGCATCAGCCACAGCGAGCCGGTTCTCTTCGGGACTGGAGGTAGCGAAGGCAATCCAGGCCAGGAAATCAAGATTACTCTGCTCTTGCCGCGCAAACGCATTCGCAAAGTTACGTCCAACCTGTCCCAGCTGGTTATTGAAGCGTTCTTGCCAGCTACTGGCAACGAAATACACCGCCACACCAGCACCGACGAGCATGACCAGCAACATGAGCAGCAGATAGGGCAATATAATCTTATATTTGATTTGCGAACGTAGTACTGTAAGTAGTTGCAGCATTGATCAACCTGCTGTTGCGTGGAAGTAGGCGCAAAATTGAATGATCGAGCATGGGGTTTTTTACCCAGGCAAGTACACCTTTGAAAATGCCGATTAGATAGTATAGGTTTGCTTTATCACATGGACTACCTCCATTATAGTACAGTCATTCTCTGGATCAAGCGATTAGTTGAATTTTTGATTACAATTAAAGCACTGGAAAGTGCAAGACCCGCTGGTTGATATCATTGACATTCTCTGGGTCTCGTGGCCTCATTTCTACGTAGCTGATAAGCCAGGACGGCGATTCAGTGGTAAAGCTAATGCAAAAGTGCTGCCCTGTCCTTCGGTACTTTCAAGCCAGATTCGGCCCTGGTGTGCCTCAACTGCCAATTTACAAAAAGTTAATCCCAAGCCTGTTCCGCGCACTTTGCGCTCCCGCACCTGTCCAAACTTCTCAAAGATGCGCTCGTGATACTGGGCCGGAATACCTGGCCCCTGATCTTGCACCCAGAATAGCATCCACTCACCGGTAGGCAAGTCTGGTAGTGACATCGGTAAAATGACTGATGGAGGAACACTCTGGTCATGCGCATCAATATGTATACAGGTTCCCCCCAGCGTGGTTGTTCCGCCAACAGGGGAAAACTTGATCGCGTTATCAAGCAGATTTTGTAAGACTCGAATAATCTTCTCACGATCAGCTTCAAAGAGTGGGAGGTCTACGGTCAGTTCCTGGCGTAACTGCACATTCATTTCCTGAGCCATAGGGCGCAGGCGATCCAGCGTTTCATTCACGAGCAAGTACGGCGATAACGGCTCAGGATTTAACAGCAGTTGCCCTTGCTCCAGTTTGGATATGTCGAGCAACGTATTCACCATTTCGAGCATTGTCTGGCTGCCGTGATATGCAATGCTGAGTAACTCTTGCTGCTGTTCGGTCACTGGCCCACCCAGGCCGCGCTTCATCATCATGATCCCATTCATAATGGCCGTTAAGGGGGCGCGCAGATCATGAATCAGCATACCCGTATAATCATCACGCAATTGCGCCAGTTCGCGTTCCTTAGAGGTATCTTGAAACAACGCCAGTTGCCCGATCTCTGCTCCATAGGTATCACGCACGGGCAGGGCAAAATAGCGGATGAAGCGGTGCTGCGCTCCGCCGAGTTCCAACTCAACGACATCCGGTGCCTGGGTGTCCTCGTTCAACCATAAGGGTGTGCTGATATCCAACGCTCGTGTACGCAAATCATCAATCAGCACCGATAGACGACTGCCGATCAATTTTTCTTTACGCGACTGAAACAGTTGTGCCGCCATTGGATTGGCCGTGACCACAATACCATGCATATCGGCCATCAAGATCCCATCGTTCGTCGAATTCAAAATGGCTTCGAGCCGATCGCGACCAGTAGTCACTTGCTGGAACAGCCGGGCATTCTCAAGCGCAACGCCGATTGTGGCTGCCATACGGGTGAGTCGTTCACCATCTTCCTCAGTAAAATTGCCATTTTTCTTGTTTAGGAGTTCAATCACCCCAATCGTGCGTCCCTTGACGACCATCGGTACACACAGAATGGAGTGCGTGACATAGCCGACATCGTCACTGATTTTGGAGTAAAAGCGTGGATCGTCCTTGACATCAGGCACAATTTCATAATGCTGTTGTTCAGCCACATAGCCGGCTACGCCTTGCCCTCTGGGTACTCGTACTCCGGCCAGCTTTTCCTGCCCGGCTTCGAGCGTCATCACAAACTCGAGATCACCAGTTTCATCATCACGCATCAAGAGCGAACCGGCATCAACACAGAAATACTCATTGATCTCCTTGACGACAAGATGATAGATCTCGTGTGCATCCAGCGATGATGTTACGGCTGCGGCAATATCGTTGAGTGTCGCCAGTTCTTCGCTACGGCGCTGTGCAGCTTCCGTAATCCGGAAGGCATCAATAGCTGCAGCCAGTTGCCCGGCCATAACCCGTGCCAGAGCCACTTCATTATCCGTAAAATGTCGTGGTGTAGGACTGGTGGCCAGCGCCAGTACCCCGGAAACCTGATCTTGCGCCACCAGTGGGATGAGCAAGACCGAACGCACCTGGGCATCATTGAGCCATTGGTAGAGTGGATTTTGTTGCGGTCTGCTACGCAAATCATAGACTTGTAATGACTGCCGTGTAGTAATAACGTGTTTCAGGTAAATCGTGTCATCAAGTGCTATAGCGGGAGGCATATTGACCCGCGGTGGATGTACATTCACCAGTTGGGCGTGCTGTCGATCCTCATCTAACAGGATAATCCCGGCCAGCGGTATCTCGATCAACTGGACAAATTCGTTGAGAGACAGCAGCAGCAGTTCATCCAGGGTTGTGGCGGTTTCAATTGCGGTCGTAATACGGAGTAAGGCACTGGTGCGCACATCTACCGCTGATGGTTCAAAAATTTCAATCCTCTCGGTATTGTTCATGGCTTACACTTCCGTGTTTCAAAGGAGCAAAGACAAGGGAGCGCCGTCACTCCATGGGTCGTCACATCCTGGTGTTTGGGTACGAGCCGGGTTGGACAGCCTTCCCACGAGGATTTCGTTCAATATGGGGGTCTGTTTGCTCTTGTACTGCCTGTGATGATGGTACAGAAACTCGACTGGCTACAGAACATACCCAGATGAGCAATAACCATGTGCCAATTACCCATATTTATGTATTTTAGCACATTATAACCATCCCATAGATAAGGTGCAACCAGGTTTCATGAAGCCTGAACTATTACTACAACGGGACATCTCCGGGGTAGGAAGGCGCGGCACGGCTTCGCCCCTCTGAGTGAGGAGCGAGGGGAGGAGCGAAAAGGAAAAAGCGCGGGTTCGCGCTTCTCGCTCCTCGTCCCGCGCTTCTCGCCAGGCCCCCGCGCCCCGGCTGCGATGAAGTCTCGTTGTAGTCCTATATACAATACAGCTTTTGCAGATTTGTGATACCGCGCAAAACTCTGGGGAGCCAGCTCAAAGGGAGTGTATGGATGATCTCGACGCGCATATGACCAGAGTCTCGGCGTGAGCCAGAGCGTCGGTGCAATAGGCATCCGTATGGATGGCTGTTCTGTTCCATAATCCAATTCAGGAATGTGAAGCAACGATCTGGCGATAGAGCAGGTCATGGCGTTGTCCGATCTCTGTCCACGAAAATTGCGCTGCCAGTGTCCGTGCTGCTGCCCCCAGGCGTATCTGTAATTGCTGGTCAAGCAGCATCTGCTGCAAAGCAGCCGCAAGCGCAGCACTATCAACTGGCGGTACGAGCATGATATTGATCCGATGCTGCAGCGGTGGCAGTTCACTACTGATCGGTGTGGTGGGAATGGTTGTAATGACGGGTACCCCATGTGCCAGTGCCGCCAGCAAGCTTCCACGTCGGAATGACGCACCGTCACGAAAAGGCAGTACCGCACAATCTGCTGCCAGCAGATGGGCCGACACGGTCGACTCGTCCACATGTCCGGTCAAAATAACCTGATCCTGTAATGCTAATCGCTGGATCTGAGCCATAATTTCCTGAGCATAGGCTTGATCGCGAGGATTCGTGGCGGCACCACCGATCAGCAATAATCGTATCTGTGGTATCGACGCAGGCTGCCGTTCTAGAGCCGCAAGTGCGTCCAGGAGCAGATCAACCCCTTTGCTGCGCGACAACAGGCCAAAGTAGACAACGAGAGACTCATCCGGGCGAATGCCCAATTGGCGACGCCAGGTCTGGCGATCATAGCCGGCGGGTGGTGCCACCGGGATATTCGAACCAATGGGGATGATCGTCGGTAGTGGCCCTGCATCTCTGTAACTCCAGGGGCAGAGCCGCCCGATCAGCGTTGATGGTACAGTCAGGCGTGTCGCATCATCGCCGTTCGTCACAATCACGTGATCGGCATCGTTGGCTAGACGGCGAGTAACATAGGTGCGCAGTGGCCCGGCTTTGGGAAATAAATATGGTTCCAGAGTATCGTGGAAGGTAACGATGATTCCCGGCCGACGGCTCAGTCCATGCAAGCGCCAGGGGAGCAAGTTGATCGCCGGATGCATGGTGTAAGCACCCGTCTGGTATTGAATATGTACTATATCAGGCCGCAACCGATCCAGAGCTGCAACCACTGCTGTCCAGCAGTGCCAGTCCCAATGCGCTGGAAAATATGATTTCGGTAAATAATACCGATCGGAGAGCAGATTGTTCGGCGACTGATGAGCATCATAGATGACCCATTGCCCATGCTGCAACGTGATCACACTGACCCGGTAGTTGCGTTGGATCAGAGACAGAGCCAGGCGGTATGTGTAATCGCCAACGCCACCTGGTTGCGGTGGATACTCGCCTGTGAGCAAGGTGATATGCATACATGCGGCTGTCAGGTCTGGCGTCCCAGCAACTGGGCAGGTAGCGCACGCATCTGGGCCAGCGCTTCGGCGGCTTCGTCACTGGGGCCTGGTTGCACCTGATCCAGTGCATGCAGTGCCTGCTGATAATAATCGAAGGCGACCTCTTCACAATAGCGCCGCGAACCAGTTGCATCAAGTGCGATGAGCATACGTTCTACATCCTGATCGTGCAGGTGCGCTTGCTGATAGCGCTGTTGCAGTTCAGCCTGGTACAACTGTGCACCCTCAGCATTTGAGCGCAAAGTATAGATAATGGGCAGGCTCAATTTGCGTCGGTACAGGTCGGCTGCTCCTGGCTTGCCAGTAACCGCTGGATCGCCCCAGATGCCCAGTATATCGTCCTGGATCTGAAACGCCATACCCAGGCTCAGTCCAAAGGTATACAGGGCTGCGACGATTGCCGCGTCAGCACCACCTATCACGGCCCCCATACTCGCTGCGCCAGCTAGCAACGTAGCGGTCTTGCGTTCAATCATTGCCAGATAATCGGCCTCACAAATGCCCAGATCGCCCTCAAAGCTGAGATCGAGAAATTGTCCCTCACAAATCCTGAGATTCGTGGCCTCAAAGCGTTGCAACACGTCCAGGATCACCGGAGCGGGCACGCCAGCATCGGTCAGACGATACAGCGACATATGAGCAATGATAAACATGCCATCCCCGACGTTAATACCATGGGCAAGCCCCCATTGCTTCCAGACGGTCTCTCGTCCGCGCCGCATATCACTCTGATCCTGAATATCATCGTGGATGAGAGTGAAATCATGGATGAGCTGGATTGCGGCGGCCAGCGGTAGCACCTGCTCCATCTGACCGCCAACCGCGCGACAGGCAAGGATTGCCAGTTGCGGGCGCAACAGTTTGCCGGGATCGAACAGGGCGGGTTGAAGGTCGGCATCACGCCAACCCAGGTGATATTCTTGCATTGCATAAAAATGTGCAACACGTTGTTCCACTACGGGAAAAGCGGCGCGCATTGCCGCTTGAATTGTTGATCGAATATCCAGGGATGTCATTGATTTGTAATGTAAAAACCTTTGCAATTGCCGTTTAATTAGTACGAAGAATCGTAGTATTTATCACTTTAGAAAGCGCCACAATTATAGTACCAGAAGTACGTTCTGTAACCCGCTAGTAATCAAAAACCATTGTCGCTTGCGTAGACGATTAGTACACTAGCCACTATGTAACAGTGTTGGTATCAAACCAAACAACAACGTCGAACATCCGAAAGGAGATCTTGTTCATGCCGCTCAACATGCGATTCCGTTTTAGCCCTACCAAGGATGGCCTGGTCAAAGTACTTGGCCCGCTCGAGACCGAGATTATGCAACTGCTGTGGCAGGATGAACGCAGTACCGTCAAAAAGATACATCGCAAACTCTCACAGCAACGGGAAATTGCCTACACCACTGTCATGACGACGATGAGCCGCCTCTCTGAAAAAGGTGTCCTCAATCGTCATCGGGAAGGTCTGGCCTATGTCTATACTCCTGCCATTACAGAAGAGGAGTTTGTTACGATGGTGGTGCAGCAGGTATTGGACGGTCTACTTGATGATTATAGCAACACGGCCGTTGATTACATGATTGACTATCTGGCGAAGCACAATCCAGATGAACTGCGTCGCCTGCACCGGGCGATCCAGGCGCGTGTCGCCACTTGAACGGATCAAGGTAGTGAAGAGGCGCGCTGACCGCCAGCATCTGGTGCTGACGCACTGGGCGGTCAGTTCCAGCTCAACGCTTGCGTCAATCCGCTACCTGGTCGTGTGGACGATAAATGCTGAATATCCACATGCACACCATCCTTTCATCGTTTATCGTTCACTTCGTCCGTCAGTTCTCCCCAGAGATCATAGGGAGTGGCGTGCCTGATCCAAACCGGAACACGGGCACCAACCGGAGCTGTACCCCATACAAAGATCTGTCCATCGACCTCCGGTGCATCGCGAAAGGAACGTCCCACGAGCAATACACGTCCATCCGTACTGGTACCCTGTCCCTCAATCAGGACATCCAGTATTCGTCCTTCCCAGCGCTGGTTACGGATCAACGCGATTGGTTGCTGAACCTGCATACATTCATGCCAGCGGCGTTCAATCACGTGTGGGCGCACGTGAGACGGTGCGTCCGCCGCTGGTGTCCCAGGTTCTCGTGAATAGCGAAAGGCACCGATACGATCAAACTGTATCTCGGCAATAAAATCGAGCAAGGCCTGAAACTCGCTCCGCGTTTCACCGGGAAAGCCAACGATAAACGTTGAACGGAGTGCGATGTCAGGCATAGCAGCTCGCAGTGCGCCAATCACGTCACGGATGTGATCCACATCAGATGGGCGGCGCATACGCCGTAGCGTGGCCGGGTGGGCGTGCTGCAAAGGCAGATCGAGATAGGCACAGATCTGCGGATGCCGTGCCATTGTTTCGATCAAGCGCGGTGTTATGCCATGCGGGTAGACATACATAAGCCGCAGCCAGACAGTGGTGGGTAACACAGCGCAGAGTTCATCTAATAGGGTTGCCAGTCCGTCGTGCAGACCCAGGTCGCGCCCATAATCCGTCAGATGTTGTGCCACCAGCACAATCTCCCGCACACCCTGAGCAGCTAACGATCGCGCTTCACCCAGCACGGCCGCTATCGCCTTGGAGCGCATATCCCCTTTGAACGAGGGGATCGTGCAAAAGGCACAGCGCAAGTTGCAGCCATCTGAGATTTTGAGGTAGGCTGTTGGCCCCTGTGCGGTGCGGCGGATAGGGGCTGTACGCCAGTCGGCATCGCCTGCCGTTGTACGATCTGACGCAATGCCCCACGCAGTGGCTGCTATAGATCCTGATGTCTCGACCGCATGCACGTTCAGCATGGGTATAGCTGGTGTGTATGACGGTCGGTCATGGCCTGCAACCAGATCGGCGATACGCATCCACTCGCGCGTACTCAACAGCGCGTCGATACCAGGGACGCTCCGCACGAGGTCGGCATGACTCTCAGCCATACACCCGGCAGCAATGAGGCGTTGACCGCGCAACTTGCGCTGACCTATGGCGTGCAACGTTGCCAGAGTTTCATTGCGTGCGGTCGCGATAAAGCTACACGTATTGACAATCACAACATCAGCCATATCCAGTGCGGGTACCGCCGTATGTCCTTGTGCGGCAAGCAAGCTATCCATGCCTTCGCTATCGACCACATTCTTGGGACACCCCAGGGTAATGATGTGATACTTCATGCTCTTGCCGGCTCATGATATTCTCGTGGTTCAGCGGTAGTTGATAAACTGGAGTGGAACGGGAAAGTCATCGGCATGTTGGCGTAGAAACTGAATGACATGCTGGAGTTCATCCTTACTTTTGCTGCCCACACGTACGGCGTCACCTTGAATACGCGGTTGCACCTTTGGAAATTGATCGCGGATCTGCTTTTGAATTTTCTTCGCCAGTTCCGTAGGAATCCCTTGTTGCAACGTGACAACCTGCCGTACACGTCCACCGCTGATTTCTTCAATTGAACCATAATTGAAGATTTTGAGCGAAAGATTGCGCCGCAACGCTTTTGTCTCTAGAATGTCGCGCACATTGCCCAGATGCAACTCACCATCACTGGTCACAACCAGTTCTGTTGCACTCAGTTCCAGCGTCGTTTTGCTGTCTTTCAAGTCGTAGCGTGTCCGCACTTCACGTTGCGTTTGATCGACTGCATTCACCAGTTCCTGGTAATCGAACTCAGACACAATATCAAAAGTGCTTTCAGCAGGCATTATGTTGCCTCCTTTCATAGATTCAGGCCCGATGGGAGCGTCGCACTCTATCACTGCGGTGGCCAGTACCAGTTGACTGGTACACCGGGACTTTGACCGAGTGTTCCTCGCTGGCGGCCATTCACATTTACCTGTACTACCGCCGGATTACCAGCACGAATAAACACCTCGCGATTAGCCAGAAACACTTCACGCTCACCGCCACGCATCGTCTGTTCGTAGGCAATGCTCCCATCAGTCAGCACCCGTAACCAGGATTCGCCCGCATCCGGCTCAATACTGACCTCGATCACAATCGGGGCTAATGGTGTGGGGCTAGGGCTAGGCATAGGTGTGGGGGTGGGTGCGGCAATGGTAGGCAAGGAGGTAGGGGTTGCTTCTGGTTCATTCACTACCATACCTACCGGATCCCCATCAGATGGTGCCAGCGTCGTCGTGGTCGTTGTTCCTGTGATTCCTGCGGCTATGTGTGTCTGATCAATATCGCTGCGACTACCAATCCGCCCAAAGGCACTGAGCACCACATACATCAAACCGACGAGTGCAATCGTTACAAAAAAGACCCCTAGAAAATTCGGGAGTACATAAAAGTTAGGCCGTATACTATTGCTGGTCGAGACGACGCGAATGGGGTCACTTATGCCCCGTTCCTGACGATACAACTCAAGGAGTTCATCAGCAGATAGCCCCAGGTATTGGGCATAGTTACGTAAAAAACCGCGAGTCACAACACTGTTCGGTAGCCGCTCAAACGCCCCTTCCTCAAGAGCAATGAGCCATTGTTGCAGAATGCGTGTTTCAACGGCTGCTTGCGCCAATGAGATCCCCTGTTGCTCACGGGTTTGCCTCAGCCATTCGCCAAGTTGACTCATAGCATGCTCTTCCAGAATTGATAATCTTTATACCACCACGATTGTCGTACATTAGCTTGTACGTTATTATACCATAGGGTTCTGGCGCATCGTCGTGAAGAAGAGGCTTTTCCTGTCAGTATAGGCAAATCATTCAACGGTTGTACTATATGACGGCTATCCTTTTGATTTAGGATGGCTGCGGAAGTTGTGGAATATGATATGACATGCGGTACGCAGTGATGTGGTCAGAGTGTCTTCACTTCCACGTAGCCACAGGCGCAAAGGGCATAGGCTTCGAGCCACTGTGTACCTTCTGTACAATGAAAAGAAAGGTCTAGATGATGAATATCCAACCGGCCCATAGGGCGGGTGGTTACGATTGGCTAGAGGTGTGGCGGCGTATGTATGATGTCGAGCGCACGCAGGCCGAGTCTGTCACCGATCCTGCGCTGGAACAGAGTAGTGACTATTGGGCCGCCCGTGCCAGCGGTTTTGCCAATGCTAGCCAGCGCATCCCGCAACCAGATGAGTTGATGCAACGCTTGTTGCCACATCTCCAACCCGATGACACCGTGCTAGATATTGGGGCTGGCACTGGACGGTATGTATCATTGCTGGCCAGGACGGTCAGGCATGTACTGGCGCTGGAACCATCACCGGCCATGCGTGTGCATCTAGAGCAGCGTATTCGAGATGAGAGTCTGACCAATGTCCAGGTGCTGGCCGAGTGGTGGCCCTGTACTCCGTTGCCTCGCGCCAGTGTTGCTTTATCAGCGCATGTGTTGTATGCCGTGCGTGAGATCGAACCATTTCTGCGCGCGATGGATGCCGCTGCCGAGCGTACATGCTATCTGTTCCTAATGGTCAGGCATTTGAACTCGCTTTTTTCGCCGTTCTGGGAACGATTTCATGGGCAGGCACGCTGTATGTTGCCCTCGGCTATAGAAGCCTTCAACGTTCTTTATCAACTGGGTATTCCGGCCCATTTTGAATGGATTCCGGTACATAAGACGATAACCTTTACGGATCGGCAAGAAGCCCTCAACGACATTCGTCACCGTCTGCGTCTGGCTCCTGAGCCACAACGGGATGCTGAGATTATGGCAGCGATCAACGAATTGTTGATTCACCATGAGGACGGGAGCCTGTCTATGCCTGGCCAGCAGCGCCAGTCTGCGCTGATCTGGTGGCAATCAGTAGCTCAACGCAACGTTTCTGGCTAACCCTACGTTTTGTTTTATAGGGCAAGCCACCATGAGTTATAAGAAATTGGAATCCAGCCTTACGCCTGGATTCCAATCAATGGTACATTGCCGGTGTGGAAGGAGTAGGCAACCTGTTGCGGCTGATCCTCACTTCTGGACAGGATGGCGATGACCTGCAAGCAGCACCCCCGTTGGCCGGATCGACCTCGAATGGGTCATTGGGGATCGCGCCTCCGATATGGAAAGATCAACGCCAACAACCTGGTGACCGGGTCGTAGAATCGGTCATTCTCTACATCCCAGGCGCACGGAGCTTGTTCCCTGGGATAATATGGGCCTCCTGTAGTTTCCCCGCATCCTGATCTCGTGGTTGACTACATAGTACAACGAGACTTCACCGCAGCCGGGGTGCGGGGGCTTACGGCCCCCACACATGGTTCCTGATACGGTGGTTTCGGCCAGTTGAAGCCGCACCACGTCTTCTTAACCAGGGGATGTCTCGTGGTAGTGCTACCGTGATGTTGAAGAATACCTCTATACTCCCCATATTCAATGTGGCTGACTACTTGTCGCACTACAAGTCATACATCATACGTCAACAGAACCTGGGGTAACGCAGGCACCGCTCAAGCGGTGCCTCCGGTCGGTTCTTGCGGCGGAAACCGGAACCCCGGTCGTTCATATATTTTGGATAATCGCTTCCACCTGCATTCATTCATGGTTTCTGGCACTCGTACATACTGAAAAGCGTTCTCAGATTGGTACAGGGTGGAAAGATCCTTGTGAACACATTTGCCTGAATCTACACTTCCGGCTGGAGGGTTGGGGGTTCATAGGTTCCTAGGCATCTCTGCATAACGCCATGGAGTTTCAGCGCAGTAACCCTGAACGTGATGCGTATGGGTGTGAAGACGAATTGAACCATATCGAGGAGATCAGATACACAGTGAAAGAGAGTGTGTGTGGATAGACAATGGATTGAAGCTGTCATTATGGGATGCAGTATCGGCCTGATGGTGCTGTGCTTGAAAATACTCTTGCATGGCATAGGGTTGCTGGGGCATGTGCTTGCCTTCGTTCTTGCTGGCCTGGCACTCTTTCTGATGCAGCTGGCCCTCGCAAACTGGATAGGGCGGGACAGGTAGAAGATGCCTTTATGCTGCACCCGTCACCGTACAGGTCTGAATACGCTGATCCGGTTGGCGTTGTATGAGCCGTTCGATACGAGTACTGATTGCATGATCAATCGTTAGCAACTGTCGCCCGCGCATTACCATGCGCCCGGCGACGATCACGGTATCAATGTCAGACGTTCTGGCACTGTATAACAGGTGTGTCGCCAGATTATGGGGCGGAAAAAGATGGAGCATATCAAGCCGCAGACAGGCGATGTCGGCTTGCAGGCCCACCCGCAGTTCACCTGTTATCCCCGCCAACCCCAGTACCTGCGCTCTTTCGCTGGTTGCCGGCGACAGTGCGATCCCAACGGGTAATACCTGTGCATCGCGGAGTTCGTGCTTCTGGAGTAATGCGATCAAACGTGCTGCTTCCAGAATGTCATAAGCATTGTTGCTGGCCGCGCCATCGGTACCTAAGCCGACTGGTACACCAGTCTGACGCAGTGTTGCCACCGGGGCGATTCCTTCACCCGGCTTCAATGAGGTTTTGGGACAGCAGGCCACGCCTACACCACTGGCACGTAACAATTCCAGGTCGCCGGGCCCGAAATGTGCCACGTGAGCGGCGATCGCCGGTACTTCAAACAGCCCGCATTCGTGAACGACGGCCACCGGAGTAAGTCGGTGCTGGGCCAGACTCTGCTGGAGTTGGGCTTGCGTTTCCGCGAGATGAATGTGAATGCCGACACCGAGGTGTTGCGTCTGCTGCGCCACCGGTTTCAAAAATTCAGGGGGACAGGTATAGGGCGCATGTGGGCCAGGCCAGGTGCGAATACGCCCACCCGCCGCTCCATGCCACGGTTCAACAAACTTGTCAGTGTGCTGTAGCCGGGCTTCTGTTTCGGTGCCGCCAGAAACTGTCCAGGACAAGAGGCCACGTATGCCGATCCAGTTATTATGCATATTTTGCGCTGATTATCACCAATAAGACGCAGCGCATGGTATAGCATAGTGCATCTCTGAATGTTAATGCTCGGCATTGCGGCAATTGGGACACCGTCCATAAATCTGCAAGAGATGTTCCTCAATCACAAAATTGGTATGACGGGCTAGACTGGTCAAAAGTTCTTCCAGGGCACAGCCTTCAAATGCAATCACCTGACCACAACTGGTACAGATTAGATGATGCAAATGTCCAGGCCAGCTGGCGATATAGCCCATTTCAGTGCCATTGGTGTGAATACGTGCTACCCAACCGGCACTGACCAGCCGTTCCAAGGTGCGATAGACTGTTGCTCGACCGGGTGGTGATGGTTCTTTCTGTAACACAGTATACAGGTGTTCGGCGCTGAACGGAGTTGTATAGCTCACGATATGCTGCAGCACACGCATGCGTGGCTCGGTAATGCGATTGCCCGATAACTGCCAGGCAGAACAAACGGCAGCGATCCAGGTATCGGACTTTATTTGAATAGTAGCTGATTCGGATGAATCACTCATAATTCATTGCCAGGGATTGATATCATTGTATGGGTAGAACTTTTTGTCACGGTTGTATGAGGCTATTCCATACTACATCAGGCAGTTCCGCTCTATTATAGCACCATCGCCGACTGCTGCATGCTCTGATTGCTCTGTCCTCACTCATGATAAAAGTGCTGCGTACTGACTGATTGCGTGCATTCTTATCCAGGTGCAACGATGTTCTTCGGTAGGGCCTATCTTTAGACGTAAACAGGGACGATAGTATCAGGTGGCCTTGCCAGTCCTGTGGTCAAGAACGGGCCGGGAGGCTGAAGTCCCGGCTCGTCGTGTCATGGGCCTTCGTTCTTTGCGTATGACAACAGGATGTTTCTGACCAGAGCCAATGGCGAGGGATGTAGCGGTATTGAAGCACGGAACTATGCTTCATCTATATTCACTGCATCCGCTCGAGCAGAATCGCGTTCATCATACTCATTCTCATTACTGTATTAGTTACGTGTATGCTGCGGTGCTGCTGGCAACAATGCCAGGTGCCGGGCGCGCTTGATCGCTACCGCCAGTCGCCGTTGCATCCTGGCTGTGATGCCCGTGCGTCGGCGTGGTAAAATCTTGCCCTGGGCGCTCAGATACTTTTGCAAGCGCTTGATGTCTTTATAATCTGGCTCAATCCCCAGTTTGGTAAACTCACACTCCTTCCGACGCATACGGATATTGCGCGGATTTCGATTCATTCGCATGATTCAGGGCACTCCTTGAATTGTATTGTTTCAGCAAACATTCTGTGGATGTTAACATTGCTCCATAGTATACCACAGCCCGCCTGTGACGTGCGTCAGATGGTCTCGCCTTGCACGACAGCCGTTAGGTTGTGCGGTTGCACACACCATCAATCGCCGAGCAAACGAGCAGTTAGCTGCGCCAGGCCGGGAAATGCGCGCCCGATGACAATCAGCGGCCACATCCGTGCCGGGAGAATAATTTCGCCTGAACGGTCGTGCTGAATAGCATGCACAATGGCTGATGCTACATCGTCGGCGTTTAACCAGGGAGCGAACCGCGCCATACGTGCCAGTTTGCGCTGCTGATCCGCAGTGAAGAATGGTGTGCGCACCACACCTGGACAGATTACGGCGCAGCGCACACCAGTGCCACGCAGATCGTACTGCAGCGCCCGGCTCATTCCGATCAGCGCAAACTTGGTGGCGCTATAGAAGGCCATGTTGCGTGTGGCAACCAGCCCTGCCATTGACGCCACGTTCACGATCTGCCCCTGCCGCCGCTCAAACATATGCGGTAGCAACGCCTGTGTGCAATGCACAACGCCGTATAGATTGACCTGCACCATCTGCTGCAGGTCGGCGATCCGCGCCTGGGGAAAGGGATCAAGCATACCGATGCCGGCATTGTTGACCAGAATGTCAACGTGTCCATATTGTTGCCAGGCGGTGGCAACCAGGCGCTGCACCTGCGACTGATCGGCAACATCGGTGGACACTGCCAGCGCCTGCCCACCAGCATGTATCACCTGCTGCGCCAGCGCCTCAAGTTGCTCTGTCCTCCGGGCAGCCAGTACCAGTCGTGCCCCCGATGCTGCACAACGTAACGTCGTTGCTGCCCCAATCCCACTCGAAGCGCCAGTAATCATCACTACCCGTTGATCAAGTTCCATCTCTTTCTGCTCCTGTTTCTGTATCGGCAAAGAGTTCCAACCAGATGTGATAGACGATACTCTTCTGGAGACCGAGTTCACGGGCCACATTGCGGGCGGCAACACTGCCCCGCTCGCCCTGTGCTCGTCGTTCTTGCAGACGGGCAGCAATCAGGGCTGTGTCGGGGTGATTGGGTGTGGCTGTCGGAGCAAGAATCCGATGATGGTGGCGCTTCTGCTGGTTGGCAGGGGCAGCACCGGCCAGCACCAGCGTGAATTCACCACGGGGTGGGTGTACCGTGAAGTGCGCGAGCGCTGTACTGACGGTGCCACGCCATACCCGTTCGTAGCGCTTGGTGATGTCTTTGACGACTGCCAACGGCCGGTCACCCAGCGTTTCTAGCACATCACTCAGACTGTCTTGCAGACGATGCGGTGCCTCAAAGCACACCAGTGTGACGGTCAGGGCCGACAATTCGGCCAACAGCGCTCGCCGTTCGATGCTGCGGCGTGGCAGGAAGCCGGTATAGCAAAACTTGTCGGTCGGCAATCCGGAGACAATAAGCGCTGCAATGGGCGCACTGGGGCCGGGAATAGCCGTAACTGCAAAGCCGGCTGCGATACAGGCACGCACCAGTTCGGCACCCGGATCGGAGATGGTGGGTGTACCGGCATCGGAGACAACTGCCACATCGCTCTGTGCCAGCGCAGTCAACACCTCATCCAGCCGCGCCAGTTTGTTGTGCTCGTGGTAGGCAATACACGGTGTGTGCAGATCATAGTGCCGCAACAACCGCTGTGTGTGGCGTGTGTCCTCGGCAGCGATCAGGGAGACCTCGCGCAGTACGCGCAATGCCCGTAGCGTAATGTCTTCCAGGTTGCCGATTGGCGTACTGACAAGATAGAGTATACCCATCGTTCTCTGCTTTTACATCAGAACGTTGGAGCGTTGGAACGTTCTATTGTTCCAACGCTGGTACCCGTGCCCGCCAGTAGTCCAGTAGTTCGGTGACGATCTCAGGCATTGTGATACGCGGTACCCAACCGGTGGCGGCGCAGAGCTTGCGGTTATCGCCTTGCAGGATCGGCTCATCGCTGGGCCGCAGACGGGCAGGATCAACCCGCACTTCGACTGGTGCGCGCCCCTGCGTAACGACCAGATCGACAATATCGCCGATGCGCGTGGCGCGACCGGAGCAGAGATTGTACACCTGGCCCGGTTGTCCATGCTCCAGTACCAGCCACAGTGCCCGCGCCACATCGGTCATATGCGTAAAGTCGCGGCGTGACTCCAGGTTGCCTACGGCGATCACTGGTGCTTGCAAGCCGGCCTCAATCGCCGCCATTTGCTGACAGAAGGTCTGGATCGCGCAACGATCGTTCTGACGCGGGCCAACGTGGTTAAACGAGCGGGTGACGATCACCGGCAAGCCGTAGCTATCGTGATATTGCAGGCCGGTCAACTCGGCAGCAACCTTGCTGACGCCATAGGGACTGGTGGGGCGCAACGGGTGTATTTCAGGAATGGGAACCCGTTCCGGCTCGACCCGGCCATACTGAGCGCTGCTGCCAGCAATGTGTACCCGTGCCGTCGGGCAATGTCGCCGTACCGCTTCTAGTAAATTGATCGTACCCTCGACATTGACACGCATGGTTGTCACTGGCGCTTCCCACGAGGCACTGGGGTAGCTCTGGGCCGCCAGGTGATAGACCCGATCGGGGGCCGCCCGTTCAATGGCACGATCAATGGCGAAAGGATCTTCGATGTCACCTTCGTACAACACGATGCGTCCTTGCAGGTGCGCGATCGGGCGTGGGTCGCTACGCCAGCGCTTAAACGCATGCACTTCCACGTCCGGCAGCGTCAGGGCATAGTCGGCCAGAAAGCTACCGACCGGGCCAGTGATACCAGTAATAAAGATGCGCACCATTCCTCCTGTGATAGTCAGTGTTCAAGGATTGTGTGCCTATTATACTCCATATGTACTGCCTGACCTGCAACTATGGGCACCGGGGCGTCTTCAGGTGACAGGTGACAGATACTTTGTACGGTCGTGTGCAGCGCTGTACTTCCTGATGAGGTATAGCTGTGGTATGGTACAGAAGAATACGTCTATTCGCAAGGCGATCAATTGCATCGTAGTAAAGTAGGCGCGGCGAAGAGGCGAGGCCGTGTGGCGCCCATACCGTGAGGAACAGGCTGATGCCTGGCCTTAGAGTTCCGCATCCGGGTCAATACCCAGCGCTCGCAACCGTGCTGCCAGACGTTCGGCGCGCTGATGTTCGTGCTCGGCACGCTGGCGTTCGTGCTCCATCTGGGCCTGTAGCTCGACAAAACTGCGGAACGGCTGCCCGTCCGGGAGATACATACGCACCTGACCGCCCTCGCGTTGAAAGTGTACCCCCAGGCGGGGACTC
>DAOTWD010000172.1:0-3338 GCA_034435975.1 Chloroflexaceae bacterium | reverse complement strand
CACCTGGCCGACGGTATTTCAGTGCTCACCCCTGAGCCGAAGGCTGTGTACCAGGACGAACATGAGGATTACATGGGCCAAGACAGAATTTCAGTGCTCACCCCTGAGCCGAAGGCTGTGTACAAAGATTTCAGTGGGGGTAATGACGCGATTTATATTTCAGTGCTCACCCCTGAGCCGAAGGCTGTGTACCGTTAGAGCAGCAGCGGCAACAAGGAGGACGAACATGATTTCAGTGCTCACCCCTGAGCCGAAGGCTGTGTACCACAAAACGGTCAAGGTGTGGGCTTCCTACACCCTAATATTTCAGTGCTCACCCCTGAGCCGAAGGCTGTGTACCCCTACCCTGCCGAAAAATGCCACCCAACTTCTGGATCGGGATTGTAGTGTTAAAGAGCTTACAGGCCCGCTCAAGCGGTCACTTTTACGAATACAGTGTAACATGAAGGGCTGTTTTTCGCAACTCGGTTTTTGCGCCAAAACCGCGTTAAGTTGCGAGCGGGTTGCGAATCGATACCAATGCCGCAAAATACCCACAAAACCCTTTACACTTGCTCCTGACCGGGGCCAGAATGGGACGCGATTCCGACGAGTTGCGGCCGCGGCGCTCACCGGGCCTTTTTCTACCTGTTTTTGGGAAATAGCGTATGTCGCAGTATCTGCCTGATAAGCACTCATGTGCAGGGCCAGGCTCCGCAATAAAGGGGACAGGGCACAGGGCACAGGCGACAGGGGACAGGGCACAGGCGACTCTTGACCCCGCTCATCGCCTTCCTACCAGAGGCATTGCTGATGGCAGGCAACAGGGGACAGGGCACAGGCGACAGCCAGGTTGCTCGGAAACCTGTCCCCTGCGACCTCCTGGCAGGTGTATGCCGCTGTGCCATATATATTCAGGTATTATGCGTCCACACTCAGGGCACAGCCCACAACGTCGCCCGCTGATTGTCGTGCAGAACTGCCAGCAAACGCCCGCTGGCATCCAGGCTAACATCACGCGCCACAACGTCGAGACGATGCACCAGATGGCCGTCGCTCAAGCGATGGAAAAATACCCCGGTCGGGCTGCTCAAGATCAGCAACTGGTTATTCGGAGTAAACATAAACACATCCAGGGTCGCATCTGTCGCCACCTGCACCCGCGGATTTTGCTCGTCCACCCGCCAGATGAGCAACAGGCCATCGGTACGTACCACTGCCAGCAGGCTGCCATCGGGACTGAAGGTCATGCGGGTAACCGCCGCGCCAGCCTGCAGGGTATCATAGATATAGCCCCCCTCGGTGCGTAGCAGTTGCACAGTCCCGGCCTGATCGCCCACGGCGAGCAAACTCCCATCAGCGTTAAACGCCACGGCATTGGCGCTACCGCCTTCCGTCAGGGTCAGCACCGATCCATTGGCGCTGCGCAGTTGCACCCGACCACTCCGATCTACCCAGGCCGTTGCCGAACGTGGCGGGTGAAATGCCCAGGTGCCTGTGCTCATACGCCCGTTGACCGTCGCCACATTGAACACCTCGGTGCCTGCGCTGCCCACCTGCACTGGCCAGACGCTGGAGATCATGGGAGTGGCCTCATCCGCATCCAGTTGCTCGTCAATGATCACCGTCTGACCATCGGGCGCAAAGCGCATCGCCCGTGGTACACGCGGAGGGTCTGTCGCCTGCCCAAGCTGCCCGATAAAAGCCATATCATCAACCTGCCACAGGTCAACCAGTGTCCCATTCCGCGCAGTCGCCAGGATACGCCCATCAGGACTCAACGCCAGGCGCGTGAACTCAGGCAGAGTCAGTGTTGCCACCGTGCTACTCACCAGATCCACCACCTCTACCTGTCCACGCTGATTCACCAGCGCCGCCAGATAGCCGGTGTCACTCACTGCGCCGCGCACACTCTGCTCGTCGTTATAGATCACGCTGCCATCATCGGTACGGAGCATCCGTACCCCACGTGGCCTACCGGCGTCTCCGCTGTAAAACGTGGTCAGAACGGTGCCAGCGCGATTAAAGCGACTATCGGCAAGACCGCGCCCGGCAGCACTGGTGGTAAACCGGGAGAGCAGCATACCTGTACCAACATTCCAGACATGCAACTCGGTATCGGTGAGAACGCGCAGCACCTGGCTATCGGTGCTAAACGCTAGGTGCGGCAGGGTGTAGGCGCTCCGATCCGGGCGTAAACGACCAGCGGGTTTACCATCGGGCATACTCCAGAGCTGGATTTCACCGTTCGTCACGGTAGCCAGCAAGCGCCCGTCGGGGCTAAAAGCAGGCATAGCACCCGGCAAATCCAGCACCAGGGCCCCATTGGCACTCTGCCAGAGCAGCGTGGCAGGCTGGGTGGTATTCTGGCCCTGCACGGTGGCAACCAGGCTGCCGTTGGGACTGAACACCGGACTCCCGCCCTCAAGCCTGGTCAGTTCCTCACCCGTGCGGCTTTGCCAGAGCTGTGTTTTGAACCGGCTGTCAACGGCCTGTACGGTAGCCAGGATATCGGTATCGGGGCTAAAGGTAGGCACTGTCCCGCTCAGCCGGGTCAGCAAGGTGCCATCACTCACCCGCCGCACCTCAATGTTGCCACCCGACTGGCGCGGCGTGGCAGGTATGCTGGCCACGAGTTGCCCATCGGGGCTGAAGAGAACATCCAGCACACCGCCAGCAACGGCATCAAAGCGCAACGGGCGCAACGAAGGTAATTCAAACCAGGACAGGCCAGCCGTCGTGGCGACCAGCAGAATTTGATCGCGGGGAGCCACCACGGCGTGCACTGCCTGACCAGCGCCGATCTGCCGTACTATACGCAGGCCAATCACCGTATCCAGCGCAATAGGTCGCCCGATCGCCGGCGGTGCGGGTGTCGGTGGCACGATAACCGGCGGCGGTGGGAGTGTGGGGTGCGTCAGGGGCGCAGGAGTGGCACTGGCGGTGGTTGCGGCAGACATGGTCGCTTCCGCCGGTTGTCTGGTAGCCACACTGGTTGATTCGGCTACTGTCGGCGTAACCAGTGGTTGCCAGACTGCCTGGCGGGTGCCAACGATCGGTGGATTGGCGGGCACAATCAGATTGTCAGCACAACCAGTGAGCACCAGACAGAGGGCAATGAAGCTACATTTGTACCATTGCCAATCTAGAGAAACAACAGATGTTTGCTTCATGGTTTTTATTCCCAGTTATTGGACAGACGTAGTAGGCATGCAGCCTTGATCTTCTCGCCAGGCATTCAGGCTACCACAGCCACGCTAACGCTGTTCTGGTGGTTTACGATAGATGTACCACTGCTGCTCGACGACATCAAACCCGGCTGTACCACTGGCCACAACCCGGCCATTCGCCCCGCGAAC
>DAOTWD010000171.1:0-1835 GCA_034435975.1 Chloroflexaceae bacterium | reverse complement strand
GCTTGAGATCACCGGCGGCATGCCCACCTGGGAGGCTATGCCCGGTGCGTTATATAATGGCGTGGTCGACGATATACGGCAGAACCTCACCCGGCATAATGCCCCAGATGCACCCTGTGGTTGCCACCATATCGCCGCTACCTACATCGAGTTTGCGCCCGGTCTGCTGCGCCGTCCGGATATCGCCATCTTTTGTACAAAGCCGCCTCGCCCGGACGGAGCGATTACCGGTCTCATCCCCGGTGCGGTGATCGAGGTACTCAGCGTGGGCTATGAACAGAAAGACCGCGACGCCGTGGCCCTCTATCTGAATGCGGGCGTCCACGATGTGCTACTGGTCGATCCGCGCCAGCAGACCGTGGCCTGGCATTGCCGCACACAGGTCGCCCAATTGCTCACGTTACTGGCGACCTGCACGCTGCAGATGGGCTGCCTGTTGCCGATTGACCGGGCGTAGGCGATAGCCATCCTACCGGTACTACTACCACTCATGCAGGTGAGCCGCGTCTGTGGTATACTCTATGTACAATCATGTCATATAAGCATCATGAGAAAGAGGAACCCATGAGGAAGGAGTATACCATGCGTCTTCAGCTTCTACTGGTTATCCCGATTATTCTGCTGGTTGCCGTCGCATGTTCCAGTCCTCGCCCGGCCCGTGTAGTGGATGAGACAAAGGTAGCCGAGATTGGTGAGTCTGCTGCGATGACGCTGATCCAGGGCTTGATCGGGCGACTGACTGCGGCCATGGATCAAGGTACCGTAGCCGCCTTTGAGTTTTGTGCGCTGGAGGCACAATCGCTGACAGCGACGATTGAACAGGAGCTTGATACAGGACTGCGAGTCAAACGCACCAGTTTTCAATATCGCAATCCGGCCAATGCACCTGATGAATACGAAACAGCAGCGCTGCAATACTTTCAAGATGCCCTGGCCGAACGGGGCAGCCTGCCCACTTCGTATATTCAAATGGTCAATGCCAACGAATATCGCTACTACAAACCGCTGGTTATGGCCGCTATGTGCCTGAATTGTCACGGCGACCCGGCCAGTTTTGATCCAGCGCTCCAGCAACAGCTCCAGGCCACCTATCCTGAGGACAAGGCGGTGGGCTATAAGGAGGGTGACTTCCGCGGTGTGGTGCGCGTCTCGATTCCAGCCTCGCTGGTGCGCTGATCAGGTGCTGTAGCGTGCGGCAGCCATGCTGCCGCACGCCGAAAGCACGCCAGGATGTGACGTACCGTCTTGCGCGCACCGCCACGAGCCGGGGGCCTGAAGGCCCCGGCTCGTTGTTCCAAAGGCCGCTTGCGGGCCTGTTCAAGCCAGCGCAGGCCGGCTTCGCCGCTGGGTGCCCGCGGCTTCAGCCGCTGGGCTGGGCGTGGGGGGGCGGGAAGAACGTTCCGTCGCACCCAGCACGCCAAAAGCAGTTGACATTACGCGCATCCCACACTATACTCTGCGCCGATGAGATCATTTTCACGTCCACAGCGCGCCCACTACCGAATCCTGCTCCTATTGATGGTAAACCTGGCGCTACTACTCGCCTTTGTTGCCGTTATCTGGTTTGACAATGCGTTCAACCGGGGGATTACCTATACGCCCGATCCAACGCCGATTGCCTGGGCCGATGGGCCACAGGTCGGTGTGAATGTCTATAACCTGCACCTCGAACCCGATCCGGCGCTCGTCACGCGCACACTCGAACTGGTGCGCGATCTGGGCGCACGCTATGTGCGCATGCAGATCCCCTGGGAAGATATTGAGATCCACGGGCGCGGTGATTTTGAGGATCGGCGCAATGTGGAAGCGGTTGGGGTGATTTCGGCCTGGGACAA
>DAOTWD010000170.1:0-5935 GCA_034435975.1 Chloroflexaceae bacterium | reverse complement strand
CTGGATTCCTCTCAATTTAGCAAGTTGCTTTGTCTATATTTGTCGACCTGCAGTAAGGAAAGAACCGTGAATTGCTGGCAGATAAGGCTGCATAGGATTTTGCGTAAGAAGCAATTTTGGAGTACTCTGGCAGGTGTAGTAATTGTAGGGTTTCTTTCTTTATATGCATTCTATATTGTGTTATGGAAGGATAGTTCTAGCACCAGTTTTTATGAGTTGATTGCACGTATCGGACTAGGAATGTTTTTGGTCACCAGTGCAGTCTACCTTATAGTTTTGTCCATGGCGATCAGTGGTTGGGTTTGGATCGTTGGGACGCTAAGTGGTAACTGGCAATGGTTTCGTCATATTCAGATTTATTGTGCGACGACCATCACCCGACGTATTCCTGGCTCAGTGTGGTATCTGTTTGGCCGAATCGTCTTGTATGAACGTCTGCATGTTTCACGTTCATTGACGGCTATTGCTAGTGGTTTGGAGTTTTCCATGATTATCCTGGGGGGCTTGCTCGTAGTGGCTGTCACCTGGCCGATCGCATTAAATCAGCAGACTATTAACCCTCTCTGGTTGATAGCTAGTCTGATCACGGGTATTTTGTTACTTAACCCTCTAACTTTACGGGTAATCATCAGGCGGATCAATCACCACGGCCAAAAACTCGATTTGAATTATTGCCATCTGCTTGCATGGGTAGTGCTCTACGCTGGAGTCTGGTGTGGTGGTGGTTGTATCCTTTTTGTGCTTACAACAACGGTACATCCGGTTTCCTGGAATATGCTGCCGGTATCAATTGGTGTCTGGGCTATGGTTGGCCTCGTAGCGACCCTGCTCAGTTTTGTACCATTAGGAGTAGGGCAAGAATTAACACTGACTGCACTGCTCAGTCCATATGTTGGTACGCCAGAGGCACTGGTTATTGCTTTACTAATGCGCGGTGTACTGACGATAAATGAATTTGTCTGGGCAATAATCGTTGCTTTACCAGGGTTACGTGAATTCGTGCAAGTGCTACGAGAGGAGCGAGCTGCACGTAAACTTTCCCAATCAAGTTAATTTCACTACCTATGTAAAAGTGAAACATATATGCTTTTATTTCCCTCTCTATGCTAAATGTTTTTACAGGAAGCGAAGCAAGCCACCGAAGTATATGACACTACTCCGAATGGATAGACAGAATAACCCTCAAGGGTTATTGAATCGAATGACAGGATGTGGCATGATATTGATCATAAGGTCTAAAGACCAGGTCTCATTATCAGTCTAATGTTCTGAAAGGAGTTAAATCTAATGAAGCACTTCCGTTTTGTCTTTGTAGCTGTTATAGCTGCACTGATAGTCACGCTCGGCGGTACAGCGACCAGTGTTCGTGCTCAGTCCCGCCCGTTCTCGTCCGGCTTTCAGGTTCAAAACTTGAGTACCTCTGAAGCCAGTGCTGAGATTGTCTTCTACAACGAGAACGGTAATCAAGGAGCCAGCGTTCAAGCTACAATTCCAGCAAGTGGTAGCACAACATATGCTATTCTTCCGGATTCTGTTCCAGCAGGATTTAATGGTTCAGCTGTAATCTCGTCTAACCAGAAAGTTGCTGCTATCGTCAATCTAGTATCGCCTGATATTAGTTTGTCATTTGGTGGTGAGGCCTATATTGGTTTCGAGTCAGGTTCTCGAAATGTTAGTTTGCCTTTGTTATTTAAAAACTTCAGTGGGTTTAACACGTTCTTTAATGTTCAGAACGTTGGTAGCACAACGGCAAACGTAACTGTTACCTATCGAGGACAAGGTATTACGGGTACCGTGCAGGAGACGGCCACTATTCCCCCGAACGCAGCACGCCGTTTTGATCAGAATGCGAATACACAAATACCATCCAATTTCTTTGGTTCAGCCACGATCACCAGTGATCAAGATATTGTTGCAGCAGTTGTACAGGTTGGTCCTACTACTGTACTAGCCTACAATGGCTTTACTGAAGCATCAACGGAACCTTATTTTCCATTAATCAATGCAAATAATAGTGGGTTCATCACTGGTATTAGTTTGCAGAATGCAGGTACTACTGATACCGAAGTCACTGTCAGCTATTCTCCGACTCCAGGCATCACGGGCAATAGTCCAGCCTGTACAGAAACAAAAACTATTCCGGGCAACGGTGGTTCAGCAATCTTTGCAGTTGATGCATTTCGTATATCGCAACCAGGTGAAAACTGTGCCGACGGTGGTCTCTTCGTTGGTTCGGCTCGTGTAACTACTAACAGTGCAAATCAACCGCTCGTTGCAGTTGTAAACCAACTTAATAATACCACGAATAAAGCTGGTGCATATTCCTCATTCAATGTTACTGGCGCTACCGATACGGTCGTGTTTCCGTTAATTCAGGATAGAGTTGCCGGCTTCTTTACCGGTATTAGCATCGTGAATGTTGGTAATACTGCTACAACAATAACTTGTACCTACAGCCCCGGCGGAACCACTCAGGTTTCAACGACAATACAGCCAGGTGGTACATTTACCCCAGTACAACTCAATCAAATTTCTAATTCTTTTAATGGTTCAGGTGTGTGTAGGTCAAACCCTGCGAGCAACATCATCGGTATTGCTAACCAGGTGCGCACCACTGGTACGGTAGATACTTTCTTCGTCTACGAAGGGTTGAACAACTAAGCAAGATCCTAAAAACTGTATCAGTGTATGAGGGGCGGTTTTTCTAACCGTCCCTCGATCCATATGTTAATATACTGTGTAGAATTTATTCCTAAAAACTTTTGTGTTGTTCATAATATTATGTTGTAGAAGACTTTGTAAACAATAACAATGTAGTAGTAGTACTGGCGAGGTCATACATTATGCCATATGTTCGTGTTTTTCTAATTTTGGTAATGTTATTATCTTTTTTAACTGCTTGTGGTGGTTCTCCCGAACCACCTATGTCTGAAGCTACCATGCCTGATGGCTACCCTTCTATTCTCGATGCCTATCCTGACCCTGTTGCACCAACCCCTGTCTCATATCCCTCACAAGAAGATGATGATAAACCCATCTCTACTGAACCTTTCATCATTCCATCTCCTAGTGCTGATCAGGTAGGGAATGTTACTGGTAGATTATTTCGCGTCACGGAAGGTCGATCTGAACCGATACGTAATACAAAACTGTTTCTTGGGACTATCTTACAGTCACAAGAGGGAGTAGAGGGCTTAGTTCAACTAAATCGTGGTATTGATCCTGAGGTGACAACCGATGATCAAGGCAATTTTGTATTTGTCGATATCCAGCCAGGCAGATATGGGCTAATGATTGACACTGCTACGAGTGGTGCATTGTTACTTAATCAACCTGATACGGGAACAAACATGATAGTTGAGGTCATTGGCGGCGAGGTTGTTGATCTAGGTAAATTAGAATATTCAGGACTACCAGAATGACCTACAGGTTATGAATTCAGATATTAAAGTCATTTATTGCCACAGAGTTAGAAAGTTAGTTCCGAATAGTATAGTTGTGGCTCGAAAATATTGCAGTAGACAAAAAATTTATTTACCGCGCCAACTGCGTTGTTTCTTTGCAGTCACTTAAAGCATACAGCAATCCTTCACCATGCTGGTAAATTGGTTTTCCACATCTTTCTTTTAGTTGCAACATTAGTGTGCGAATTTGGAACCAATGTCTTAATCCATCGTAGATCCATGTTGGATTATCAATTACATGCGTAATACCTATATTATGCAAGTATATTGCTAATTCTTGAACATTGTTAAACTTCTCGAAGGGAATAATGCGTTGTGAAATGGGGTTTCCCCAGGTATAATTACGATCAAGGGCATAGGTTCGATTTTCATATGGTAAAAGCAAGATGTGGACATCAGATGGCAAGTTTGTATTAGCATAGCGCAGAATCGGCATTACATCTACATGCATATCTAGCCATGTATCACGTGAGATCTGACCACGTAGATATGGCAAACGAGCATTTAGTAGTAACCGTTCGCTATTTAATATCCAGGGCCATTCCTGAAATATTATCAGTAACAACCCTACTAGCAAGGCTATCCGTATTACAGGTAGACGTGAATGATCTAAAAACCAGATAAAACCATAGGCAGTTGCCAGGGATAGTAAGGGGGCAATTGGTAGTAGATAGCGTACCTGTAGGCTTACCAAGGTAAACCAGAGCAGATAGAATCCCGCACATACAAATAGGCTCTGGCGTAGCAACTGTGGTGCGCTTCTGATTAGAAATGTAGTCCATAGTGTACCTATTGGCAGCACGACTCCAATGCCACCACGATAACCACCCAATACTGATGGATCAGTCATAAGATAAAAAAAAGATAACAATAGTCCATTAAAATCCCGATCTATTGAGGGTGTCCACGTTTCTAAGAGTAAATGCATGTGGTATTCATCGCCAAGTGCATCCCAATCACGCCCACTGAAAATATGATAGGCAAATGGCCAGATGGGATTACCGGTAAATAAAAAACTACGTGCATACCACGGACCCACGGTGAACAACCCGGCTAAACTAAACAATAGACCATGTCTGAGCAACATTCCAATCCGCAGTGGCTGTTGGTGCAGTTCATCTCCTAGCCATAGTAATCCTAACAGAATTGCAAAACCACCCCCCATCAATTTACTGCCAGCAGCGAAGCCACAAAATGCGCCACATAGTACTAACCAGGGCCAATGCCGTTCATTCTGCCAGCGATTAAATGTGACCAATGCTGCCAGAACATACATACCCAGAGCTACATCTATTAAGCCAGTGCCCGCCAACCGTTTAACTAGTGGTATGATCAGTAACAAGGTCAGGGCCACTATTCCAACTCGATCATCAAAATAGCGACGTGCGATGATCATCAATCCCAAACCAGATAATAGTGTAGTCATTAACATCAGTAGGTGAGATGCAATGTCTGACCCAAACATAAGTGCAATTCCAAACAACATTTCATTGTTCAGCGGCCAGTTGGAAGGCACCATGAAAGGGATGTATATAATTCGGTTGATATTAATATAAAGTTTGGGTAAAGTAAGATGATAAGCGATCTCATCCCATTCGTGGGGTGGCATCAGTGCATGTGTTAATATAATCCAAATAACACTGCTTACACTGATAAAGAGTAAAATGTACGAGTAGAAACCCCAAAAACCCTTGTGCTGTAGCTTCGTCAGCCATTCCAACACTATGATCCACCATTTGACGCTTACCAGAATGAATAACCCATAAATAGCCAGTGGAGTAAGAAGTGCAACAAATAGAAATGGATAAAGTAACCCAATCATGCCGATTAGTAAAGTGCCAACAGACAATCCACCTAATCCATACACTGTTGCCAACCACAGTGAATATATGTTTTGTTCTGCGACATCCAGGAGTCGTAGTATCCACCAACCGTATCCCAGGGCTGCAAGACTGATAACCAGGGTAACTATAAGATCAAATAATGCCCCGGTGAGTGTCATGATACCCATCCTTGTCATACAGAAACCGCCGCACCACACAGTTGGCAAAATCCGGATGCAAGGCCAGCATACGCACCGTATGTCCAGCGTGAACCAGGCCACGGGCGATGTTCAGATAGCGCCGCCCGGACGGTCGCTCAACTCCCATTGAAAGCAAAAAGGTGATGCGCATAGGTATACATCCGTGTCTATCTTTAGTTCATCGGTGGGGTTGAGCAACCTGCTCAATACAAGCCACCAGATCATCCCAGGAGAATGCCTGTCCGTTGCTGCTCTGGCGTGCATTAGCGCTCAACGTTTGCGCCAGATCGCCCGAAAAGTAGCGAATGACTGCCTCCGCCAGTGCTACTTCGTCCTGCGGTGGCACGATCAAGCCATTGACGCCATCCTGTACCACCTCGTGCAAGCCGCCAACGCGGGTGGTAATTACTGGCTTGCCGAAGCCAAACGCCAGTTGCACCACCGCACT
>DAOTWD010000169.1:0-3471 GCA_034435975.1 Chloroflexaceae bacterium | reverse complement strand
CCCCAGGTCATTGCGGCTTTCCGTAAGGCCGGACTGGATGTGCAGGTCGAAACGGCTGGCTCACGACAGATTTCCACCCAGTTGTCAGATGACTATGATTTTGGCTTCCCGGCTGGTATCCCCGCCGCCGAGAAGATCCGCCAGGAACATACCACCACCAATTCCTACGATGTCTTTTTCACGCCGATGACCATTGCCTCCTGGCAACCGATTGCGCAAGTATTGGTAGCAAACGGCATCGCGGTGGATCGCGGTGGCTATTATATGCTTGATCTGCAAAAATTTCTGGATCTTTTTGCCAATGGGAAACGTTGGGACAGCCTGCAAGATAACAGCGTCTACAATGTCAATCGTAGTATCCTCATCTCCTCTACCGACCCGCGTACCTCCAACTCGGCAGCGATGTATCTGTCGCTCGCCAGTTATGTTGCCAATGACAACAATATTGTCCAGAATCGTGCGCAAATCGATAGGATTATGCCCCTCGTCCAGGATCTATTTCTCAAACAGGGCTTTACCGGTGGCTCATCGGCGGCACCCTTCAACGATTATCTGACGATGGGCATGGGCAAAGCACCACTGGTGATGATCTACGAGTCACAGTTTATTTATCAACAGACACTGGACAATGGTATTCAATCTGATATGGTGTTAATCTATCCTGACCCCACGATTTATACCCGGCATGTCCTGGTCGCTTTGAATGCGAAAGGCGATCGGCTAGGGAAACTGCTGCGCAAAGACGCCGATCTTCAGGAAGATAGTCGCATGTGGGAAGCTGCCAATGAACTGGAGCGTCTGGCAATTGAACACGGTTATCGCAATGCCAATACAGCCTACTTTAAACAGTTTGCACAGGAGCATAATTTGACACTGGCCGAAAATCTGGTGAATGTGATCGATCCGCCCACGTTCGAAATTATTGAAGAAATGATTATGCGGATTGAGCGGCAATATTGAGTGCGGATAGAAATGTAGGTTTCCGGGTTGTCCTCATTGCTGCTCTGCTATGGAAGCATATCTGAACACAAAAGGAGTTTCGTATGTCAGACGTTCTTGCGCCGCCCGACGTTCTTACGCCGCCCGAACCGGTGCAACCTGTTTCGCTGGAGAAAGCCGGAGGAATGGTTCCCCTTGATCAGGCGGAAATACAAAAGCTCGATGATCGCGTCGCTCAGTTTGTCGAAGTCGTCCTGAGCCAGGATGTGCAGAGTAAGGAATTTCAAGACCGCGTCATGGCAATCCACAATATGGGCACGAACGAGATCCGGGCCTCTGCCAGTGTATCCAACCGTATGCTAGATCGCCCGACAAAGGCCATGGATGGCGGGTTATTTGACGAGAATTCACCGATCTCTAAAAGTCTGGTTGACTTGCGCATGACGATCGAGGATCTCGATCCATCACGCCATGGTGATCTGTTAGCGCCGAATAAGCTGCTGGGGTTAATTCCCTTTGGCAACAGGTTGCGGGCGTATTTCTTAAAGTACGAGTCTGCTCAGAAACATATCAATGCGATCATCAACAACCTGTACAAAGGCCAGGATGAATTGCGTAAGGATAATGCCGCCATTGAGCAAGAAAAAGCCAATTTATGGAAACTCATGCAGCAAATGCAGCAATACGTCTATCTCGGCAAGCAAATTGACACCGCATTGGAGAAACGGGTGGCCGAGATCGAAATCCGCGATCCAGAGAAGGCCCGGATTGTGCGCGAGGAAATGCTCTTCTATGTGCGCCAGAAGGTGCAGGATCTCCTGACGCAACTGGCAGTCAGCATTCAGGGCTATCTCGCCCTGGATATGATCCGCAAAAACAACCTGGAGTTGATCAAGGGTGTTGATCGTGCAACCACCACCACGGTCTCGGCGCTGCGCACGGCAGTCATTGTGGCACAGGCACTGGCGAACCAGAAACTGGTGCTTGACCAGATCAATGCCTTGAACACCACCACCAGCAATGTGATCGAGTCAACCTCACGGTTGCTCAAGCAACAGACGGCTGATGTGCATCGTCAGGCAGCCAGTTCAACGGTGAATATCCAGCAACTCCAGGCAGCCTTTAACAATATCTATGAGACGATGGACATGATCTCAACCTATAAAACCGAGGCGCTGAAAACAATGCAGCAGACGGTTGATGTTCTCTCGACCGAAATCACGAAATCGCAGAAGTATATCGACCGTGTGCGCGGCGAAGTTGCGGCTGAGGCAGCGGGCGACTTGCTGACCGGTAACAACGAGCTGAGTCTCTGAGTCTATAGATATCGAGGTACAGAGGGTCACACTTCTGAACCGCATAAGGAGCGATAATGCGTATTCGCAATTCGATGCTGGTAGCGCTGATCATCCTATGGCTCACACCCACGCTGGCAGCCTGCGGGATAACCACCGGGTCACAAACGGGTTTGACGGTGCTGGCCGGCTCTGAGTTACAGGATCTGGAACCATTCCTGGCCCAGATTCGAGATAACACCGGCGTTAGCTTGAACATGCGCTATGTTGGTACCCTCGATGGAACAGAAATGCTGATGGCTGGCGAAGACGTTGATCTGGCCTGGTTTTCGCATGCCAAGTATTTATCAATTCTGGAGGGGGTAAACAATCGTATTGTAGCCCAGGAATCGATTATGCTCTCACCGGTTATTCTGGGAGTCAAAGAGAGTAATGCGCGAGATTGGGGATGGATCGATAATCCCGATCTGTCCTGGAGTGATATTGCGGCGAAAGCCGATAGGGGTGAACTGCGCTATGCTATGACCAATCCGGTTTCTTCCAACACCGGGTTTACGGCCCTGGTGGGAGTAGCTGCGGCTCTGTCTGGTACAGCTGATGCACTGCAGGTGGACGATATTAACAGCGACGCGCTCCAGACATTCTTTAAGGGGCAGGCGCTCACGGCAGGGAGTTCTGGCTGGCTGGCCGAGAGCTATGTGCGCCAGCAAGACGAGTTAAACGGGATGATCAACTACGAGTCGATCCTGCTAGAGTTGAACCAGAGTGGACAACTGACCGAGCCATTCTACCTGGTATACCCGAAAGAGGGCATCATCACTGCTGACTATCCGTTGATGTTAATCAACAGCGCCGAGCGTGAAAAATACGACTCACTGGTGGCCTATTTACGCTCGCCGGAGTTTCAGCGCATCCTGATGGAGCGCACTCTGCGCCGCCCGGTCATTCCTGAGGTGGCATTGAGCAGTCAGTTTCCCGACCAACTGTTAATCGAACTGCCTTTTCCAAATAGCGTCGAGGTGATAGATACCCTCCTATTGAACTATCTCAATGAACAACGTATTCCATCCCATGCCTTTTTTGTCCTCGACGTGAGTGGATCGATGGGGGGCGATCGCCTTGAAGATTTGCAGACAGCTTTGCGAAATTTGACCGGAGTTGATCAAAGCCTGACAGGTCGCTTCTCACGCTTTCATGACCGTGAGCGTGTTACGTTGATTCCCTTCAGTTCACGCGT
>DAOTWD010000168.1:0-31164 GCA_034435975.1 Chloroflexaceae bacterium | reverse complement strand
TCTCGCTCGATAGCGATCACAACGCGGCCATCACCATTCTCAACCGGGGCGGACAGCTCCGTTGGTCGTTACGCTCGCCAGAAGGCGGGTTGGGCCAAGAAGCCGCGCGGCTTTAGCCCCTGCGGAGTGTCACAATAAGTACCAATCTGTACGATGAACCTTGCCGGGCAGTGATTGTGCTGTTATGATGAGCTATGATGAACAGATGTATCACCTATCTACTCTGTGTCACCAGATCATACCAGAGGAATAATCATGACCGATTCGGAAAGACTATTGCGGGCGCTCTCGCCGCTTGATGGGCGCTATCAGGCAGATGTGGCCGACCTGGAAGCCTATTGTAGCGAGGCTGCGCTCTTTCGCTATCGTGTACGGGTAGAGATCGAGTATCTGATTTTTCTGGCACGGGCACCCGGAGTTACCTTTGTGCCCGCCTTGAGTGCCCAGCAGCAAGGCGCGCTGCGGGCGCTCTATCGGCAGTTTCGGTTGCAAGACGCCGAGGCCATTGCCGCCTGGGATCAACGGGTGAACCACGATGTGAAAGCAGTCGAGTACTGGCTGCGCGAACAGCTCGATGCACTGGGCCTGGCGGCCTGGAGCGAGGCCATCCATTTTGCGCTGACGTCGGAAGATGTCAACAACCTGGCGTATGCGCTCCTGGTACGTGAGGCCCGTGACCTGGTGTTGTTGCCAATACTGAAGGAACTGCATACAACACTCCGCAGCATAGCCGTGGCTGAGGCAGAGACTGCCATGCTGGGCCGCACCCATGGTCAACCGGCGACACCGACAACGATGGGCAAAGAGGTTGCCGTCTTTGCCACTCGTCTGGGTCGTGCAATTGCCGATCTGCAAGCGATAACGATCACCGGCAAGCTGAACGGGGCGACTGGCTCCTTTGCCGCCCACGTGGCTGCGCTGCCTACGGTAGACTGGCTGGTCTTCAGTCGTGCGTTTGTGCGTTCGCTCGACATCGAACCACTTCTGTTGACCACACAGATTGAACCTCACGACACGTTGGCGATGCTGTGCGATGCGCTGAAACGGCTCAATACCGTTCTGCTTGATCTGTGCCAAGATTGCTGGCGCTATATTAGTGATGGCTATCTCGTTCAGTCTGTTCGTGCAGACGAGGTTGGCTCGTCTACCATGCCGCACAAAGTCAACCCGATTGATTTTGAAAACGGGGAGGGAAATCTCGGATTAGCCAATGCGTTGCTGGAATTTTTCAGTCGTAAGCTCCCCGTCTCGCGTCTGCAACGCGATCTCTCCGATAGCACCGTGTTGCGCAATCTGGGTGTTGCGTTTGGCTATAGCTTGCTGGCCTATCGGCGTATCTTGCGTGGTTTACACACGATCGCAGTCGATCAAGAACGATTGCGAGCCGATCTCCACGCGCACCCGGAGGTGCTGGCCGAGGCGGTGCAGACGATCTTGCGCCGGGCCGGGTACCCCCAACCGTATGAAGCCCTGAAGCAGTTGAGTCGCGGACGGACGTTGACGCTGGCCGAGATGCAGCATTTTATCGAGCATCTGGATATAGACGCACCAACCAGGGCCGAACTGCTTGCCCTTACTCCAGAAGGCTATATTGGCCTGGCCCCCCGGTTGGCATGCCTGCGGGAAGGCTAAATACAGCAGGACTTCCAGGTCAGTGAGGATACGCTGTCAGTACTAGCGGATACAAGCCCTCCTGTCCTATTCACAAGCTCCGGTAAATCTGCTATATTTGCCTATGGAAAGGTCGGAGGGTTGTCAGTTCTCACCAGAGCGCTCTGGTTCGCTGACAAGCTCTCTAGCCATTCCCCCATCCGGTACGGTTGGAAGATGGGAACTTCGATACCGGCTGGTATGCATAGCCGTAGCGCTTCCCAGGATTTCCTGGAAGGTGGGAGGTTGAACCTCTGAACGGTACTTCTATTCCAACGGCGAAGAAGATCTGGTGGGTGATCAGCCGTGTCCCTCGCGTCCTTGACAGATTCGGTGGTGAGGAGTGTGTCTGCTTCGTCATCATCAGGTGTGATCGGCCACATACCTCGCATCCTTGACCGATCGCCCGGTTCGTGAGTGGACGGGCTTTTTATGCAGGGTGTACGCAGTGGCCTGTTTAACTCGCCTTTTCGCCTGCGGCAGAGCGGTATGGTAACGAAGCCGCCTATCCGAGCCGATACGCCGTGCACACCGGATTCCAGTATGACCGGCATGCCTGACGATGTTCGGGCATACATCACGATAGTTTCAACACCCATCGTCGCCTGCTCTGTATACGTAAGATAAGCTTGCCAGTGGTAGATCGCTCACGACCCGGTTGTATAGGGTTGGGAATGAGCATGTTGTTCGGGGTGTTTTACCCCATTAGGAAGCCACAAATCGTGTCATGATCAGTTTCATGGCGTCACTATCAGCAGGGGGACTTGACAGGTGCTGTATACTGCATTGCGAAGGCATTTTTCGTTAACTGTATATACTTGAGGAGGGACTGCACTGATGCAGAAAACAGACTTTATTAAAGTGGTTGCCGAGCGCGCTGGAGTTTCGCAAAAGGATACCAAGAACGTTATAGATACCGCGCTCGATATTATTGCCGAAACGCTGAAAAAGGGTGAAAAGGTGACGCTGACGGGTTTTGGTACCTTTGAAGTGCGCGATCGCCAGGCACGCGAGGGAGTCAATCCACAGACCCGCGAGAAGATTCTCATTCCGGCCACCAAGACCCCCGGCTTTAGCGCCAGTAGCACGCTCAAAGAATCGGTCAGGCAGGATTAAAACGGGTATTGCCCTATGAGCAGGAACCACCGATGAACACCTATTTCAACATATCGGTGTATATCGGTGGTTCCGAATGTTCATTTCACCGAGGAATGGGAGTCCAGGCTGAAACCTGGACTCCTGGTGTACCGTGGCAAGAGAGTTGCGCTAGCGTGTGTAATCTGGCACAGATACGCATCATTCCAGGGTGACATCCCATCTGTCGCATCTGTATCTGCCTCAGGTTGAAGCTGTGCCCTGTGCTAGGATACCCTGGAAGAAGGTTCTCCCTTGCTTCGGCTATCGATCTGCTTCTGTAACAATGTTTCAAATCCCGCTACCTGATGCGGCGGAATGGCTTCCTGTGGGATTGCCAGCACTGCATTTCCCTGGAGCACAAGCACATAGCAGTTGACCATCTTTCCCCAGCTTTCAATGTGTTCCCACCCCAGTTGACTGCGGCCCTGACTCGTACTGATCGTAATGCCTGCTGGCGTAAATTCATAGCGTGTCGGTAGAAAGTAGGGCGCATTCTTGACTCGACTGGCACGAATCGCGCTCAGAATGCCAGACAGCATATACATTCCAAAGGGTATCCAGCCCAGCAAGAGCAACCTGGGATCCGCACCCTGCAGTAGCACATACGCCGTCACTCCGGCGCACAGCGTCGCATAGACATAAAAAGTCAGGCGTTGAAAATGACGTAAAATAGAGAGTTGGATAAAGAGGGCCTTTGAAAGGGTCGCATGAATAACCATTGATCTTTCCTGTCAGGTGTGCCAGCAGCCTGTATCGGCAGCATCGTCGCCCTCTATTTTACCAGACAGGCGGACAGTGGATGGATCTACGGTGGCCGTGTGTGCTGAATGGTTGACACAGGTTTAACGGTTCACTTTCCACGCTGTCGCAGGATAAAGACCAGCTCACCAGTCTATCGTGTGCGTGCTGTGAATAACACGACGTACACGGTGGGGCATCCACCGAGCGGTTTCGCCTATGGCAGTGTGGAAGAAAAACAAAAAAACCCGCTCTACCGCTGGCGAAAAAAGACATCTGGTTCAAGCCACCGCGTATCGTGTATGAAGGACATAGGCGATAACGTGTGACCGGGCGCGGCACACCGGGCGCGTATCAGCCCGCCCAGGCGGGCTTCGTGCCTGAGTCGCCCGCCCGTTCACGGGCCGGGCGATCCTGGCGAAAGGATATACATACGAAGATATGACTGCACGGATGCTTGATTCACGAACACCATCACTGCGCATAGCCTTTCTAGACTCGTGGCTGCAACAGACGGTGGAAGGGAGCGGAACCGCGGCGGCGATTGGTGGCCTGGGGCAGGGTCTCGTACAACGCGGCCACCGCGTGACGCGCATTTCGCCCACC
Source organism: Chloroflexaceae bacterium (assembly GCA_034435975.1). GTDB lineage: Bacteria > Chloroflexota > Chloroflexia > Chloroflexales > Chloroflexaceae > CAKZQX01. The sequence goes on along the minus strand of DAOTWD010000168.1, from coordinate 27,033 downwards.
TCTGGCTGGCCGCCTTCGCTGACATTGCGGCGCCTGTTATTCAATATCTATCTACCGGCATTGCTGCGCTCCCTGACCTATGATCTGATTGTCGGTGTTGATATTGATGGCTGCCTCTGGGCTGGACGAGACAACCACACCCCGTATGTATGCGCTGTGAAGGGCGTCATAGCAGAGGAGTCAACGTATGAACGTGGAGCTGTGCGCTGGCAATTATGGAGCCTGTCACGCCTGGAACGCCTCAATGTTCGTCGGGCGCCGCTGGTGATCACGGATACCGACTATTGTCGGCGGATGGTCTGCCAGCACTACGGTATTCCGGTTGAGCGGGTGAAACTGGTGCCGGCAGGTATTGCGCTTGAACGTTGGCGCAAGGTTCTGGATAGTGCCTCTGTGCAGCGTGCCCCCTGCACTATCCTGTGTGTAGCCCGCCAGTATCCGCGGAAGCGTGTAGCCGACCTGTTGCAAGCTTTCGTCCAGGTGCGTCAGCATATGCCACGTGCTCGGCTGGTCATTATTGGCGCTGGCCCCGAACATGATCAACTGCGGATGCTGGCGCGTCAGTTGTGTATCGAGGATTCGACGCATTTTCTGGGCGGAGTGCCGGATGACAATGAGGTTGTGATGTGGTATAAACGCAGTACGATCTTTTGCTTGCCCAGCATCCAGGAGTGCATGGGTATTGTTTTTCTCGAAGCTATGGCCAGTGGATTGCCGATCGTGACCACCACCGCCGCTGCGATGCCGGAAGTTGTTCCACAACGGCAGGCGGGCATTCTGGTACCACCGATGAATCCCTCGGCAATTGCGACGGCCTTGATCGAACTCCTGGAACAACCGGAGGTGCGGGCCACGTATGGAGCGTTTGGGCAGGCATATGTCCAGCAGTATGACTGGGAGATCATTACTGACCAGTTTTTGCGCATGATCTATGAGTGCATATGATGAACTGGCTGATTGTCTTTTGCATAAACCTGTGGTGTTTCTGGCAAAATAGCTGGCGCTCGTTGCGGCGACGACGAGTAGATTATGTATACCTGGAACTACAAGGTACGCTGCCCGAGTTTGCCGACGAACCTCCCTGGTGGCAACGCTGGCTGGTCGGCGCACGTCAACCGGCCAGCTTGACGGGGCTGCGACGCCAGTTTCAGCGCATTGTTGACGATCCGCATGTTCAGGGGGTGTTACTGGTCATGCGCGACTTTACACCGGGATGGGCCACGATTGAGAGTCTGCGTGATGAACTGCACGCCTTGCGCATGCGTGACCGGCGGGTCGTGGTTTACCTGGTCAATGGTGATACGCGCAGCTATGTGGCAGCGTGCGCGGCGGACAAGGTGTTGATGCCACCAACGGCCTATCTTTATCTGCTGGGCATCCGCGTTGAGGCGCGATTCCTGCGAGATACCCTGGCACTGGTAGGGTTAGAGGCCGAAGTTACTGCGGTCTCGCCCTACAAAGCCGGGGGCGATATGTTTGCCCGCTCGGAGATGTCGCCAGAACATCGCGAACAGCTAGAGCGGCTGATCGATCAGCGCTTCGATTCGATCATTACCACTATCGTCGCCGATCGGCGTCTTACCTCGGCCAGGGTGCGTACACTGATCGACGAGGCTCCCTACCAGGCATCAGCGGCATGTGCAGCGGGGTTAATTGACGGGGTATGCTATGAAGACGAACTGGAGGCTTATCTCAGCCAGACCATACCTCAGCCACCTGGCAATCCAGCGCGTAAGCTGATCATCCAGGAGTGGCAGCAGGCCCGCCATGCCTTGCGCGTACCATATTCCCGCCACCAGCGCCGCTATGTGGCTGTTGTGAGCATTGAAGGGGTGATTATGCCGGGAGCGAGTCGCACGTTGCCACTGCCGTTGCCGATTATTGGCGGGGCACAGGCTGGGAGCGATAGCATTATCCAGGCGCTACGGCACGTGGAGCGCGACCAGCGTATTGCGGCGCTGGTATTGCATGTCGATTCGCCCGGTGGAGACTCATTTGCCTCGGACTTGATCTGGCGCGAGGTGGTGCGTGTACGCCAGCAAAAACCGGTGGTAGTAAGTATGGGTAATGTAGCTGCCAGCGGTGGTTATTATGTTGCCGCTGGCGCGAATGCGATTGTTGCCCAGCCAGGTACCATCACCGGTAGCATTGGCGTGTATGCGTTGCGTCCCGTTGCCAGTACGCTGTTGCAGCGTTTGGGCGTGAATACCACGGTATTGACGCGGGGCGCACGTACAGGATTGCTCTCGGCCACCGAGCCGCCGAGCGATGACGAACGCGAGGTTATGCGCCAGACGGTGGCTACGACCTATGCTGAATTCAAGCAACGGGTAGGCAGCGGACGCGGATTGGCAGAAGAAGCGCTGGAACCGGTTGCAGGCGGTCGTGTGTGGAATGGACGTGATGCGCAACGGTTGGGCCTGATCGACGAGTTGGGGGGCTTACCGGTGGCGATCAGACGGGCACGGCAACTGGCTCAACTCCCGATCGATACACGGGCACCGGTCTTACGAATTACTCCTGGCAGACAGCGCGAGCGGTTGCTGCCTTACCCTTTTCCCCACGAAGCGCCGGTGGCAATAGATGATTTGCTGGCGGAAATCACTCGTCCGCGCTTACTGGCAGTGTTGCCGTGGATCGTGAGAGATCTTTAAGAATGTCAATGTATATTTTTGCACATAAAAACACAGGGCCGGCACGTAGCAGACCCTGTGCGAAAAAATAATCATACTATTGAGGTTGCAGACCTTCGTTAATTTCACCGAAAACTTCACTGACGCGACCACCGAGCAGACCCAGGATAACGATAACAACAATAGCGATAAGTACGAGAATGAGCGCGTACTCTACCAGACCCTGGCCCTCTTCCTTAGCGAAAAAGCTGCGTAGCATGTGCATTCACCTCCTTTTAGGTATTGATTGTGTAAGAACGTTGTTCTTTATGCCACCAGTATAGCGTATCTTCGGACGTAACTCAATAGTCTGATAGTCCTGTCGTTCTGGAGTACTGCAGATAGTACTGTAGGTATAGATACAGTAGAATACACCTGCCGGTTCCAACTATGGCATCGGTACACTGGCCACCACACGGGTACCGCGCCCGATTGCGCTCTCAATGCCGAACTCCCCCCGGAGCAGCGCCTCAACTTGCTGGCGCATACTGGCGATACCCATATTGCGACGCTTGCTCTGATTGGCCAGTATATCTTCGACATGAAAGCCCTGACCATCATCCTCTATCACGATCTGGAGTATTTCACCCGTAATGTCAATCAATACGCGTGCCTGGTTGGCATTGGCATGGTTCACTATGTTATTGAGCGCTTCCTGTATAAAGCGGAAAATGGTTACTTCGTAGTGGCTCGGCAAGCGTGCATCAAGGTTCTGGATCATCAGGTTGACTTCCAGATTGTGTTTTTCTCCAAACTGGGTGACAAAGCGACGCAACGTTGCGACCAACCCCAGGTCATCCAGGGTCATCGGGCGCAAATCGAAGATCAACCTGCGGGTCTCCTGGAGCGTGGTGTTAATAGCAGTCTTCAGGCTACTCAATTCGGCGCGAGCCTGATCCAGGTCAATATCCAGCAACCGCTGACAGATTTCAACCCGTAGCACCAGGTTGCTCATTGATTGCGCCGGGCCATCGTGCATCTGCAACGAGATACGCAGTCGTTCTTTCTCCTGAGCCTGAATAATGTTGGCGATAAGCTCTTCACTGTTGTCAATTGTGGTGGAGCTATGATTCTTGCTACTCAGATCAAGGACGGTTTCGAGCAGTTCAATAATGTCTGCAAGTTGACTCTGGCGTGTCCGCAGACTGGCCTGGCGGAACTGTTGTTGTTCATACTGCCCGCGCATCATTTGCAGGCGCATCTGAACTTCCTGGGCGGCATTGTAGAAATTTTTAATCTCGGATTTATTGTACTTTTCGAGATTAACTTCGAGATCACGAATACGGTTCGAGACCGATAGCTCGCGCTGACTCAGTTTTTCAATATCGCCAGCGCTCTGGCGTAAGAGAACCTCAATCTCATTCAATTCGCGGCGATTGCGCTCTTGCTCTTCACGGTAGGCATCGCGCATGGCTTCTATCCTGGACTGGATCTCGGTGTTTGCCACGGTCGCCTCCTTCTATACTATACGGTAAGGATTTTACGAGGTAACGCCCATCAGCGGTATGCCACTGATGTCTTATGATTATAGCAAAGGACAGGCGACATTGCTTTCCTAACAGAACATACGCGGTGAACGCCCGTATTGGCGAATGATCCGGGGATTACCTGAGACAGCCCTACATCAAACCCAGCCGTAGCCGCCAGACGTTGATTAGAGCTTCGATCACAATGCGCCGCGACATTTTGGACTTACCAACCCTCCGATCTGGAAAAATAATCGGAATCTCACCAATCCGAAAACCAGCGCGAAGGGTACGGTACACCATCTCGATCTGAAACGAATAGCCATTTGAACGCACTGTGTTCAGATTAATCGTTTCCAGTACGGTGCGGCGATAGCAGCGAAACCCACCGGTGCTGTCGGCAATCGGCAATCCCAGGATCATACCGGCATATAGATTGCCGCCACGACTGATACACTGACGCAGGAATCCCCAGTCGGTAGTGCCGCCACCACGGACATAGCGTGAGCCGAGTACCAGGTCATAGCAGGTTTCTGCTGCGGCAAGTAGCTGCGGCAAATAGGATGGATCGTGAGAAAAGTCGGCATCCATTTCAAAGATGAACTGTGCACCGGTTGCCAGCGCCCAACGAAACCCTGCGATATAGGCCGTACCCAGTCCGAGTTTTTCTGGTCGTGACAGTACGGCCAGGCGTGGCTCATGTTGGGCCAGCGTTGCAACATGCTGGCCTGTTCCATCTGGTGAGTTATCATCGACGACCAGGACTCGAAAGCGTGGATACTCCAGAATACGGGTCAGCAGCAATTCGATGTTTTCGCGTTCGTTATAGGTCGGAATGACAACGGTACAGTCGGCAACAGTAATCGGGTCATGCCGAGAGGGTGTGGTGGAAGGTGCAGTGAAAGGTTCAATCATGGTAAAACTCCCCAGTTACTGGTTATCTCTGCATGGTATTATACTGTGTATGTGCGGCAGATACCACTATCTGCTGTAGGCGATAAGTCCTGTTTAGGGTTGATACAAGCGAAGGGTTTTGGATAGGACAGGAGTCTTTGATGGCCCAATCTGACACGGCGCGTCTCCAACCTGCGATCACTCGTCGCGGGGCACAGCAATTTCCAACACTCGATCATGTCTGGCTAGGTGCTGCTATTGCGCTGATTGCACTACGCTCCTTGCTTACACCCATTCCCCCGCACGATTTCTGGTGGCATATGGCGACGGGCCGTATGATAGTTCAGTCTGGTACCATTCCTACCGTTGACCAGTTTTCCTTTACGCAGGCAGGGCAACCCTTTTACAACCAGAGCTGGCTGGCGCAGTTGATCATGTATGGTCTGTATCGCCTGGGTGGTATACCCCTGCTGTTGCTAATGCAGGCACTGGTTCTGGTAGTGGCCTATGGATTACTGCTGCGGCTGTGTATCAAACGCAGTGGCGCGCTCCGTCTCAGTGTGGGCCTGTTGTTGATGACAACGATGCCGATGTCGTTTAATAACTGGAATGTGCGTCCGCAGACATACGCCTTCCCTCTCTTTGTCACGTTTCTGTATATTTTAACCGGGTGGCGTATAGGAATAGGCAGCCAGCCAGCAACCACAGCCAGGAATTATCACGCGCAACTGTTCCGGGGCAGATTATGGCTATTGCCGCTCTTGATGATTGTGTGGGTCAACCTGCATGGTTCGTTTGTACTGGGCGGTGGTTTGATCGCCCTGACGTCTGGGGGCGAGTGGCTGCGGCGAGTTGTTGCTGACCGCAGCGAAGCGGCAGCATGGGCTACACGGCCGATCGGGAAGCCTGAGGATGTGTTGCAGCGACTGGAACGTCCACAACGCCCGCCGCTATTTCCGCTGTTCTTCTGGGGCGGTGTTACGGCAATGGTGCTGCTGATCAACCCGCGGGGCATTCAGGTGCTGGAATACGTCACTAAATTGCTCAGTACGTCAGCCGTGACGAACCTGGTTACCGAATGGGCACCACCCACTATTCGTGATCCTGGGAGTGTTATTTTTTTCCTGTTTGTGATGGTGAGTGTTGTAATTCTCGCCTATGCCCAGCGTCGCCCTGATCCGGTCGATATGCTGCTGGCAGCAGTATTTTTCTGGCTGGCGCTTGGGGCGGTGCGGAATATCGTATGGTTTGGGATCGTGATGACCCCCCTGCTGTCGGTGCAGGCAGCAGCCTGGATATGGCCCACCGGCAAACCCTTGTCGATCCGCCATAGCTCGGCTGACGTGCCAGCGATAAATGCGCTGTTACTAGGCCTACTAGCGCTGATGTTGCTGCTAGCCTTACCGTGGGTCAAACCCATGTTAAATTTGCCGCCCGAGGTAGGGGCGCTGATCGACCCTGAAACGCCGGTGGCGGCGGTTGAGTTTCTACGCACCGAGCCACAGCGCCCGCAACGCCTGTTTCACACACTGGGTACTGGTAGCTATATCATCTGGGCCTTACCAGATCAGCCAGTGTTTATTGATCCTCGTATCGAACTCTATCCGCTGGCACAATGGCGCGACTATATCCATTTGAACGCTGGCGAAAATGTCGATCTGTTACTGGCAAAATATGATATTGATGGTTTGTTGCTGCATAACATCGACCAGGAAAGGTTGCTGAACCATGTTCAGGCTGACCCCGCCTGGCACGTGCGCTATGCAGATGAGCAGAGTACGTACCTGGTGCGGCGCTGACGGGCAGGCACGGCTGTAGCGCGTCCCTCCGGGGCGCGGGCGCAGGGGGCCTGGGTGCGCGCCCCGGAGGGGCGCGGGTGCGGCGCGTCCCTCCGAGGCGCGGGCGGGCACGGACGCGGGCCCGCCGGAGCCGTGGCCGCCAGCGGGCGGCGGGGGAACCGGGGGGCGCGGCCCCCCGGGGCGCGGGTGCGGCGCGTCCCGCCGGGGCGCGGGCGCAGGGTCGTAGCGCGTCCCGCCGGGGCGCGGGCGGAGCGCGTCCCTCCGGGGCGCGGGCGCAGAGCGTCCCTCCGGGGCGCGGGCGCGGCGCGTCCCTCCAGGACGGGGGCGTAGCGCGTCCCGCCGGGGCGCGGGCGCGGCACGGACGCGGGCACGCCGGAGCCGTGCCCTACAGCGGGCGGGGCCTGGGTGCGCGTCCCTCCGGGGCGCGGGCGCAGGGTCGTAGCGCGTCCCTCCGGGGCGCGGGCGCGGCGCGTCCCTCCAGGACGTGGGCGTAGCGCGTCCCGCCGGGGCGCGGGCGCGGCACGGACGCGGGCACGCTGGAGCCGTGCCCTACAGCGGGCGGCGGGCGAACCTGGGTGCACACCCCGCCGGGCGCGGGCGTAGCGCGTCCCTCCGGGGCGCGGGCGCGGCGCGTCCCGCTGGGGCGCGGGCGCGGCACGGACGCGGGCACGCCGGAGCCGTGCCCTACAGCGGGCGGCGGGCGAACCTGGGTGCGCACCCCGCCGGGCGCGGGCGCGGCGCGTCCCGCCGGGGCGCGGGCGGGGCACGTCCCGCCGGGGCGCAGCAAGTAGGGCGCAGCAGCGGGGGGATGGGGCATGGACGCAGGTATCTAGCTGCCGCTGCTGCGCCCCTTAAGATGACCCCCACCATAGTTTACAGAATACGACCATAGGGAGTACAATACGAGTGACGATTACATCAATGGAGTCACTCTATGCTGATTTGTTGTGATCAACGCACGGGCACTGGCTGCGGTGCCGAAAATCCCGACAGCGCCACACGCTGTCATGTCTGTGGGCGCAGCCTGCGCTTTGCCCTCCCCTTGCAAAACCCTGGTGTTCAGATCCGTGGCTATCAGATTGTGCGTGTGATAGGGTACGGCGGCTCTGGTGCAGTCTATCAGGCTGAGGTCAGTCATCAACCAGGCACGTTTGTGGCGCTCAAGGAGAGTTTCGACCCGGCTGGAATTGAGAGTTTTGCGGGCGAGTTTACCGTGCTGCACACCTTGCAGCATCCCAACCTGCCACGCTATATCGAAATCTTTGAGGAGCAGGGCAACGGCTACCTGGTCATGGAATTTGTGCCTGGACAGAGCCTGGCCGAGGTTTTACAAGCCGAAGGCGGCCCGCTGCTCGAGTCACAGGTGCTGGGCTTCGCGCTCCAGTTGTGTGATGTGCTGGATTATCTCCACCACCAGAGTCCACCCATCCTGCACCGCGATATCAAGCCTGCAAACATCCGCCTGACGCCGGGTGGTCGCATCAAGCTGGTGGATTTCGGGCTGTTTAAGCAGGGCACCCACTCAATTATAACCTCACGCATTGGTCTGTCGCCAGCTTATGCACCGCTGGAGCAACACCCGCTGACACGCGGTCATACCGACGAGCGAAGCGATATCTATGCGCTGGGAGCCACCCTCTATCACTTGCTGACCGGGCAGGTGCCACCACCAGCGTCCGATCGGATTAAAGTTGATCGTGATCCATTAAGCCCGCCGCAGGAGATCAACCCACAACTCTCACCCGGCGTTGCTTCTGCTCTGCTGATGGCGCTGAGTCCGATGCAGGCCGAGCGCTATCCCAACGTAGCTGCCTTCAAACAGGCGCTGATAGGAGCGCGAACGCAAGCCGGGGCAGCACCTGGAGCAGTGGCTGCCGCCACGCCCCCCAAAAAGCCAGAGCCACCTGCCAATCAGCGACCCACCGGCCAGCGGTGGTGGCTACCGCTCGTGATCGTGCTGTTGCTGGTGGGTGGGTGGGGCGTGCTGGCGATGCGGGACGATGTGCCCTTTTTGAACTACCGTGATCAGTCGTTGCCAGCCGTGGTCGCAGAAACGTCCCCCTTGCCAACAGGTAACGCTGATTCAACTGCATTGCCGACAGCAGTAACATCGAGATCGCTGCCTGTATCGGATGGAATCACCCGGGATAACATCAGTCAGATGCACCTGTTACGAACGCTGACCGGAGATCCGGGCTGGGTGATGAGCGTGGCCTGGGCACCGGATGGACAAACGCTCGCCTCGGCGTCGAGCGATTACAGCATCAAGGTCTGGAATGCCGCCGATGGCACGTTGCTCCGCACGCTGGAGGGTCACACCGCCAGTGTGTGGAGCGTGGCTTGGTCGCCCGACGGTCAGATGCTGGCCTCGGCCTCCCGCGATATGACGATCAAGCTGTGGAATGCCGCCGATGGCACGTTGCTCCGCACGCTGGAGGGCCATACTGCGATTGTGCGCAGTGTCGTCTGGACACCTGATGGGCAATGGTTGGCCTCGGCCTCGTGTGGGACACTCGATGGCGAGCAGTGCAGAGCAGGCATAATCTCTATCTGGAATGTGACCGATGGGACACGCTTGCGCACCCTGGAGGGCCATAGCGATACCGTGTGGAGCGTGGCCTGGTCACCCGACGGTCAGACACTGGCTTCAGCGTCGAGTGATCGCACCATCGGACTGTGGAATGCCACAGACGGGACGTTGCTGCGCCAACTGGAAGGCCATCGTGCCATTGTCCGGAGCGTCACCTGGGCACCTGACAGTCAGGCGCTGGCCTCGGCGTCTGAGGATGGGACGATCAAGCTCTGGGATGTAACTGATGGGACGTTGCTGCACACGTTGCAAGGGCACAGTGCAACAGTGCGCAGCGTCGCATGGCACCCGAACGGTCAGACGCTGGCCTCAGCGTCTGATGATCTCACCATTAAGCTGTGGGATACTGGCGATGGTTCACTCCTCCATACACTGACCGGTCATAGTGCAACTATGCGCAGCCTGGCCTGGACAGCAGACGGCCAGACGCTGGCGTCAGCATCCGATGATCGCACGGTCAGGCTATGGGCGGTACAGTGAGGTCGCAGAGCCTTTGCGGGTTGCCTCCTCTGCGTGCCAACGTTTGACGAGTTCGATCTGAGCCGACGTCTCAGGCGATCGCCGCCCGGCCTTGCGGCTGGCATCGATCTGTTCCTGGATATGCGCCAGCGCCTGTTCAGCTGTCCAGCCGTGACGCACGAGGTAACACCCGGCTACCGTGCCTGAGCGCCCGATACCACCGAGGCAGTGGATCAATACATGATGGCCGGCGGCACGCGCTGCATCAATGGCATCGAGAATAGACCACATGACCGCTGCCGTCGGTGCAGACAGGTCGCGCACCGCAAAACGGTGATAGACTACCGTCAGGCCGCGTTGCGCGGCCAGTTGAGAGAGCAACTGGTCATAGGGTGGCAGGGGTTGCCGGGTTCCCCCGGGTACCTCTTCTGGTTCGGTCAGGTCGATAAAGGCAGTATGGCCGTGTTCCAGTACGGCTTCCAGCCGATATGGATCGTCGCCATAGCGGTCGGATGGATACTCACTGATGGTGACACCGTCGGTCAGAGTATACCAGAATGGCTGATCGGACATAGCTCAAGTACCTCCTTATGCAGAACGGTTTTCAGACTAGTGGTCTGCCACACAGAGCGGTACCGCAACCGGTTTCACGGTGTCAAACAGGGGTTCCTGACCTATATCTAACCCGAAGGTCTTACAGACTCGCTCCAATGTAAAATCACCATAGGTCATAGTTCTATTTGTGCCCAGCAGACAAGCAAACTGTCCTGACACGTCAGGTCAAGCGGCTGCTTATCAGGAGATACATGGGCGCCATGGCTATATAGAAATGTTCCCTGTTAACAAGAGGCATAAAAACATACAAGATCAACAACATGATCGTAATTAAGAATAGAATAGCTGCCGCAATCGTCAGGCCCCAGATAATCCCCTCCAGGATTGGGCTCATAACGTTTTCATCTCCGCTCCTCACCAGTGCGTGTTACATAGGTGTTTCCTGGGGTAATGCCACTGGATCGGGATGTCCAAACCAGATTTCAAGCACACCCTTGCGAAATACTGCCCGTCGTGCCGGACGTTCTGCCAGCACTGTGGGCAGAATCATATCGCGGCGGAAATTACCGATCTCGATAAACAACTCATCGCCGCGCTTGGTCATCGTCACCTTGCCAATTTCCACGTGCGGCAGGGGCAACCGCATCACATACTCGTCGCCCTCGCGGATGATCTCCTGGGTGGTGCCACGAAACTGTACCTTGACCGGGTCAACATCTTTGAAGAGCGCATTACCGATCAGCGAAAGATCTTCCAGACCGCGCAGATCGCGCGCATAGTACGGCGACTCCCAGATCGGCAAGGGGGCGAACAGATCATAGACTTGCTGGCGATAGGTTTGTTGGATGCGCGCCAGTTCTTGCATAAACGCGCCCTCAGCCGCATCGAGTGGAAGGACGCGGTTCAGTACCACGCCATCAATCGGGTAGCCAAAGAGCGCCAGATAGGTTGCGGCGCGCTGGGCCTCCTTGATCACCATGCGCTCTGGATTAACGACCAGGCGATAGGAACTCACATCGGCATCGAGCAATGTTTCGCGCAGCGCCTCAACGCCTTTCGTCAATCGTTCAAGCGTCTCAAACATATCGGCGGCTGGCACCAGTGCCTTGACCAGGGGGCGTGCTACCTTGAGCGTGTTTGGCTCCCAGTCCATCACCCTCCCGGCATACCATTGGAATGTTTCGGGCATTGTGAGTAAGCGCACCGTCTCGCCAGTGGGTGCTGCATCGACCACGACCACATCAAAATTGCCGTCACGCGCCTGGCGTCGAATGTGCAACAGGCTCACGACCTCTTCCATACCGGGGATGATTGCCAGTTCCTCGGCAGCAACTTCGTCCATCCCCCGCCGACGCAGCAGGGTAGCCAGGTACGTGCGGAGTTGCCCCCAATGCTGGCGCACCTCGTCCAATACATTGATTTCCTGCCCCCACAATCGTTCCGTGAGTTGGATCGGTATTGGCTCCAATGGCTGATCCAGTGCATCGGCCAGACTATGAGCCACATCGGTACTCACCACTAGCGTACGATATCCCAACTCGGCTGCTCGTACTGCTGTGGCGGCGGCGGTCGTTGTTTTGCCCACACCACCTTTACCCAGATAGAGGATGAGACGCATTCCAGCACATTCCTTTACTAGCGATCAGCAGTCCCCCGTTTATCTGCGGATTGGCCTGCCTACTCTAGACGTATATGCAGGCGACATGCCCGCATTGCCATAGGTTTCATTGTTGAATAGTAGCGAACCGGTTCAACGAACGAGGCTTGCCTTCGTCTTTATGCCTCCGGTATAACGTGTTTCGCTTAAATACAGACGCTGTTTATATTGTAATTGTTGCCGTTCGGCGCGTCAAACATCAGGTCAGGGCTACGTCAACGTTCTGTTGATCGGCTGTACCGTGGGCGGCAACGCCTCGGCTCCAGAGGGCAACAGCCACCGCCGTGACCATGCAAGCCCGCGCAGGCGGGTTGTCCCGCCCTCCCCCGTGCCTTCAGCGGGCTTTGACCTGGGCCTACATCAGGTAGTGCCGTTGACACGTGTAGCGGGTTATGCTACGGTAGATACGTATTACCAGATACGGCGTAGCCTTTTGGAAAGGAAACCCGGTTATGGAAGATGATATGCCGATGGTGGCAGCAATGAAATCCCGCACAGCCACACGAGCCGAGACGGAAGCAATGCTACGGCATATTGCGCAGGATACAGCCCTGGGTGCCGTACGGATGAATGCGGCCTGCATTGCCTTGAGCCACCTGATGTTGATGCACGAAGTGGGTATCGACCGCACCCCGCTGTATCCTCACTTCGAGGCGCTGATGACGGCACGCGATACACTGGTGCAGGCGGTGGTGCAATTCCAATCAGCGCTGGAAGAGCTCGAACTGGTATAATAATAATGTGACTCCTTGTACGGTTTGCGCATGCAGTATAGGAGAATGACTACGAGCTGGTGGGCTGGTGTAAAGATGGTGTATGCTATGGCTCTACCCGGTATGATACTGCTGGCTCTCTCTTTTCCACACAGTTCAACATGCCCCACAAGAGCAGGTTTTTTGTGCCAACCGCGGTGTACTGCGGTATGGTATGTAGGGTAACCCCGGAGGTGTCCATGACAGTATTTCTGGCATCAGGACGCTCTGGGAAAGCATGGAACCGGCCTCATGCCGGGTAGGTGGTGGGGGAATTGATGATGCACGCCCTGGGCAGACACAGGAACCGGCCCCTATCACAAAAAAACTATACGTGAAAGGATCACCATGCCCCATCAACAGACCCGGGATGCTGTTGCGTCTCGCATAGGTGAGGATCAGCCTCAGAACAATATTTCCAATCTGCACATCTTTGGCATCCGTCATCATGGCCCCGGCTCGGCATGCTCGCTACGCCAGGCGTTGGAAGAGTTGCGCCCCGACATCATCCTGGTCGAAGGGCCACCCGACGCCGAGCCGATCCTGCCGCTGGTCGCCCATGTGCAGATGCAGCCCCCGGTCGCGTTGCTGGTCTATGTGCCTGACCACCCGCAGCGGGCGGTCTTCTATCCCTTTGCCATCTTCTCCCCAGAGTGGCAGGCGATCCACTATGCGCTGACGAACGCGATCCCGGTGCGGTTCATGGATCTGCCGCAGGCACACCAGCTCGCCATCTCTGAGACGCCAGATAAGAGCAGCGCCCCAGAGTGCAGCCCGTCTGCGGCAGACACCGATGCAACCGCAGCACTGTCCTTGCACGAAACGCCCTCCGTCCCTGAGACTACGGACACTATGTCAGCGCATCCGCGCAACGATCCACTCGCATTTCTGGCCCAGGCCGCTGGCTATAGCGACAGCGAACGCTGGTGGGAACAGATGGTGGAGCAACGCCACGATGCCCGCGATCTGTTCACTGCCATCCTGGAAGCGATGCGTGCGGTGCGGGCCGAGATGCCGTCACCCGCCGATCCATTAGAAGCCCGACGCGAGGAACAGCGCGAGGCCTTTATGCGCAAGACCATCCGTCAGGCGCAACGTGAGGGCTTTCAGTGCATCGCCGTTGTGTGTGGCGCGTGGCATGCGCCTGCCCTGGCGACGATGCCAGCGGCAAGAGCCGATGATGCACAGCTCAAGGGCTTGCCACGCACAAAAGTGCAGGCCACCTGGGTACCCTGGACATATGACCGACTGGCCTACCGTAGCGGCTATGGGGCTGGCATTGAATCGCCTGGCTGGTACCACCACCTGTTCACCTCCGCCAGCACTGGCCACACCGCAACCGAGGTAGCCGTGCGTTGGATGACGCGAGTAGCCTCGTTACTACGCACCGCCGACCTGGACGCATCCTCGGCGCATGTGATCGAGGCGGTACGCCTGTCCGAAGCGCTGGCCGCTATCCGTGATCAGCCTCGGCCAGGATTGACCGAGATGAACGAGGCCGCCCGGGCGATCTTCTGCTTCGATAGCGACTTGCCCATGCGCCTGATCCACGAGCAGTTGATCGTCAGTGACACCCTGGGCACAGTGCCCGATGAAACGCCCATGGTGCCGCTCCAGCAGGATCTGCAGCAGCTGCAAAAACGCCTGCGGTTAGCCCCGGAAGCCACCTGGCGCGATCTTGACCTGGATCTGCGTAAACCCACTGACCTGGAGCGCAGTTATCTGCTGCATCGGCTCAACCTGCTGGGCATTCCCTGGGGCACAATCCAGCGCACCAATGTTGGTAAAGGCACCTTTCATGAACGCTGGCGTATCCAGTGGCAACCCGAACTGGCGATCAAGCTGATCGAGGCCAGCATGTGGGGCAACACGGTTGAACAGGCTGCCACCAGGTACGCCCGCGCCGCCGCCGACAGCGCCACTACCTTACCCCCGCTGACGCAACTGATCGATCAGGCGCTGCTGTCGAACCTGACTGCTGCCATTCCGCATATCACGCAACGTCTGGCGGAACAGGCCGCACTGACCAGCGATGTGGTACAGATGATGGAGGCGTTGCCAAGCCTGGCAAACGTCCTACGCTATGGCGACGTGCGCCAGACTGACGCCGGTGCCGTGACGTATGTGGTCGATGGTCTGGTAACACGCATCTGCATTGGCTTGCCGAATGCCTGCGCTGCGCTGAATGACGAGGCTGCTGCCGCGATGTTCAAGCATCTGGTCAACGTGCACAGCGTGATCACGTTGCTGCAAAACACAGAACACCTGGCTGCCTGGCAGCGTGTGCTGCGACAGATGGCCGATCAAGAACAGTTGCACGGGTTGCTGGCCGGTCGTTGTGTGCGGCTGTTGCTTGACCAGCGTGTCTTCGACGGCGCTGAGGTGGCGCGGCGCATGGGTCTGTCGCTCGCCACGGCAGTGAATCCTGATTATGCTGCGGCCTGGATCGAAGGCCTACTGGCGGGTAGTGGCACGCTGCTGGTGCATGATCATACACTCTGGCAGGTGATTGACGATTGGGTAACAAACCTGTCTGGTGAGGTTTTCCCACAGCTATTGCCGTTGCTGCGGCGCACCTTTGCCACGTTTCAACCCCCGGAACGCCGCAACCTGGGCGAGCGCGTGCGTTCAATGCAGAAGCGTTCTGGCGTTAACACAGACGAATCGGCAACCCGCTTCGATCCTGTGCGCGCCGAGGCGGTGTTACCGCTGGTCGCGCAACTTCTGGGAATCAGGGATGAGGCGTCTTTCAGGTGACAGACAAACATTCTTTTTTTAACACAAAGGTACAAAGGCACAAACCTTCTATTGGTGGGCGTTGTAGAGCGTATGCAATGGGAGGTGCGAGGCATGGAGAACAAAACCAATGACCACCAGTATTGATCACGATCCAGATCGCACGCCTCAGGCCGCTGAACGCCTGCGCCGCTGGCGGTTGATCCTCGGCGGTGGTGACGCCGAGGGCACGGGCGTGATCCTACGTGGCACAGATGCGGCGATGGATGGCGCACTCGGTGCGCTCTACGACAGCGAGCGCAGCGGTGGCCTGGGCAGTTCCGCGCCCAGTGTGGCACGCTGGCTGGGCGACATTCGTACCTACTTCCCAACCTCAGTTGTACGCGTTATGCAACAGGATGCCCTGGAACGCCTCAACCTGCGCCAGATGTTGCTGGAGCCAGAATTGCTGGAGGCGGTCGAGCCGGATGTACATCTGGTCGCCAACCTGGTAGCGCTGGGCCGGGTGATGCCCGAAAAGACAAAAGCCTCTGCCCGCGCGGTCGTGAGCCGGGTTGTCCAGGAGCTACAGCGCAAACTTGCCAACCCGACCCGCCAGGCTATCCTCGGCAGTCTGAACCGTGCCATCCGCAATCGTCGTCCACGCCACAACGAGATCGACTGGCAGCGCACCATCCGTGCCAACCTGAAGCACTATCAGCCCACTTATCGCACCATTATCCCTGAAACCCGGATTGGCTACGGGCGCAAACGGTCGGCGTTACGCGACATCGTCCTGTGCGTTGATCAGAGCGGCTCGATGGCAAGTTCAGTGGTCTACGCTGGTATTTTTGGGGCGGTGCTGGCATCACTGCCCGCGGTCAAAACGCATATGGTGGTCTTTGATACTGCGGTTGTTGATCTGACAGAGAACCTGCACGACCCGGTTGACCTGTTGTTTGGCGTGCAACTCGGCGGCGGCACCGACATCAACCGTGCCCTGGGCTATTGCCAGGGGTTGATTACGCGCCCCCAGGAGACAATCCTGGTGCTGATCACTGACCTGTACGAAGGTGACGACCAGGCGCAGATGCTGCGACGGGCAGCAACGCTGGTTAACTCTGGTGTGCAAATGGTCACGCTGCTGGCACTGAGTGATGATGGTGCACCGGGCTACCACCGGCACATCGCATCCGAGTTAGCGCACCTGGGGGTGCCGGCTTTTGCCTGCACGCCCGATCTTTTCCCTGACCTGATGGCAGCGGCGATCAACCGTCAGGATCTGGCGCGCTGGGCGGCGAAACAGGAGATTGTGGTGGCTGCGCCGGGGTAGAATCTGGCGTTACCACAAAACTTTTTTACCGCAGAGAAGGTTTTTTCAACATTCGTGCGTCCTTCAGCACTTTTGCACATCAGGTTGTCTCGCCCGCAAGGTTCATTCCGGGGCCGGGTCTTTCAAAATTCGGTCAGGTCTCGCCTGCATAGGCCATGATCGTTTGTCTTGCGGTTGTAGCGCTTGAGCGGTCTGGGCAAAACCTGCCCAACATTGCGTGTACCGGAAAGGCGGGGGTATTGCCCCGCTTCGTGGGATTCAGCCCTTTGTGCTCATTGCTACCCGGCTACCCCAGGCCATCAGTGTGGTTGTTGCGGTTTCACCGCCCGGTTCCGAGCAAATAACACCACCTCTCTCCAGGTCAACCGTGCGGGTCATCTGGTCTCGCTTCTGTCCCGATAGCATGAAAGTTTTGTTCGTAATGTGAAATACTTCTCAGACAGCGCGGTTCATGGTATACTAAATCTACGAATGTCTTATAGTCAAAATAACAGTGATCGTGGTATACTATAAGTAAGATATTCCCCTCCTTCCAACCAGATGTGCTGACACCACCGCTGTATTGCGCAGACAGGAGTACACAAAAGTGCGACGCTCTTGTATATGTTGCGCGTCTTTATGGTGACGTTTGCTAGCCGTCCGGCAGATAGTACATACACATCTTGATGTCTTTGTTGGATATTGAGATAGAGCTGTCTTCTATCAGTTGTGTTGTCAGGGAGGTGCGGCTTCAGCCGTGTCACACGGTAGACGTAGGAATACAATATAGTTGGTAATTACTGTCTTTCAGGGATAATTTTTACATACAGGATGCGGAGTGTGCAGTTCGGTGCCGTTCCGTCAGCATAAATCTCCCTGAACAATTAGGTCGGTGTTATACGCCATCATCTCAGGAAACGTGTGTGTCTATACAGATTTGGAAAGGAGTGTTGTCCATGCAAGTTCTACGAAGTGTGTGCATTCTCATCGTGCTGGCACTGGCGGTGAGCCTCTCCGGGTGCGGTAGCCCTTCACGGCGATCAGCATCGACACCAGCTAGACCAGCCCGCCCCGCACCTCCAGTGGTATCTAGTGGACTGGTGCCCGGTGAGGGTATGGAGATGCAGGTAACACCAGTGGTTCCCGCCACACCGAAAGCGCCTGCAGCTACTGAACCACCTGCCACTGAACCCGCCGCGACCGCGCCGCCCGCAGCCACTGAACCACCTGCCACCGAACCCGCAGCCACCGCACCGCCCGCAGCCACCGCACCGCCCGCGACCGCACCGCCCACCACCGAACCCGCCGCGACCGCGCCGCCCGCCGCGACCGCGCCGCCCGCGGTTGCCGCGCCGCCTGCCACCGGCGGTGATCCAGAAGCGGGAAAGGCCTTGTTTAACCAGCCTGTATTCCAGTCCAGTGGAGGTATTGCCTCAGGATGTTATACTTGTCACTATGTGGAAGCCAGCCGTGGTAATTTTACCGGGCCAAATCTGGCTGGTGTAGGCAGTCGGGCCGCCACAACTGTCCCTGGCCAATCGGCTGAGGAGTACCTGCATACCGCGATTCTGAAACCGAATGACTATGTGGTGCAGGGTTTTGTGGCCGGGTTGATGCCCCAGAACTATGGAGAGGTGCTGACCGAGAAGCAGATTAACGATCTGGTGGCTTACCTGTTAACCTTGCAATAATCGAAGATGTCTGCGAAGGGAGAGTGTGGTGGGCAAAGCCCCACAGGTTTCGCTCTGGGCAGAACAGTACCTGGGCTCTTCCCCGCTTCCACAGGAGAAAAGATCTGGTATTCAAGCCACTGCGTAACTCGTGTAAATGTAAAAATTGAGCTTGAGGCTTGAGCCTGGTAGTATTCCGTCCAGGCTTAAGCACGGACTCTGATTTACGCAAATAGCCCGTAGAGCAACAGGTGCTTTCGCCTCAGTCTTTACGGGCTTTACCTGCTTGAGCGGCTTGCCCACATAGCCCGCACGTGCGATTTTAACCCGGAAGAACCCTGGATTGAGATAGGCTTGCTAGAGAAGATCGATCATAATCAAGTGGGTACAAACTCTTTTTCGGAGTGGATGGAACGCACAAAAGCCGCAATCAGGCGGGCGGCATGGGCAACATCTGCCAGGTCGATCATTTCGTTCGGTGAGTGCATATACCGGGTTGGAATGGAAATCACACCAGTCGCTACACCACTCCGCACTTTGTGGATAGCATCGGCATCGGTGCCGGTATGCCGGGGGCTGATTTGCAAGCTATAGGGAATCTGCTCTTGCGCGGCGATCGCTAGCAATCGTTCATAGACCAGCGGGCTATTGGCGGCCCCGCGTGAGAGTACTGGCCCGCCACCAAGCTTGACATCGCCATACTGCCGTAGATCAGACTCAGGATGATCGGTGGCAAAGATGACATCAACCACGATGGCTATATGCGGATCACATGCAAACGCAGCGGTCGTCGCGCCAGTCAAACTCGTTTCCTCCTGCGTAGTCGCCACAGTAACGACAGTGGCGAATGGACGGCGCTGAGCCAGGAGACGCAACGCCTCCAATACCGTAAAAGCGCCAATGCGATTATCCAGGCTGCGGCTGACAATCCGACTGTGCGGGAACTCGTACAATGGGACATCGATCACGCCGGTACAGCCTACCTGAACCCCCTGGGCCAGGACTTCATCTCGATTTTTGACCCCGATATCGATCCAAAGCTGTTCGATTTTACTGGCTCTGGAACGTTCATCGGCCTCGATCAGATGAATCGGCTTTTTGCCAATCACGCCGATCACCGGGCCTTGCTGCCCCTGCAACCGTACACGCTGCCCCACCAGTACCTGCGCATCCCAACCACCAATCGGTGCAAAGAAGAGATAGCCCTGCTCATCGATATAGCTGATCATCAGCCCGATTTCGTCGATATGCCCGGCCAGCAGCACACGGGGGCCAGTACCTTCCAGTCGAGCGTAGCTATTCCCCCGTACATCGGCGGAAACAGTATCGGCAAAGGTACGGGCCTCCTCACGCCAGACCTGAGCAACAGCCATCTCATCACCAGATGGGCCGGGTGTGCTGAGTAACTGTTTCAAAAAAGCAAGACTCTGTGCCTGCATGGTCATCACGCTCCTTATCGATCACTGGCCTATGGTGCAAACGATTATAGCACACCGTTTTGTTTGCGCGGGACTTCTGTGGTATCCTGAGAGGCCAACGTCCATATCATAGCGTGAGGAGTTATACATGCGGCGTATCGGTGTATTCTACAATCCCCTTTCCGAGAGTTCGCAACGTCAATCAGAAGAACTGGCAACCTGGTTATGCCAGCAGGGGCTCGACACCTGGCGTGGGATGTCGCAGGAGGCACGTGACAATCCAGCCGCATTCATGAATATGGATCTGCTGATAGCGCTGGGGGGTGATGGGACGTTTCTGCGCGCTGCACGTCCAGGCATTATGTACCATATTCCGGTGCTACCTGTTGCGATGGGGCATCTCAGCTTTATGGCGGAGATTGGCCCGGCTGAAATGTATCAGAGCTTGACGCTGTTGCTGGAGGGAGGAGGGTGGCATGATCGGCGGGCACTGATTGATGTGGCGCTCTATCGTCAGGGGCAGTTGCTGGCAGATTTTACCGTCCTCAACGAAGTAGTAATGTCGCGGGGCGATATTAGCCGCATTGTGACGGTTGAGGTACAGATCGATGATATTCCCCTGACAACATACCGGGCGGATGGGGTGCTGGTGGCAACCGCGACTGGTTCAACGGCATATGCGTTGTCAGCCGGTGGTCCAATTGTGGATCCGCGCTCGCGGGCGCTGGTACTGGTAGCAATTGCGGCCCACTTGACGGCAGTGCCTTCGATGGTGCTGCACGAAGATACCGTTGTTACTTTGCGCCTGCACAGTCATCATCATGCAGTGTTGTCTGTAGATGGGCACGAAAACCTGTCACTCGATCAGGGCGATGAGATACAGGTACGCCGCAGTGAGCAGACCTGTGTTTTTGCGCGTGTCCAACCTTCCAGTCAATTTTATGCGGGGCTGGTGCCCCGCTTGCGACGCGAGTGATGCGGTATCTGCGGAAGCAGGGTGCTTTTTCCCAGAACAAGGCTCCTGTTGCACATATGACTGAAGGCAAGCTATCATAAAAAGATTGGGTTTCGTCTGTCAGGACGGTGTATCGGTGTGTATCGAACAGAGGTGGAGCAGCGGATGTGGCAAATGGTTGTCCACTGCAAAGAAATATCCGCTGCTCCACCTCTCACAGATGTGTCTCAATCGCGGTTGCGCTCGGTATAGGAAATAACTGTTATGGTCGGGTCATTCAGAAAATCGAACGCCCCGCCTGGTTCACCGAACATCACACCATCAATATAGTCTGTCTGTGTCAATCCTGCTTCACGCGAGCAACTCGGACAGGCAAGCACTTGCCCACCAGCAGCAATAAATGCCTGCAACTTCTGATGAGTATTCAGATCACTGTTGCTCTCCGTGGCCGGCAACCGTTTACGATCAGCCAGGTAGACTGCCCGCACATTCAAGAAGAGGACAACCGGATTCAGGCCTTGATCGACACCGGTCTGGGCCATGTTAATCGCCATGTGCGCACTCCAGGTATCATCCGTAGTCAGGTTCACAAACAAACCCCGCCCGGCTACTGTTGATTCACCAACTCTCGTCGGTGTTGCTCTCCCAGACGGTTCGGCCATGGATGGGCTGACTACTGCCGTCGGTGGCGTGTCAGCTGGCACGACCGTGAGGTCGGCTCGTATTGTCGCCGCTGGTGACGGTGCTGGTACCGTTGCCTCGGTTGCGGCATCGGGTTGCACGCTACTACAGGCAACCAGGAGCAGCAGCATACCTGCCGATACCAGTTTCCATCCTCGCTGCATCCAACCTTGCATACCGCACCTCCTGTGATAGCACTCAATAGGAGATGACCGTAATGGTCGGATCTGTCAGGAAGCGCAGCGCACCACCGGGTTCACCCAGTACCACACCGTCAATATAATCTGCCTGTGTCAGACCTGCTTCACGCGAGCAACTCGGACAGGCAAGCACTTGCCCACCTGACTCTATAAATGCCTGTAACTTCTCGTGAATATTCAGATCGCTGTTACCTTCCCTAGCTGGCAATCGTTTGTTGTGCCCCAGATATACCCCACGCACATTCAGGAAAATAACGACCGGACGTAACCCCTGATCAACCCCGTTCTGCGCCAGGCTTATCGCCATATTGGCACTCCAGGTATCATCAGTTGTCAAGTTCACAAACAGTCCACGATCGGTGGTGGCTGGCTCTTCTTGTGCCAGCACCGCTGACACACCTGTTACTGGCACACTAGCAATAAAATGACTAGACCAGCCGATCAGTATGCCACACAGCAACATTCCAGCAAACATCAGATTTATCCGCTTCATATATGCGTCTCCTTACATATTCATGCTTAAGAAGCTGTCTGACAAGGGGGGATATGCAGGGCTTTACCTAGCACATTCTTCCTTATCCGCCGCTGTGCGGCGGGTCGAAACAGTTTTTTTGGATGGCACAAACATTCCAAACTGCCCTTTTCAGACAGACTCTAAAGTAACGTATTTCGTGCATTCTGGCACAATTCAGGTCAGGTCGCTATGTACAGAGTGAACGGATCGATCTATACCAGACAAAACAATCCAGACTTACAGGATGCTTTGAAAACCACATCACCGTAAATCTTGTTTAGCACAGGTGATCATATCAATGAGGACATCTCAGGAGAAATAGGCGCGTGGTGGTGGAATAGGTGGAGCGATATTAATCTGATTATGTAATTTCCAGACACTGATCCACAGAATGCTTACGAGGCTAAGAAAGAGGATTTCTCTCTGGCTATAATGCAATACCCACTGGTTCAATTCCTGGATCAGCGTTGGATTGAGCGGTGGTGGTTTGTGCGACTCAAGTGAAAGGTGGCAGACATAGGAAGATGAAACGTCTATGACGCCAGATATCTGATCCTGATCACGCATATGGCAGTGGAGAACACAGATGAACGGCAGTATGGCAATAATAACAAGTACTATCAGTGCCACACAGGATGTGATAAACTCGCGGTGCCATACGTAACGCCAGCTCTGGCGCAAGCCACGCGGATCGTTCATCTACGACTCCCTGCGGTATGAGCGAATTCTTTGTTCCTTATGTCACAAGTATAACAGGCCAACTTGTAGTTGTCAACCGGGTGCCGTGTATTATCCGTAGGTATGCGATTGGTGGCAGCGTTCATCCACTGTTCGGCGATGTCTGGCAATGTTCGCGTTGCGTTACAATGTGGGTGATCTTATAGTGGTCGCCTCTGTCCTGTTCTCGGTGACAATGCTGTACTTGACAGCCCGTTCCACCAGTGATACATTGTCTCAAAAGTAGTGTCTAGCTTTCAACGAAAGAGGATTGTATGAGTGTTGCAACACAAACGAGCACACCTGCTCCACCGATTCAACTACCGGCGGCACCCATTCCGCTGACTATTTTGACAGGCTTTCTCGGTGCAGGCAAGACCACGTTGCTCAATCGTATCCTGCATGCCGACCATGGGCTGCGTGTGGCGGTTCTGGTCAACGATTTTGGTGCAATTAATATTGATACGCAACTGGTGGTGGATGTTCAAGGCGAGACGATTAGCCTGGCGAATGGCTGTATCTGCTGCACCATGCGTGATGACTTGCTGATGACAGCGCTGCAGGTTATCCGCCGCCCGGAGCCACCTGAATATGTCATCATTGAGGCCAGCGGGGTCTCTGATCCATGGGCGGTGGCCGAGACCTTTCTGTTGCCTGAACTGCGACCGCTTTTCAACCTGGATGGGATTATTACTCTGGTTGATGCCGAGTATGCTCGCTTTCACCTGGATTATTCCGATCTGATTGTGGATCAAATTTCTGCTGCTGACATTGTTGTGGTAAATAAAGTCGATCTGGTCAGCGCTGACGAGTTGGCAGATGTGAAGGACTGGGTGCGTACGATTGTGCCGCGAGCGCGCATCCTCGAAGCAGTGCAGGCCGATGTGCCCATGCAATTCATTATCGGTAGCGGGCGCTACCGGATTCCGCTGGAGCCGCCTGTGGCAGGTGGGCAGTATACCGGACACAAACATCAGCATGCGAATGACCATGTCTGTACTCATGATGGTGATACCTGCGATCACGACCACCATGACCACGACCACCATGACCACCAGCACGATCATTCGGCAGAGTTTAGCACCTGGAGCTATCGCGCCGATCGTCCATTCGCACTCAAGCCGCTCCAGAAGGCGATCAAGGATTTGCCTATGACGATCTTTCGCGTCAAGGGTATTCTGTGGGTCGCCGAATCGCCAGGGCGCGGCGCGGTCTTACAGGTGGTCGGCAATCGGGTCACATTGACCATCGGCAAGCCCTGGGACGACACACCACCGCACACGCAGATGGTGATGATTGGCACGCCGGGCGGCATTGATGCGGCTGCGCTTACCAAAAAGTTCGATGCCTGCCTGACCGAGCGGCCAGCCCTGGAAACGGTACAGGGTGAGCAGCAGTGGCGCCGGGGAGACTAAGCGGTATAGAACACGTTCTGGTATTGACGCAGAACATCAGCACCAGAACCGGCCAGGACAAAAGAATGCAGAGGTACAGACACTATGGGCAAACCATTTGATGTCGTTATCGTTGGTGCCGGTGCAGCCGGAATAGGCTGTGGTATCGTCTTGCGCGATCTTGAAATATCCCGCTTTACACTGCTTGAACGACATACAGTTGGGGCATCCTTTCTCCGCTGGCCAGCCGAGATGCGATTTATCAGCCCGTCGTTTATGAGCAATCCATTTGGTCTGTTAGATCTGAACGCAGTCGCCCTGGGTACCTCACCGGCCTATAGCCTGCAGAGTGAACATCCCACCGGGGCGATGTATGCCCGGTATTTGCAGTCGCTTGCCGCGCATTTTGAGTTGCCCATACAAACCGGCGTTGAGGTGCATCGAGTTGAACCTGTCGCACATGAGGATGGGTTTATTCTGCATACCACACACGGTCACATTCGTAGCCGATATGTGATCTGGGCGGCAGGTGAGTTTCAATATCCCTGGCTCGACCCCTTTCCCGGTTCCGAACATTGCATCCATAACGCGCATGTACGCTCCTGGCAGGACATTTCAGGCAATGATGTCCTGGTGATCGGCGGGTATGAGAGCGGTATTGATGCGGCAATTCACTTGAGCCAATTGGGCAAACGGGTGCGTGTCCTTGACGCCCATACCCGCTGGCACAACAATGACCCTGATCCCAGCCTGTCACTTTCGCCGTTTACCCACGAGCGGTTGCAGACGGCGTTGGAGACTGGACTGGTTGAACTGGTTGGCAATACACTGGTAGACCGTGTTGAACACACGCCCCATAATAATTATGTTGTGTATGATCAGCATGGTCAGCGCTGGATGAGTCCTGTGCCGCCTATTCTGGGGGTGGGATTTAGCGGCAGTTTGCGGTTGATTAGCGATTGCTTTGAATGGGACGCGGATGGCGTTCCTCTGCTGACTGAGGAGGATGAATCGACGCTGATGCCAGGTTTATTTGTGGCTGGCCCTGCGGTGCAGCATGGGCCGATTATCTTCTGCTTTATCTACAAGTTTCGTCAGCGCTTCGCGGTTGTGGCTCAAGCAATCGCCGAGCGTCTGGGAGTGGACACGCGTGTGCTGGAGTTGTATCGCCGGCAGCACATGTTCCTCGATGACCTGAGTTGTTGTGACGATGAGTGCGTGTGTTAAGGTATTTACAGGAAGTACACGGTCGCTCGAAAAGACGAGTTGCCCGTGCTACCGCGTATACCCTGTCTGTATAGATATAGATTATAGTATAGATAGTGAACCATGAAGGAGAACTAGCATATGCGAACCGTCGATCGTCATGCTACAAATTATCTGGAAAATGTGACCGTCATGATTATTGCGCCAGAACAGACATTTGAGGCGGCCAACGTGGAATATTGTATCGCCAGTGGTTTTGTGAAAGTGATTATCCCTGACAAGAAGACCCTGATTACCCATATCAGCAATGTGGTGATTGAGGTCGCAGCATAAGATGACAGGACGTACACAGTTGTTTGAATAAACGCCTTTTTCGCTTTCGATAGAAGGATGAGCGCACGGATGTGCGCTCATCCTTTCCAGTGTTGAACCATGCTAAGCAGCTGTCTGAAAAGGAGACATATATGGAGATTCGCCCCATACCAGAAAAGCATTTTTGAAAAGCGACCGGTGTACATCCACATACCCCTTTTCAGACAGGCTCTAAAGTTCCAACATTCCAAAACAGAACGGCATAATAATGCCTGGCAACAAAGGAGATTTGATCTGATGACTGCTGCACCGGCTACTATCGTACTGATTGGATTGGAGTCGGTTGGGAAATCGGCACTGTTTCGAGCGCTCACCGGGCAGGCCGTTGGTGATGAGACCAATTTTCGCGGTTCGACGGTTCTGGTGCGTATGGCTGCCCTGCAAGATCGATCCCACTATCTCGTCGATACGCCGGGTATTCGCGTGCAGGATGACAGCGAAACCACACGACTGGCTCTGGAGCAGGTCGATACCGCTGATACGGTTGTTCTGGTGGTACGCGGGACGCATGCACATCAAGAGATTGACATGTTATTGCATGCCTTGCAGACGCACCTGCCTGGACGCAAGGCAGTCCTCTGTATTACCTTTGAAGATAAGGCTGCGCCAGAGATACAGCATCTGGTCGCAGCCTATACACAACGTCTGGGTATTCCGGTCACGCTGGTCAATGCCCGTGACCTGCGAACCAATCAGCGGCAAGCCTTGCTTCAAAGTATTCAGCGGGCCACACCGCTCCCATCCAATCCGTCCATCATCCTCTTGCCAGACATCCCGGTCATTCAGCCACAACAGACCATTTTTGAGCGGCGCTGGCTAGGGCCATGGGTGTCAATACTGGTGATATTGCTCCTCTTTGTTGTCCCGGTCTATCTGGCCTATCTCTTTGCAGACTGGCTCCAACCGCTGGTTGATGATGCGCTGATTACCCCTCTGGTGCAATGGCTCGATCCTGTCGCACAAGCCGTGCCGCTGCTGCACTTTCTGCTGGTTGGTGACTATGGCTTGCTTACCCTGGGGTGGTATTCTTTTTTG
>DAOTWD010000167.1:0-10479 GCA_034435975.1 Chloroflexaceae bacterium | reverse complement strand
GCGATGTGAGCTTTGAGGTCGAGCAGGGCGAAGTTCTAGGCATCATCGGGCGCAACGGTGCGGGTAAAAGCACGTTGCTCAAAATCCTCTCGCGGGTAACAGCCCCGACCAGCGGCCAGATCAAAGTCAAAGGCCGCGTCGCCAGTTTGCTCGAAGTCGGTACCGGCTTTCACCCCGAGTTGACCGGGCGCGAGAATATTTATTTGAACGGTGCTATCCTGGGCATGACAAAGGCCGAGGTACGGCGCAAGTTCGATGAAATCGTCGATTTTGCCGGAGTTGAGCAGTATATCGATACGCCGGTCAAGCGCTATTCGAGCGGGATGCATGTGCGCCTGGCCTTCGCCGTCGCTGCGCACCTCGATCCAGAGATCCTCGTCGTCGATGAGGTACTGGCCGTCGGGGATGCCGAATTCCAGAAGAAGTGTCTGGGCAAGATGGGCGAGGTGGCGCGGGGGGGGAGGACGGTGCTGTTTGTGAGTCATCAGATGAATGCGATACAGGAGTTGTGTCAGCGTGCTATGCTATTGCAAAAGGGTTATATGAGTCTTGAGAGTGGTGATGTGCGTTTTGTGATTAAAGAATATCTTTTTGGTCAACAGAGTAAAGATAGAGTTGCCGAATGGGTGAATCTCGGTGGTGAATTTTCAAACCCCCTTTTTAAACCTCTTCGTTTTGCTCTTTGTGATGGGCAGGGCTGTGTGGTTCCGATGCCTGTTTCTAATGATACAGAGATCTGGTTGCACATAGACGCAGTTATTGAAGAGGTAGACTCATCACTTACTGTCGGCTATAGTGTAATCTCAGAAGAAGGCCATATGCTGTACTGGTCGTATCAAACTGATGCTGCTGAACAATATTGGCCTAAGCTGCATAAAGGTAAGGTTACGCTCAGAACTAGATTGCCTTCACGGTTTTTCAATGAAGGTGTTTACCGAATTGAATTGATAGGTGGTCTACATTTTCGTAAATGGCTCTTTGTTCCTGGAATAGATACACCACATATCAATCTCGAAATACGAGGCGGGTTAAGTGAATCGCCACTATGGATAACAAAGCGTCCTGGTTTATTAGCACCTGTTATGCTATGGGAGGCTATTTAATGCCAAAAATGCAGTCAAACGTAAGAGATACTACGAAAAGAAGTTACACTAAACTAAGAGATTTGGTAAAATTTGGGAGAACTTTTTTTTATGATAATTTCACATCTGATGGTAAGAAAAAAAATCGAGAAAGAAACCGTGTAAGGGAATTTTATTCACAATTCATGTGTCCTGGAGATCTTGTATTTGATGTTGGAGCTAATTTTGGTTCAAGGACACGAGTTTTTCTTGATCTTAAAGCTAGAGTGATCGCGATAGAGCCCCAAGAAAAGTGTATTCAAGTGCTGAACAAACAGTTCAACGAGCAAAAAGACTTTACACTTATCCCGAAAGCACTATCTTCTGAGGTTGGTGAGCAGGAAATGTGGATAGCTTCGGCTCCAGTACTCTCTAGCATGTCTTCGTCATGGATGGAAAAAACCAGAGAGAGTGGTCGGTTTGAAAATGAACTATGGGATCAAAAAGTATTAGTTTCTGTGACTACTCTCGATACACTCATACAAGATTATGGGGTGCCTCGCTTTTGTAAGATTGATGTTGAAGGCTATGAACTGGAGGTGTTGAGAGGTTTGTCTACGCCTATATGTGCTCTTTCTTTTGAGTTTGTTGCCGAGTGTGCTGACTCTGCTGTGGGTTGTGTCTTGTATTTGTCTCAACTTGACCATTATGAATATAATATATCTTTTGGTGAGACTTTAATGTTCCAATTTGAGAGGTGGCAATCATGCGACGATATAGTACGTCATTTATTGCATCTGTCTGACAAGCTTGCCTGGGGTGATGTGTACGCGAGGATTCATATGAGTCGGTAATTTTTGATGTGATTGGCGCGGCCGCAGTGAATAATATTGAAACTGCACCCCAGATTTAGAGGGTGTCCAAAGACCTACCCAAACCATTAAAGGTTATTTCGATTTGTGGAGCGACCGCATCACCAAGCCGTAAAATCAGAACCGTACACACTTTCGTTCATATTACGTTTAGCCCTTTCTAAAACACTAAATCCTGATTCGACAAAGCAAATCGGAATAACGTTTACTATTATATTATTGATTACTATCAGCAACTTGTAACAGGTGCTTATACTTCTCAGACTAGGCCTTCTACTAGCTTGACCAAACCCGAACTAAACCGCGGCTCCCCATTTGACTTATGCTTCCCGGATCAAGCCTTCTACTAACCTGACCTTTACCGAAGAGGTAAAAATGATATATCAAGGGGCTAAAATGGTTATTGATGTGGGCTATGTATGGTTACGTGTTTTGTTACGAAGGTAAGTCCATGCGTGTATTGTTTCAGAGATACTTACCACAGCCAATTAAACAATTCATACGCCGGTTTAGACATTCAGTAGTGAGTGCCAAACCTGATGAGGTTGAGCGGGCTGAGCAAACATTTTATATCTCGTATTTGCGCTCCGGCATGGTCGCCTTTGATGTGGGAGCAAATATTGGCGAACTGTCACTGCTTTTCTCGCGATTTGTTGGCATGTCTGGGAAAGTTCATGCTTTTGAACCTTGTATGCGTACTTTTGACCGGCTGCGATCCGTTATTGAGGCATCTGGACGTGGTAATATTGTGTTAAACCATGTTGCTCTTGCTGACTGTGAAGGTATGTTACAACTAAAGGTGTATGACGATCAATATTCTGGTTGGAATACATTGGCTAATCGCCCATTAAAAAACTATAATATTGATGTTAAACCTATCTCTATAGAAGCGGTTCAGGCAATGACTATTGATACATACTGCAAGCAACATGCTATTAGCTATATTGATTTACTTAAAATTGATGTCGAAGGTGCAGAGTATCAGGTATTGCTAGGTGCACAGGGAATGCTTCGTCATAAAGCTATTGGCTGTTGTATCTTTGAGTTTGGTCAGACAACCTTTGACATGGGTAATCATCCTAGTGCAATACGAAAACTGTTAGTGAAGTACGGTTATCGTCTGCGTAATATCGTTGAAAGTGATCCACTTTTTCCTGGTGGTAGCAAGGCTGCAACGGCACAGTTCTCGATGCTTGTGGCTACACCTCAATGATTACCTCAGAATTTCGTTGGATGCTGCGCTACATGCGCCGACAGCTTGCTCCCAGGGCAAGGTTGCGTGCGTTCTGTGCAGAATGGAAGGCATGGCAGCGCTTTTGGCAGAGCTATCGACAATATAATGCGCTTGCTGCGTATCAGCAACAACTGGATGTCGAGTATTTGTATCCGTGTATCAATGATGCTACTGCTCAAACGCAGATTGAACCAGTCTACTTCTATCAGGATGCATGGGCTTTTGCGAAGATCGTTGCGGCGCATCCTGTCTGCCATGTGGACATTGGTTCGCATCATAAGTATGTTGCACTGCTCTCAAAGGTTGTCCCCGTGACAATGGTTGATATACGTCCGCTGTCGTTATCCCTGGATACTTTGGCTTTTCAGTCTGGATCTATTCTTGATCTGCCTTTTGCTGATGCAAGCCTACCCTCGGTTTCGAGTTTGTGTGTAGTTGAGCACATTGGTCTTGGAAGATATGGTGATCCACTCGATCCTAAAGGAACTGAGAAAGCATTGGCTGAATTGAAGCGCATTGTACAGCCCGGTGGTGATCTTTATATATCATTGCCATTAGATGATGAAAACCGTGTCTATTTTAATGCTCATCGGGCTTTTACTGAGGAGTATCTGATTCAACTCTATCAACCCTTTTGGGTAATTGAGAGTCGTTATATCTATGGTGAAACCTTCGGTTCCGAAAAAAGATCTGGTTTTGGGATAGGTTGCTATCATTTAAGGCGGCCTCTATGATTACGCTCCATCCGCTACCTAAATCGATGCATCAATGCCCGCACTGTCAGATTCCCCTTGAAGTGCGTGGTTGGTATATTCCGGGTATGCGTAACTTGGCTGACCTGTTCTGTCCCTCGTGCCAGCGTCGCTTTTATGGTGATCTACGGGCTGGTCAAGCTTTGTATACGCCGCTCCTTCTTGATCAGACAACAGGCGAGGTGTTTGATACATATAACGTGGGCTGGTTTGCTACCTGGTTGCGGGAATCATATGCCCATCGCAGTGCACGATCGCTCGGTTTTACCAGCGAGACCTTCCGATCAGTGCAGCGCCCTCTGCTGCTCAACTGTCTTGATACCCTCTACGGGCATACGTTACTTAAACTGCTCAATGCCCAATGGTATCTGGATCATCGTCCTGACCTCGACCTGATCGTGATGGTACCGCATTTTTTGCGCTGGATGGTACCAGACGGAGTAGCCGAGATCTGGACTGTTGATCTTCCTTTACAGCGAGGTACTGAGTGGAATGATTGGCTTGCAGCCCAAATTCAGCAACGCCTTGCAACTTATGCCGAGGTTCAGTTAAGTGTGGCCTTTTCCCATCCGCATCCCAAAGATTACATGATCGAGCGGTTTACCCGTGTGAAACCATTTCCACTTGACGAGTGGGAACCGCGCCTCGCACGTCCCACAGTGACTTTCATCTGGCGTGAGGATCGTCTCTGGTTACCAGCGCCGCAGTCGCTACGTTTACCATTAGTGTGGCAGCGCATCATGCGCCGACTCTGTCGATACCAACCTGTACGCGAGCAAACCCGATCGATTGTTGCCCTTGCCGAACACCTCCGTGCCAGATTGTCAGTGCTTGACTTTGCAATCGTGGGACTTGGAACACCTGGCGATCTCCCAAGGTGGATCAGTGATCTGCGTACCAGGCAACTTGATGCCAGGCTTGAACGCAGTTGGTGTGAACGGTATGCGCAAAGTCATGTAGTGATTGGGGTGCATGGTTCAAATTTGCTGTTACCATCAGGTCATGCCGGTGCCACCATCAATCTAATGCCCAATGAACGTTGGGGAAACGTCCTTCAAGACCTTTTATTTCGCACGTCTGATCTGCGTGAGACCATGTTTCGCTTCCGTCTTTTGCCAAGTACGACCGATTATGTTGAAATTGTTAATATTATTTACTCGTTACTCTTTACTCATCAAGATATGATTAAAGGAATGCGACCAGAATTTTGTAGCCATAAAACTTTTGAGTAAGAGTTGTGTTTTTTTGTTAAAAATATATCGTTTGTAATGTTATATCTGCGTGTTTAAATATTAGATACCATCTTAAGGTTCAAGGTAAAGAAATTGATCTTCAAAAATGTGTGGCATCTGTGGTGTAATTAGTCAGTATCCACTGACAGCCGAACTTCGTGAACAAGTTGATCAAATGAATAGGTCGCTTCATCATCGTGGTCCAGATGGTGAAGGCTCGTTTCAGGATCGCCATACTGCCCTTGCAATGCGCCGTCTAAGTATTATTGATCTGAATAGTGGTTGGCAGCCCCTGTATAATGAGAATCGCAGTCTTGTTCTGATCGCAAATGGTGAGATTTACAACTTTGTTGAGTTACGGTTTCAACTTGAGCAGCGTGGACATCGGTTTCAAACGAGAAGCGATTGTGAGACGATTCTTCATCTATACGAGGAGTATGGCGTTGATTGCGTCTTGCACTTAAGAGGTATGTTTGCCTTTGCGCTTTGGGATAGCCAGTGTCAGCAGTTGCTTCTTGTCCGTGATCGAATGGGTGAGAAGCCTCTCTATCTGTACGAGCAGCAGGATGTAATCTTCTTTACCTCTGAGTTGAAGAGCTTGCTTCAAACGGGATTGGTACCGTTTAGACTTGATCCAGTGGCAGTTGATCTCTACTTTCACTATCAATTTGTACCTGAGCCCCTTACTCCGATTAAAGGTGTTCGTAAGTTAGATGCCGGTCACTTGCTTCAAATTTCCGTTGATCCCTGGCGTATCTCAGAGCGCTGCTACTGGTCGCTCGAAGCTGCTCCACCACTTCAGGGTGATCCGGTCACCCTTATTGCTGCCGAACTCGCCACAATCAGCAGACTTATTGTGCGCTCGGATGTGCCGGTAGGAGTGGCTCTCAGTGGTGGTGTTGACTCGAGCGCAATTGCAGCCCTGGCTCAACGTAGCTACCCTGGAACGATCCATGCGTTCTCCGTTGGCTACCCTGGCTACCCGCTATGCGACGAACGCGCTGAAGCACAGGCGCTGGCCAGGCAGTTGGGCGTACCTTTACATACAGTTGAGCTAACAACCGATGCTATGGTGGGCTTCTTCCCTGATTTGATTAAATGGCGAGATGACCCGATCGCAGATATTTCTGGCTACGGGTATTACGCAGTGAGCCAGTTAGCCCGACAACATAACGTCCCTGTGTTGTTGATGGGTCACGGTGGTGATGAGTTGTTTTGGGGCTATCCGAGTGTGCGCCAGGCTGCCATTGAGTCGAACCAGAAGGCCGCGCTCTATAGATATGGTTGGAGGGCGCTGCCGTTCTATCTTCAACCAACGCTCCCTACAAGGCGAACCCCACGGGCACTAGCAGGCTGGGCAAAAAGTGGCTTCGGTTTGCGTACCGGGCTAGAACGTTTTCATCGCCACAGAAAATCTCCTGCCAATCAGTTGGTTTTCTATGATTTGGAGACCGACTTCCAGCAGGCCCGACGTGATATGCAATTAATCTATGTGCCAGACTTTACCACAAGCCTCAACGGGTCACGGGCAGTCGATCTTTTTACAGTCGAACAGCCCTGGACACAGATTGATAGTTTGATCACGGTACTCATTAGCAACCTGTATTTACGCGAGAATGGAATCACGCAGGGGGATCGACTCAGTATGGCCTGCTCAGTTGAGTTGCGGCTGCCCTTTGTAGATTATCGGCTTGCTGAGATAGTGATCGGTCTGCGCAAGGCTCAACCAGATCATCAGCTTCCACCGAAAGCATGGCTAAAAGCAGCCCTCTGCGAGGTGCTGCCTGCATCGGTGCTAAACCGACCAAAACGTGGCTTTGCTCCGCCAATTAATGAATGGTATCGGGCATTGTTTGCTGCGTATGGCTCGCAACTGAATGGTGGCTATCTGGTACAATCCTCTGTACTTGAACCCGCAGCTGCCTGTGACTTGGCGCGCGGCCCACACCCACAGGGGGTTGTTACCCCTCTTTCTTTCAAGGCACTGGTGTTAGAGATCTGGTGTCGTGAGATGCAACTCGTGGGCAGGTAAGTGCCCTTTGACTGTAGATTCGGCTAAAAATATTGGGGAATGATCTCAATAGATAACACTCTTGTGCCATTACATTAAAACCCACGAGTATGATCTGCTGAATGTGATTGATTGCATACATCATAGACTTAGTGAATAAAACATAGGTAACAATGCGATTTTTACTTTTTGGTGATGTAGCCTTCAACTTTGAATATACATTATTAATGCAATGGGATAAACCTAGGGAATATCCAGGTCTCTGTATAGGTAATCTTGAAACACCTATTCTCCTTACAGGAGGTGAGCCACGATTGAAGGCTGGCCCTAATCTATCAGGTTATTCTCAGAACTTTGGTACATTCAGAGAAAGTTTTAGTCACCTCTTACTAAATCTAGCTAATAATCATATGATGGATTATGGTTTAATCGGTCTTCAAAGCACACTTGCCCTATGTAAACAACATGGCGTTATAACCATTGGGGCTTCAACTACTCTTGAACTTGCCCGATCTACCCATCTGATTGAATTAGATGGAGTGCGTGTAGGAGTTTTAGGTCGCTGCGAAACACAGTTTGGCATTGCCGAACAGGATCGAGCCGGGGTTGCTCCACTTGATGCAACCATTTATCACTCGATTGCCCAGATTCGTAGAGAAGTCGATATTGTTATTATCTCGATTCACGGAGCAGCGGAGATGAGTCCCTGGCCTTCACCAAAATGGCAAGATCGTCTGCGCTCATTTATTGATGCAGGTGCTGATATTGTTCATGGTCACCATGCCCACGTTCCTCAAGGCTTCGAAGTTTATAAGAACGGTTTTATCTGCTATGGGTTAGGGAACTTTCTTGTCAATCCATCACTCTGGCTAAGCCATCCCAATACGCTCTGGTCGTTAGCAATTGATCTGGATGTCTATAAGGATCAGACTGATTATGCATGTGAAATATTAGTTGTTGAGTTAATAGAAGGACGTGTATTAGTTCGGACAGTCCCTCGGAATGAGTATACGCAATATAATATCTATATCTATCTTGATCAATGCAACAAACCGCTTCAAGATCGCCAGTTACTTGCCGGATTGTGGCAAGAGTTTGCGATACGTGCTTACAATCTTTATTTTGCAAAATGGCTAGGTTTTCAGTCGCCTTCAAGATCGGTTTATCAGAGTAACAAAGATTGTTTATATGCAAGTGTACGTCAAGTACGACGATTTTTACAGAGAAGAAGTAAAGATACTCCACCTGCAGTACCAGATCAGTCTCAATATCTCTTGTGGTATCATCTTTTTGCTTGTGAAAGTCATCAAGACGCAATTACAACTGCACTCGGTGTGCTAGGTGGAGAGTTAAAAGACTTACGTACTGTTGAGACTTGCCGTCTAGCCGATGAAATGATGCCGTGGTCTGTTCAGGCTGATAATTTATGAAAAGAGTCTACCAAACAGATTGGCTGGCTTCAAGGCCTGTTTTCTATAATGAAAGGACATGTCAGGTTAGCCATAATATCAATGATGTGATCGACTATGGAAATTTGGAGTTCGACCCTGATGGTTTTAATGATTTTTTAGATTTTGGCTATTCTGTTCTAGAGCAGACACCTGTTAAGCATGTCAAATTTCTTCGTCATTCTTCAAAGCTTACAGTCACCGATGATGGTCAACTGATCATTGAGCGTTTTCCTGATCCCGTTGATACCTGGTTAGATAGGCGGCTTTCTGAAGATGATGTTTTTGAGCTAATACGTGCCAGGATACACAATTGGGAGATGCAGCAAGAGGGAGAAATAATAATCCCGACAAGTGGTGGTTATGACTCACGACTTTTGAGCACGATGATACACGATCGTTCTCGTATCCGTGCTTTTACCTATGGGATTTCTGAAGATCAAATTGCCTCAAGTGAAGTCGTTTTTGCCCGTGAGCTGTCGCGCAAGTTACATACTAAATGGGAACAGATCTTTCTTGGTCATTACCACAAATATTTTGATTATTGGGATAGACTCTATGGCGTTTCAACTCATGCCCACGGCATGTATCATGTGGAGTTCTATCGTCAGATTCGTCAAAAAGTTTCTGGTAATGCTCTATTATTAAGTGGTATTATTGGTGATGCCTGGTCTGGTAACGTTGTAGCAAAGGTCATTAAAAACCCAGATGATCTCACAACTCTGGGTTATCGCCATGGTTTGCATAGTGACTCAGTTATGAGTCACTTGCCTTCTCAAGGTGAGGCAAGAGAAAACTATTTTAATAAACAGTCGGATCGCTTATGTGACCCCCGATTGTATATTATTGAGTCAATGCGCTTTAAGATTATCTTGTTATCGTATCTTTTAACAATTCCCCTCGCATTTGGCTTCCGTCCCTGGTCACCTTTTCTTGATATTGAAGTCGCAACAGCAATGCTCAATTTGCCTCCTGAACGACGACAGAATCGTCTCTGGCAAAAAGAATTTTTCGCTCGTCATGGTCTAGACTTTGAGGCGCAACAGCTAACCTGTAGTTACCAGAACAATCTAGATTATCAAGCTATGCGCAATATACCGCCCTCACCACTTCCTGTGCGTCTACTTTCATCACTTGTACGGAGTGATTACATTGAATGGATCAATCATCACGTTAGTCATCAGGGGGACTTTTGGGATACACTGTATCGTTTGCTACAAGTACCGAAAGTAGGCGGTGTGTTACGATGTTTGCGTGTGCGTGATGAGCGGCTCCAGGCATATTATGCGTATCTCACATTAAAGCCTATAGCTTCGCTTCTGGAACGAGCGCAACGTATTTATGGCTGAGGACTCCTATGCCAATGACCACCTGGCAACTCTAAACCCCTGTCGTCTTCCTGATCTTCCAGCGCCCCGACACAACAGTGCGGGTGTTCGCCTGAGGTTGTCCATACTCGTGAAACACATAGGGGAGCCTCAATGCGGTCAGCTGTGCAGCTACAACACCCGTAGAATGCGCGCCCGCGCATCTTTCGACCGCGCCGGGCGCGCACCCGGCGGCACATCGGCAGGGGAAGGATCTCGATGATGAACACGTCGCCCGTGGGGAACACCTCCCCCAACCCCTCCGGAATCCCGGCCATCCCATCGGCGCACTGATGGAGGCGACGATGGAAGCGCCAGACGTTGAACCGTCCCGACCGATAGCCGCACCCTTTCATGATCAACACGGCCCGTTCGTGATGACGGCCAACGGAGAGAAGCGAGCGGAGAGAAGTGAGGAGCGAGATGGAGGGAACGAGCGGCTCTCGCTCCGCGCTCCTCTTCGCTCACTTCTCGTCGGCGGCGACGACCGCAATCGTCAGAA
>DAOTWD010000166.1:0-46211 GCA_034435975.1 Chloroflexaceae bacterium | reverse complement strand
AGCTTATGTCTCCAAAAATGCACGTAAGGTGGTACCAGACCAGGGTTGCCACGTTGCTGCTGGAAACGTCTGAAGCTCACCGGCGATGCCCAGCGCCTGTTTCCAGCAGGTGGGATTGCAAAACATGGCCCACACTGCCTGGCGATCCTGCACGCCCTGCAGCCAGGCCGAGCCGTGGATCGTCCACATCCCGTCTTGTGGATAGGCCCAGCTCACCAGCACCTTGCTTCGTATCCGCTCGCGGCCCAACGTCCCCAGAATGTACGTTCATCGCCCCAGGCCGGTTGCCACAGCTGAAAGCGCCAGACATTCTTTAGCACGGGCGTCAGTGGCACCGTCTGATGCGTGGCGACCAGCGGACGAATGCGTGTTGTCACCCGCTCAAAACCGGGCAATTGCGTCCACCATCCCGGATGTTGCGGCTGAAAGCGGTAGCGGAAGAAGCCGAAGTGTTGGAGATTGGGGTATGCGTTGTCGGGTGCCGAGTCGCCCACCGTGCCCCAGGGCGGTGCAAGATTGCTGGCGAACTGTGCAACCTCTGCGCGATTTTCAATTGCAAAAACACCATAGCCGAGTTGCGATCGGGCTCCCAGGTGGCCCCACCGTTCCAGGAAGAGCAGCAGCCAGGCCAGTTGCGCCTGGATCGCGGCATCGCCATGGAAACGCAGGGTAAAGCTGCCCATGACTCCCGGTGGTAAGAACCAGCCACGATTGCGATCCGGCGGGCGAATGTTCAGCGGTGTGTGTCCCGTCCACACAGGGCGTGTTGTGTCATTGACGATCTCGAGGCGAAAGCGCCGCCGCCAGCCGGTCGCGCCAAACACCTGGCACACATCACACAGGCCCGCGTCACGCAGGCGCTGGTGGGTGTCGGTAGCCGATGATGCCGCATACTTCCTGGCATCAAACTGGCACTCACCCTGGCCGGGATCGCAGGCTGTGCCACCCATCCCACGGATAATGGCCTCGTACCACCAGCGTAGCCCGCCAATAATGCCGGTCTCGTGGAGGCGATCAACCTGGCCAGTTGCGACACCGCCTGTCCACAGCGGCGTACGAGTTTTGATCTGTATGTCCATGCCTGCCGCTTTCGTGGAGTGTTTGTCCGAACTACGTAGAATTCAGCGTAAGCGCAGTATAACATAGCGGGTGGTCATCAACAAGACATGCGCGAGGCAAGGGGGCAGGAGACGGATGCTCTTGTTTTAACGCAAAGACGCACATGGGCAGAGGCACGGGCGAGAAGTGAGGGAAGAGGAGTGCGGGTTCTCTCCTCTCCCCTCTCGCTTCTCTCCTCTCCCCTCTCGCTCCTCGCTTCGCACTCCTCGTTCACAGGCATGGTCATATGCGTGGATGGCAGTGACCCACCGCACCCGCCGCCGCCACAAAGCGCGTGGCGAGGATCGGGTGCGCCAGGAAGTGCAGATGGATGTACGAGGCAATCACCTGCCGGGCCTGGGCACCCTCGCTGCGTGTCTGCGGGCGTAGCGCGTCGGGTAGCACCGTATAGACTGGCGGCAGGGCCGGTTCGGGCGTCTCCCAGGTCGAGTAGTGAAACTCGTGGCCGCGGATCGTCTCGCCTGCCTGCCACAGCCAGCTATCCTGCCGGGCCGCAATCGTGCGATAGCCCATCGTCAGGCGTGGCGTCATGCGCGACTGGCCGGGCAGGACGCCAACCATCGCATGCGTCGCCCCGTCCGCGTCAACCACGGCCTCGGTGAGATACATCAGGCCGCCGCACTCAGCGTAGATCGGCATACCTGCCGCTGCCGCGCTACGAATGGCCGTGCGCATAGCGTTGTTCGCCGCCAGTTCTGCCGCGTACAACTCTGGGAAGCCGCCGCACAGATAGAGCGCCTGGGTTCCTTCCGGTAGCGCATCCGCCTGGAGTGGGCTGAAGAAGACGATCTCCGCCCCAGCCGCCCGCAACAGGTCGAGGTTGTCGTCGTACAGAAAGCTGAAGGCCGCATCGCGGGCGACGGCAACCCGTGGCGCAACGCTCGGCAGACTGACCGGTTGTAGCGCGGGAAGTGGGGGTGTTTGCAGTGCGCTCGCACTCCGCGCCAGCGCCAGCACCTGATCAAGATCGACGTTGGCCGCGATGCGTTCCCGCGCCCGCTCAATCCAGGCCTGCCAGCGCCCCGGCTCGGCGGTGGGAATCAACCCCAGGTGGCGCTCCGGCAGGTGCAACTCTTCATCGCGCTGCAGGTAGCCCAGCACCGGCAGGCCAACGCTGCCTTCAATCGCCTCTTGCACCATCTGCGCATGGCGCGGGCTGCCAACGCGGTTGAGGATGACGCCGGCCACCCGCAGGTGTGGATCGAAGTCGCGCAATCCCAACACCAGCGCGGCAGCGGTACGCGCCATTGCCCGCGTGTCGAGGACGATCAGCACGGGCGTGGCGGTGAGTCGGGCGATATGCGCCGTGCTACCGGTATCGTCGTTCCCCGCATAGCCATCGAACAGGCCCATCACGCCCTCGATCAGCGCCAGGTCGGCGTCACCTGCTCGCTGCGCCAGCACGGTCGGGATGTGGGCAGCGGGCAGCATCCAGGCGTCGAGATTGTGGCAAGGCCGCCCGGCCGCCAGCGCGTGATAGGTCGGGTCAATATAGTCCGGCCCGGCCTTGAATGGGGCTACGCGCAGGCCACGCGCCACCAGCGCAGCGATCAGCCCGGCGCTGATGGTGGTCTTGCCGCTGCCGCTCATTGGCGCGGCGATGATCAATCGGGGCAGGTGGTGCATTCTTTCCTCATTTCATTTCGTCGCCTCCTCGCCTCCTCGCCTCCTCGCCTCCTCGCCTCCCGCCTCGTCGCCTCCTCGCCTCGTCGCCTCCTCGCCTCCTCGCCTCCCGCCTCCTCGCCTCCTCGCCTCCTCGCCTCCTCGCCTCCTCGCCTCCGCGCCTCCCGCCTCGTCGCATCCGCGCCTCGTATGGTTATTCAACAAATCCGTCTGCAGTGCCGTCGGGTTGGAACCAGGCAAGCTCGTCGGCCAGGGCCGCTACGGCGCCAATGACGATGACCGCTGGCGTGGGCAGGTCACGGGCCAGGCCCTCAGCGGCCAGACTGTCGAGCGTGGCCCGCACCACCTGCTGGCGGTCGGTAGTGCCCCAGCTAATGATCGCCGCGGGCGTATTAGGATCGCGCCCGGCGTTGATCAGCGCGGCACAGATGTCCGCGCTCTGCCGCAGGCCCATCAGGATGATCAGCGTGGGCATGCGCGCCAGCGCGGCCCAGTCCGCAGGGCTGTAAGCCTGGTCAGCCGCCAGATGGCCGGTGACCACGGTGAAGCCCGTCGCCATGCCGCGCTGGGTCACGGGAATGCCGGCGAAAGCGGGCACAGCCACCGCCGAGGTGACGCCAGGCACGATCTCGAAGGGCAATCCGGCCTGGCGCAATGCGAGTGCCTCTTCGCCGCCGTGCCCGAACACAAACGGATCACCGCCCTTGAGCCGTGCCACCTGCTTCCCGGCCTGCACCCGCGCCACCAGCAACTCGTTGATCGCGGCCTGCTCGATCAGGTGACGGCCTGGCCCCTTGCCCACAAAGATACGTTCGGCAGTGGGTGGTGTAGCATCAAGCAACGTGCGGGCAATCAGGTGGTCGTACAGCACGACCTCGGCCTGGCGCAGGAGCGTCAGCCCGCGCACGGTAATCAAGTCGGCACGGCCCGGCCCCGCGCCAATCAGGTAGGCTTTGCCGGTCATACGTCCTCATTTCTTTCTATAGCAAGCCTCTATCAGAGGATGCGGGATGCGCGGATGCGGGATGCGGGATGCGCGGATGCGGGATGCGCGGATGCGGGATGCAATATCGCGCCTCCTCATCGCGTCGCCTCTTCGGTGAACGGCAATGGATGAACACCATAATGGACTTGACACGTACACGATAAAGAGTATACTAAAAACGTTCTTGCTCCGTGCTTGTTGCAATGAAACACCTGAAGTATAGGGCATAGATATGCAACAACTCTCCTTCCTCAACCCATTGTCCACCGAATCGGTCGTGAATGTGGCGACGGTGCCGCAACGTAGCCCGTTTCGCTATCCGGGCGGGAAAACCTGGCTGGTGCCGCACGTGCGGCGCTGGCTGGTTACACAGTCGTCCGTTCCAACCGAGTTTGTCGAGCCGTTTGTCGGTGGCGGCATTGTGAGTCTGACGGTTGCGTTTGAACGCCTCGTGCCGCAGGTGACGATGGTCGAACTGGATCACGCAGTGGCGGCGGTCTGGCATACGCTGCTGGGTGATGCTGGCGACTGGCTGGCCGAGCGAATTGCGACTTTTGAGTTGACAGCAGACGCGGTTGATCGCGTGCTGGCTCGATCCGCCACCACAGTGCCGGAACTGGCTTTTCAGACCATTCTCAAAAACCGTGTCAATCACGGTGGCATTCTGGCCCATGGCGCAGGACGGATCAGGCATGGCGAAAACGGCAAGGGGCTGACCTCGCGCTGGTATCCGCAGACGCTGAAGCGCCGTATGCTGGACATCATTACCATCCGCGAGCGCATCCACTTTGTCGAAGGCGATGGTCTGGCTTTGCTTGGCGACTATGCCGATCGGCCTGATGCCGTGTATTTTATTGATCCACCCTACACTGCGGGTGGTAAGCGTGCCGGTCGGCGCTTGTATACCCATAATGATCTCGATCACGAAGCGTTGTTTTGTCGTGTATCTGAACTGGCAGGCGATTTTTTGATGACCTACGATAATGCCAGCGAAATCCGTGCCCTGGCACGTGATTACAATTTTGATA
Source organism: Chloroflexaceae bacterium (assembly GCA_034435975.1). Lineage (GTDB taxonomy): Bacteria > Chloroflexota > Chloroflexia > Chloroflexales > Chloroflexaceae > CAKZQX01. The sequence continues at coordinate 41,456 of DAOTWD010000166.1, read as the reverse complement.
CGCAGCCCATCGCTATGAAGAATACGCATCATGCGGCAATGAGTGAGTTGCTGATCGGACGCTGCCTCGATTGGATCAGGCGGTAGGACGTTGAGATGTTGACAGCGTCGCCCCGCCTCCGTGCGTCCGTGCCTCGTGCCTTGTCGTTACGGTACATCGAGACACAATCTCTGCGTCTCTGCTCCTTTGCGCCTTTGCGTTAAAGCAAGAGCGCCGGAAACGACTAAAGTCGTTACTACATGGCCCCCGCCACCTGTCGCCTGTCACCTCTCACCTCTCCCCTGTCCCCTGTCCCCTGTCCCCTGTCGCCCGAAGAAGCCTCCCGCCATGCCGCGAGCTGGTCGCGGATCTGCGCGGCGCGAGCCGGGTTGCTGCCACCCGTACTGACGGCGATCGTCACGCCATCTGCGCGATGCACCGCCGGCAGGTGAAACGTACTCTCGTCGGGGGCATCGGCCACGTTGCAGAGGATGCCCAGCTCTCGGGCGGCATGGCCCACCTGCGCGTTCACCACCCGCTGGTCGGTTGCCGCAAACACGAGCAGCGGCAGCACACCGTCCACACGCACGTCCTGCGGCTGATACGGACGTTGTTCCCAATCCAGTTGTCCCTGGCTGGCCCATGCCTGCAATTGCGCCGTGGCCTGCGGGCTGATCAAGCGCACCGACGCGCCCACCGCCAGCAGTCCACGCACCTTGCGCTCGGCTACCTGGCCTCCGCCCACGACCAGCACGCGGGCACCATGCAGCGCATTCAGCGTGATTGGGTAGCCGGAAGCGGGATCGGCAATCGGTCGTTGCTGGTCAGTGGTCGGCGGCTGTCGATCCGCATGATAGCCCCTCGGCGTCACCAGATGCGTGCCGAGCGCATAGCTCTGGCTGTTGCCCACCAGCACCACCGTCAGCATATCGGCCTGAGTGGGATCAATCTCGGCCAGTGTGGTCAGGATGATCGTCTCATCGGGCCGGGTCAGATTGCGCCCCAGCGCGACCGGCGTCATGGCCGGACGGCAGGTGCGAAGAATGTCCAGCGCCCGCTCCAGCTGCCAGTCGCGCCCGCGGCTGCGCGGATTGTAGAGCGCCAGCACGAAATCGCCCCGCGCCACCGCCTGCAACCGTTGCTCGATCACCGCCCACGGTGTCAGCAGGTCGCTCAGGCTGATCACACAGAAATCGTGGTTGATCGCCGCGCCCAATCGCGCCGCCGCTGCCTGAAACGCGCTCACGCCGGGGAACACCGCCACCGGTGGATCATCGCCCGTCCAGCCGCGCTGGTGCAGTGTCTCAAAGACTGGCGCAGCCATGGCGTAGATGCCAATGTCGCCGCTGCTAATCAGCGCCACGCGCCGTCCTGCCACCGCCAGGTCAATCGCCTGCCGCGCCCGCTCTAGCTCGCTCCGCATCTCGCCGCTCATAATCTCCTGGTCGGGCCGCAGCAAGGTGCGGATCAGCTCGATGTAGGTGCTGTAGCCGATCACCACCTCGGCTGTGCTGAGTGCCGCGTGCGCCCCCAGCGTCATCTGCTGTACGTCACCGGGGCCAAGGCTGACCAGCGCCAGCATTCCGCGCCTGGTCGTCAGGTGGTGGTCGGCAGGTTGCAGGTGGCTGTCGGCAGTTGTTCGCAGCGCAACCGCCACCGTGCAGCGCTCGAAAGCGCGTTTGGGCACCAGCAACGGGCCGCCCGCCACCAGCGTAGCACACGGCTCGGCCACCCCCGGCAGATCCACGTGCGTCTGTGCGGCACTGGGCGTGAACGATGTCGGATCGAGGGCGGCAAGTTGATCACGGGTAACAATCTGGAGCGGCACCCCCAGGTCGTGGGCAAGCTGCTGTAACCCTGGCTCGTCAGCTTTCAATTCTGCCGTTGCCAGCGCACCGACGCTCGCCAGTGCCAGGCCTGCATCGGCCAGCGTCGTCTCCAGCGCAACGCGGAGTTCCGCCGCCGGTACGTCGCGCCGACAGCCGATCCCCACCACGAGCACCGGCGGGTGATAGAGGACGCATGTGTGCTGCAACGTTGGCCAGTCGGCAGGAGTGTGTGGCGTAATCAACAGCCCGGCGGTGTAGTCGCCGCTGGTCAAGGCGGCGATGCCTGTCACCGGCAAGAGATTTGGGGGCGATGATAACTCTGCTAACACTGCCGGCGCGAGCGTCAGATTCGGGTCGATAAACACGCCTACCGGTTCGTCGTTGACCAGGCAGGCGCTGGCGTGCGTCAGCGCACTCGCTGGATCGATGCGCCAGCCTGCCGCACGCCCTAGCAGATCCAGCGCAGGCCGGGACTGCACATCGCTGGCGGTCGTGATTGCTGCATGGCCACCGGTCAACGTAGCAATGCGCTGTGCCAAGGCGTTGGCCCCCGCCTGGTGTCCGCCCAGCAGTGGAATCACCGTGCGCCCGGCTTCGTCGAGGCATACCACCGCCGGGTCGCTGCTTTTGTGGCCGAGCAGCGGCGCGATGGCCCTTACTGCGATCCCTGTTGACATAACGAGGATCAGCTGGCTGTGTGGTTGCCAGTGACGGCGGATCTCGTCCGCCACCGGGCCGGTGTAGGGCACAGGTGCGCCTGGATGCTCAGTTACCGCGAAGCGCTCTGGCACGCTGATCGTGGCGGCCAGTGCTGCGCCCAGTCGGAGTGCCAGTTGACTACCTGCTTTCGTCACGCTGATGATCACCATTCTGGCTAGTTGTGTCGCAGGTGCCAGTTGATCACTGACGGTAGTCGGGAGAGGAGCGAGAACCTTTGTGGTGCTGGCGTGCCGAAAGCCGTGGCTAAAGGTCTGGCTGTAGAGCTGACTGCGGGTATGTACGCTGCGTTCAAGCGTTGGGCTGACCAGGATCAGCGCGTGGCGAGTGTAGCCAGCGGTGACAACCTGGTCAACAATATTGGCCAGCGTACCGATCAGCAGGCTCTCGTCGGGCCAGGTCACCTTATGGAGCACCGCGACCGGCGTTTGCGGCTGGTAGGCCCCGCCAGCGAGCAGGTCGGCGACCACCTGCGGCAAGTGGGCAATGCTGAGGTAGATCGCCAGCGACGCGCCGTGTGCCGCCAGGCTGCGCAGATCTTCGCCGGGCGGCATAGGCGTGCGGCCAGCAGCGCGAGTCAGGATGATCGTCTGCACAATCTCTGGCAGTGTCAGCTCGATGCCCAGCCGGGCGGCGGCGGCGAAGGCGGCGGTTACGCCGGGCACGACCGCATACGGCACGCCGCGTGCATCCAGGCCAGCCATCTGCTCGTGGATCGCACCGTAGAGGGCCGGATCGCCGGTATGCACACGTGCCACCACGCCATCTGTTTGTGCCGTCTCCGCCATGAGCGTCAGCAGTTGCTCCAGGTGTAGACCCGACGAGCCAACAACCTGCGCTCCCGGTTTGCGGGCCAGCCGGGCCACACTGTCTTGAACGAGGCTATCGGCATAGAGTACCAGGTCGGCCTGGGCAATAATGTCGCGCCCGCGCACGGTGATAAGATCTGGTGCGCCTGGTCCGGCCCCGATAAAGTAGACTGTCCCAGTTGAGGGAGTGAATTGCATGCACGAACCTTTCTATTTGACGATGCGGGATGCGAGGATGCGCAGATGCGGGATGCGCGGATGCGCAGATGCGGGATGCGCGGATGCGGGATGCGCGGATGCGCAGATGCGGGATGCGCGGATGCGCCTCGTCGTGCCCTCGCGTCCTCACCTCGTCGCCTCGTCGCATCCTCATCTCGTCGCATCCTCACCTCGTCGCGTCCTCACCTCGTCGCGTCCTCACCTCGTCGCCTCGTCGCATCCTCATCTCGTCGCCTCGTCGTCTCGTCGCGTCCTCACCTCATTCATTTTGTTCGGCATCGCTTCGAGATTCAAAGATGGTGTCAAGCATATGTGCATTACTATCATAAACCACACCAACCTCGGAGAGCTTTCGGCTTGTGTGTGTTTTTATTAAACCCCATAACATAGATGAAATAAGATTGGCACGATTGTACATCTGTAGATACTGATCACGAGAAATGTATGCACGGCGTTGGCATAGTGCGAGTAAGCCAACCGTTTCAGCTACTGAGCCACGCGCAATGTCGTAGAAGTTGCGTTCGGAACGTCCGGTCGTTTTACCGGAACCTTCGGCAATATTGGCAACGAGTGAGGTTGCGGCTCGACGCAATTGTTCCCCTATCGAGAATTGAACGGATTGGGGTACATTGTCGGCAATAACAAAACAGGCATCCGTATACTCCAGCGCTAACGGCCACACCTTCAGTGCCTCATAGCGAAAAGCCATTCTACCGTCCTTTCACTTCGCGTCCTCGCGTCTTCGCGTCCTCACCTCGTCGCGTCTTCACGTCCTCGCCTCACGCATCCTCGCATCCTCACATCCTCGCATCCTCGCATCCTCGTCTCATCGCCGCACAATCACCAGCGAGAGGTAGGGACGCTGCTGGCCCTGGAGCGTGCGTAGGTCGTGCGTGATATATTCGCCGGGCAATCCCACGTGTTCGGCGTAGACGGCATGACCGAGCCGATCCAGGTCGGCCAGGATGGGCAGGATGTGGGGCAGGACGGTGCCGACTTTCATGAGAATCACGGTGTCGAAATCGGTCAGGACACGGCGTAGCTCGTCGTTGTCGATTTCGGAGCTGGCGGGCAGAATGGCGACTCGATCGGTCGTCGTTGCCAGCGTGGTCTGGGTATGCGCCGCCGCCGCCGCGAAGGAGGTAATGCCAGGAATAAAGGTGACGCCGATCGTCGGGTGGTGGTTGAGCAACTCGCCCCAGATGGAGGTAAACGTGCCATACAGCAGCGGGTCGCCCAGCAACAGATAGACGCCGCGGGCTACCGCGCCCTGTTCAGCGAGGCGCGACGCGATCTGATCAGCCGCCGCACGCCAGGCAGCGCTTAACCGTGCCGTGTCACGGGTCATCGGCAAATCGAGTTCGATCACCGTTTGCCGATCGGTATCGATCCACGGTTCGGCAATGCGTAACGCCAGGCTTGTGACCGTACCTTCGCCGCCACCCGTACCAGCGGAGGCACGGCTCTGCGGCACAAAGATGACATCGGCGGTCTGGATCGCCCGCATGCCCTTAACCGTGATCAGCTCCGGGTCGCCCGGCCCCAGGCCGACAACCGTGATATGCATCGTTTCTTCCTTTCTGTGCGGCGCCAGGCGCGAGCGCCCGATCTCTTTTTTGACGCAAAGGCGCAGAGAAGCGGAAAGCGCAAAGCGGAAAACATGTCGCTTTTGAAGCGCTGAGCGTGCCCTTTCTGCTCGAACCCATGGCATGCGTCAGCATCCTCCTGTTTTGCGCATTGCGCTTTGCGCTTTTGAAGCGCTGTGCGTGCCCTTTCTACTCGAAACCCCTATCACGCTCCAACACTCCCCTGTTGTGTACGTAGACCGCTTTGCGCTCAGCCGCTCTTCGCTTTGCGCTTAAACCGTTTTGCGCTCAGACCGCATTTGCGCTCAGACCGCTTTGCGCTCAGACTGCTCTTCGCTTTGCGCTTTCCGCTCGCCTGTCACCTGTCTCCTAAAGACGCCTCCCGCCGCAGAGACACGATAAACACCGGGTTCTGGGCCGCGAAGCGCAGCATGTCCTGGATGGGCTGGCCGACGCTGATCTGCACATGCACGACACGGGCATCGGGCAGCAGTGCCCGCACTGTTTGCAGATTTTCTAGCGTCACCAGGTTAATCACCAGCCGCCCGCCAGGGCGCAGGCGGGCCTGCACCAGTGCGATTATTGCCGCCAGGTGCCCGCCGCTGCCGCCAATAAATACGGCATCGGGGTCAGGCCAGGCATGGCACACAGCCGGCGCGGTGCCCTCGGTCAGGCGGAGGTTGGGTGCCGGAAAGCGGCGCAGGTTCTCGTGAATACGGTGGCATAATTCTTCACGTTTCTCGACCGCATACACCTGTGCGGTTGGCTGCAAACGGGCGGCCTCAATTCCCACCGCGCCACTGCCGGCCCCAATGTCCCACAGCACCTCGCCTGGCCCCAGTGCCAGCTCGGCCAGACTGAGCAGACGTATCTCACGGCTGGTGATCAAGCCGCCAGTCGTCACAAATGCTGTATCCGGCAGTCCGGGCGTAGACGCAGCCATAGATGGTCGCGGAGGCGATACGGCACCGAGCCGCGGCATCATATCGCCGCATCCCCGCATCCCCGCATCGTCGTCTTGCCAGACGACAAACACATTCAGTGCCGCAAACTCCTGGGCGGCCACGCTCGTCAGTGTCGCACGCACGATACGCTGCTCTGGGTAGCCCAGGTTCTCGCATACGGCACACGCAGTTGTGGGGGACAGTCCGGCAACCAGCAGCGCCTGGGCAATCACGGCCGGCGTGTGCCGGTGATCGGTCAGGATCGCGGCTTTTGGGGCGGTTCGCACGCGCTCGATCACGTCCGAGAGGGGGCGGGCGTGGGCGCTGAGGAGGGCAAAGTCGATCCAGGATTCGCCCAGTGCCGCACCCGCTAACTGAAAGGCACTCGGTGCAGGTATAAACTCCAGCGCCTCGGGCGGAAAGTGGCGTAGCAGCGTAGTGCCAATGCCATAGCACAGCGGATCGCCCGACGCCAGCACGACCGCCAACTCCCCCTGATCACGGGCCTGCTGTAACCGTTCAACAATGTGTTGCATACGACAGGTGACGGCGAGAGTTTCACCGCCAAACCCAGGAAATGCGGCCAGGTGGCGCTGTCCACCCACCAGCACCCCGGCCTGATGAATACGTGTCAGCAGCATGGCTGGCAATCCTTCCGCACCTGCGTCACCAATGCCCACCACCAGGATGCGCGGAGCGTCTGTGATTGTCACGTTGTCCATAGTTCTTCTCCAGAATGAGAAGAGAGGGCGGAGGAGCGAGAAGCGAGAACCCGCGCTTCTTATTCCTCGCTTCTCACACCTCACTCCTCTTCCCTCGCTCGACAGAGCGTGCCAGCACCGTGCCATCGAAATCAACCAGGATAACCGCCAGATCCAGGATACCACCGTTGTCGATCACAAACTGCTGACACTGCTGGAATGCCAGATCCGTCAGGTGTTGCAATGGCGCGCGACAACCGTGCGCCTGGCAGAGTTCCAACATATGCCGGGCGGTGTTTGCCGTTGCCACTGCTGCGACCAGTTCGTCTGGCGCTCCTGCAGCATGGCAGACCTGGGCTAGAAAGCCCAGATCAACCTGGCTCCCAGACACGTGGGTCATCAGGTGGCCCTGGGCAAGCTTGGCCACGCGGCTGATCATTGCGACCAGGGTCACCTGCGCGACGCCGCATTCTATACAGGCTTTCAAGGCAGAGTCGGTAAAGGCACTCAACTCGACAAAGGCCACGGCAGGGAGCGTGGGGAACATCTGCATGGCAACGTGCTCAGAGCGCCCGCCGGTCGCCAGGACGACATGGCTCACACCGCTGGCAGCGGCCACCTGGATCGCCTTTACCACACTATCGCGCCAGGCAGCCGTGCTATAGGGAAAGACCTTGCCGGTGGTACCCAGGATGCTGATGCCGCCGATGATGCCCAGGCGCGGGTTAAGCGTCTTCTGTGCCAGTCGCTCGCCATCGGGGACACTGATGACAATCTCCAGTCCCTGTTGTTCCAGGAACGCCGTCCCCTGTGGCGCAAACTCGCCTACAGCATCGATCACGTTTGTCACAATCTGTCGGCGCGGTATGGCGTTGATCGCCGGGTCGCCCACCGGCAATCCCAGGCCCGGTAACGTCACCCGCCCCACGCCGCGACCAGCCTCCAGCACAATACCTGGCTGATCAGTGCGCCGCACCTGGGCACAGATCAGGGCACCGTGGGTCACATCCGGGTCGTCACCGGCATCTTTTACCACGCAGCAGGAAGCAGCAACAACGTTCCTGCACGACGTATCAGCACCGGGGGGAATGTCAGCGCATGTGGGCAGATCTGCATCCAGGTGTAATACCTGTTCAACCGGGATCATCGTCGCTGTTTCGCCGATTGGTAGAGTGATTGTGACGGTTGGTGGCCACGCGCCGGTCAGCAGGGCGATTGTCGCAGCCCTGGCAGCGGCGGCAGCGGTGCTGCCAGTGGTGTAGCCTGTGCGCATGCCACGTTTGTTGCGCGGCAGCACATTGTCGCGATATGTTCCCATAGGCATCGTCGCGATGGCACGTTCGTAAGGTTAAAACACACCAACGAGCCATCCTGAGGAGGGAGCACGTATTGTCCAACCCTCAGAATGAGAAGAGGGCAAGAGGAGCAAGAAGCGAGAACCCGCGTTTCTTATTCCCCACTTCTCACACCTCACTCCTCTTCCCTCGCTCCTCTTTTTATTGTCAATCCACATCCGTTGCAGGAGCGTCCATCGCCAGTCGCAGCAACGCATTGACAATGGCGACCGCAATCGTGCTGCCCCCCTTGTAGCCGGTGGTCACAATCCAGGGCGGCGTATTGAGTTGCATCAGTGCAGCCTTGCTCTCGGTAGTACCGACAAAGCCGACCGGCACGCCGATCACCAGTGCCGGTCGAGTGCCGGTGGCGATCAGGCGTAACACCTCTTCCAGCGCCGTGGGTGCATTGCCAATGGCGACAATGCCGCCATCCAGCAGGCCACGTTCCGCCGCCAGGCGCATGCCCAGGGCGCTGCGCGTCGTGGCAGCCGTGGCAGCGGCGGTAGCCAACCCTGGTTCGGCCACAAAACAATGTGCCGCAGACCCAAAGGTTGACAGGCGGACGGCACTGATACCTACCCGCACCATGTGTACATCGGTGACAACCGGTGCCCCCGCACGGAGCGCCTGCACGCCGGACTCGATTGCATCGGCGCTAAAGCGGGTCAGCCGGGCGTATTCAAAGTCGGCGGTGCTATGGATAATCCGTTCAACCACGGCGGCCATGGGTGGCGCAAAGCTATAGCCTTCGGCCGCAAGACGGCGACGAATAATCGCAAACGAGTCGCCGGCGATTGCGGCAGGTGTACGTGCAGTCACTGGTTTTGCGCCTCCCGTCGGTAGTGACACAGATCGCAGTTCATTACGGCCGTGCCCCGTATCATGTCGTGATAGCGCTGTGCCACGGCTGCCAGCAATCCAGCATTGGCGGTCAGCAGGCTCTCCTGCGTAACAGCCTGAGCGGTAGATGGTTGGGCCTGAAACAGGTGCCCCGCCATCAGGATCTCAATCTCAGGATAGTGTTGACGTGCCGTGGTAGCCTGGGCCACAATATCCTGTAGCACAAAGCCAGTAAACAGCAAATAGGGTAGCACCACCACCCGCCGCGCACCGAGTCGAACACAGCGGGTGATCCCCTGCACAACATCGGGCGGTGTTACGCTCTGAAACGCGACCTCAACCCAGCCATAGTCACGCCCTTCCCACAACAGGCGCGCTATTTTGAACATCTCAGCGTTGCTATCGGGGTCGCGGCTCCCGCGTCCTACCACCAGCAGGGCGGTTTCGTGGTTTGAGATCGGTGTCTTGCTGTGAGCCAGCGCTGTAACCGCCCGCTCGGCCATGGTGTCAATCAACGTATATTGCGTTCCCAAAGGGGTGCCATAGCGTAAGGTAAGCCAGGGATAGGCCGCGCGCGCCGCGTCGAGCAATTCGGGCACATCGCGCTTCTGATGGCCGGCCGCGCCCAGAAACAACGGGAGGACAGCCAGTTCTTTGATACCCGCTGCCACACACCGTTCAATCGTTGTCGGCACCGATGGCTCGGCACACTCCATAAAGCCGGGTTGAACATCGATGCTCAGATAGTCTGCCAGGAGCGCGACGAATTGCAAATATTCGGCATTCCCAGCCGCATCCGGGCTGCCATGGCCGATCAGCAGCAATGTATCCGTATGCGCTGGCGTTATGCACTCCTGGTCGAAGGTTTGCAGAGGTATGGTCACAGGGTATCCTTTCCACAATCAGAAACCGGCAAAAAAAAAACCGACTGCAGCTCGCAGTCGGGTAAAGATCAGCCCATGCGCCGCCAGAAGGGGATCGGCGCAGCTATCCCACAGCGTCTTCAAGACCGCTGTACCCGCATCTCCCATGCCGCGAGGTGATGCTGATCCGGTAATGGTGGGCGACCTGGCTCAAACCATACGCTGATCACATGGTGATCACCTGCATGATTTTTACAGTTGCGGGACAGCGTCGGACTTACACCGACTTCGCCTTTCAGCCCTGGCTTCCGATCCACAGGCTCCGCTACCGGGGTAATACCATTGTTCAAGGTACCAACCACGCGTGCCGCCAGCAATGGTATCGTCAATTGAGATACGCTTGAGTACGGACGATTATAGCACGAGTGCGGATGATGTGCAACTGCTACACTGTCGGTAACGGTTCACATTTGGGGGGAAGGAATTGTAGGAGGCCGCACCTTGACTGAGTAACCGTAAGAGTTCACGCTTCTCCTGGGAGCGCGGACAAGATGCCCGCGCACGTGCGACGAAGGTGGGACAATGCGGCAGGCCACCCGCGCTCCTGGCTGGATGCGCTGCACCGTATCTTCAACGGTATCCGCAACATACCCGCCTACCGCGATCAGCTGACACCCGAAGAGCTAGACGCGATCGTGTACTTCCTGCTCGCGCTGCCGGACACGACGGTCGTGAACCGTTAAGCGTAGTCTGGCGCTTAACCAGCAGATTGGCGATACCGGAGCGACCGCTGCCAGAGCGCCATTTCATCCTCATACTCGCGGGCCGTGAGTGAGGCAAACTCGGCGCGGCGTTGCGCATCACGGCAAAAGAGTAACCGGCCAGAGATAGATTCAAAGCGCAGGATCGGATTAGCACTGTTCAGTATGACCAGGTCGATATCCTCAACGTGCAAAGCTGTCTGGAGCCGCATCAGCAGATCAAGCTGTGCCGCTAACGTCAGCGGGGTCTCAACCAGGATGCCAATATCGACATCCCCACCGGGACGTAGCACGCCGGCCTGAGCCGAACCAAAAGCCCATGCCGCAATCACGGTCGGTGTAGTGGCCCATACCGGTTGGGTTTGTGTCCAATCAATGGTGCTGCACATAGCTTAAAATATCATCACGAAAAAGCTCAAAATCAGTCAGATGATGATTGATAATATTAATCAGAAGTGCGCTATCTACGTGTTCATAACGATGTACCATAAAGTTCCGAAACTGTACCATCTTGTGATAGTTTTGATGACGAGATAACGCACCCAGTTGTATACAACGCTCAACTGCCGCACCGCCGGTTGCCGCTGGCGCTTGTCCAGCCAGCGCAATCAGGCGTTGACAGATGTCAATCACAATTTCAACCAGAATCTGGAGATCACGCTCGACAGCACGTTGAGTGCGCCAGTCTGCCGCCAATTGCTGCGCATCGAGCGTGCCCAGTGTGCGTAACTCGGTCAGCACGGTATCCAGTATTTCAAGCTTGCGGGCGATAACGCCATTAATCATATTTTACCTCCGCCCGGCTGGATGCGGGCACGGGCGCTGGTACCAACGTTCTCGGTCAACTCCAGTCATCGGTAGCATGTAGTCAGCACGCCTTGTAGCACAGTATCAAACCCCAAGACTTATCTTCGGATGTATTCTGCAATCATGGTGTGAGGATCAGATGAGATTGCAAGCAACATAACTGGGTAGATACCATTGAAAGTGTCTGCAATCTTAGTGGCCAATTCTTCGTTTGTCAGACTTAAGACCGTGTCTTTAGAAAGCACCATCATTGGGCTGAATTGATCGATTTCGCTGTCAGAACAACTAACGAGACTTTGGAAGAAGACTCTCCAAATCTATCCCGATTTCACGATTGTGTGTGGTCAATCATAGTTGACCGATCCCGTAAAGCGTGACACCATTATCAACCCAACTGCCATTATCGCAATCATATCGCCATCCACAGAGCGCTATGATCGCGGCATGAAGTTCCAGCATTATCATACTATGCCTTCGCTCCAGGAATATATTTTAATTTCACAAGATAAATACCATATTGAGCGCTTTGTGCGTCATGAGAATAAAGAATGGTTTTTTTAGGAAGCAATGGGACTTGAAGTAATTATGCCGATCACATCCATTGAGGCATCACTTGCTGTGCAAGACATGTACGAGCAAGTCGTGATGCTCCCCGACACTGTGCCCAGGATCACTCGAGATGTCCGCCTAGATGAAGCCTAACCTGATGGGTAAAGCGGTTTCTGCTTATCTAGAAAATACGATCAGTGGTGAATTGCAGCTTTGGCAGTGTTGTCGCGGTAATGGCACTCGCATACAGCACTTTATGCATGTGTGTATAGTGATCTTGTACTGGCTCGGTATATTGTTCAATAACGCGCTGTGTAACATCAACAATCCAGACTTCGCGTATGACCGATTCCGCATATTGTGGCAACTTGGTGTCTCGGTCATACGCAAGTGAATGATCCGCAACCTCGATGAGGAGGAGAATGTCATCTGGTGTTGCCAGGGCATACATATAAAAATCATCGCGCGGGCGGAGTACCGCCATATCAGGTTGTGGTTCGCTGTAATCATTGAGGCGAATGGGGTTCTGGACACTGACGATCCCATCATCGTCCACCAGCGCATTTAACAACTTGTTGAGTTTATTGACAATCCCAACGTGGAATGGGCCAATCGGACTCATGACCAGAATCTCCCCTGCCAGCAGTTCAACTCGATCATCCTCCGTGAGAATGCCACTCTCACGCATACGCGCATAGTCGTCAACACTAAATTGGTGATGAATTACCGTCAGGGTCACACGCTTCCTCCTCGCACAACCACGAGACCTGATGCCATTCTATGATAGCATAAAACGTGGGGGTGGAGATTGGTTAGCCGAACGACGAACGCTTAACCACCCAGAGGCAGGTGGCGCGCAAATACGGGCGCGCTTAGGGCTGTTGCCTATGGCGTTGTTCGAGCCAATGTGCAAATGATATGGCGCGGCTCCCCTCAATCATCGGAGTAGAAATAGAACCGATACGAATCCAATACGGAGTGCCGTTGGCATGATTCCTCTGGTAGATCAATCGGCACCCGATATAGTATAGCACATCGGCCAGGTACGTCGGACACAACTCGCTCTCAGAGAGCAGCAGGCTCAACGCATCCCTGAAATTCTCCAGTATTTAGAATTGGCAGACTACCTGGAAGAGCATGTGTTAGGTGGTCATGTTGATTTTACAGGAGATGACAAAGTGGTAGATAAAGATATTATCTATACAGAGAGCCATTACGAACCAAGGATTTCTGCTGCGTCTTCCATGGTAAAAAAACTTACTCCTTTAGTATTATATTTGCGCTATCTTGCCCAACCACGTGAAATACTAATTAGTGATGAGCCGGAGATGAACCTATATCCAACGGACGTACGTGGTGGTGTGGTGAACTCGCTTTTTCGGCAGTACCCTCTGCATCCCGCTGCGGTAAGAACTTCTCGTTGGGGGATGAACGCATTATGAATGCCACTGCCCTCATCGTAAGCTTTTGTTCATCAAGATCTGGTATAATCGGGCAGCGCAGCAGGGTGAAATCGAACGGACATCGGAATGCAAACGTTCCTCCATTCAGACCGATAGACATAAGGGTAAAGGGTACAGCTATATCATGAAGATGCGCCCCCTGAAGTGTGCTGGTGAGCTGCCGTTGCGTTTCTGGTTCTGCCTGGTGTGGTTGGGATTGATCATTGCGGCAGGGGGAGGCCACGCTCCTCCGGTGCAAGCTGCTGCCTGTAGCGTACCCTCTACAGCATATAGCACCGTTCAGGCCGCTATCAATGATTCCACATGCGCCACGATTACCCTGGCGGCAGGCACGTATTCCGAACAATTGCGGGTCAACCGCAGCCTGACCATCCGCGGTGCCGGGCGGGCGGCTATGCTTCTCGATGGCGGTGGGAGCGGGCGTCCGCTCACTATCCACGGAACTGAGACGCGCCTGCACATCCATAACCTGCGGATTACCAACGGTGTCGCGTCGTCGGGGCCGCGTGCGGGTGGTGGTGTGCTGGTGATGTGTGGCGCAACGTTGCACGCTGCCAATCTACAGATTGATCACAATATCGCCAGTACTGGTGCCGAGACGGGCATGGGCGGTGGGTTGGCGGTGATCAATGGCACAGCCTATCTGACCAGTACGCTGGTGATGAGCAATACAGCCATGTTCGCTGGTATGGGGAGCGGGTGGTGTGGTGGTCTGTATGTTGCCGGTGATCAGGATGCAGGGCGGGCCATTTTGAATATGACGGATAGTGAGGTGCGGGATAATGTGGCCTACGATGCGGATGTTGGCGCGGGTGCGGATCCACGCTCCGCCGGTGGCGGTGGTCTGTATGTCGGTGCAAGCGCGTATACCAGCATTCACTTGAGTAACAATATCTGGAAAGGCAACGTGGCCCGCCTGGCTGGATCGTCTCCCGGCCCTGGCGATGGTGGTGCGATTGCGATCAAGATGCCTTCCGCGTCCGCCACGCTGAATATTCAGGGCGATCAGTTTGTGGGCAATAGTGCCAATGCAGCCCGCTACACCACCATCGGTGACTCGGCCAGGGGTGGGGCGTTGTACCTTGATGCGCTGCCCAATGGTCAAATCATTGCTACCTTGAACGATGTGGGTCTGCATAGCAATATTGCCAGCACCTCACCGTCTGGGCATACCGTTGGTCAGGTGGGAGCGTTCTATGCTCGCAACAGCCAGGTGACCTTTGTTGGAGGCGAGCTGATGCACAACATTGCGGGTATGGGTACCGGCGCTGATGCACGGGCGCAGGGCGGGGCAATTTCGCTTTCACGCGCAACACTGATTGGCGAACGCCTGCGTATTCTGGATAATATCGCGCTACAGGGTGTCGGTCGTGCCGAAACCCCCATAGATAGTCAGGGCGGCGGCATTGCCCTGGGCAGTAGTGCCGTGTTGACTTTAACCAATAGTATCATCGCTGACAACCTGGTGGCACACACCGGCGGCAATGGTGCCGGGCTGTATGTGGGCGACAATGCCCGCGCCAGTCTGACGCATGTCACGCTTGCCGCTGCCGCGTCCAACGATCATGCCGGGATTTTTGCCTCCGCAACCGGCGCGGTGGGCGATATTCAACTCAGCAATACGATGGTGGTGAGCTGGAGCGCGTCCCTCCGGGGCGCGGGCGGGCGTTGGGGACGTGGCGAGCGAGGATGCGAGGAGGCGAAGAGGCGTGAGAAAATAGCCGGTAGAAAAAAAGAGGGAACCATTGGAGAGGACTTCTCTTTCCTCCTTTCTCTTTCCTCCTTTCTCTTTCCTCTATCTCCTCCTTTCCTATTTCCTATTTCCTATTTCCTATAAGACCACTCCGCGCCGATTGGGGTGATGACGGCCCGCATCGAGGGGGCGATGAGTGGGCCGCCTGGTGAATATGCCTTTGTGGGCCGTGTTGCTCCCTGGTTTGCCTCCCCGCCGATCATGTTTCTATGGGATAATGGAGATACCACGGCGGCATCGACCCGCACGTTGGCAGCGCCTGGTGTGCATACTATCACCCTGGCTGCAACGAATAACCAGGGGAGCGCAACCACATCACGCACGCTGACGATCCACCCGCCAGCACCTGCTAGGGAATGTGCCGTCCCGCTGACCGCAGTTACCATTGCAGCTGCAACTACGGGGGCCACCTATACGTTTACCGCCAACACCGTCCCAGGCGATGCCTCGCTTCCCCTGAACTACACCTGGTCGCCAGAGCCAATGCTGGGCCAGGGAACGGCGCATGTACGTATATGTGGTCAACCGATGGGCCACAGACGATTGCAGTAACCGTGCAGAACTGCCGACGTTCCGTTGCGGCTACCCACGTCGTTGATGTGGTGATCATCAGACTACCCACACCGATCTCTACGTTGACGCCAATATCTAACCCGATACCAATGTCTACACCGGTACCAGTAGTGAGAGGACAGGTCTATCTCCCGCTGGTGGTGCGTTAGGATGCTGAAATAAAATAGAAAACAGGATAGAGAAACCAGAGCATAGAGTACAGGGGACAGGGGATTCTGTTTTCTATCTCCGTGGCCGTGCAAGCCCACCTGCGCGGGCTTCGCCGCCCTGGCCCGCGATTTCAGTCGCCGGGCGATCCTTCTGTGCTGGACACCCTGGCCGAGTTCCTGGTCACGCGCCCGGTGGCGAACGCTCATGGTATAATTGCACTATGACACACACACTTCCTGTTCTCTCCAACGCGACATTATCCGAATTGACCGAACTGATGCACAGTTGGGATCAACCGGCTTTTCGCGCCCGGCAGATCTATCGCCAGTTGTACGTCAATCTGGTCGATGACCCGGACGCGATGACCGATCTGCCGCTGGCGCTACGCCAGCGACTGGCAACGGAAGCACGGATCGACAGCTTACGTCTGGAGCGCTTGCAAACGGCTGATGACGGCATGACGCGCAAGGCGTTGTTTGCGCTGCCGGGGAATGCCGTGGTCGAGACGGTGCTGATGATCTATCCTGATCGGGCGACGGTTTGTATTTCGACCCAGGCCGGGTGTGCGATGGGGTGCGTCTTCTGTGCGACCGGTAAGTTGGGTCTGCTGCGCAACCTCAGCAGCGGCGAGATTGTTGAGCAGGCATTGTGGGCGGCGCGTGAGGTGCGCAAGGTAGCCGCTGAACAGGGTGGTGTACGTGTATCAGCACCGGCGCATCAGATTACGAATGTGGTGTTTATGGGCATGGGTGAGCCGTTTGCCAACTACGATCGCTGGTGGGCCGCTGTGGAACGCCTGCACGATCCGCAGGGCTTCAACCTGGGAGCGCGGCATATGACGGTCTCAACCGTCGGCCTGGTACCCGGTATCCGGCGGCTGGCGCAGGAGCAACTGCCGATTAACCTGGCGGTGTCGCTGCATGCGCCGGATGATGTACTCCGCAGCGCCCTGGTGCCGGTCAACCGGCGTTATCCGCTGGCCGAGTTGTTGGCAGCCACCCGTGACTATATCGCCCGCACTCGACGCCGGGTCTCGTTTGAGTATGTGCTGTTGCAGGGGCGCAACGACAGCCCTGAACAGGCGCAGCAACTGGCGGCACTGTTGCGGCAGGATGCACCGGCCAGACAGCCCCTGCTGTACCATGTCAACCTGATCCCCTGGAATCCGATCCCCGGTACACCGCTGGGCCGTTCCGAACGCAAGCGCGTTCTGGCTTTCCAGCAGGTGTTGCAAGACCAGCATATTCCCTGCACTGTGCGGGTTGAGCGCGGGGTCGAAATCGCTGCTGCCTGTGGGCAACTGCTTGGTGATCATCAGTGCGAACATGCGAATGTAAGGGTATAAAAAAGTATGATGCAAAAACCCCAGAATGTCAAAGGGATGCGCGACCACCTGCCGCAGGCGATGCTGCTGCGGCAGTACATTATCAATACCCTGACGGGTGTCTTTGAACGGCACGGTTTTGAGCCGCTGGCGACGCCGGTTGCGGAATATGCCGAGACGTTGGAGGGCAAGCTGGGCGATGACGAGAAGCTGATCTACCGTTTTGAAGATCATGGGGGGCGCAAGCTGGCGTTGCGCTATGATCAGACGGTGCCCCTGGCACGGGTGGTGGCGCAATATGCCGGCCAGCTTGCGTTACCCTGGCGTCGTTATGCGATCGGCCCGAGCTATCGCGGCGAGCGGCCAGCACGTGGACGGTACCGCGAGTTCTGGCAGGCCGATGTGGACATTGTTGGCAGTGACTCGCCGTTGGCCGATGCCGAGATTGTGCTCGTACTGACCGATGCCCTGGCTGCGCTTGGTTTTCCGGCTTTCACGACCCTGATCAACCATCGCCAGGTGCTGGGTGGCATTGCCCGCGCCAGTGGCCTGGATGACATTGCCGCCAGCGCAGTCTATCGAGCCATCGACAAGCTTGATAAGATTGGCACCGATGGGGTGCGCGAGGAGTTGCTGTGTAGTGGTGTGACGGACGCGGCTGCGACACGCATCCTAGAAATGGTACTGCTGGAGGGGCAGGCCGAGTCAGTTCTGGCTGAGTTAGGCCACCGTTTGCAAGGCGACGAACGTGCCCTGGCTGCGCTGGCGAATCTCCGGGCGATAGTCTCCCATCTGGAGGCGATGGGCGTGTCATCCGAACGCTACGCGCTTGCGCCGCGTCTGGCACGGGGCCTCTCGTACTATACCGGGGCCGTGTTCGAGACGATTTCGAGCCACTGGCCAGAGGGATCATTGCTGGGGGGCGGGCGTTATGATGAACTGATCGGCCTGTTTGCTCATCGTCAGGTGCCGACAGTCGGACTAGCCTTTGGGATTGACCGCTTGCATGACGTGATGGAAGAACTGGGGCTGGGGCCACGGTTGCAAACCACGGCCCAGGTGTTTGTGACGATTTTTGGTTCCGAACAGATAGCTGCCAGCTTGCAGTTGACCCAGGAGCTACGCAGTGCCGGCTTGAACGTGATTACCGCGCTTGATGCTAACGCCGGGCTGGGCAAGCAATTTAAGGAAGCTGACCGCAAAGGCATTCGCTATGTGCTGGTGCAAGGCCCTAATGACCTGGCACGCGATGAAGTGGTGCTGAAAGATCTGGGTAGTGGCGAGCAACGCAGTGTGCCACGTGCAGAGGTGGCGACCACCTTACGGGCGTTGGTAGAGACGACGAGGCGATGAGGTGAGGATGCGAGGATGCAACGAACCCGCATCCCCGCATCCTCGCATCACCGCTGGCCTAAACCCCCTCGGTTTCAGTGTCGAGCATTGGCTGCGGGAACCGCACAATCGCTCGCATCCACTCATCCCCAGGCGTATAGACCAGATCAAAAGTGCCCCCCAGATCATCCGTGACCAGGGTTTCAATTATTTGCAACCCCAACCCGCTACTGGGCTGAGATTCGGTTGGGCGCGGATGCAGCGGGCCATCGTCGCGGATCTCCAACGTAATGAGTCCATCCTGCACCCTGGCCTCGATTTCAACTCGCCCGCCTTCAACTGACAGGCCGTGCGTGAGGGCATTGCTGATCAGTTCGTTAATCGTGAGTGCCAGTACTGTCGCATTACGTGAACCGATCTTAACCCCATCGCCTGTAACCCTAAAATCGACGGGGCGTTCGATGGCGACCAGGCTGGTGCGGGCGCTCTCTACCACCTGGCGGGCGACGGCCTCGACCGTTGTTATGCCCACGTCTTCGCGGCAGAGCAGGTTATGCACGGCGGCAATCGACTGGATACGTGCCGCGCTTTCGCGCAGAGCTTTCGCGCCAGGGCTGGCCGGGTCGAGGCGACGTAATTGCATCGCCAGCAAAGCCGAGATCGTCTGCAAATTGTTGCGCACACGGTGATGCATCTCTTGCAGCATAGCCGATTTGACCGCCAGTGACCGCAAACTCTCATCATACAGTCGCGCATTCTCTATCGCAATTGCCGCTTCATCAGCAAACGTGCTTAACAGGCGCACCTGTTCGTAATCAAAGTGATGCGGTTCGCGGGTATAGAGGCACACGCTCCCAATTGTGCGTTCACGTGCATGCAGTGGCATACAGAACAGCGAGTGAAAGCCTTCACGCGCAGCAATCTGTGCCAGTTCGGGGAAGCGGGAGTCTTGATAGGCATTCACTACTGCCAGTGATCGCCCGTTATGCACTGTCTGAGTGATAAAACTGAGGACGCCTTCGCTCTGCGGGTTGTTGCCACCAAAGCTGGCCACCAGTTGCATCGTGCCATCTTCGCCGCTCTGAAAAATATCGGCGCGATCAACCTTAGCAAGCTCAACCGCTTTTTCGACAATCAGGTTGAGTACCTCGCGTAGCCCCAGTTGCTCGGCGATCCGTTTGGAGACCTGTTGCAGTGTGGTCAACTCACGTATCTTCTGATGCAGCCGTTCGTCTGTCTGTTGATACAGCTGGGCATTGGCGATAAAGAAGGCCAGTTCGCCAGCCGCAACTTCCACAAAGTTGATCTCCTCCTGCATAAAGTCACGTGGGCCACGAGTCTGAACACAAATCACGCCTTGCAGCTGGTCGGGGCTAAATTGGAAGCGCTCGGCACTGAAGAGCAGAATGGGAATAGCCAGCATAGAGCGTAACGGTTCTTCCCCCAGTTGTGGCTCCAGCATAAAGCGCGGCTCTTGCCACACGTCGCGTACAGGTACCGGGTGCCCCAGTTGCGCCGCCCACCCGGTGACTGCCTGGCCCACGCGCACGGTTACCTGACCGACCACCGCCTGGTTAGGACCGCTGGTAGCGCGCAGCACCAGTTCATCGCGGTGCTTGTCGTGCAAATACACTGAGCAGACTTCAACACCGACCACCTGGGCCACAGTTTCGACCACCGTTTGTAGCGAGGAATCCAGATCAAGCGTCGAGTTTGCGGCGGCAATAATCTGGTGCAAACCATCCAGTTCGGCCACGCGCGCCAGCAGGTGCGACTCCCACTCACGGGTGCGCTGTTCTTCCTGTGCAGCACCATAGGCCAGCAATAGCTCGCTAACCACCACGCCCTGCGACATATGCATGCGCTGAGCCAGCGATAATCCTAGTTCGGTCAGTACCTCGGCTGAAGCGCCCTGGGCATACCAGACGGCACCAATGTGTCGGAGGCGTCCGATGCGTGTTTCGTAGGGCTGATCTTCGTCGAGTTCCGCAATCAGTTCAGATATACGCGGCCATGTTTCATGCAACGCATCGACTATATCTATATTGGGTGGCTGATTCGTCAGAGCTTCGCACATCGCAGCATTACATTTCTTAGAGCCGGTCTGAAGAGGGGTATGGTGTGCGGCCACCATGCTACCGCCATATTGACGGTCAGAACACATCCTCCGGAAACCCGGTTGCTGTCTACGGTGGACAAACCGTGCCGGGCAAAGCCCGCATACTCTCCCTTATTCAGATGGCTTCTTAGACAAGGTTTCAAATATCCAGTTTTGACATAATCCGATAGAGTAACGACAAAAGACGTTTGTGGTTATAGCGTCTTTCGCAACGGTAAAGTTTCTATGAATTTTGTCTTACGGAGTAGAATCTGTTCGGCATGCATTATACCGAGGGAAGCGCATGCATGCAATGTTGCGGAGATCATTGCAGAACCGTGGCGAGCGAGCTTCTGGGTCAAACTGCGTCGCTGGTTTTTCCTATGGCAGTTGCCTGTGCCCATGCTCGAGTTCGCGTATGTACGTCGGCAGCGGCAAAGGTGACGCACCCAACTCCTGACACCCTGGGGAACGCGGCTCTCTGTGTCGGCTGCTGGAGATCATGGCACAACCGTATGGCATGTTTCGCAGCCCAGGTGCGGATCCATAGGATGCCCGGCGTCTACCCGGTGCATGCTGTGGCAACTGGGACAGCCGATCTGAAGTGGCGATCCGCTGTGACACGAGTTGCAGCGGGGGTGGCGTTCGTGTTCCATAGCGACGACAGAAGCCGGGTGGAGATCATGACAAATCATGCAATTTTCATTGGCTACTAAGGCCGGGTTAAGGACAGCATCGTTGGCATGTGGAGTGGTGGTTGCTGCCGACAATGTGGCTGTGGCGGTCTGTACCCTCGTTGGTGTAGCCCTGGTCGTACCAGCCGTATTTTGCACTATGCGTGCGGGACGTGGACTACTACAGGTGGCAATCGACAGTATTTCGAACATAATCAGCAGGCCTATAACTGCATATCTGATGAACATAGCCATCCTTGTACTGGTATGATCTTAGGATCCGGGAGGAAAGAGGAGTGAGGTTCTCTGCTCTCGCTTCTTGCTTCTCTCCTCTCTCCTCTCTCCTCTCATTCCTCGCTCCTCGATTCTCTCCCTGTTTGGGGATAGAAAACAGAATCCCCTGTACTCTATACTCTGTTTTCTCTATCCTGGTTTCTATTTGTCGCTGGTGCCAGGACGTGTAGGTTTAAGCCTGTCCAATTACTCCGCCGTTGTTGGCGCGGATGGCAATCACGCTGGGCTTGACTGGCTGCGTACCATCGGGCCAGTTACTGACTGGCTCCTCAAAGGTGCCGCCTTCCCCTGGATGCTGGATCGCCAGGAACAGCGACTTGTTATCCGGAGTAAACTCTGGCCCACAAACCTCGCTGCCCGCTACCGAGGCAAAGAACTGCTGCAAGTGCCCCCGTCCGGGGCCTTCGACTGGAACTGCAAACAGGCCGTCGTTCAGCTTAAGCGTTCCTGGTTGGCCGTCGGTTGCAATCCACAAGTTGCCCTTCAAGTCAAAGGTAATATTGTCGGGAGTAGCGATCGGGCTGACCTTTGATTTATCAAAGCCTGCAAAGAAAGTGCTGTCATCCTCTGGATCGCCACACAGCATAAAGATTTCCCAGGTAAACGTTGTTGCAGCATAGTCATTGCCATCTTCGGTAACTTCAATAATATGCCCAAACTTGTTCTCGGCGCGTGGGTTGGCAGCGTCAGGGCCAGGCTTGCCTTCCTTGCCGCGATCCGTGTTGTTGGTCATAACCATGTAGACCTTCTGATTGACCGGATTCGGCTCAATGTCCTCGGGGCGATCCATCTTGGTGGCACCCAGTGCATCGGCTGCCTGGCGGGTCTTTATCAGCACATCACCCTGCGAGGTAAAGCCATTGGCCTCGGTAAGTGGCCCTTTGCCAAATTCGAGCGGCAACCACTCGCCGGTACCATCGTCATTGAATTTCGCCACATACAGCATACCGTCATCCATCAGGCGCATATTGGCCTGGCGATCACCGGGTTTGTAGGTGCCATTGGTGACAAACTTGTAGACATACTCAAAGCGTGCATCGTCGCCAGTATAAACAGCAACCCTACCGCTGGGCGTAACGGCAAAAGTCTGAGCTTCGTGGCGAAAGCGACCCAGCCAGGTGCGCTTGACCGGTTTCATCGTGGGATCGTAGGGGTCAAGCTCTACGGCCCACCCATGGCGGAAAGACTCGTTTGGCTCCTTGGTCGCGTCAAAACGGTCATGGTACTTCTCCCACATCCGCTCGGATGCCTCGGATGGGATACCATAGCGCTTGTGGACGGCTTTGCGCGGATCATCATCGGGCAAGCCATCCAGGTTCGCAAAATACTGGTGGAAGTTTTCCTCGGCGGTAATAACTGTGCCCCACGGGGTTTTGCCCGCCGCGCAGTTATTCAGCGTACCGCGAATATCTTTTCCGGTCGGATCGGCGCTGGTCTTTAACCATTCGTGGTCAGCGGCCGGGCCAGAGATGGTCATGGGCGTGGTTCCCGTAAGGCGGCGGTTATACTTTGAGCCTTTGTTGTAACTCCATTCACCGTTCGCATTGCGTTGTATCTCAACCACGGTGACACCATGGGCTTCGATCTCCACATCCACCTGCTCCTGGGTGGGATCACCGGGAGTATACCCTGGGAACATCAGTTCCGGGTTGGTATATTCGTGGTTGACCACCAGCAATCCTTTATCGGAAGCGGATGATCCTTCAGGTAGCGGTAAGAAGCCAATGAAGTCACAGTTGTAACCAAACTGTTTCGCCTGGGCTTCAGCAGTCTGATTGTTGACATCAAAGTCAGGAGCATCGGGAGTTAACGGGTCGCCCCAACGCAGCAGGGTTGCAACCGTATACCCGGCTGGCACCACCGTTTTGTCTTCGGTCGAGGGACTTGGTGCAATAGCGCTGAAGGTAAAGTCAGAAGCGGCGGGAGCCATAGTTGGTTCCGCAGTTGACGCGGTTGTGGGTGCAGCCGTGGCCGGGGCGGTCGTTGGCACAGTCGCCGTCTCACTCGGAGCCTGCGAACAGGCTGAAATCATAAATACAGCGGAAGCGGTGGCCGTCCCGCGTAGAAACGAACGGCGATTAATGCGCCGCTGCATAATCTCGGCAAAAGTCTCTCCCCGACCCTCGGTTGAACGGACGATATTCTTCTCCTGATCGTCGTAGATACTCATGCGTTTTCTCTCCTTACTTACTGATCAAGCAAGCATTGCTATCTGTAGATATACCCAACCAGGCCTGTTGCCTGGTAGCAGAATGGCATCCAGGACACCCACCGATATAGGGCGCTGATAGCCGCACCATGTCAAATAGTCACAGGTAAAAGGCACAAACGACTGGTGTTTCTACCTTTCCACACACTACTATAAAATTCAGCCTCAAAAAACGTGATAGCCTGTGATGATGTAGAACACTGCAGTGCAGCATCATAGGCCTGATAGACAGAGGATACTCATATGCCTGGCGCTGTGAGTACATGCGTCGTCTATAGTACAGACGAATGATTAATGGAAGGTTATCGAGTTATTAAAGAATTGTAAAATTTTAGAGTGCAATACTCGACTGGATCCAGTTTGACAGGATGGGGCTATAGGGTCACGCAAACCAGGATATGGATGCACGCTATCTTTCAAGATGTGATATCAAGAGGTGCATACCGTGCGATGGCCTGGATGCGGGCTACCTGTTCTGCCGTGCTCCAGTGCGCTGTTTGCAGGGTAATTCCGTACAGGCGCTGCAGAGCCGTGGCAAAGGCGGCCATAATCGTGGGTGGATCAGGCGGTGGGGCCAGCAGGTCAGCCAGACCGGTGACACGCGTCGCCAATCGTTCGGTGAGCAGTGCTCGCTCGTCAGCGGCGAGTGCCAGCAGTGCTGGCAGTTGCCGCGGCGACCAGGTGGTATACAAACCCGCCTGCAAAAGCGCTCCCTGCCGCCGCCGTACCTGCGAAAATCCCACCAGCTTACGGGCCGACACCACTACCTCATAGGGTGAACGGCCACCAAAGCAGGCGCAGCGGGTCAGATCATCAAGCGTCTGCGCATCGGCCCGAGCCTCGGCAATCGTCAGTAACTGTGCCGAAAGCCCCAGCAGATCCAGCGTTGCCACCCACACGTTGCCGAGCCAGCGGTAGGACTCGGTCACATCGCTGGTGTACAAAGGATGGCCTGTGGGCAACACGATGTCCAGCATTACAAAATTGGGCGTCATCAGGACGGCCGTGCCGCCGCTGGAACGGCGATGGATGCTGATACCGGCTGCAGCACAGGCGGCGTGGTCAGCCGCGTCGGGCCGCTGACCGGTACCCAGCACCAGAGCCAGGGTGGGTGTTGTGTACCAGCGCAGCGCCGGGCACGTATGCTGTCCCAGCCCCGATAGCAGTGCCTCAGCCGCCGCCAGTTGATCTGTTGCTGGCGCGATCTGATATGGCAGCCAGCGCCAGGGGATATCCAATTGTCCTACCATATCTGTGACCAGAAGTACTATCCTTGCTCAACCTGATCAGCCTATTCACAGGGATGAACTGCTGTGGTATTATTCAAACAGTCGTCTAACAGACCACCTACTTCTAGACAAGGAAGAACAATGAAGCTCCCACGATGTTTACTCGCATTTTGCCTTGTACTGATCACCCTCCTGAGTATAACCTCAATTCCGGTTCAGGCGCAATCAACTCTGTTCAACGTCTCTTCCATGCCGCCCCGGTTAGGGGCGGCACCTACGGCTATTGTTGCGCCTTCCGCCGCAGCACCGACACGCCTCGATCTTCCGCCGCTCAAAGCTGTACTGCTGGTTGGCCCGATTGATGGTGACGATGGCAATTGGACGCGCGGCGAAAAAGCCAATATGGAACTGGCCGCCGCTGAATTGGAAGCCTATGGCGTCACCGTTCATAGATTTTACACGCCCGACAATGACTGGACACAGATCACCGCCGCCGCCAGGGGTGCACATTTTCTGCTCTATCGCGGACACGGCGTCTACCAGGGGTTGCTGCCTCGGCCAACTGTCGGTGGCTTTAACTTGAAAAATGGTGTTGTTTCTCCTGCGCAGATTCGGGCCGATCTGCATCTAGCACCGAATGCGATTGTGATGTTGTATGGCTGCTTTACGGCTGGTAGTGCCAGTAACGACCAGGAGCCGATCACCAGTGCTGAGGCGCAACGTCGGGTAGCTGAGTATGCCCAGCCTTTTATCGACATGGGTGCCGCAGGCTATTATGCCAACTGGCATGGTAATGCCTTTCAAATGTTTGTGCGTGCGCTGTTTGCCGGGCAGACCTTGCAACAGACCTATGAAGCCTACTTTGACTATAACCAGACAACGGTCGAATACTATACCTATCCAGCGGACGCGACACGCGTGATGTGGCTGGATAAGGATGTTGATGGCGATATGATTCAGTACAACTATGCGTTTATTGGACAGCCAGAGCAGACATTGAGCGGATTATTCGGTAGCACAGGTGATACCGTTGCTTACAAAGTCTATCTGCCATTGACACTCAATCGTTAAAGGTAACCGTTCAGGTGGTACCTGCGCCGGCGGTGTTGCGGCCCGTTGTGGCGGCTTCGCCGCCACAACGGGCCGCAACGAAGAGACTCCAGGAGGGGCAACGCCCTTCCTGACCACCCCACCTGAACGGTTACGTTTGCACACAGCTCTGGTGGAAGCCTGGATCTTACTCGATTGCCAGTTGTAAGAGACGTACAGCCTCGTCACCCAGCGCATAGGCCTGGAATAGGGGCTGTGTCTGCTGGAGATAGTGCGGCGTAACCGGGATCAGCCTTGCATTCGCGTTTCGTACTCGGAGCGTTGCCAATGTTTCACCCACTGATATGGTGTTGGGCAGTAGCACCAGCACCTGATCACCTGGTGGAGTTGAAAACCAGGTACCGTCAAAGGTCTCCACCCGCAGGCCACTGGTCAAAAAGCGCACCGTGTCGGTACGGGCCACGTCTCTCGGCAAAAAAACCTGCACCGCCTGCAGCGCCGGGTCATCAGTGGCAGAGGGAGCGCGGGCAATGCGTGCCATAGCCGTCTCAGCCGGGTAAAACTCGTTGTAGACCGCCGGGTCGTGGGCCATCTGGCCAAAGTACAGCCAGGTGTTGAACAGCAGACTCCCGGCGAGGAAACCGACTGGTAGCCACCAGCCGCCGATCTGTCGGTGGGGGGCGATGTTCGGACGGGGCAGATACGTGCAGAGCACGGTCAGCCCCAGTCCTGCCAGCAGACAGGTCGGAGCCAGCACGCCAATCGAGCGCATAGCATGTGGTGCATTTCCGCTGAGGAGTCCTGGTACAAGATTGCATACCAGCAGCAGGAGCACCACGGCCAGTTCACGAGAGTGGCGGTACATGATGGCAACGCCCAGGCCTAGCACAAGCAGCATGCCACTGAGCGGATCGAGCATGGGTGCGCCTGGTGCATGGTGACGCCCATTGCGGTCACCGGCGACATGCCACATCAGCAGATAGCGCCCGGTGTTGTGGAGCAGCAGCAACAGCGGTGCGCGCATGGTGGTACTATCGCTATCGAGGACAGAGACATTGGACACGCGCCGGTTGTAGCCATCCCAATCATTGGCAATAAAGTGCAGTAGCGGCAGCAGCGTGAGCAGTCCAGCCAGCGCTGCCGCTGCCAGGAGTGGGGTTGCCCGTTGCCAGTACCGGGGCGTGCTGCCAAGGCATAAGAACGTCAGCGCGGCAAGTGTGATCGGCCCCATGCGCCCGGTATGATAGGTATAGGCTGCCAGTCCAGCGCATACCCCGGACAGTGCGGCTAGAATGATCGCTGTGGGCAGCGGGCGGGTGGTGCAGGGTGGTGCGGTTGCAGGCGACGAGTCAGGGATAACGCGTGTGAGCGCCCGCCACATCAATCCCACCGCTGTCAGCATAAACAGCGGATCGAGTGTGGCGGGAAAAGCCCAGCGGCTCATGCTCAGGCTCCACGAAGCCCATGCCAGCAGGGCCGCGCTGGTCAATGCCACGTGCGGCCCTACCAGCGGGCGGGCGGCCCACCACAGCGCCAGCGGTGTCAGGCCACCAGCTACGGCGCTGACCAGGCGGGCGCTCCAGACATGCGGCCCGGATATGCCCACCACCGGGGCCATCAGGTAGAACAGCAGCGCCGGGAGATCGGCACCGCCGACAACATAGATCGGGCGGAAGGCTGGCTCCTGCCAGATGCGTAGTGCCAGCAGGCCATGCCGCGCTTCATCACGCCACAGACCGGCGGGCAAAACATCGAGTTGATACAGCCGTAGCCCCAGCGCCAGCAGGGTGATGCCGATCAAAACCGTGATTTCGCCGCGCCAGCCGCCAGGAAACGCGGCCTGCAGACGCTGGATGGGGCTGGTTGCCGGAGCTATGCCAGCCAGGGTCAGCAGCGTGCCTGCGAGCAAGAGCAACAGACCCGGCGTTACGTTTGCTCCCAGACGCAAGGCGAGGATTGCGATGGTGATCACTCCCGGGCCTGTCCAGGGGGCAAACGAGGTATGTTTATGCAACAACTGCCATGCGTGCGGTATGCCTATCAGGATCAGGAAGGGCAGAAAGGGCCACCAGGGCCACCAGGTGGTGGGCAGGAGATAGCCAGCAGTCAATGGATAGGCGGCAGCCAGACCGGCGACAATTGCCAGCATACCCCCCACACTCGCAGCCAGCGCTGGCCGCCCGGTGCTGTGTCGCAGAAGCAGCCAGGCCAGCACCGGCAACGACAGCAGGAACAACGCCCGCTGTGGCAGTGGAAACGCTGATCGCCCATTGACCGGCCAGGCCATAAGCTGGCTCAATGCCACCCCTAGCTCACGTGTATCGGGATAACCGGGCTGAAAGCCGTTGCTCCGCAACACCAGCGCCGTATCGCCGCTGGCGTGTGTGGGCACAAGAACGTAATAGCGGCGCCAGTTGCGTTCAGGAGCGATGGCGAATGTTCCCAGATCACGCTGTCCCACCTGCATTGTTACGGTTGCATTGGTAATGTCCGGTGGCCGGGGTGAGGTTAATCGGAGATCGACCAGGGCCGAACGCCCGTCAAAGCCATACAGAAAGATGCTGGCAACCGGTTGTGACCAGCGATAGGCTTCAAGCTCGTTATATTCGACTGCGTGAAAACGAGCCAGAAAGCGCTGATCATTATTGCCATCAATGTTAATATGTAGGAAAGGCCGGGCAAAGCGTGCCCCCAGTACCATCAGGCTCAAGGTGAGGATGATCAAGAGTACCACCGTCAGGACAGAACCAGGGAGTGTACAGAACACACTGTTGCGCAACATACAATATCCGCTTGCCAGTGCCGGACGTGAATGCCCCAACGTAGCCTTTGCTCCTCCTGGTATAGCCCGATCCGCCTCTCATCCTCGTATCATACTCGAGATAGGCGGGATGTGCAACTATGTCGTGCGAATTCTTACGACTGGAATCCCTGCAAAAGAGCGAAAAATATAGGATACTCTTGCCGATGTCGAAATTGCACATAGTTTATTAAGGTGACATACATATGGATAACTCAGTGGGGGCTGGCAATGACCGTTTGCTTGACGAACGGGTGATCAATAATTTGCGTCTACTGACTGCAGCAGAGCCGAATTTTCTGAGTGAGTTGATTGATATTTATATTGTGGATACGCTACAATTTTTAGCAGCCATACGCATGGCAATTACAGCACACAATGTTCCATGGTTACGTCAGTCGATACACACATTGAAAGGCAGTAGCGCCAGCATTGGTGCCAGGACGATTGTCAGCCTGTGCCATGAGCTGGAGGTGCTGAGTGACCCCGATTGCATGGCGGCTGCGAGTGAAATATTGCAGCGTATTGAAGACGAATACAAGCGAGTCAGATGTGCGCTTGAGGCCGAATGCCGTAACCGGCAAGCGTTATGAAGCTGCCCATAGCGCCCCTGGTGCCCTGCGGAGCAGACACTCGGTGATCTCCATCAGGCGCCTGCGACCAGATCGGGCGACATAGGCAGTGATGGCCGCATATGCACCGGGGTTGATGCCATCGTTGTATTCACGTATATATATACGAGCGATGATCCAGCGTATAGTTGAGAAATGCCGTCTGGTGTACAGGGGCACCCTGCTGATTTAATGTTCTAACGCCTCAACCGGCAACTGTTCCAACGGTACCCCGTTCCAATACACTGTGTCGGAAGAGTGTACTGGGGGCAATGGCAACCAGAGCGCAAACGTGCTCCCATGCCCCAGTACACTGTTCACTGTAACTTCGCCCCCATGCGCTTCGGCAATCCACTGCACAATCGCCAATCCCAATCCTGCGCCGCCACCATAGCGTGAACGCGAACGGTCAGCGCGGTAAAAACGTTCAAAAATATGCGGCAAGTCCTCAGCAGCAATACCTGTGCCCGTGTCGGCCACGGCCAGGCAGGCCATGTCATCAACCCGCTCCAGGCTGAGGGTGATGCTGCCGCCAGATGGTGTATGCTGCAAGGCATTGATGCCCAGATTAAGCAACGCCTGTTTGAGCCGATCCCGGTCACCAATCACCACCACCTGGTCTTCCGCCCCAATCCGCAGCGCAACGTCACCCGCCAGAGCGCGCAAATCACGATGAATTTCGAGCAGGAGCGTATCCAGTTCAACGGGCTCCTGCCGGATCTGCACACCCGACTGGCTCTGAGCCAGCAGCAACAGATCGTTGACCATGCGTATCAGGCGGGTCGTCTCACGCCGCATATCGGTCAGTGATTCCTGCAGTAACTCTGGATCACGATGGGCACCCCGGCTCAAAATTTCCAGGTTGCCTTGCATGGCCGCCAGGGGGGTGCGCAGTTCGTGCGAGACATCGGCGATCAGGCGGCGCTGGGTGGTAAACAGCGCTTCGAGTCGCCCAAGCAAATCATTAATAATAATCGTCAGGCGTTGCAGTTCATCTGGTGAATTGGGCACCGGTACGCGCTGGCCCAGGTCTTCGGCACGGACAATGCTCTGAGCCGTGTGGGCCACCTGCTCGATGGGCGAGAGCGCGGCCCGCGACAGCCAGAAGACACCCATTGCCGCCCCAAACAGGGCAATTGCGCCGCCGCCGGTCAGGATCAGGAGCAGCAGCCGTAGTGTGTGTTCAACATCAGCCAGGGAACGCGAGATTTGCAGATAGCCGACGATCGGCCCGCTACTGGTCAATGTCAGGGGCGTAATTAACACCAGCAATTGCGTCCCCTGCATCTCGTGTCGAACATAGAGCA
This sequence comes from Chloroflexaceae bacterium, assembly GCA_034435975.1. Classification (GTDB taxonomy): domain Bacteria; phylum Chloroflexota; class Chloroflexia; order Chloroflexales; family Chloroflexaceae; genus CAKZQX01. Next base: position 10,648 of record DAOTWD010000166.1, on the reverse strand, counting down.
TCGTCTCCGGTGACAGTTCCAGTGCCTGGGCAGGCAGCGGCAGATCATGTTCGCCCAAGTCGGGCGAACGGCCTAACAACTGCCCTCGGGCCGAAAATACCTGGGCAAACAGGTTGGGGTTACTAAAGACTTGCGCAAACTCGCCGCGCACCACCACCCCCACTTCCCCGGTAGGCGTGATAATCTTTTCCAAACCACCAGCACGATAGATCGCTTCCAGTTGTTCGGCACCAGCTTGCAGGTCACTCTCAACGCCGCGCAGTAGGGTGCGCTGGACGGCTATAAAAGTGCCGATGTGCAGCAGTACCAGGGCAATCGCAAAGAAGCAGGTATAGTAGAGTGTCAATCGTATGCGTAGAGACATAGGCTTTTACTTTCGATTTATGTATGAACCATGGCTCAAAGCTCATTGTAATAACGACTTCAGTTGTTGCTTTGCGTCGTAATAACGACTTCAGTCGTTGCTTTGCGTTACGTCGTCAAGGACTGTTGAGCGCGGCGGCCAGTGCTGGCACAACCTGCTTCTTGCGCGACATGACCCCTGGCAAAACCAGTTGTCCATTCGTCAGAGCGCGGCCAAAGGCGCGTGCGGCCAGTGTTGCCCCGGCCTGGTTTGCAGCCAGTAAAATACTGCCCTGCTCCAGAATATCGGTCAGCAACATGAACGCACTGGTCAGGTGATGAGTCGTTACCAGATTCGCCAGTGCGTCACACAGAACCGCTTGCGTGGGCATCACTTCACGGACATGCGCCAGTTCGACCTGACTAATACTCAGGCGCGTCGAGCCGAAGGTGAAGATCTTGAGATCTTGATTGACCCACCACTCTGGTGGTGGGACTGGATCAGGCAGTCGTGCCCGAAACAGGCGTCGTGCCAGATCATCGATCGTCTGCCCACTCTGTGCAGCCAGCCAGTCGGCGATAGATCGGTCACGGTGTGTCGTCGTGGGCGAGCGAAAGTGAACGGTGTCGGAGAGTATGGCCCCGAGCATAGCCCCGGCCAGCGCAGGTGCGAGTGGTGCATGCATCTGGCGATACAGTTCGGCAATCAGGGTACAGGTTGACCCGACTGGCTCACAGTACATAAACAGCGGTTGCAGCGTCTGCAAGCCACCTAGATTGTGATGGTCAATGATGGCAATGATCTGGCTTTCGGTAATCCCCGGTGCCGCCTGGTCAGGATGGTTATGATCTGTCAAAATAACCTGACGCTGCACCTGCTCGGTCAGGTGGCGGCGCAAGAGCAAGCCATGGAGGAGACCGTCATCGTCAACCACGGCCAGACCGGCGAGGTTACTACGCCGCAGTTGGGCCTTTGCCTCATGCAGTGGCGTATCGAGCGTGAGCGTCACGGAGGTCAGATCACGCACCATCATGCGCTCAACCGGAATGCTTTGCTGGAGCAGTAATGCAGCAGCAAAGGGGGTATGCTGCGTCTGCAATACCACCGTATCTTGCATAGTAGCCTGTGCCAGCAGTGCAGCATCCAACGCGGCACCCTCAGTGATAATCAGACAGGCTGCCCTGGCCACTAGCGCAGCCTGTTGCACGTCTGGCTGATCGCCCACAATCACAATGTCACCGTCACCGATTGTCGCTCGTGCTGTTTCTGCCGTCATAGTGGTGATCCAGACCCGGTCATTCAATATAGTCGTTGCATCACCGACCAGGAGTTGTGCCTCCAGCATACGCTGGATCAGGTTGACAGGCAGATCGATCTTTTCGGGTAGTTGCAGCTGGTCAAGTGTGTGTGTCGCCAGCGTATCACTCTGGATCAAGCCAATCAGCCGTCTATGTTCGTTCACCACGGGGAGCGCTCGCACCGCGTAATCCTGCATCAGGTGCCCGGCCTCGCGCAGGGTATGGCTGGCCTGGAGGACGGGTATCCGTGTTTCCATAATGTCGGCCACGCGCAGATAGACATCGCTGATCGAGCGCGGTGCTGCGAGCTGAAGATAGTCAAGCAACCAGGCTGTCTCAGGCGCAAGTTCATCGAGGTGGCAGGCCACCGTCTGCATCCCAGTTTGCCATTGATAGAGATTGGCATAGGCTAGCGCCGAGCAGACGGCGTCAGTATCAGGATTGCGATGACCAGTGACAAGAATCGGTTCCATGCGGTCTAATCCCTGGAGCGATATCCGCTCGTTGGGGTCGGGTATGACACCATTCCCTCACGGATAGCACGATAGATGCGTTCAATGGCCTCGGCAGCCCCCAGCGGTAGTGCAATCTGTCCATGTGGAACGCGATAATCGCGAGGATTGATGCGGATCAGCGGTGCTTTGTGAGTACGGGCCACATGCTCGGACTTCATCCGTACCGTCGGGACAGACTCACCAGCGCCAATCTCGATCACCACCAGTCGCAGCTTCTGAATGGTCAGTTCCTGGAGCCAGCGTTGCAAATGCTGGCTCTGCCGATCGGTGCGGTCGGAAACCCAGGCCCAATCGCCAAACATCAAGATATTTGGACGTGCCACACTACCACACTTTGGACAGCGTGGCAGCGGATCACGGGCCGTCAAGGTCTCTTCATCCACCACAATGCGTGTATGGCGCCCATCCCAAATTTTTTGATGGCATGGTTGGCAGCACTGAAAAAAGTGAATAGAGCCATGACATTCTGCAATACGTTCTTCGTCAAATCCGGCGTCCTGAAAATGACCATCAACATTTGACGTGAAGACGAAGTAGCCACCTTTTTTTTGGTTGACCAGTTCCAGCAACTGGCGAAAGCCAGCATGGGGTACTGTCTGCCGATACAGATTGAGCCGATGTCCATAGAAGCCCCACGCCAGCGGTGCGTTGCGTTCAAACCACATGGGATTCGCCATTTCACTGAACGACAGGCCAAGACGGGCGATAGGTGGATAGGCCTTCCAGAAGCCTTGATTACCGCGAAAGTCCGGCAAACCAGAGTCAACCCCCATCCCGGCCCCGGCGGTAATCAGCACTGCATCGGCCTGGAAAAGTGCGGCGGCGGCGCGATGAATAGATTCAGTAATGTCCATAGTTGGTTCCAATCATCCTCGATTCTTAACGTGTTAATTAGAAGTTGTAGGTAGTATAGCACGAGATCGGATTCAAAGTTGTGATCCGCACGCACGTCCCTGCTGGTGGCACGCCGGTCGCCCGGACGCCGGAACGTCGGGCGACCGGCGCAAAGCCCGCCTACGCCTACGCGGGCTACCGATCAGCCCGTGAAGACAGGCTTTGTGCACCAGTAGCCCACCTGTTCACGGGTCGGAGGCTCACCACGTACTTCCTGTAAAAGGACGTATACCGAACACGAAAAAGAAGGTTTGTGTGAGTGATCATGTGCGACGAATGGTACATCGGAGTCCAGGTTTGTAATTATTATTACAACGAAACTTTACCGCAGCCGGGGCGCGGGGGCCGCAGGCCCCCGCATATGGTTCCAGATACGGTAGTTTCGGCGGGTTGAAGCTGCACCACGCCTTCCTCCCCAGGGGATGTCTCGTTGTCGTATTGTAATAGGATTGCTATAAGATTGCTATAATAAACAATAAATTTCTGTTAAACGCTTGTAAAATACCTAAAAAATAGATAATACAAGAACTCTCAGGTCTTTTTGATTATGATAATCGTGTGTTTTGATGTTTATCAGGTTGATTAAATGCTTTATAGTACAGAAAACCGGTGTTTTGATAGATTTATACGCTCTGTATGTCCTGTATACCCTGCACTAACAGGCCAGAGGTACTACCGGTAACTACGACTGTTAGCAAGTTCCTTGCTTTTTTGTCATTTCTCTGTAATCTATAGGGGTTGTTTATAGCAATTCCGTCTATATAATGTAGACATAACACTGTTATCTCGCTGAAGATAATTTTTAACGATTTCGATATCATCATACTCCAACGAGACTTCATCTCGGCAGGGGTGCGGGGGCCTACGACCCCCGCGTACGTTCATCCCTGGGAGAAGCAATGCCGCACCGAGCCTTCCATCCCAGGGGATGTCTCGTTGTCGTAATAGTGCGAATACGGAAGAGGCGATAGCGTGGAATTGAAGCGATATGCAGCATTGTTGTGGCGCTGGGCGTGGCTCATTGTGATCGGGACGATCCTGGCGAGTGGAGCAGCGTTTGGCGTCAGCCGCTATACCACGCCAATTTACCAGGCATCGACGACCCTGCTCATCAATCAAGCTCCAGCCAGCAGCAGCTCGTTTGACTACAACACCATCCTGACCAGTGAGCGCCTGGCGCGCACCTACGCCGAATGGTTGCGCAAACGTCCTGTGCTAGAGGAGGTTATTCATAACTTGGCGCTCGACATGGATGCTACCCGCCTCGCCAGTCGTGTGCGTGTCACCGCCGTGCGCGACACCCAGTTTATCGTTGTCACCGTCGAAGATCCCGACCCGCGTCGTGCGGCTGATATTGCCAACGAAATCGTTGCTGTTTTCAGTGAGCAGAACCGTGACTTGCAGTCCAGTCGCTATGCGGCCTCCAAACAGAACCTGGAGCAGGAACTGGCCCGGCTTCAGGCTGATATTGATACTACCCAGGCGCAAATCGCCGATCTGCAGGCCGCCAATGATCCGTTTCGCCGTGATGAGCAAGATCGCCTGCAGGCCTTGCTCACACAACAGCGCGGGAGCTATACCTCGTTGCTCGAAAGTTTTGAGAAGGTGCGTCTGGCCGAAGCGCAGACGACCGATAGCGTGAGCGTGATAGAGGAAGCGGTGCCCCAGCGCAATCCAATCCGGCCGCGCACGTTGACGAACACGCTCCTTGCGGCGCTGGTGGGCGCACTGCTGGCGGTGGGCGGGGTGTTTTTGCTCGAATATCTGGACGACTCGGTCAAGTCGCGTGAGGAAGTGGAAGCCCTGACCGAACTGCCAACGCTGGCGACGATTGCGCAGATCCGCGCTAAGGATCTGCCGGAAACGCTGGTGCCAGCCATCAGTAGTCGCTCCCCGATTGCCGAGGCCTACCGCCTGTTGCGCACCAATATGGAGTTTGCCAGTCGCGGCGACCCGCTGCGCACGTTGGTGGTGACCAGCAGTGGCCCGACCGAGGGCAAGAGTACGACGATTGCGAATCTGGCAATTGTGCTGGCACAGACGGGCAAGCGGGTGATACTGGTCGATACTGACCTGCGGCGGCCATCGCTGCACAAGTTCTTTCAGCGCACAAACATTCGTGGCTTTACCACCGCTTTGCTGCGCTCCGGCGAGGCGGCGCTGGTGGATTGCCTCGTGCCAACCAGTGTTACCAACCTGCGCCTGATGCCCAGTGGCCCGCTGCCGCCCAATCCAGCCGAACTGCTCGGCTCGCGGCGTATGGGCGATATGATCGCCGAGCTGCAGACGCATGCTGATATTGTGCTATTCGACAGCCCGCCACTCCTGGCAGTGACAGATGCGACGCTGCTGGCCCGTGCCTGCGACGCGGCGCTGCTGGTGGTACAGGCCTCGGCTACCCGTGCCAGCGCTTTGCGCCGGGCCAGGGAGCAGTTGTTACAGTCAGGGACACGGGTGCTGGGCGTGATTCTTAACCGGGTAAGCGCCACACACGGTGGCTATGACGACTATTACCAGTACTACTACTACGGCGACGGCCGGCAGCCACGCCGCACTGGTGAGCCGTCGAAGCGTCATGGTCATACGGCCCATGATCACGCCCGGCCTCCCCAGCACAACGGCACCAGTGTCAATGGCAAAGAACACGCCCACGATGCGCGGCGTGAGGTGTGAGACGTCTTCACGTCTTCAGCGGACAGGGGATAGGGGATAGAGGACAGACAGATAACAGCAAAACCTGTCACCTGTAGCCTGTCACTGGTGAAATTATTCCGGTACGTTGTAGCTTTCGCTCCGACCGGAAGGCATACGACCCGTTTTGCTCTGGCAAGCTGCTGGAGTGGCGGAGCGTGGGCGGCGCGGATGCGACTACGTCTCTTGTTTTAATGCAAAGGCGCGAAGTGGCGAAGGCGCAAAGGGTTTGATCGGGAGGGTATGCTACAATCTCTGGGGTGGCGATGCATCCCGAAACCATCATACCACTGTGGTACGGTCTCTTCTGGTCTCTGCATCTTTGCGTCTTTGCGTTAAACCAGGAACCGCCAGGCAGAGTGATTGAAAGGAGTGGATAATGGCAAACGATGAGGGTGCGCCTAACCAGGCAGCACTGGCCCAGGAACCGACGGTTGCGTCGGGCCAGTCGGAGTGGTACGTCGTCCACTCGCTGCCGCTCAAGGAGCGCCCGGCGGCGGCGGCGCTGCATGAGCGCCTCGGCCTGACAGTGTATCTTCCCGAGGTGCCGCAGCGCTTTCGTGGGGTTTTGCAGCCAGCACCGCTGTTTCCGCGCTATCTGTTTATCCGTGCGAATCTGGATCAGGTAGCCCTCAGTGCGATTAATGCGACACCAGGAGTGCTGCGCCTGGTGAGCTTTGACGAGCGCCCGCAGCCCGTGCCAGCGGCGGTGATTCGTGGGTTGTACCAGCGCGTGGAGGCACTGAACGACGTGGGTGGGCTGCCGCCGCATACCTTCCAGCCTGGCGAGGCGGTGCGGCTAACAGGTGGCCCGCTGTGCGGCCTGGAGGCGGTCTTCGTTGGCCCGCCGGCCCCGTCCGAGCGGGTGCGTATTCTGCTGGAGTTTATGGGCCGGTTGAATGAGGTCGAGGTGGAAGCGCATCTGCTCGAACCCACCGGCAACTCGCCGCTGGCTGCCGATCTATCCCCGGTGCCCGCCCCGAAGCGTGAGCGGCGGACACGGGGCAAGGGGCGCAGTGTGCGTCGTTCGGTATCTTGATGTAACGCCGGGGCGCAAAGGGGCAGAGACGCAAAGGGTCGGAAAGCGTCATGTAGGGGCGTCAGCAGCGGCAGATGGCTACCGGTGGCTATGCCGTGTCCCCCACTGCTGCGCTTTGCCCGCTCCTGCCAACGGATAAACGAATAGGCTATGCGATCACCAGCGACGCTCTGCCAACGCACGGGGAACGAATACACGAATGGGTGGTGGTGTAGCGGCGACGTGGTGCGTCTTGTGATCTGGCACCCTGCCAACGTATGTAGCATATAGGGGTGACAGCAGCGGCAGATGGCTACCGGCGGCCATGCCGTGTCCCCCCGCTGCTGCGCCTGCTCGCTATCACCAGCGACGCGCTGCCCAACGCACGGGGAACGAATACACGAATGGGCGGTGGTGTGGCGGCGGCGTGGTGCGTCTTGTGATCTGGCACCCTGCCAACGTATGTAGCATGTAGGGACGTCAGCAGCGGCAGATGGCTACTGGCGGCCACGCCGTGTCCCCCCGCTGCTGCGCCCTGCTCGCTGCCAACGAATGGCCGGTGGCGCCCGGCAATCCTGCGCCTCACCCGGCCAACGAATGGCTGGTGGCGCTCGGCAATCCTGCGCCTCTTCGTGGGCTTCGTGGTTCCCCTATGCTTGACCAGCGACGCGCTATGACACGACGTATAAGATTCAATGAAGTGGAGATTGAGCTATGACCCAGGTATTGGTGACTGGCGGGGCGGGTTTTATCGGGAGCCACCTGGTGGATGCGCTAGTGGCACGCGGCGATACGGTGCGTGTGCTGGATAATTTTAGCACCGGTCGGCGTGAGAACCTGGTCGCGGTCCAGGATCAGATCGAGTTGCTTGAGGGCGATCTGCGCGATCCGGATGCGGTCGCCCAGTCGGTGAACGGTGTTGACCTGGTCTTTCACCAGGGCGCGCTGCCCTCGGTGCCGCGTTCGGTTGCCGACCCACTCACCTCGCACGAGGTGAATAGCACCGGGACGTTGCGGCTGCTGCTGGCGGCGCGTGACGCGGGCGTGCGGCGGGTGGTCGTGGCGTCGTCGTCGTCGGTCTATGGCGATACGCCGACGCTGCCGAAGGTGGAGACGATGGCGACTAGCCCGCGCTCGCCGTATGCGATCAGCAAGCTAGCATCCGAGCAGTACGCCGGTAGCTTCGCCCAACTCTTTGACCTGGAGACGGTGGCGTTGCGCTACTTCAATGTATTTGGCCCTCGGCAGGATCCGCACTCCTACTATGCGGGTGTTATTCCCCGCTTCTGTATGGCTGCCTGGCGCGGCGAGCCGTGCGTGATCTATGGCGATGGACAGCAATCGCGTGATTTCACCTTTGTGGCCGATGTGGTGCAGGCCAACCTGCTGGCTGCTGCTGCGCCAGAGGCAAGTGGACACACCTTTAATATTGCCTATGGTGCGCAGACGACGCTGCTTGACGTGGTTGCGATTTTACGCGAACTGACGGGTCAGGCGCTGGAGGTACGGCACGAGGCACCCCGTGCGGGTGATGTGCGCCACTCGCTGGCGGCCATCGGCAAGGCCCAGGAGTTGCTCGGCTACCAGCCGCAGGTGCGCTTTGCGGAAGGTTTGGAGCGGACGCTGGGATGGTATCAGCATCAGGTCTAGTCTATTGGCATCTATGTCACCATTGCGCTCATGAAAGATAACATCGCTTTGAAAGCAACTACTAAGAATGTATTGCCAGGACTGTCATTACGGGCGAATTTTTCCTGGACGTTTGTGGGCAATGTGGTCTACGCTGGCTGCCAGTGGGGCATGCTGATGGTGCTGGCAAAGCTAGGTTCGCCGGAGATGGTGGGGCAGTTTGCGCTGGGCCTGGCTGTGACAGCACCGATCATTATGCTGACGAATTTGCAACTGCGCGCGGTTCAGGCAACTGATGCACGCAAAGAGTATCAATTTGGGGATTACCTCGGTCTACGCCTGATTAGCACCGTTCTGGCGTTCTTGATCATAGGAGGGATTGTGTTGTTCACTGGCTATCGCCTTGAAACAGCACTGGTTATTCTGGCCGTGGGCCTGGCAAAAGCATTTGAGGCGTTCAGCGATGTATTCTATGGGCTGTTGCAGCAGCATGAACGAATGGATCGCATTGCGCAATCAATGATACTCAAAGGACTCCTATCGTTGATTACACTAGGTATTATCGTATATCTAACTGATAGCGTACTGTGGGGGTCGCTGGGACTGGCACTGGCCTGGGCACTGATCCTGGCAGGCTACGATCTGCGCAGTGGGGCATTAGTACTGCGGAGAGAGACACCAGCAAAGAACGTTTCTTCCACAGACATAGTTTCACAAAGATCATTGTATCCACGTTGGAATGTATCCACCCTATCCAGACTGACCTGGCTGGCGCTACCTCTCGGTATTGCGATGATGCTGATTTCACTGAATACCAACATCCCGCGCTACTTTGTTGAACGTAATCTTGGCGAGTACGAACTAGGTATTTTTGCTGCGCTGGCCTATCTCATGGTGGCAGGAAACACCGTAATTGCAGCATTGGGGCAGTCGTCTAGCCCACGCCTGGCAAAACATTATGCAGCGAATGATTTGTCAGCATTTTACAGGTTGCTTCTTAAGTTGGTATCGTTGGGAATACTTCTGGGAACAATAGGAACGTGCGCAGCGTCGATAGCGGGCCGCGAAATTTTGACCCTGCTTTATCGGCCAGAATACGCTAACTTTTCAGATGTATTTTTGTGGCTCGTTATGGCAGCAGGTATTGGTTATGTAAGTAGTTTTCTAGGATATAGCATTACTGCGACCAGGATGTTTCATTACTTTATTGCTCCTTATGCGCTGGTGACAATGATTAATCTGGGATGTTCAGCACTACTCATTCCTGCTCATGGATTACAGGGAGCTGCCTGGACTATAATGATTACTAATCTAGCAAGTTGTGTTGTGCCTATCATGATACTTTTATCGATCAGGAGGCTAAAAAGTGAGCCGATTACATGATACGCTGATTGAACAATATGCAGAGCACTATCAACGTGTTAATGCTTATGTGATTTCAGAAATGCCTCCAGTAAAATACTTCAAAGGTATGCAGCTGATGTATGGGGATTTAATTTCTCAAGTACCTCATAATGGTAAGGTTCTTGATCTAGGTTGTGGAACAGGGTTTTTGTTAAGCTGGCTGGCTGCACAAAAAAATATTGTACCAGTTGGGATCGATAGTTCTGGATCACAAGTCGAGATCGCCCGGAGTCGACTACCGACCCTAGAGATTATTTGTGATGATGGGTTGCATTATTTACACCAAAACCCTGATACATTCGCTGGGATTTTCTGTACCGATGTACTGGAACACATTCCAGGCGAAGATTTATGTTTAACGTGGGTCGAAGCAGCCTGGGCTGCATTACGACCAGGCGGTTTTTTCTTTTGCCGTGTACCTAATGCAGCTAATCTAACAGGTACATATTCACGTTATATAGATCTTACCCATCAGCGTAGTTTTACAAGTCCATCACTCCTGCAGTTATTGCAAGCAGGCGGGCTGCAGAATTGTCGAATCGTACCTATACGGGCAGGTCATTATAGTGGGAAGATCCGTCTTATGGCTGAAAGTGTGTTGCATCGAGTCATTTTCAGGATCTGTGGACGTGACCTGGAGCGAGTTTTTACCAGTAATGTGTGTGCAGTTGGGTTTAGGAAATAGTATATGCTGCAAGTATCAAAGAGATGCACTCGTGTTCTTCATATAGTAGGTGGGATGAACCGGGGTGGGGTCGAGACCTGGCTCATGCATGTTCTGCGCAACATTGACCGTGATTATTTACAGATGGATTTTCTTGTGCATACCATACAGCCCTGTGCTTATGATGATGAG
>DAOTWD010000165.1:0-53284 GCA_034435975.1 Chloroflexaceae bacterium | reverse complement strand
CATCGGCAACGCGGACGCCATCATCCACACGGACGCCATCGGCAACGCGGACGGTATCACCCACACGGACGGCATCGGTGACGCGGACGCCATCACCCACACGGACGGCATCGGTAACGCGGACAGCATCTCCCACTCGGACGGCATCGGTGACGCGGACAGCATCGCCCACACGGACGGCATCGGTAACGCGGACGCCATCGCCCACACGGACGGCATCGGTGACGCGGACAGTATCGCCCACACGGACGGCATCGGTAACGCGGACAGTATCGCCCACACGGACGGCATCGGTAACGCGGACTGAGCTAGAGAGTAAAACCGAGATGCAACCTTCATCCCGCACACTGCTGATCAACGAAATTTTGCCCGCACCAGCAGCGGGGGAGATGGAGTGGATCGAATTGTACAACTCTGGCTCAGAGCCGGTTGATGTAACAGGATGGAGTATCAGACGCACAGGTCTGACAGGCGCGGTACAAACCAGAAAGCTTGGTGCAGTCAGTGTTCTGCCCGGTGAGTTTCTCGTCGTAGAGACCGGGAGAAGCTTTTTACCAAACAATGGTGCAATCCTGGAGTTACTGGACGCACAGGGGCAGGTTGTTCATGATCCAATAGAATATCCAAAACTTAGGAGCGGTCAGGTTTATGCACGAACTACAGATGGTGGTGTTGAATGGCGGAGCGCCTATCCACCTTCGCCAGGTATGCCCAACACACCACCGCCATCGACTGTGCCATCTCCTAATGGCACCCCTGTGCCATCCCCGCGCATGCCATCAGCTAGCTCTCCTGACGCACAGACCGTGCCGGATACAGCCGCCATAATGTCTGATAACCAGAGAAGGGTAGACAGTAGTATAAACGAATATGCCGCCATCCTGAGAGATCGTCAGGCTGTAGCGAGTGGCATTGGACAGGTTGACGATCGTGAGATAGCAACTGGTCAAGAGGTTCGTCCCAGACGGTTGCCAGCCTCATTGCAACCGGGTGTACACGTGCCAGCACAACCCTATCTTGGGGCAGAGCCAGGCACAGTGTATACCTATCGTCCACCGCCCACGGCTACGCTTGTACCGACACCTGACTCAACAGACATTGGAGAAGCAACAACAATCATAAACACCGCCCATCCTGAGTCAGCGGTATCAGCGCAAGTCAGGACAAGCAGGCTCATTGCGGGCATCGGATTATTCCTGCTCGCCGGTGTCCTGGTCTGGAGCGAATATCGATCCAGGTAATAAACAGAACTGTGTTATAATCAGCAGCATGACATTTGGTACCCAATTTCTGCGCTGATCCTGAAAGGAGGTCTCGCGTATGACTGATCCTAAGACGCTTGTTCAGGAGCAACTGGCGCACAGTAACTGGGGGTTGTTGGGGACACAGGGCTATGTGCTAGGGGTCGATCTGGGTAGTTACGGTCTACGTGTCGCCCTGATTGACCTGCACAGTCGTACGTATCGCAGTGTTTCGGCTGAGACGCCAGATAACATTCCCCAGCAGATCATGGAACGCGCTATTGATTTAGCGCGACAGTTGCTCACTGAGTCTGGCGTCGCGCCGGATCGTCTGGTGCGTATTGGTGTCGGCTTTGGCGGGCCGGTTGATCCGCAACATGGGGTCATCCGCCTCTCAACACGTGTACCGGGTTGGGAAAACTTTCCGGTTCAGGAGCAGTTTGAGCAAGCCTTTGATACGGTAACTCTGTTGGAAAATGATGCCAACTTGATTGCACTGGCCGAAGCCACCTTCGGGATTGGACGCGGATGCGATCATCTGTTTTACATGCATCTCAGTAGCGGTGTTGGCGGTGGTATGGTCGTCAATGGCCAGTTGTATCATGGTGCTACGGCTATGGCGGGCGAGATCGGGCATGTCATCATCGGCTATGGCTGGGATGGTGTGAGCAAACCATCAACGCTGGAAGAAATGGTCTCGATCCAGGGCTTGATGCGGCGGGCACATACACTGGGGTTATCGACAAATAACCTGGATGATATCTTTGGTGCTCACCCGATTGCCCAACAGGTGGTCAGTGAGACGGTGAACCTGCTGGCGATGCGTATGGCACAGATCGTTGCACTGCTCGATCCTCGCACAATCGTGTTGGGGGGGGTGGTGGTACGTATTGGTGGAGATCGGTTTGTACAGGCTATTGCCCAACAGATGCAGCAATTTATTCTGCCGCGGTTTGCCCGTCCTGTCGAGGTTGTTCCCTCGCTGTTGGGCTTCGAGAGTGTGGTGATAGGTGCGCTGGCTATGGCCTTGAAGAGTTTACAAGAGTGATTTGCATACTCCTCACCAGAATGCTATAATTCTTCCCGAACTGGACAAATAATGTATAAACAGACACAGGAGGAAAGGTGATAGTTCTCTCTGCTGTACGTTGTGTGATGCACTACACCTGACAGGAGGAAACAGGAGAATACATGGATTCCAGGTCGATAATCTATGGCGAAACAGCCCTCGAGACACTTGTCCAATGGCTACGGGCCACAGGTACGCCTCAAGATCTGGAGGTGGTTGTGCAACGGTATCTTGAGATACTGCGCGAACTGGTGGTGGAGGATCACCCATGAGGACGCCCATCTTTGTTGGTACGCCAGAGCAGCAAGCGTTGGCCTCAGAGATTTTTCGTCTGATGTCTGTACAGGGTACCCTGTTTGCGACTGATGCGCCGATTAAGCAGACATTGTCAAATCTTACGGACTTTCTGGCGACGCAGCGTAAGCGTGAACGCGAGGCAATGGCACGTGAAATAGACGCGGCGTTGCGTGTCAATGACCAGGTTTTTTTCCGACAGGAAGATACCGAGACGCGGGAGATTATCTATATCACTTCGCGCCTCGGTGTCTATCCCACGCAGCGTGAAGATACGAGTCATACCTTCAAGCAGCGTCTCTATGAACCTGATGAGCCGTTGCCGGTTGATGATATTCGGGTAGTGGTTTCAACCTCGCGTCCGGCGCTGACGACAGTTGAGCCGGTCTTTATCTCTGACTATTGGCAACAGCAGGCCGCGATGGTTTCAGGTACGGTGCGCGCACCATCGGAATCACCTGGTGCGGTTGATGGGGCGCACCAGGCGGATGCGCGGGCATCCGCCGTTCCTGTGCAAGAAGCGCATACGCATCCGCCCGTCACGCCAGTTGTCGCGTCTGATGTCGTGCGTGATACTATGCTGCCCGCCGAGCCTGTGGATGATATGCGAGCGCAGGCTGTCTCTTCAGCGATGCCTATGACTGCCCCACCAGTTGAGACGGCAGACGAGGAATGGCTGCCGGATGGGGATGAGGTTGTGCCGGTGCGCACGGAGCTGCTCGCGATTGCGGTGGACGAGGGTATCAGCGTCGATCAAGACGCGAGCACCGAAAGCGCTAATATTGCGGTGGAACATACGCTCCCAACCATGCCTGATGTTATCCCTGTCGAGCGTGCGGTGGAGGTTCTGGATGATGTGACGGCACTGGAAGGAGACGAGGCTGACGACATTGCTGCAGAGGATACAAGGCCAGCAGCCCCGTTGGCGCTGTTCACGCTGCCGGATGGGACGGTGATTGATCTTCGCCAGCCGGTATCCAGACTCATGGCGGCCCACCGGGTTGTACTGGAAGAGGCGTTGATCAACCATATTGATCACGATCCGTTGCAGCGCATTGTCCGGTTTGGGCGTGATCTTTATACGGATACGGATACGGTTCATCTCGGCAAAAACGATCTGCGCCGCATTCGTGAGTACATTCTCGAAATAGGCGAGCCGGTATTGGACACGGCCATCATTGCCGATCTCTATCACAGTCATCGCCAATCAACAACCGAGAGCTTTCGATTCTCGCTGAATTATCGCCTGAGCCGTGAAAAAGAGTTCGAGTTTGTGGGTGTGGCGGGGGCGTGTCTCTGGTCAACCCGCGGACTTCCAGGCATTGGTACCAGGCGCGTGAAAGCCAGCGAGATGGGGCATCTTACCAGTTATCTGGTTGAAGGCTATGACGATAGTCTGGAGCGGCAAGAGGCGGAGATCCATGAAGAGGGCATTATGAACCGGCCGCTGACCTTTTTTGAGTGGGATCATGGTGTTATACCGCTTGATGCCCGACTCGCGACACTGCTGCCGCAGCCACTGTTACGTGAACAACGCACCGTGGTGCTGCGTTTTGATGTTCCCCAGCACTATACCAGCTATCTGGTAGAAGTGCGCTATCCGACTGGTAATCGTGGGGGGTGGATTCAGGGCCTGGAGGAATTCTTCCATGAGCATCTGGTCGCCGGGGCGATAATTAACCTGGTGCGGACGGGCGAGCCACATGTGTTTACCCTGACCTATGAGGAAGGAGGGGTATGCAGTGATCGCTTGCTGATTTTTGATGAGAAGAAGCATAAGTTTGCGTTTGCGAACCTCAGCTATGCCTGTGCGGTGGATGGCGACTATCTGTTGACTCAACGGAAGTTTGGGAAACTCAAAAACCTCAAGGCGCTTCCTATGACTGATCGACGCAAGGCAGACGTTGTTCTGGCGCATGTGTTTGAGGTTGTTGGCGAACAGGTAGGCACCCGGAAAGAGCCGCTGTACTGGTTGTCGCTGGATGATCTGTATGTTGCCTACAATGTCATGCGCCCGGCCTCACGTCCGTATATCGAATCGCTGCTCGCTGCTGATGCGATGTATGCACCTGATGAGGCGACGCCAGGTGCCTACTTCTACAAACCTGAGCCGGACATTGATGAAGTCGAGGAAGAGGAAGAGCGTGATGTGTTTGTCTATGATGATGATGATGATGAGTATTGAAAATGCCTGGTATGGATCTGAAAGAATACCTCCAACGTGTGGCGAACCCGGATCATCCACTTTCGAAACACGGACTGACAATACTCTCGGATCTTGATACCGAACGTGCCGCTATCTTTGCTAGTGCGTGGCGGTATATTCTCTGTGAACGTCGGCGCGACATTGTTGCGGCGCTAGTTGAGTTAGCCGAGGATAACATTGAACTTGATTTTCGTCAGGTGTTGCTGGCATGTCTGGACGATCCTGATGCTGAAGTACGGGCAATGGCAGTTGGTGGATTATGGGAAGATGATCGACTACCAACGATGCGACGGGTCTTAGGTCTGGCGCATGATACTTCAGGAGCGGTGCGGGCAGCGGCAATGCTGTTTCTTGGCCGGGCAGCGTATCGAGTTGAGATGGGAGAGCTGCCCGAAGAAGATGCTCACGCGGTGTGTGCGACTCTACTGGAGGTGGTGGCCGATCCCGAACAGCCGCTCGACGTGCGGCGACGTGCGGTTGAAGGCCTTGGCTATCTCAGCAATTCGGCTGAAGCTCAGGCGACCATCGGGCGGGCGTATGCCCATGCCGAGCAATTGATGCGTGAGAGTGCGCTGGTGGCAATGGGGCGTTCGATGCACCCCACCTGGTTTCCCTATATTCAGCGTGAACTGCATAGTCCTTCGCCTGCATTGCGGTATGAGGCTGCCCGTGCTGTTGGTGAACTGGGCGAAGAAGGGCGGGAATTGCAAGGCGGGTTGTTGCCCTTAATCGATGATGATGATAGTGAAGTGGCTCAGGCCGCGATCTGGGCGCTGGGGCAAACTGGTGGCCCGCAGGCACGCCGGGTGTTACAGCGACTGGTGCGGAGCAAGGATGCGGTGCGCAGTCAGGCGGCTGAGGAGGCGTTGCAAGAAATTATGCTGGACGAGATGTGATGATCTATGCTGCCAGGTATGATCATATTTATCTATCTCCCCACTTCGATGATGCGGCCCTCTCCTGTGGTGGAATGATTGCAGCTCAGACAGCCAGGAACCAGCAGGTTCTGGTATTCACGATTTGCAGTGGTGTACCGCCGGCTACTCAGCCCTTCAGTGCATTTGCCCAATATGTGCATACCACCTGGAATCTTCCACCTGACCAGGTGATCCAACGCCGTCTGGCAGAAGATCAGGCAGCGTTGAAATGCCTGGGTGCAGATGGGTTCTATGCTGGTTTGCTGGATGCGATTTATCGGCAACCGCATGCGTATATCGATAACGAGACCCTGTTCGGCCAAATTGCAGCGGAAGATACGTTGGTGTGTGATTTGAGCGCAATACTGGTTGAGGTTGCGCTCAAGTTCCCAACTGCTATATGGTATGCCCCACTGGGTGTTGGGCATCATGTTGATCATTGTAGTACCTACGACGCGGCGAGAATGTTGATCGAGACCGGGGTCAGCATGGTGTTCTATGAGGATTTTCCCTATGTCGCGGTACCGGGGGCGTTGCAAGGGCGCTTGCAAGAGATAGCTGGGGCGGGATCGCTGTCGTCCCAGGTAGTGGGAGTTGAGCCAACGATCGAGCGCAAAATTGAGGCAATTAAAGCCTATACCAGTCAGCTTGAGGTGCTATTTGGTAGTGTTGAGTCCATGGCACAGGCGGTGATGACCTATGCCCGACAGGTACAACCGCAGGCTGAGGGCTATGCTGAGCGGATATGGCGGTACAGCGACCCCATATGAACACTGGTGAACCATCAGTCCTACACGCGTTCGCCCCTCATCGAGCCCTGGCTATCTGTTCCCCGCTTGCTGACGATTGGGATGCTTTTGTGTTGTGCCATCCCCAGGGACACCTCTTGCAGCTCGCGGCCTGGGCCAGGCTGAAAGCGGCTTTTGGCTGGAGTGTGCAACGGATTGCGGTAATTGCCCCCACCGGGATACATACGAACACAACCTCAGACACGGCTGTACCTGGTCATTCAGCGCAACCGATTATTGTCGCCGGAGCGCAGGTTCTTTTTCGTCAACGTTATGGCGTCAGTATGGCCTATGTACCGCGTGGCCCTCTATTGGCCGGCGATGCAACGATTGACGCGCTGTTGCTGGCAACGCTGGTGCGACGTGTACGACGGCAACGGGCGGTGTTTTTACGTCTGGAGCCAAATATCCTCGAAGATGATCCGCAGGCTGATGCCTGGCATACCTGGTTGTTGCTCCAGGGGTTTCAGCCGGCGTCACCAATCCAACCTCGGAGCAGCATCCATCTCGATCTCACGCTGCCGATTGAACGTCTGTTTGCCGGGTTTAGTAAGGGCCATCGAGCCGACATCCGCCGTGCTGAACGGACAGGTCTGCAGGTGCGGGTTGGTACCGTGGACGATGTGCCAATCTTTGCCGAGATGATGCGAGTGACTGGCGCACGGGCAGGGTTCAGCGTGCATAATGAGGCATACTATCGGCAGGCACATACGCTGTTTCAGGCGCGTCGTTGCTTGCTGCTGGCCGAGCAGGAGGCGCAGGTCGTGGCCGGGCATATGGTTTTTGCTGATAGCCACGGTGGTCTTTATCTCTACAGTGGAGCAACCGAATTGGGACTAAAGTCTGGTGCCAATCACTGCTTGCAGTGGTATGCTATGCGCTGGGCGCAAGAGCAGGGATGTCGCTACTACGATCTATGGGGTATTCCTGATGCGTTGGGGCGAGCGGTGCTGACGGCTGATCCGTCCGAGCGAGCCGTGTTGGAGGCGGAGGCCCGGCATGATCCGTTGATCGGGGTCTATCGGTTCAAAAGGGGCTTTGGGGGGCGCATTGTGCGTTATCTGCCGGCATATGACTGGGTGTATCTTGCACCACTCTATGCTTTATGGAAGAAGCGGTTTCACCCCTGAAGTGCAAAGCGGATGAAGCACGAAGCGCCAAGCGGTCGGAGGATATGGAACGCTATGCTTTTTCATACGTTACTGGCACATCTCCCAATAATCCAGATAATCGGGAGTACGACACACAACGTTACAGGTCTGGTGTATGACTCGCGTCAGGTTCAGCCGGGGAATGTCTTTGTGGCGATCAAGGGGTTCCATGTGGATGGCCATGCCTATATCCACCAGGCCGTGCAGCGCGGTGCAACAGCGGTGGTGGTTGATGCACGTTACTGGACAGATGCAACCTGTCCGCCTGTTGCTGGAGGTCACCCCTATACGCTGGTGGTGGTACCCAATAGTCGGGTGGCGCTGGCAGCACTGGCGGCGGCGTTCTATGGCTATCCGGCGCAGCGCCTGGGAGTGGTGGGAGTGACGGGAACGAAGGGCAAATCCACCACGACGGCACTGATTAGCCAGGTGCTTGAGGGTGGTGGCTATCGTACCGGTATGATCACGACCGTAGATTTTAAGGTCGGGGAGCGGCAGTGGATCAACACGACCCGGCAGAGTACGCCCGAAGCACCAGAGGTGCAGGCGCTGCTGCGCGAGATGGTTGATGCCGGATGTGTGTATGCCGTGCTTGAGGCTACGTCGCATGCGCTTTCGGAACGCTGGAATCGGTTGGGCTTCTGTGCGTTTGATGTGGCGGTTTTTCTGAATGTAACCCATGAGCATCTGGATTATCATGGGAGCCTGGAGCAGTATCGACGCGACAAAACACGTCTATTTACCATGTTGAAAAGCGAAGCGGTAGATAGTGCCGGGCCTGTTGTGCCCGCCAAGACGCAGAAAGTAGCGATTGTCAACGCCGATGATCCGCATCACAATATGTTTCTAGCGGCGGCACCAACCAGTGCGCGGTCTCTGACTTATGCGCTTGATGCGCCGGCCGATATTCGTGGCCGGGTGGTTGCGCTTTCGGCAGTGGATAGTCAAGTACATGTGACGACTCCCTGGGGGACAGGGATGTTGCATCTGCCCTTACCGGGGGTATTTAATGTGCTGAATGCACTGGCGGCCCTGAGCGTTGCACTCACGCAGTCTGTACCATTGGAACAGGCGCTGGCAACGCTGGGCCAGGCGCAGAGCATTCGTGGGCGAATGGAGCGGATCGAGCAAGGGCAGCCATTTGGGGTGATTGTCGATTATGCGCATAACCCGGACTCGTTCGAGCAGGTTCTGCGTATGCTGCGTCCATTGACCAGTGGCAAGCTCATTGCGGTGTTTGGCAGTGCTGGCGAGCGTGATCGTGAGAAACGTCCACTGCAAGGTGCTATCGCTGCCCGTTATTGCGATCTGCTGATATTGACCGACGAAGATCCGCGCCAGGAGGATCGACAGGCGATTATCAACGAGATTGCGGTTGGAGTCGAGCAGGGGGGAAAAGTAGCCGGTTCTGGCTATCTCAGCGTTCCTGATCGGGCTGAGGCCATCCGGGTTGCCTTCGGGCGAGCACAGGCAGGTGATCTGGTAGTATTGCTGGGCAAGGGACACGAGGGCAGTATCGAGTATGCTGAATACACACTCGCGTGGGATGAAGCGGCCCAGGCACGTCTGGCCTTGCAGGAGCTAGGATACACGGTCACGCATGGGTGACATACCGGTACAGGCTGTACCGCCATCGCTGGGAACAATTCGCCGTCAGGTATTTACGCTGGCGCTCCCCGCGGTTGGCGAGCAATTGCTCAATACGATTGTCGGTCTGACCGATGTGTATCTGGTAGGCAACCTGAGTCCGCAGGCTGCCGTGAAGCTGGGCTATGGCAGTGCGACGGCACTGGCGAGTACCGGTCTGGCAAACCAGATGGTCTGGCTGATGACGGTGCTGTTTATGGCTTTTGCCATTGGTAGCACGGCCTTGATCGCCCGCGCTCATGGGGCCAACGATCAGGATGGTGTGCAGCGGATTGCGCAGCAATCTATGCTGGTCGGGCTGGGCATCGGGGTGCTGGCAATGGTGTTTACTTTTGTGCTGGCGCGGCCATTTCTGCTTGCTCTGGGAACGGCCGATGATGTGGTGCCCCACAGTGAGCAGTACCTCTTGACCCTTGCGCCTGCGTTGATCCCGGCGGCACTGGTGGTTATTGGCAGTGCGTGTTTGCGCGGTGTGGGTGATACTCGTACTCCTCTTTACATAATGTTTGTCGTCAATGGGTTGAACGTCTTTGTGTCCTGGGTGTTGATCAACGGTCATCTGGGATTGCCCGCGCTGGGGGTCAATGGCGCAGCCCTGGGCACGGCCATCGGGCGCGGAACTGGCGGGATGCTGATTATTGGGTTGCTGTTGCGTGGCCAGTCGGGGGTGCGGCTACGGTTGCATCTCCGTGCTGAGGTGACAGTCGTCAACCGGATTGCGCGTATTGGCATTCCTTCGGCGGGCGAGATGCTCGTGTTTCACGGAGCGTTGCTGGTGTTTACGCGCCTGGTCAATAGCATTAGCACGGTTGCCTACGCTGCACACAGTGTTACGATTACGATTGAGTCGCTGTCGTTCTTGCCTGGTATGGGCTATGCGGCTGCCACCAGCACGCTGGTTGGTCAGGCATTGGGGGCACGCGCACCTCGCTATGCGGAAGATTGCGCCTATGAAGCGTTGTGGCAGGGCGGGTGGATGATGAGTCTGGCTGGTTTGTTGATGGTGGGTTTTCCTGAGCAGTTGCTGGCGCTGTTTACAAATGACCTATCTGTAATTGCAGCGGGTGTTGTGCCGTTGCGCACGGCGGGACTGGTACAACCAGCGCTGGCGGTGGGCTTTATTCTTTCCGGTGGCTTACGCGGTGCGGGTGATACAAGCTGGCCACTGTACAGCCGGCTGATGACGACCTGGGGCGTGCGCTTGCCGCTGGCGTTGATTCTCGTAGTCTACGCTGGCTTTGGACTGGGCGGCATCTGGCTGGCGATGTGTACTGATTTTACGGTGCAGGCGCTGCTGGCATTGTGGCGGTTCAATTCTGGTCGTTGGCAACAAATACAGGTCTGAGCCTGCCTATCACAGTGTGTGAAGGAATGTTGGAGTCCAGCCTTCAGCGGGAACAGGTATTATCGGGTTGCTCTCGCACGGAATGATCGCTTGAGGAACTGGAATGATAGTTGATGCTCTGGTCGTTGGTGCTGGCCCGGCTGGACTGGCGCTGACTGCTGCATTGGCCCAACACGGATTGCGTGTCGGTGGGCTAACGCCGCGTGATCCTGCGAGCAGATGGTCGAATACGTATGGTATATGGTGTGATGAACTGGAAGACGGCCTGGTTGATCGGGTGCTAGGACACTGTTGGACAGATTGTGTGGTATATACCGGTGAAACCGAGTTAGCGCTCAACCGGAATTATGGTCTGTTTGACAATATCCGCCTGCAGACGCATCTGCTGACCCAGTGTGAGCGGGGGGGAGTGATCTGGCATCAAGGAATGGCGGCGCAGGTCGAACATCTGGCCGATCGCTCGCGCCTCACCACGCGGCAGGGAGCAGTATTGGAGGCACGGGTGGTGATTGATGCCAGTGGGCATCGGCCAGCGCTGGTTCAACGTCCGGCAGCAACGGATGTAGCCTATCAAGCGGCGTATGGTATCGTCGGCACATTCTCGCGGCCACCAGTGCGGGCGCGGCAGCTCGTGCTGATGGATTATCGAGCCGATCACCTCACCCCAGAAGAACGCGCTGGTCCCCCGACCTTTTTGTATGCGATGGATCTAGGGGACGGGCAGTATTTTGTGGAAGAAACCTCGCTGGCACACGTGCCGGCAGTATCATTCACGGTGCTGGAACATCGCTTGCGGCAACGACTGGCGGCACAAGCGATAGAGGTGCAAGACGTGCAGCACGTGGAACATTGCCTGTTTCCAATGAATCTGCCCCTGCCCGATCTGGATCAGCCTGTATTGGGATTTGGCAGTGCTGCCAGCATGGTACGTCCAGCTTCGGGCTATCAGGTGGGGGCAGCACTCAAACGGGCACCCGTGGTAGCACAGGCACTGGCGCACGCGCTGGGCAGCGAGCGCAGGTCACCTGGCGAGATTGCCCGCGCCGGGTGGCGGGCATTGTGGCCAGATCAGCAAGTACGCAAGCACCTGTTATATCTTTTCGGTCTCGCCAGTCTGTTACGTTTTGATCAACCGCGCACCCAGGCCTTTTTCACGACATTTTTTCAGCTGCCACGCCAGCAGTGGGCCGGGTATTTATCGGACACCCTCTCACAGCGTGAGTTATTGCACACGATGGTGCGGGTATTTCGGCAGGCTCCCAATTCCGTGCGCACCACACTTATGCAAACAGCAGGAGGAGAGCGTACCTTGCTCTGGCGAGCGTTGATTGGCTAACCATTGCGACGACTATTACGTTGGGAAGGAGTGGAGGCCTCTGGGTGCAGTTGCCGTAGTTCTTGCTGCAATCCCTGTGCCAGGGTAGCGGCGGTGGCAAATGTATCGAGCGGCAGTCCCAATGCGACCAGCGCCTCGGCAATCTCTGGTCGAATGCCCACGAGCATACAGCGAGTGCCAAGCAGCGCTGCGCCCTGAATTCCGCGCAGCAAGGCGGTGGCACTGGTTGTATCCAGCATCAGGATACCGGTAATATCAATTAATACCAGGTGGGCGCGATATTGTTGAATGCCTCCCAATAGCACCTGGGTAAAATCTTCTGCACGTTCCTGGTCAAAGTTACCAATCAAGGGGAGCACAACGACGCCCTCAATCACCGGAATAAGCGGTAATGAAAGCTGGCGTACCACAGCTTCAAGCTGGCTCCGCTCGTGTTTCTCTGCTTCGAGCTGACGGACGGTCAGTGCCAGGCGCTGTTGTTCCTGTTCGAGTTGTTGGGTATACTGCTCGGTCTCGGTAATGTCACGGCCCATAAGCAGCACTCCCTGCGGTGTTCCCCGATGGTCAATGACTGCACTCGTTGTCAATGTAACGCGGCGCTGGTTCAACATCAGCGTCCCCACCTGTTTCCATGTGGACAAAGCGGTTGTGGTGGCCGACAGCCCATCACGCATGCTATCTATACCTGTGCCAATGGCTGCGAGTGCAGTGATAACCGATTGATCCTCATCCAGGCCCCATTCTCTGGCGCGGGCGTTGGCATACACCACGTGTCCCTGTTCATCGAGAACAGTGACGGCTTCATCCATTGCCTGGAGTGCGAGATCCAGGGCAACCTGAATCGGCACCAATAACCGGGTGCGTAAGACCGCGTAGGCCAGTGCAATGAGTAACAGCACGGTTGATGTCGGAAGCGTCAGTGCCCCAACAATTGACATGCTGCGGGCAAAGTAACTCATGATGATCGAGACTATCAGTGAGACGAGCAACAGGCTGATCGTGCGCCGGGTATCGGGCTGGCGGGCAAATGCAACCAGCAGAATACCCAGATGTACCAGCAAGCTTAGAAAGAACAGGCCGCTTAGAATATCGGCACCAGGGTATACAAGGAGTAGACGATAGTTGTTGTCGGTGCGAGTGATACCCGCAATAAACAGGCCTATACCTCCCACAAGATCGATCGCCGTCACGATAAAGACAATGATATAGGGGAGACTGATCCAGATAATCGGTCGTGAACCCTGCCACCACTGCGGGACAAACAGGGTACTCAACAACACTAACATCAAGGTTTCAAATACAATGAGTAACAGAATGATGCTGACCAGGCTGATATAGACACTGCGTTCGTCAGCGGCCCAGTGGCGTGCAAAACTAGAGATGTTCAGTAGTGCAATCGAGGCAACCAGGAACACAAACCAGCGTGCAGGGCGATGATTCCAGGCGTGTAGTGCAACGAAGGTTGCCAGCATGGTTTCAATAATTAAAAAGATAAAAGTAACGATAGCGAAAATCATGAAAAATGCATTCGTTTTGAAATGAAAAGGATGTAACCTTTTAGTGAAGCATTGGCCAGTGGGGGTTGCCGGGATCTCCAGTTCCTGCAACCCTCGCTTTTCGACGCATTGTGAGAGCAAAGCCTGGTACAACGGGCTGAAAAAGAAACTCCACGAGAGACAATATTTTTCCGAACCACCCCACCTGAATGGTTACAAAAGATATAGTTATCTTTATATTGTAATCATTTTTTTGTGACCTGGCAAGAGCATGTGGGTATCTGTTCACATTTGGCGGCGGAACTGGTGTGGTTGTAGCGATACTCAGAGGCTGTATTTTTCGTAGGTACGCGGGAAGCTACAGAAGGTATAGGGTAACAACGTCAGGTCAGTGTATATAGCAACCTGTTGCATCTTCATGATGATGTGCATGCGCGGAAGGTATAGGGTAACAACGTCAGGTCAGTGTATATGGCAACCCTGCATGGGTCGCAAAAACGGGAGTATCAGCTTGTGGCTGGACGGAGCGATCCCCAGGCGCAAGCCGGGATTCTGTATCGATAATCGGGATGGGCTTGTGATCCGGAACCCTATCCAGGCTTAGTCGTTGGCCGGGAAACTATTAAATTGTTCCCGGCAGTGCCTACAGACGCGGAAAGGAATACCTGTGCTGAACTCGGGTTCTAGATCTTCTCGTCGGCCACAATAGCGGCACACACTCAAATTCTCAATATCATCAGCTCGCCACAACTGGGGTGAAATAATCATCTCAAGGTGTCCGTTGATCGCCAGAATACCCACCTTGACACAAACAGCGGCTGGAAAGACCTCGTCAACATGCGCAAACAGGTGATGTGGGTACGAATAAACCTCATCACCTTTCAGAATATCGCGCATACGTGGATGTTGCCGTATCTTCATACGTGCTGTTGCAGACGCTTGATAAATATATGCAACGCTTCGGCATCCAATGCAAAAGCGGCATTGTCGGCAAATGTCATGGCATCGAGCACCGCCTCAATGAGTGCGGCGGGTGCAGGAGGAAACTCTTCCTCGCCTGACTCGTAGGCATAGGGACACGCAAAGGCCCAGGATGCCAGCGCTGTCGCACATAACTCACCAGAGAGCTGCTGCTCAATCCTGGAAATAACATCGTTACATGTAAGCATGCTACCATCCTGAACAGGTTCGTCAAGTGACGGCTCCCAGGGCTACAAGCACCTGGGCTTCAGAGTATGCCGCCCCACACTCATCGTGCTACAATCGAAGGGATTGGAGGCCCCGATGCAGAATGTTGCGTGCCGCATTATGATCGCGTCCCATTACCAGGCCACACGCGGGACAGGTATGCGTGCGGTCACTCAACTGCTTGTGCGCCAAAGTACCGCAGGATGAACACATTTTAGATGTATTGCGGGGATCTACCAGGATAACACGCCGTCCAGCCTCTTCTGCTTTGACGGTGGTCATCTCAATAAACGGTGTCCACGCCACATCGAGAATGCTTTTGCGCATCCCACGGCTTCGCCCCATCTCCATTGGGGCGAAATCCTCGAAGACGATCACGTGATAACAGTTCACCAACTTACGACTTTCCTGATGGGCAAAGTTGGTACGTCGGTTGCGTATCCGTTCATGGACGTGTGCCAATGCCTTCTTACAACGGCGGTCATCATCCCACCATTGCGCATTCTTTGCTGCGTCTTTCAACTGTTGAATGCGCTTCAAAGTAGTTCCATATATCACCTCATAGTATACAATGGTATTCAGTATACTATAACACGTCTGTTCTTTCAACGACTAAAGCGGCTAAAGCCCAAGGCTAAAAGCACCTGAGCTGTACACCCTCTTTCTCTAAAGCCTGGTCACATATCTGCACAAACCCGCAGCCAGCACAACGTTGGGGTATCTGGTGGCTTCGGTCACAGTCGGACGCATACAGATAGCTCCGCATAGTATCGAGCGTAGAGAGTAATGTGGCGCGGACAGTCGGTGTATAAAGGATGCGAAAAGTGGTATCAGCATAGCGCAACAACCCATAGGGTGGTGCCTGGCCCATCGTTTCTTCGATCAGTACGCAATAGGCTACCAGTTGCATCAGATCCGACTCATATGGGCGGGGCGCATGCCGTTCAGGTTTGATTTCAACTGGTACGTATCGCCCATCTACAACGAGCAGATAATCGGGTTTACCGGTCAGGGCATAGCGGGGTGCAAACAGTGGGCGTTGTGCAGGTTGCCAGCCTTCCATATCACTGGCAACCACGGGTACCCAGGGAATACCAGTACGTCGCCGTAGGCGTAACGCAATCCATCCCAGTAGCAAGGACAGAACAAAGAGCGTTAATGCAACAACCATAGAAAAAGCATCATCGCGGCCACGCAGAGCAGCAATGCCAGGCGCAGCAACAGTGTACTGAGTTGAACTGATTGTCCATGACGTGTGTGCAAAACCACGCCGCGTTCACGTCGTTCACGACCAGCAGGCTGGCAACCTTGCACCCGCCGCAGCCACCATGCACGGGCGCAATAAGTAAACTCAGCCACCTCGCTGGCGCGAATAACTGGTAGACTAGCCACCGCCAAGCACCGGATGACCGCTAATCGCGTTCAGTACATCACTGACGGTGATCAGCAACATCAACGCCATCAGCGTTGCGAAGCCAATTGCATGCACGAGTGCTTCTTTTTCGGGTGGCACTTTCTTACCACCACGTATCCACTCGATTAAGGCGAACATGATATGGCTCCCATCAAGAGCGGGAATAGGCAAGAGATTCAGGATAAACAGGTTCAGGCTCAACACCGCTGTCCAGTTCCAGAAGCCGGGCAGCCCGGCCTGATCAATCACTTCCCCCGTAGCGCGGGCGATGCCAACTGGACCGGCTATCCCACCAGCAGGTGCTTCGTTCAAGCCCAATAAGCCACCCAGTAATGCCCCAAAACCTTGCAACATGCGCACCATCACTTCACCCGTATAGGCAACTGCGGCAACGATAGCGCGGGGCAGACTCACTGGTTCGTTCAAAATAATGGGGCCATAGCTAATGCCCAGCCCGGACTGAAACCTCTGCCCATCGGGAGTTGACCAGGGGCCAGGAGTGACGGTAAGGGTCAGTTGTTGACCATCACGCTCCACTACTGCCGGTACAGGTTGGCCTATCTGTGTTCGGGTAATCGATTCGATGATCTCTGGACCGGTCACTCTCTGTCCATTCAGGCTCACCAGAATATCATCAGGCTGAAATCCAGCTACAGCCGCAGGTGTCTCAGGGAAGACGGTATTAATCAGTTGTGTATCGGTCATAACAGGAATACCCAGGCTGGTAAAAAGAATGGCAAAAATCGCTATGGTCAGAAATAGATTCATCAGGGGGCCAGCCACCATCACTGGGATTTTGCGCCAGGGAGAAGCTGCTGCCAGACTCCCTGTACCATACAGGGAGTTGTCCTCGCCACCAAACCGTACAAATCCACCGAGTGGCAACCAGTTCAGCGTATACTTGACGCCATTCCGTTCAAATAGGGTGACGGCGCGGGGGGGATAGCCGATCCCAAACTCCTCAACCCGTACCCCCATCCAGTATGCAACCACAAAATGGCCTAGCTCGTGTACAAACACGAGTATCCCCAACATTATCAGAAACATAAATATGGTAACCAGCATCGCCATAGTGAACACTCCCGGTGATGGAAAAAATAGATGCTTGCTATGATCGCAAAGTGTCTACTAGCAAGCAGGATATAGAAGTGGGTCTATCATCCGCCTCTTAATCACATATTTGAGCAGTGTACCCTATTGCTAGAAGACTGTCAATACAAGGATCAAATAATAGAGGATAGGGGCGGTAAATAGTAAGCTGTCAGCGCGATCAAGAATACCACCGTGACCAGGAATAATCTGACCGGCATCTTTGACCCCGATCTGGCGTTTGATGAATGACTCGGCCAAATCACCGAGTGGCCCGGCGATACCACCAGCGGCTCCCAGGAGCGCCGCGGCTTCATAGGAAAGCGGTAATCCGAGCAAAAAGACGGACAGCCAGGCTGCCAGGATAGAGGCGCAAAAACCACCGGCAGCACCTTCCCAACTCTTATGCGGACTGAGATACGGAGCCATTTTGTGCCGCCCCCATGTGCGCCCCACCAGGTAGGCTGCGGTATCCTGAAACCAGGTAATTGCCAGTACCAGATAGACCCAGGCAGCACCGGTCGAAATAGCCAGTCCCGTCAGGAGACCAGTATTAAGGGGGGGGGTAGTCAGTTGACGCAGCAAAATATAGTGACTGAAGAGCCAGCCGATATAACACGCCCCGGCAAACGTGAGTGCCCAATTGGTCAAGCTGCCGGTGCGATCACGTGGTGGCAACTCGGCGATCAGGGCCACTAAAATACTGAGCGTTAAGGCGACATCGGTAAGTTCGAACGGTGCCAGTTCGCGCAACGCCGCTGCGGCGCAGAGCAATAATCCTGTGATAATCCCGACGATGCGGCGTGGACGGTACCCCGCCTGGCGTAAAACAGCCGTATATTCGACCAGACAGATCACAATCGCTGTTACGACCAGGAATGTAACCGGCCAGACACCCCAGTAGACGACACCGACAATCAAGAAGAGGAGTATCAGTGCACTTGTGACTCGCTTTGAAAGCGAACTAGTCCCGCTGGTTGATACCGCCAAATCGGCGTTCACGCCTTCCATAATCATCTATTGCCTGACGAAAATGCTCTGCCTTAAAATCCGGCCACAACACGGGGGTGGCCCAATATTCGCTATATGCGGCTTGCCAGATCAGGAAATTTGACAACCGCCACTCACCACTCGTACGAATCACCAGATCGGGATCAGGCAACCCACTCGTCGAGAGGTTGGCTGAAATGAGTTGCTCATTAATCGCATCAACCGGAACGCCCTGGATCATGAGTTTGCGAACTGCATTGACAATATCGGTACGGCCACCATAGTTAAAAGCAATCGCCAGTGTTAACCGATCGTTACGATGAGTCAGATCAATCGCATAGCGTACTTTATGACAGAGGCTCTCACTGATGCCTTCGAGACTGCCGAGATGCCGGAGATGCACGCCTTGCTCATGCAACGGCTGCGTTTCACGATCAATAAACTCCCCAAGAATATGCATCAACCCCTGGATTTCGACTGAAGGGCGACTCCAATTCTCGGTAGAAAAAGCATAAAGTGTAAGGTAAGGAATCGAAAGTTCAATACATGCGGTTACAATCGATCGAATATTTTCCGTGCCAGCACGATGACCAGCCAGACGCGGTAAGCCACGCTGACGCGCCCAACGACCATTGCCGTCCATAATGACCGCAACGTGTTCGGGGATACGTTGACCGCTGGATGCGCCTTGCGTTGTCATTGTCTACCCTCTCTTCGTCCAAACGCTATGCACCGGGTGCACTCTACTACACATGAGGAGCAGATACTCGTTATATTTCCAGGATCTCGGCTTCTTTGTCGGCACCAATCCGATCCAATTCTTTGCTATAACGTTCGGTTATTTCTTGCAATCGATCCTGTGCCCGATGTAACTCATCTTCCGTGATCATTTTCTCATGCTGCAGGTCACGCAGATCATTAATAGCATCGCGGCGATGATTGCGGATCGAAACTTTGACCTCCTCAACACGTGCCCGCACCAGTTTGACCAGTTCTCGGCGGCGTTCTTCAGTCAATGGTGGCAAATTCAGGCGTATCAATCGTCCATCATTGTTAGGGTTAAGCCCCAGATCTGAGTTCTGAATCGCCTTCTCGATAGCCCGCAACGTGGCGGTATCGTAGGGTTGAATAATGATCATGCGAGCTTCTGGAATGCTAATACCGGCCAGTTGATGTAGGGGCATTGTTGTATCATAGGCTTCAACCGGCAGATAGTCAACCAGGCCCGTTGATGCGCGCCCGGTACGTATTGTCGCCAGATGATGCTGAAGCGCCTCTACAGCCTTTTTCATATGGCCTTCAGCCTCCTGCATGACATCGTTTACCATTAGCTCCCTCCCACGTTGCTCACCAACGTCCCCACATGGTCTCCCATCACAATGCGCTCGATTGTCCCGTTGGCCTGCGCATTAAAGACAATAATCGGAATATCATTATCCATACAGAAAGTAAGTGCTGTACTATCCATAACAGTAAGACCGCGACTCAACACATCCATATAGGTCAGGTGTTCAAAGCGAGTAGCGGAAGGATCTTTACGCGGATCAGCAGTATACACACCGTCTACCCCATTCTTCGCCATCAGAATAACTTCCGCATGTATTTCTGCGGCCCGCAATGCTGCGGCAGAGTCAGTCGTAAAATAGGGATTGCCGGTGCCACCTGCCAGAATAATCACTCGCCCCTTCTCCATATGGCGTGTCGCCCGGCGGCGGATGTAGGGTTCGGCCACCTCATCCATTTTAATTGCAGTCATGGCCCGGGTATGAATCCCCTGTCGTTCCAGGGCATCCTGCAGCGCCAACGCGTTAATGATTGTTGCCAACATCCCCATGTAGTGCGATTGGGCTGCGTCCATACCGAGGGAAATGGCGCGATGTCCGCGCCAGATATTGCCGCCGCCGATCACCACCGCAACTTCAACCTGATGTTTTACGACGCGACCAATTTCTCTAGCCAGAAAATCCAGCCGGTCATAGTCGAGGCATTCGCCCTGCATACCATATAAAGACTCGCCACTCAGTTTGATCAGTACCCGGTGGTATTTTGGTTGTTCCATAGTTATGATTTTTACCGGTTAGTTCCCAACTTCATAGCGTGTGAAACGGCGCACCACAATATTTTCGCCCAGTCGGGCAATGCTTTCTTTTATCTTATCTTGAATAGTGATCGTTGCATCTTTCACAAAAGGTTGTGACAGGAGCACATGCTCCTCGTAGAATTTCTCAGCGGGCATTCCACTGGCTGCAATATCATCGGCAGGGACATCCTCAGGATTCACATAGAGCGGATTGGTTGCCGCGATATGCAATGCCAGTTCGCGTGAGAGAGCAATAAAGTCATCGGTACGTGCCACGAAATCCGTCTCGCAATTCACTTCAACAATCGCCACGAGTTTCGACCCGGGGTGTTCATAAATTGCAATGCGACCTTCGTGTGCCGCACGGCTTTGCTTTTTACCGGCGTCTGCAATGCCTTTCTCGCGTAAAAGGTCGATAGCCCGATCTATATTACCATCGGTTTTCAGGAGCGTATCGCGGCATTCCTTAATTCCTGCCCCTGTACGCTCACGCAATTCTTTCACTAATTCGGTTGTTACCGCCACTGTTGCACTCCTTATAGCTTGACCATAGGGTACGATAATCCTGGTTGTATAGATACTTATTCAATGGATAGGCTACACGCCTATCCGGTTATCCAGAAG
The DNA here is from genome assembly GCA_034435975.1 of Chloroflexaceae bacterium. Classification (GTDB taxonomy): domain Bacteria; phylum Chloroflexota; class Chloroflexia; order Chloroflexales; family Chloroflexaceae; genus CAKZQX01. The sequence goes on along the minus strand of DAOTWD010000165.1, from coordinate 32,409 downwards.
AGCTATGTAAGTATGATTCGTGTTGGATGTATTCTTCGTGAACCACATTAGATGAGACGCATGATGTGCGTCTGTCTTCGTGATCTTTATATTACTACAACGAGATATCCTCTGGGTAGAAAGGCCAGGCATAGCTTCACCCTGCCGAAGCCATCATATCTGGTGCGGCACGGTTTCGTCGCGCCGCACCAGAAAGAGAATATACGCGGGAGCCTGCGGCCCCTGCACCCCTGCCACGATCAAGTCTCGTCGTAGTATTATAACGACATGAACATCGGTATGCACGCACATCCTCGTCGCCGTTTGGAACAATCTTCGGGTAATATGCCGACCCGGTTAGCCCGCATCGTTCTGGCTGGTCTCACCATCAAAGAAACGATGCGGCAGGGAAACCAGGCCTAGTTTAATAACGCTACCAGGCGAGTACTGCGCAGCGCCTGGTTGTTACTATAACGGTGTGATAGCTATGCAGTATCGACAGTATTCGGCTCGATCGAGTCGGTTTGAACTGTTTCCCGCCGATGCAATCCTTCAATTGCCGCATCTGCCATCTTACCGGTTATTAAGCGAATACTCCGGATTGCGTCATCATTGCAAGGAATAATATAATCGATCAAATCCGGGTCACAATTGGTATCGACCATTGCCACAACCGGAATACCTATCTTGCGTGCCTCGCGGACTGCGAGTTCTTCTTTGTGCGGATCGACCACAAAAAGTGCTCCCGGGAGGCGCTCCATAGGTTTCAACCCGATAAACACACGATTTAGCTTATTAATCTCATTCTCAAGCTTGAGTGCCTCGGCCTTGGTCAAACGTGCAAAATCACCCCGATCACGTTGGGCTTCCAGGTCGGCCAGGTAGCGTAGCCGCTTCCGAATCGTGACAAAGTTGGTTAATGTGCCACCCAGCCAGCGTTGTGTAACATACAATTGCTTGGAACGGGTTGCTTCTTCGGCAACGGCTTCCTGTGCCTGTTTCTTAGTACCCACAAAGAGGATCTTTTGTCCATTGGCGACGGTCTCGGCAATGAAATAATAGGCCTCGGTCACACCCTTGACGGTCTTCTGTAAGTCAATGATGTGAATACCATTACGGGCGGTAAAGATGAACCGGCCCATTTTCGGATTCCACCGCCGCGTCTGATGTCCAAAGTGCGCTCCCGACTCAAGTAAGACTTTTATTGAGACAATCCGTGGGGGACGCGTTCCTGGTTGCGTCATGCGGTTTGCTTCTCTCCTTCTATTGTAGCTCTTTATGCTCCGCCATTCTCGTCATCTTACGCCCAGACCAATCGAAACCATTGGCAGGACTGGCCGTAATCAGAGAATGTGTGTATTTGGCGCGGAATATACGCCGCCGATTAGTATAGCACACAACATGATTGGCGGCAAATAGCAAGGCATGGTGAGCCATGCCTTGTTCGTGTACAAGGGGGACATAGGTTCAATGCAGCACATCAACCTGGTTAACCACCGGTACGACAACGAGCCATCCCCTGGGTAGGGAGGCCTGGCGAGGGAGGAGTGAGGGAAGAGAAGTGAGGAGTGAAAAGCGTGGGTTCTCGCTTCTCGCTCTTCTTCCCTCTCTTCGCGCCAGGATCCCACACCCCGGCTGATCTCGTTAGAGTACTAGGCGATTTCCAACACACGTGGGAGCCAGATGTCCAGCACCAGGTAGGTCAGCAGGGGCAGCAACAGGAGCAATAGCCCGCCCCAGATGGGGGTGAACAGAAAAAAGAGCGCAGCTGGCGGGAGAATCAGGGCAATGACGATCATAAGACCGAGGATACTGCCCCAGCCAAGCGCGGGTATTAACAGGAGAATGGTTAACGTGGCAATGACCAGTTCACCGCAACTGAGCAGATCGCCAATATTGGTACAACGGGTAAGCATGGTCGGTACCACAATCGCCAGGGGGAGGATATCGAGTTCGACAGGAAAGAGCAACCGCCGCGTCACCAGTATCACCAACCCGATCAGAATGATGCTATATCCCCGTATCAGGCGATTTTCTAGCATGGAACCAGATTCCTTATAACATGTTGGCACGTTAAGCGGTTCGTCTGGTGAGGCATTGCTGTAATGGTTCCAGTCCATAAGCTACGAACCCATCCAACATACAACAGTCGAGGCGCTATACAACCACGTTGACCAGTTTGCCGGGGACAACGATAATCCGGCGTACAGTCTTATCTCCAACCAGGCTTAACACCCGTTCGTTGCTCAACACCATGGCCTTGAGCGTCTGTTCATCGGTATCCACGGCTACGGTCACTTTATCACGCAGCTTGCCATTGACCTGGATCACCAGTTCGACCATATCTTCAGCTGCCAGTTCGGCATTAGCCACTGGCCATGGCTGTTGATGGATGCTGTAGCTGTTCCCCAGACGTTCCCATAACTCCTCGGCAATGTGTGGGGCAACCGGGGCCATAAGCCGCAACAGAATGTCTATTGCCGCGTTCCAGGCAGGTGTGTAAGCCAGGCCAGCATCACGGGCACGATACAGCGCGTTAGTGAACTCCATCAGTGCCGCCACCATCGTGTTGAACTTGAAATCTAGAATATCACGCTCAACGCGTTGGATGGTCTGGTGGGTAATACGTTCTAGCTGGCGGGTGCTAAAGGTAACTGGTTGACCACGATCACTATTGGGCGACAATGTGATGCGCCAGACGCGGTCTAGCCAGCGCCGAATACCCGGTACGCCCTGGGTACTCCAGGGCACCGCCAGTTCAAAATCGCTGATAAAGCACTCATAGCCGCGCAGTGCATCTGCACCATGTTCTTGCACGACCTCATCAGGCGTAATCACATTGTGCAACGACTTGCTCATCTTGCGCCCATCGGGTGCCAGGATCAATCCCTGGTTGCGCAGGCGCTGAAAGGGCTCAAAGAACGACACATAGCCCAGATCGTAGAGTACCTTTGTCCAGAAGCGGGCATAGAGCAGGTGCATCACCGCATGTTCGGCCCCACCGACATACATATCGACCGGTAGCCAGTAGTCTATTTCCTGACGATCGGCCAGCATATCTGGATTGTGGGGATCAACAAAACGTATGTAGTACCAGGACGAGCAGGCGAAGGTGCCCATCGTGTCCGTTTCACGCCGGAGGCAGCGGCCATCGGGAAGCGTTACGTACACCCAGTCCTCGATTAGCGCCAGCGGCGACTCGCCAGTCGCGGTTGGCGCGTAGCTATCGACATTGGGCAGTGTGAGAGGCAAGTCAGCATCGGCCAGTGGCACCTCCAGGCCATCATCGGTATGCATAATGGGGATGGGGGTGCCCCAGTAACGCTGGCGGCTGATCAGCCAGTCACGCATCTTATAGTTCAGGCGGCGCTGTCCGGTACCCTGTTCTTCCAGCCAGTCAATTGTGCGGCTAATGGCGACATCACCAGGCAAGCCGTTGATCGGCCCGGAATTGATCGGCGTGCCATATTCGGCATGATACACGATCTCGCGGTACCAGGGAATCCGGGCCAGGTAACCCATGTAGGACGATGATTGTATCCCGGAAGCGGGCTGAATGCGCTGCATAATGCGTTGATCGGCGGCAACTGAGTCAAAAGCGATAATGGCATCAGCAAAAATCGTGAGCCAGCCAGATCCGACCACTTCTGTCCATCCGTTGGTGGTCAGATAAGGTTGCACCAGTTGGGCGTAGTCTGAAGCCTGGGCACCAGTGAGCGTGACCATCAGGGCACCTGTCGGGTCAGACACAACGCTATACCCGGCCTGTCGCAAGATGGCATCCAAGCCAGAACGGTACATTCCGGGGCGGATAAAGCTGCGGGCAGCATCATCGGGACGAGCAATCACTGGAATGATCGGCAGACCAAATTTCAAGGCAAACGCAAAGTCGCGCTCGTCGTGAGCAGGCACAGCCATAATTGCGCCCGTTCCATAGCCCATCAACACATAGTCGGCAATCCAGATCGGGATCTGGTTCCCATTCACTGGATTGAGCGCATAGCTGCCGGTAAAGACGCCCGTTTTTTCCTTCTCCTCGGACGTGCGGGCACTGACCGACATAGCCCGTGATCGGGTCACATATTCCATCACCTGCGCCCGCTGTTCAGCCGTAGTCAGGCGCTCAACCAGCGGATGCTCCGGCGACAGAACCATGAAGGTTGCGCCCCACAGCGTATCCGGGCGAGTGGTGAAGACAATAATGTCGGCATCGACAGCCGGAGCGTCTCGAGAGGCAGGGGGGGCTACCTTGAAAATAACCTCGGCCCCCTCGCTACGCCCAATCCAGTTGCGCTGCATGGCAACGATTTTGGCGGGCCAGTCAACACTATCCAGATCACGTGCCAGCCGTTCAGCATAGGCGGTAATCCGAAAGAACCACTGCTTTAACACCTTGCGCTCGACGATCGCACCACTCCGCCAGGCACGCCCTTCGGCATCAACTTCCTCGTTGGCGATGACGGTCTTATCTACCGGATCCCAGTTCACCACGGCTTCACCGCGATAGGCCAGACGAAACCGGCGCAAAAAGTCCTGCCGTTGGTGTGGTGTATAGCTATTCCATTCAGCGGCAGTTATGCCTGGCTCAGAGAGGGGGCGGTGTAGATTGGCCGTGCCGCTACGAGCCAGTTCAGCCTCCAGTTCAGTGATAGGCCGGGCAGCATCGACACGCGGGTCATACCAACTGGTGTAGAGTCGTAGGAAGATCCACTGCGTCCAATGATAATACTCTGGCGTACTGGAGTTAATCTCGCGGCTCCAGTCATAACTGGTGCCGATCAGATTCATCTGACGCTTGTAATTGTCGGCAAAGCGGCGGATCAACAGGGCCGGGTTTGTCTGTTGCTTGATGGCTGCATTTTCGGCAGGGAGGCCAAAAGCGTCCCATCCCATCGGGTGCAGCACGTTATAGCCCCGCATACGATAGTAGCGGGCCACCACATCGGTTGGCACATAGTTGCGACAGTGGCCTACACTCAGTCCTTCACCGCTGGGGTAGGGATAGAAGTCAAGGATGTAGTATTTGGGGCGCTCATCAGCAGGCTGTGTTTTATAGAGTTCATCCGCTGCCCAGCGTTGCTGCCATTTCGGTTCAATCACAGCCGGATCGTAGCGTTCTGGTGCGTCGCGGTCAGTTGTTTCGCTCATAGACTATTGCTCCTCGGCCAGTGAGCACAATTGTATGCAAGAGACGACGTGCAATCGAATAACGATAAAAACACATGGACAGCATTTATCAGTTGTTGGGTATAATAGGTATCAGCCTGAAAGTCCGTTTCCGACACAGGTGCTCACCTCCTTTCGGTACACAGTGCAAATAGGATGCGCATATCATCAGGATTATACCATAGGGATATGGGTGTATGTAGGCAACAGTGGCCCACTGGCGATTTTTCGGTATGGAGGTGATCGTCCTGGGCACTCTCGCTCGCGGCGGGCTTGTGGTATACTGAAATGTATGATGGATACCCATATTGTCACCGATGATACCTGCTGTACCAGACGTACTATCCGTATTCTGCGTGCGGGCTGCATTACCTATCAGTCTGCCTGGGATTGGCAACGTGAACTGGTACGTGAGCGTTCTGCTGGACGTGGAGCGGACACGTTGTTGCTGCTGGAACACCCGCCCACGATTACGCTGGGGCGCAAGGCCCGGCAGGAACATGTCCTGGTATCTGCAACTGAACTGGCGCAACGCGGGGTGACGCTGGTTGCAAGTGATCGCGGTGGTGATGTCACATACCACGCACCGGGGCAGATTGTCGGCTACCCTATTCTCAAGTTGTCGCGCTATGGTGGCGATGTCGGGCGCTATCTCCGCAACCTGGAAGAGGTTATCATCCGTGTTCTGGCTACCTATGGATTGGCCGGAGAGCGCGTTGCCGGGTCAACCGGCGTGTGGGTTGCGGTTGATAGCATAGCCGATCAGCCGGATCGTCCAGGGGATAATGCTGCTCCGACGCTCGCCAAGATTGCAGCGATCGGGGTGCATGTGAGCGCCAGCGGGGTGACATCGCACGGTTTTGCCCTGAATGTCGCCCCTGATTTGCATGGGTTTGCGCAGATTATTCCGTGTGGTCTCAGGGACTGCACTGTAACTTCGTTAGAACAGGTGCTGGGGTCTGCCCCGGTATTGGCAGAGGTGCAGGAGCGCCTTATCGCTTGTTTTGGCAGTGTGTTCGATGTTCTGCCTGTATGAGAGATGGACTATGCTACACTCGTACCATAGTACCGTTGTAAAAAAAGAGTGTACATTTGATAATATCCTGGGAGATGACAGAAACTACGTCCACGTTATGCCACTGTAAACCAGACAGCAGCTGTTACCAGGAGGCTACTATGCAGGAATTCGTTAAAGGCTCGTTGCCGAACATTATGTTCATTGGTGGATTGATTGCGATTGGGCTTGGTCTTGGCATTGAGTTCAAAATTGTTGAAGTCAAGGGACAACTAACGCGAGGAAGTCGGTTTGGAGCGATTGCTGTGGGGGCGATCCTGATCGCGGTCAGTGTTTTTTTGTATATTCGCCCACTGGAGACAGCGAGTACGCCGCCAGTTCCCATCCAACCGGATGTTGTGCAGGCAAACCTTACAGTGGTCGATCCAGGAAGTCAGCCACTGCCTGAAATCACCGAACAGCCAGTCAGCGCACCGGCAGCGGAGAACCAGGCCCAAGCGATACCGACCGTAGCACCACTTGGGCCGTCTCAGCCGCTGGAAGCGGCTGCGGTATTGAGTAACACGGTTACTTCTGGTGTCACCGTACCTGACCTGCGCGATATGAATGTCAAAGAGGCTGAGAAATTGCTCAGCGTGTTGGGTTTGCAGTTAGGCCAGTCGTATGCAACATGCGATCAAATTCAGGCCAGCGACGCAGCGGCGGTGCGAGTCAAGAAGGGGCATATTGTATGCCAATCGGCCCTACCGGCCAGTCTTATCCCGCCGGCAGTACGATTGATTATGTGGTCTTTGATGATAAGCCACCGAGAAGACCGTAATGACGGTGGTGACTAGATAGAGAAAATTATGGCCGAATATATTCCGTTGACACCAGTCAATGATCCTGGTGTCTCAACGGTTGCACCGCGTGCACGGCGACCGGCATGGCTCAAGGCCCGTGTGCCGACCGGGGCAACCTATCACGATGTTCTGCGCTTGATGCGTGAGCAAGGGCTGCATACTGTGTGTGAGGAGGCACGTTGTCCCAATATTGGTGAATGCTGGAGCCACCGCACGGCGACCTTTCTGCTGCTGGGCGATACCTGTACTCGCGGGTGTCGCTATTGTGCGATTGGAAAGGGCAAGCCGCAACCACTTGATGAACAGGAGCCAGAGCGGATTGCTGAGGCGGTAGCCTATCTCAAGCTCAAGCACGTAGTGTTGACCTCGGTTAATCGTGATGATCAGCCCGATGGTGGGGCGCATATCTTTGCTCGCTGCATTGAGCGTATTCGCCAGCAAATTCCTGATTGCACTATTGAAGTCCTCATTCCTGATTTTGATGGCAACTGGGCCGCCTTGCAACTTGTGCTGGATGCTGGTCCTGATGTGTTGAACCACAATATCGAAACTGTGCCCCGTATCTTTCGGCGCTTCCGTCCACGTGCCGGATTTGCGCAGAGCCTGGAGCTACTGGCGCGGGCACGGCGCTTCGATGCCGGCCTGATCACCAAGAGTGGTCTGATGGTGGGTGCGGGCGAAACGAATGCGGAAGTGCTGGAGGTTATGGATGCACTGCGCGGCAGCGATGTCAATGTGTTGACCATTGGGCAGTATCTGGCACCAGGCAACGATTATTGGCCAGTGGATCGCTATGTCACACCGGATGAGTTTGCTATGTTTAAGCAGGAGGGTTTACGACGCGGGTTTACCCATGTCGAGAGCAGCCCGCTGGTGCGGAGTAGTTACCATGCCCATGCACATGTTGGTAATACTGCGCATTGAATCGCTATGCATCCGGTTGTAAAGCATCTGTATGTGCATGTTCCATTCTGTGTACGGCGCTGTGCCTACTGCGACTTCAATACGTATGCCAATCTTGAAGATCGGATAGAGTCGTATGTCACGGCGTTGTGTGCCGAACTGGCACTATTAGCAATGGAGCAACCGCAGCCGACAAATGTCAGTCCGTTAACCGGGATAAACGACGACAATCTCCCGCCGACCGCTGGAGTGTCACGTGCGACACTCCAGCCCTCGATCTTTTTTGGTGGCGGTACGCCCAGCCTGTTGACGCTCGCCCAGCTTGAGCGTGTGTTACATGTGGCCGATACGCTGGTGCCGCTCGACACCGCTGAGATAACGCTCGAAGCCAATCCGGGTGCGCTGCTGGGTGCAAACATGGCAGCGCTGGACTATCTACGTGGGCTACGCGAGGTAGGCATCAACCGGTTAAGCCTGGGGGTGCAGAGTCTGCATGATCCCACCTTGCGTGTGTTGGGACGTACCCACACTGCCGCCGAAGCCTATCGCTGCTTCGCAGCGGCAAGACAGGCAGGCTTCGCGTCCATTAACCTGGATTTCATGTTTGGGTTGCCTGGTCAAACCGTTGCGCAGTGGGAAGCGGCACTGGCAGAAGTGTTGACCTGGGGTGCTGATCATTTTGCGTTGTATGCGCTCATTTTAGAAGAACACACACCACTGGCAGCACAGGTCATGCGCGGGCAGGTCTGCGTGCCCGACGATGACGCGACGGCGACGATGTATGAAGCGGCAATGCAGCACCTTGCCACAGCCGGTTATGCCCAGTATGAAATTAGCAACTGGGCGCGGAGTGTGGTGCAGCAATCAACCAGTTCCAACAGGCATGAGCGATCTCACCCCGACGATCTTGATAGTTCGCTGCCTGCCCTGGCCTGTCAGCACAATCTAGCCTACTGGCTAAACAGCGACTATCTGGCGGCCGGAGCTGGGGCGCATGGGCATGTCTACCCGCAGCGCTACGCTAATCTGGTGGCAGTTGATGCCTACATTGCGGCGGTTCAGGCCGGATGTCGTCCGGTGGCTGAGTGGGTGCCGCTCACAGTGGATGATCTATACGCCGAGACGATGTTTATGGGTCTGCGGTTGAATGCCGGGGTTAGCCTGGCGCACTTCCGCGATCGCTGCGGAGCAGATCTGGACGCGGTCTACGGCAACCTGTTGCACGAACTGGCGCAGACGGGCCTGATCGAGCGCGGGCCATGGAGCGTACGTCTTACTGAGCGCGGACGCATGGTGGGCAATCAGGTATTTGCACGGTTTGTGTAACGACGGGCTATCGCACCAACCGCACGTGATCGCAGAAAAAGAGTGTGCCGGCCGTAATACACAGTGGGATCGAGAGCAGGTTCAGAAACGGAATACTCACCAGGCCAAAACAGATCAGACCAAAACTGGCGCTGGCAGGCAGACTGCGTCGGATGACGTTCAGTTTGGCGCGAAACTTGAGTCGCCGTCGTTCCAGTGGCGGATCAAGGAAATCCAGGCAAGCGATCAGTGCCCCCAGACCTATCCCGCCGACCATGGTAATCAACTGGCCAACCAGCGGGAGCAAGTTGCAGAGAAATAGCAACAACGCGATCAGCAGTACCAGCAGCAGTTTCTTGAGTTCAAACAACAGGGAGCGGGCGATGTCAATGGCAATCGCTCGCATTCCTGCTGGTACAGGTGGCGATGACTGTCCGGCATAGATCTGCTCAAGACGCTCCGAAAGCTGGCTATACCAGGGTGAACCCAGTACGACCCCAAACCGTACCAGTAAGAACCCGGTTATAATCAGTAGTCCAACGACCAGAAATACCTGTAAAAATACAGCAAAAATAGCTTCTAATCCAGTCATGTTACTGACCAATGTATCGATAGCACGTAGCCCGGCCAGCAACAATCCGATGTAGAAGGTAATGCCGACCAGGATATTTATTCCAATTGGAATAAGAATATAGCGCCATAAACCCGGTGTACGGTGAATAATACGAAGAGCGCGAAAAGGATAGAACAATCCGGCGAATACCCCACCTTTTATGTGCGGAGTGACTGATCGGAAACTCTGTTCTCCTGCCATAATTAATGACTCCCCCAGTATAAGAAGGACGTATGCGGTCGTGCATCCGCCGATCTGCCGCAGGCGAATCAAACTTTTTATGTAAACGACCCCGTACGTCCTATGGATAACAAGATATCCATCTGGCTCCGGTCATCGGGCGAGTGCCGGGTCTGCGTGTGAAATATAGCGTGGTATCCACGGCAATGATCAGCCAATTATCCTCAACACTGCCACCGCCCGGGATGGCACGCCCCTGACCCGGATCAATATCAATTGCGTCTGCAATCCATACCTGAAAGTTGGGATAGCGGTGTAACACAGCGTGTAGCAACGAGGCAATAGTGCCCGGTGACAGTCCTCCGGTTGCCACCCTGTACAGCAGTGGCTGGAACAGGTGGCAGTCGTTTGTCAAGCAATGTCATTTCAAACGGTGTGGTTCCTAACGCATAGGCCGCATACAGTCCACCAAAACCGTCACCAATAATAACCACACGGTGTGAGAATTGTTGACACATTTGTCCTTCATAACGGAGTGAACCGGGTGGTCAATGGGTGCTGCTTGACCAGCCGGGTTGCTCTAACAACCAACCATGTGCCGTTATGTACCTGGTACTCCAACGAGATTCATTGCGACGGGGGTGGGGGGGGCCTGCGGCCCGCGTGCATGTTCCCTGGTGATTCTGGAGAGCAAAGCCGTGCTGAGTCTCCCTACTCAGGGGATATCTCATTGTAAAACTAGTATACCATGCGAATTCCTGGCCGCCTGGATGATAATCAGATAATCAGTGGTATAATAGCGCCAGTCTTTTGTATGATAAGCAATAAAACACAGATTGTTCAGTAATTGCACAGGTTGAGTGTGGTTGACACAAAAACAAATTGTGATTATAATACATAAGGATTTCCTATTGTTCAAAATGGAAGAGATGAAAACCCCATTTTGGGACCTAGTCTAGAATAAGGCTCCCGTATGGCAACACGACCTCAAATTTTTCGGCCCGGTACGAACACGCTTGCCCGAGTCAGCATCTTTGTGGGTGCGCTCATCGTTGTCGAGATCTTGCTGATCTTGATCGTTTTCTTTCGATCCAATTATTGGCGGCAGGTACATATTGCAATTGACCAACCAGTGAACTTTAGTCACCAGATTCATGCTGGTGTGGTTGGGATGGATTGTCGATATTGTCATGCCTCCGTAGCGCAGTCATCCTTTGCAACTATTCCACCCACTGAGACCTGTGTGACCTGCCATACACAGGTCAAACAGAACAGTCCGCTCGTTCAGCCCATCTGGGAGAGTCTGGAAACAGGTAAACCGATTGAATGGGTGAAAGTGCATGACCTTCCAGGCTTTGTCTACTTTAACCATAGCATTCATGTCAACAAGGGATTTGGTTGCACGGAATGTCACGGTCGGGTCAACGAGATGCCCGTGGTCTGGCAGGAACAGGCACTTTTCATGGGTTGGTGTCTGAATTGCCATCGTAACCCGGAGAAGTATATCCGACCGGTGGAAGAAGTGTACAACATGGAGTGGGTACGGCCACCCAATCAGATCGCCCTGGGACAGAAACTTGTGCAGGAATACAATATCGATGTGAATCGCTTGAGTAACTGCTATATCTGTCACCGCTGAAACTAGAGTAGTACAAATATGACAATGCAAAGTCCAGAAGAACGTGTCGATCTTTCTGAGATCCGCACCCGACTTGCCGGGGCTACAGGTCAGCAGTACTGGCGTAGCCTGGCGGAAGTGGCCGAGACCAGGGAATTTCAGGAGTTCCTGCACCGTGAGTTTCCTGGCGGTGCGGCTGAGTGGGATCACTCATTCAGTCGTCGGACATTCCTGAAAGTGATGGGGGCGTCTCTGGCGCTGGCCGGGTTGACGGCGTGTCGTTATCAACCGGTTGAACGTATTGCACCCTATGTCAATGCGCCGGAACAGATTGTACCGGGCTTGCCGCTCTTCTATACATCAGTCGCAACCTCACGAGGGTATGCACAGGGTGTCCTCGTTGAGAGTCATACCGGGCGGCCCACCTTTATCAGTGGCAATCCTGAACATCCAGCCAGCCTGGGAGCTGCCGACATTTTCACCCAGGCTGAAATCCTGACGATGTACGATCCCGAGCGTTCGCGGCAGGTACTGAACAACGGGGACAAAAGCACCTGGGACGCATTTGTGGCAGCGATTGCCCCACATCTGGCAGAGTTGCGCCGGGCACAGGGAGCCGGTCTCCATATTTTAACACAGACAGTGACATCTCCGACGCTAGCAAGCCAGTTCCGGGCACTGCAGTCAGCGTATCCTCAGGTGCAGTGGCATCAATACGAGCCAGTGGGGTACGACAATGTACGTGCTGGTTCCCAGCTCGCGTTTGGTGAATATGTTGATACGCTTTACCATTTTGATCAGGCACAGGTTATCCTGGCTCTGGATAGTGATTTCTTGTTCGCCCTACCGGGCAGTGTGCGTTATGCCCGCGATTTCAGCAATCGAAGACGGGTGCGGCGCGACAAGCTGGAATCGAATCGGCTGTATGTGGTCGAAAGTACACCGACAATTACCGGGGCAATCGCCGATCATCGTCAACCGCTCCGTGCCAGTGAGATCGAGCGCCTGACCCGCGTCGTGGCGCAGCGACTCGGCGTGACCGGCGTGAATAATGCCGAGTTGCCCGCCGGGATACCAGCCGAGTGGCTGGAGGCACTGGTTGAAGATCTACAACAGCATCGCGGCACAAGTGTGGTCATTGCCGGTCATAATCAGCCGCCAGTTGTTCATGCTCTGGTGCATGCCATCAATCAGCAGTTGGACAATGTTGGTACGACCCTTAGTTATATCGATCCCGTTGAGGTTAATCCAGGCAACCAGCTTGAATCGTTGCGGGCACTGACAACGGCGATGCAGGCGGGACAGGTGAGCATGCTGGTAATGTTTGGTGGCAACCCGGTCTATGATGCTCCGGTAGATCTAGATTTCGCCAATGCGCTGGCACGAGTTGGTACTAGTGTCCATCTGAGCCTGTTTGTCGATGAAACCTCCGCCAGGAGTACCTGGCATATTCCGGCAGCACACTTTCTGGAGGCCTGGGGGGATGCCCGTGCATTTGATGGCACCGCCTCGGTCATTCAACCACTGATTGAGCCACTTTATGGTGGCAAGTCGGCGCACGAACTGGTTGCAACGCTGATGGGCCAGGTTGATGTGAATGGCTACGATATTGTGCGCAACTTCTGGCGCAGTCGCGGGTTGGGTGGGCGTGACTTTGATACCTTCTGGCACACCGCCCTGTCGAAAGGGGTGATTGAAGGTACTGCAGCGCCCCCGAAGCAGGTGACGTTACAGGCAACGGAGTTTCCTGACACGGTGGCGGCGATCCCCGCCGACGAACTGGAGATCTTATTCCAGCCTGATCCTTCGATCTGGGATGGGCGCTTTGCGAACAATGGCTGGCTCCAGGAGTTGCCTAAACCACTGACCAAGCTGACCTGGGATAATGCGGCATTGATTGGGGTCGCAACCGCCGAACGGCTGCGCTTACGGAATGGGGATGTGGTTGAATTGCGCACCCAGGGTAGAACACTGCGGGTTCCTGTGTGGATCGCGCCTGGTCATGTAGACGAGGCGGTAACGGTGTATCTGGGCTATGGCCGTGAGCGAGCCGGAACCGTGGGCACAGGGCAGGGCGTGAATGCCTACCGCCTGCGTACCTCGGATAGCCTGTGGATTGCATCCGGGCAGTTGCGTCGCACGGCTTCACGGTATGAATTGGTGAGTACACAAGATCATTCTAGTATGGAAGGACGTGAGATCGTAGTATCGGGGACACTGGCTCAGTTCCGCTCGAATCCTGAACATCCGCCCTTCTTCCACGGTGAGCATGAATACCGGTCCCTCTATCCAGATTATCCCTACGATGGGCCGCGCTCATGGGGAATGGTCATTGATCTTAGCACGTGTATTGGCTGCAATGCCTGTGTAATTGCCTGTCAGGCCGAAAACAACATTCCGGTGGTGGGCAAAGGTCAGGTTGCTAATGGACGTGAAATGCACTGGCTACGCATTGATCGCTATTATAGCGGAGAACTGGACAATCCCAGGGTTTATTTCCAACCGATGGCCTGTGTGCATTGTGAGAAAGCTCCCTGTGAGACGGTGTGTCCTGTAGCTGCAACTGTTCATGATGACGAAGGCATCAATAACATGGTGTACAACCGTTGCGTTGGGACACGGTATTGCTCAAACAACTGCCCCTACAAGGTACGGCGCTTCAACTTTTTGCAATATGCCGATCTCGATACCGAGACACTCAAGTTACAACGCAACCCGAACGTGACGGTACGTAATCGTGGTGTCATGGAGAAATGTACCTATTGTATCCAGCGCATCAGTGCGGCACGGATCAAGGGTGAGCAAGCAAACCAGCCCGTCCTCAAGGATGGTGATGTCGTCACAGCGTGTCAGGCTGCGTGCCCCACGCAGGGAATTACCTTTGGCAATCTCAACTATCCCGACAGTGAGGTGAATAGACTTAAGGCCGAACCGCTGAACTATGGGGTACTGGAAGAGTTGAACACCCGCCCACGCACGACGTATCTGGCGCGAGTGAGAAACCCGAACCCGGCAATTGAACCCGATATGCCAGCGGGTGAGCATCATGGAACAGAAACATCTCCCCACTCGGTGATTGAACCTGAAATGCCTGCCGATGGGCATCATGGGACGGAGTAGCGCGATGCAACGATATGAACAAATTGAGCCGATTGAACCGATTATCGGCCCCGGACAGACATATGCGACCATTACGGAGCGTATCAGTTCTATTCCACTGACAGATCTGCGGCAGACGCCCAGAGGATGGCTGGTTGGCTTTGCGATTTCGTTTTCGTTCCTGATGCTGTTCTTGATATCGATCCTCTGGTTGTTTGCCCGTGGTACCGGTATCTGGGGCTTGAACATACCGGTAGCCTGGGGCTTTGCGATTATCAACTTTGTGTGGTGGATCGGTATTGGTCATGCGGGAACACTGATTTCAGCGGTGTTGTTGCTCTTCCAGCAGAGCTGGCGTAACTCGATTAACCGGTTTGCAGAAGCTATGACGTTGTTTGCCGTGGCCTGTGCTGGTCTGTTTCCAATCCTTCATCTAGGGCGTCCCTGGCTCTTCTATTGGTTAATTCCCTATCCTAATACGCTGGGCATGTGGCCCCAGTTTCGTAGCCCACTAGCGTGGGACGTGTTTGCTATTTCGACCTATGCCACGGTGTCGCTGCTCTTCTGGTTGGTTGGGCTTATACCAGACTTTGCCATCTTGCGCGATCGAGCGGCGGGCAAACTGCAACGGCAGATCTTTGGCCTGCTGGCTTTGGGATGGCGTAGCTCGTCACGTCACTGGTATCGTTATGAGATGGCCTATCTCATCCTAGCGGCACTATCAACGCCCCTGGTCGTTTCTGTCCATAGTATCGTGAGCCTCGACTTTGCAGTCTCGCAACTTCCTGGTTGGCACGTGACGATCTTCCCGCCCTACTTCGTGGCGGGTGCGGTGTTCTCCGGGTTTGCGATGGTGTTAACTCTCACGATACCCATCCGCAAATGGTATAACCTGGAAGACTTCATTACAATGAAGCATCTAGACAATATGGCCAAAGTGATGCTCGTAACAGGATCCATCGTCTTCTATGGTTATTTAATGGAATTGTTCTATGGCTGGTATAGCGCCAGTGTCTTTGAGCAATATATGGTTCTGAACCGCATGATTGGCCCGTATGCACCGTTCTTCTGGGCATTGATCCTGTGTAACGGGGTCATCCCACAGTTACTGTGGTTCAAGTTCTTCCGCCAGAACATCCCGTTCCTGTTTGTGTTCTCGATCATTGTGAACATCGGGATGTGGCTGGAACGGTTTGTGATTGTCGTTATTAGCTTACATCGGGAATTTTTGCCTTCTTCGTGGGATATGTACACACCTACCTTTTGGGACTGGTCGTTATATATCGGATCGTTAGGGCTGTTCTTCACGCTGCTGTTCCTGTTCATCCGCTTCCTGCCGATGATCAATATCTTTGAGATGAGTATGCTGCAGTTCTCCGAAAATGAGAAGGCGCGTCGGCGTGAGGCACGGAGGGTTCAGTTAGCTGGGGATACGCCTGAGCCAGCACAGATGGCCTAGAAAGCGCTGAGGTGTGGATATGAAAGCAATATATGTAGCGCGACACCTGATGACTCAGGGTATCGACCTTCTCTCTAGAAAGCACCGAGGTGTGATGGTATGACAAGGTCTGACATTTACGGCCTGATGGCTGAGTTTGATAGCGCGGAGGCAATAACGAAAGCGGCCCATCGTGCGCACGAGGAAGGGTACCGTGATATGGATGCCTACACGCCCTTCCCGATTGAAGAAGTGATTGAGGCGGTCAGTCCAAGTACCACTGGCGTCCCATTCTTTGTCCTGATCGGTGGGGTACTGGGGGCTTCGGGTGGCTTCCTTATGCAGATGTATGCGATGACCATCGATTATCCGCTCAATATTGGCGGTAGACCAGCCAATATTACTGGATGGCCTTCATTCATCCCAATAACCTTTGAGTCGGGGATTTTGCTGGCAGCGTTTGCGGCCGTTATTAGTCTGATTGCGTTGAATGGCTTACCCATGCCCTATCATCCGGTGTTCAATGTCCCCGGTTTTGAACGGGCATCCCAGGATCGCTTCTTCCTGTGCATTGAGGCGACCGATACCAAGTTTGATCGCCGCCGAACACGTGAGTTTTTACAGAGCCTGCAACCCAGGCAGATCACTGAGGTTGAGCCATGAGTACAAGAACGATATATATACAAAATCAGCGCTGGTTCTCAGGTACGACCCGGGTACTGCGATTGGGGTGGTTGCCGCTCTTGCTTATCTTTGTGGCAGCCTGCCACCAGGATATGTATGATCAACCCAAGTATAAACCGCTGGCCCCCAGCACATTTTTTGACGATGGGCGCTCGGCACGACCAGTCGTACCTAATACAGTTGCGGTAGATCAGGTGCAACGTGATGAGTATTTTCTGACTGGACAGGTCGATGGGCAACCTGGTAATGCATTTCCGATGCCGGTCACAGCGGAAATGATGGAGCGTGGGCGGGAACGATATAACATCAATTGTGTCCCATGCCATGGATTGTCTGGCTATGGCAATGGAATGGTCGGGCGTCGTGGTGGAGTGACAGCCGCCAATTTCCATTCCGAGCGCCTGCGCAATTCGCCCGAAGGACACTTTTTTGATGTCATTACGAATGGGTATCGCTATATGTATCCCTATGGGGATAAAGTTACGGCTGAAGATCGCTGGGCAATTATTGCGTATATTCGGGCGCTACAATTGAGCCAGCATGCAACGATTGATGATGTTGCACCCGATCAGCGGATCTTGCTACAGGGAATGAACCAATGAACCAGACAATAAAGAGTCCTCAACTAAATCTCGTTCAACTGATAGCGCTGGGTGTTGGAGTGATTGGCCTGCTGCTGGCAGCCGCTGGCGCGGCGATCAACCTGGAGCAGTTCTATCAGTCGTATCTCTTTGGCTACATGTTTGTGCTGGCCTTTGCCCTGGGTAGTCTGGCATTTATGATGATCCACCACTTAAGTGGTGGTGCCTGGGGGCTGGCAATTCGGCGTATGCTCGAATCGGCAGCATTGACTATGCCGTTTATGGCGCTGCTGTTTATCCCGATTGGTCTGACGGTCTTTGGTGATCTAGCGACGCAGCACTATTTGTACGAGTGGGCCGATCCCGCTGTTGTTGCTCAGGATCCGATTCTTCAGGCCAAGCAGGCCTATCTTAATCCTAACTTCTTCATTATTCGGGCGATCATCTACTTCACCATCTGGATTAGCTGGTCATTCTTGATCTGCAAGTGGTCTTCGGATCAAGATCGCACGGGTGATCTGGGTGCGGCGCGCTGGATGCGTCGGTTCAGCGGACCGGGATTGGTACTGTATGTCCTCACCATGACATTTGCGATAACCGATTGGATTATGTCCTTGAGTCCACACTGGTTCTCTTCGATCTTCGGCGTCATTTTCATGGTGGGGCAGGGTCTGTCAGCACTGGCGCTGATGGTGGCGTTGCTGGCATTGCTGGCGCATCGGGAACCATTAGCCAGTTTTGTACAGACCAGGCACATTCACGACATTGGCAAGCTACTCTTCGGGTTTGTTGTTTTATGGGCCTATGTGTCGTTTGCCCAATATGTCATCCAGTGGTCAGGTGATCTTGCTGAGGAGACGCCGTGGTATCTGGTACGAAGCTCCGGGGGATGGCAGGTCATCGCATGGGCCTTAATGCTGTTCCATTTCTTTGTTCCATTCTTTATTCTGTTGTCCCGGCGCTTAAAGCGCAATATACAGTCACTGGTAATTGTTGCGCTCTTCCTGATTGTGATGCGCCTGGTCGATCTATTCTGGATCATTGTGCCGGAATTCGGAACCGGGTTCAACTGGCTGTATCTGGTCATGCCGCTTGGGATGGGCGGTCTCTGGCTGGCGCTCTTTCTGGGGATTTTGAAGCGCCGACCGATCCTACCGGTCAATGATCCCAACTTTGAGGAGGCATTCCTACATCATGGGCATTAATCAAACAACATATCCAACCCGCAAGAAAATGAGCGGAGCGGTGATGCTTATGGCGACGGCACTGGTGGTATTTGTCGCCCTGAGTGTGTTTATTGTGGTCATGGGTAAATTACCCACTCGGCCAGTGTTGACACCTGTGGGTTCAGCGCAAGAATGGCGCACCCTGCGTGCAGAACAACAAGAGGTGCTTAGCTCGTATGGCTGGATTGATGAAGAAAATGGTGTCGTTCGTATTCCAGTGGAGCGTGCAATGAGCTTGCTCGTTGAACGCGGGTTGCCGGTTCAGCCAGGTCATGCAACAGAGACGATGGAGTCCCCAACCACGAATTGACTGGGCCCACACATGCGTCTTATAGGTATTGAAGGTCACTTGATCTCGTCAGGTGGCCTTCGGCATGTCAGCTTTTGATACATCACTGGCGTTACTGTACTGTCACTGACTTTTCTTGTTCCGTGTGGATTCATCCCCATAGTCCATCACCGTTTATTCAACTGTGTAAGTCCTAAGCCTGTTGGAAACGAGAGGAGGTGTGGGGGGAGCCCGGCAGGCTCTGTCTGCGATTGTACAGTGGGCAGACAACAAGGTTCCTGACGGGTGATGTCCTCCAGACCGCTCCTTCGCAGACAGCTTCTGAGTCGAGTTCATGGTACTACGCTCTACTGGTACCCATCAACCACCGCCAGTTGCACCACGTTTAGCACACGACTGATACGACGCAGCAAGCGGGTGCTGTCTTCGTGGCGCAGGTGAGCTTGTTCGGGCAGATCCAGGGCTGATTCGACCAGTGAGTCACGAAAGAACAGCGCTGCTTCTAAAGCAGCGGTCAGCGGCATACCAATCTGTTGGGCGCTACGGGCGTATTCGTTGCCGATCATCTGTGCCTCACGTATCAGTGCTTCATCATCGCCCTGTGCATTGACATAACGTAGGACAACGCCCATCAACTGCTGCCCAATCCGCCGCCGGGTGGCGCGTTCCTCCGGGCTCATGGTTGCCAGCCAGCCAGTCCGATCCTGAGCCTGCGCAATCTCAGTGCGCGCCTGCGCGATCGCTCGGGCGGCCCAGGTGCTGGTTAATGCCTGCGCGGTTAAGGCTTTACGGGCCACCAGCGCCTCAATATCTGCTAGTGCAAAGCGGCGGTGACCGCCCGGCGTCACATACACTGGCACCGCACCTGCATCGGCCCAACGGCGCAGGGTGGTGCTATGTACACCCAGGCGCTTGCTGGCTGCTGAAAGCGAAAGGTAAGTTGTTTCATCAGGTTTGTGGGCCATTGAGAACCGTACAGGGTCTCCACATATTCGGAACCGTCAACGCTAACATCCTATACGAATACAGCGTATACATGTTCCTTCATTGTAATATGTTGAATGAAAATCTGTCAAACGATTAGGAAAAACGAAACGGTGTACTGGTGGCACATATGCCACCGCTTGCATACCGGAACTAGCCCAAAACTGGTAGGGAACTTATCGTTACGTCCCAACGTCTCTTATCACAAGAGCAGATAGTTTTGGATGAAAGGAGCCTGTTGTGATTCTGAGATCTTCCGTCTCCCGCTGTTGGGGTCTGGTGACGCTGATCGTCGTGCTGTTGCTGACAACTGCCTGTAGTAACCCACAGGTTGCTGCCAGTGAAGTAGTGCAGTCCAGCCAACCACGCCAGACCAGCTCGGATGTTGACCGTGCTGATCTGGACGCTTTAGTCGCCGGGAACAGTGCTTTTGCGTTTGATCTGTATCAGGTGCTGCGTACAGATACTGATGACAACCTTTTTTACTCGCCCTACAGCGTCTCGCTGGCGCTGGCAATGACCTATGCCGGGGCACGCGCAACAACTGCGCAGCAAATGGCCGACACACTCCGGTTTACCTTGCCCCCCGATCGACTGCATCCCGCCTTCAACGCGCTCGATCTCGACCTGACTGGTCGGGGTGTAGCGGAGGCACCGTCTGTGCCTGAAACCCAGGAGCCAACGCGTTTCCAACTTCACCTGGCGAACGCGATCTGGGGCCAGAGCGGTTACTCTTTCCAGCCCGAGTTCCTGGATGTATTGGCCCGGTATTATGGTGCTGGACTGCGCACGCTGGACTTCCAGAATGCACCCGAGGCTGCCCGTGGTACGATCAATGAATGGGTAAGCGAACAGACCGAGGAGCGTATTCAGGATCTGCTGCCGCCTGATGCTATTCATGCTCTGACACGCCTGGTGCTGACGAACGCGATCTACTTTAATGCGGGCTGGATCTACCCCTTTGAAGAGTATGCCACGGAAGAAGAGTTGTTCACGCTGCTGGACGGCAGCCAGGTGACAGTGCCAATGATGAACCAGACCAAGCGCTTCGGCTATAGCGCCGGCAATGGCTACCAGGCGGTGCAGTTGCCCTACCACAACAATATCGCCATGCTGATCATGTTGCCTGAGGAGGGCCGGTTCACGGACTTTGAAGCCGCGCTCGATGCTCAGCAGGTGCAGGCGGTGGTAGATGACCTGTCGTTCAGCGATGTTAAACTGAAAATGCCGAAGTTCGAGATTGAGGCAGCCCGCTTCAGTTTGCGTGACGCGCTAACCACGATGGGGATGCCGGATGCGTTTGATCCCGATCTGGCCGACTTCTCTGGTATGGACGGTACCCGTGAGTTGTTTATCGACAACGTGATCCATCAGGCGTCGATTACGGTCGATGAGGAGGGCACCGAAGCGGCAGCGGCGACAGCCGTGATTGTCGGGGTCACCAGTGCGCCGATGGAGCCATCCACACCGGTTGAGATGACCATCGACCGCCCGTTTGTGTTTATGATCCGCGATACCACCACGGGCACGATCCTGTTCGTGGGGCGGATAGTTAATCCAGGTCGTTGATGCCGGAGTTGTGAATGGGTGGAGACCAGGCTTCAACCTGGACGGAACTAGACCACACGAAAGTCTGGTCTCCGGTCTTCACAACTCATTCAGGCCTCCTATATTCTTATTACTGAGTTACCGCCTACATCCTACTACGCCAACGAGCCTTCATCCTGGCGGGTGTACGCGAGCCGCAGATCCCCGCGCACGTTCCCCTGTGATTTGGGAAGGGCAACGCAGCGATACTGGTTACACTCGTGCTCTAAAGCGTTCTGCTACCTCTGTCCTCTAACCGTGCTATAATTGAACGTATTCTTACGTGATAGAAAGAACAAATATCCCACTTGTGTGCAAGGACGAGGTTGCAAGCCAGTTCTAGAAGGCGGTGTCCACGGTGGTGGCCTGCGGTGCGACTGGTCTGTTTGTGCAGTTGCTTTTGGCATGACTGCGCGACAATCAAAGGAGAACGAAAATGCCCAATAGTTTTAATGCGCGATCAACGTTGCGGGTTGGCAATCGTGAGTATGAAATCTTTCGTCTGGATGCCCTGGAGAAGCAAGGGTTTGATCTCAGTCGGTTGCCCTTTTCGCTGCGGATCTTGCTCGAAAATCTGCTCCGCAATGAGGATGGGCGCATGGTCCATGCCGACGATATCCAGTTTCTGGCAACGTGGCAGGCAACTGCTATTTCCGACCGCGAGATTGCCTTTACGCCCGCTCGTGTGCTGTTACAGGACTTTACCGGTGTCCCGGCCGTGGTTGACCTGGCCGCGATGCGTGATGCTATTGCCCAGCTCGGTGGTGACCCGAAGCGGATCAACCCGTTGCAACCAGCCGAACTGGTCATTGATCATTCGGTGCAAGTTGATGCCTACGGCTCTGAGGCGGCGCTGCTCATTAACACCGAACTGGAATTTGAACGGAACCGTGAGCGCTATGCCTTCTTGCGCTGGGGCCAGCGGGCGTTCCAGAACTTCAAAGTTGTGCCACCCGGCACTGGTATTGTGCATCAAGTCAACCTCGAATACCTGGCACGAGTGGTTTTTAGTACGGATGAGATGCCCAACAGCAGCGGCACACCGCAAGCCTATCCCGATACGCTGGTGGGCACTGACTCGCATACGACGATGATCAACGGGCTGGGCGTGCTGGGCTGGGGCGTGGGCGGGATCGAGGCCGAGGCGGCTATGCTCGGCCAGCCGCTTTCGATGCTCATCCCCCAGGTGATCGGGTTCCGCGTTACTGGCAGCCTGCCCGAAGGCGCAACGGCGACCGATCTGGTGCTGACTGTCACCGAGATGCTGCGCAAGAAAGGTGTGGTCGGCAAGTTCGTGGAGTTTTACGGGCCGGGGCTGGCGCATATGCCGCTGGCCGACCGGGCCACGATTGCGAATATGGCTCCCGAATATGGTGCCACCTGCGGCATCTTCCCGGTTGACGCCGAGACGCTGCGCTATCTGCGCTTCAGTGGGCGTCCCACCGAACGGGTGGCGCTGGTTGAGGCCTATATGCAGGAACAAGGCCTGTTCCATACACCGGATGCGCCGGAAGCCACCTACTCCGATACCCTGGAACTGGATCTCAGCACGGTGGAGCCGAGTCTGGCTGGCCCGCGGCGGCCCCAGGATCGCGTGCGCCTGTCCGATGTGAATCGCACCTTCCACGAAGCGGTACCACTGATCGTCGGCCCTGGTCCGCAGACGCCACCAAGGCAGATGGGTCGCTGGGAAGGTGAGGGTGGAAGTACACCTCTCGATCGCGATGACAATGGGCATCGTGACCTGGAAGATTATAGGACGGCGGCCTCGGCCGTGCGGATACAGATCGAGAATAGGGAGTATGTCCTGCACCATGGTTCAGTGGTGATTGCGGCCATTACCAGTTGCACCAACACGTCCAACCCATCGGTGATGGTTGCCGCTGGTTTATTGGCGAAGAAAGCAGTTGAGCGTGGCTTGCAGACGCAGCCCTGGGTCAAAACCTCGCTGGCTCCTGGCTCGAAAGTAGTCACCGAGTATCTCCAAGAGGCGGGGTTGATGCCCTACCTGGAAAAGCTGGGCTTCCACACCGTGGGCTATGGCTGCACCACCTGTATCGGTAATTCCGGACCGCTGCCAGCGGTGGTTTCGCAGGCAATTGAGCAAGGCAATCTGGTGGTATGCTCAGTGCTATCCGGTAATCGCAATTTTGAAGGGCGGATTAACTCAGATGTGAAAGCGAACTATCTGATGTCACCGCCGCTGGTGGTCGCCTATGCACTGGTCGGGCGGATCGATATCGATATGCAGCACACTCCACTTGGGTACGATACCTCTGGTCAGCCAGTTTATCTGCGCGACATCTGGCCGACGCAGCAGGAGGTGCAGACGACCATTCAGCAGTCGGTACGGTCGAACATGTTCAACAAGACCTATGCCGATGTCTTTACAGGTGATGCGCACTGGAATGCCCTTGCCATTCCGCAAGGCGATCTGTATGCCTGGGCAGATGATTCGACCTATGTGCAGAAACCGCCCTACTTCAGGGGCATGGCAGCGCAGGCACCGGCGGTGGTGAAAGAAATCAGTGGGGCGCGGGTACTCGCGGTACTCGGTGATAGCGTTACAACCGACCATATCTCGCCCGCGGGGAGCATTAAGGCTACCTCGCCTGCGGGCAAGTATCTAATCGAGAAGGGTGTGGCACCGAAAGATTTCAACTCCTATGGCTCAAGGCGCGGTAATCACGAGGTGATGATGCGCGGTACCTTTGCTAACGTGCGTCTGCGCAACCGTCTCGCACCGGGCACCGAGGGTGGATTTACCACCTATTTGCCTACGGGTGAGGTAACGACAATCTACGAGGCGTCGATGCAGTATCAGGCCAGCGGCACACCGTTGTTAATCCTGGCGGGCAAGGAGTATGGCTCTGGTTCCAGTCGTGACTGGGCGGCCAAGGGGCCATATCTGCTTGGCATTCGCGCCGTAATTGCCGAGAGCTACGAGCGCATTCATCGCTCGAACCTGGTGGGTATGGGCATCCTGCCACTTCAGTTCTTGCCCGAGGAGAACGTGGAGACACTGGGGTTAACTGGTCACGAAGCCTTTGACATTGTGGGTCTGGCCGAGGGCATTGCCACCAACTTTGCCCGTGGTCGCACGTTGACGGTGTATGCACGGCGAGACGATGGCAGCGTGGTGACATTCAACGCGATTGCACGGATCGATACGCCACAGGAGGTTGAGTACTATCGCCACGGCGGTATTCTGCACTACGTCCTGCGGCAGTTGCGGGTTGGCGTGAAGTAAGCATTGGGTTAACCTGGGAGCGCAGGTGTCTCGTCCGCGCTCCCGGTATCGACTCACGTGACCCAGATTGTAATGGTATGGTCAGTTTGCCTTGTTAACGCACACTTACCTGCTGCGCCATCTGCCGTCCTGCGTCGGTCAGGAACAGCAACTCGCCCTGGCGCTGGATCAGGCCGCGTTGCTCGGCACGACGTACTACCTGGGTGGCAAAAGCAGGTGCCCAGTGCATATGCCGATTCAGGTGTTCTGCCCGCGCCTCGCTTGCCGCTTCAGGGGTACCTTCGTGGTGCAGCAGGTGTAGCGCCAGCATCTGCTGCGCAAACTCCCAGTGCTGGCGCCTGCGGCGATACGCCACGGCCAGCAAGCCTCGCTGTGGCGCAAAGCACAACGCCAGCGTAAACGCCACCCCCGTCATCGTCGCCATCGAGCCAGCAATCGAGACATCCAGGTGCCGCGCCAGCCAGTAGCCACTGATTGCGCTGGCGATGCCGATCAGCATGCTCAGGCCGATCATGCGTGGCAGGTGGTCGGTCAGCAGATAGGCTGTTGCTGGTGGCGCAATAATCAAGGCCACCACCAGGATCGCGCCCACTGCATCAAATGCCGTCACCGCCGTGACCGAAACCAGCGTCATCAGCGCATAGTGCAGCAAACCGGGTGTAAAGCCGAGCGTGGCGGCCAGTCCGGCGTCAAAAGTTGCCAGCTTGAGTTCTTTGTAAAAAACAATAATAAACAGCAGATTGATCAGCATAATGGCTGAACCGACGACCAGGCCACGCGGCAGGCTGAGACCAGCGACAAGCATACGATCAAAAGGCGCAAAAGCCAGTTCGCCCAGCAACACTGCGTCAATGTCCAGATGCATATTGCCCGCATAGCGTGAAATCATAATCACCGCGATGCTAAACAGAGCGGGAAATACCAGGCCAATCGCCGTATCTTCTTTGACCAGGCGTGTGCGCTGCAGCAGTTCGACCAGGCTTACCGTGAGTACCCCGGTGAGCGCCGCGCCAAGAAACAGCAACGGCGAATCCAGGCTACGCGCCACAAAAAAGCCGATCACAATTCCTAGCAAAACCGTATGGCTGATCGCATCGCTTATCATCGCTTGCCGGCGCAACACGAGGAACACGCCGGGTAGCGCACATGCGGCCGCAATAATGGCTGCGATCAGTTGGACTTCAAGTTGTGGAGTCATAAGTGTGATACCTTTCGCAATGAGTTCCTGGCATGCCCAATATGTCATTTTTAACCCAAAGGCGCAAAGATGCAAAGGCGCAAAGCAAGCCATGTCTTAGACTTGTGGCTGGTTGGTAGCCGAATGCGCATGATGTGCGCTGTACTGGTTATACCAAATCTGCGTGATGATGGCTTGTTTGTCATTCTGAACGGAGCGAAGCGGAGTGAAGCATCTCGGCTTTCCGACAAGAGATTCTTCGCGGCATTCCGTTTCACGCAGCATGACATGCGGGGAACCAATCATGCGGATTTGGTATTATAGACGATTTCATTCCGGTTCCAATACCAGTTCGCGGTCAACCTTGTGGCGCAGACGCTGCCGGTTGCGTTGCTGGCGTACTATATTCCACACCAACCCACGGTTGGGGGCGAAGAAGATCGAGAACATCACGATCGCGCTGATGCACAGCACCACGGTCGGGCCGGTCGACATCCCACGAGCGGTGGCGCTGATCATCGCACCGATCACTCCCGCCAACGCCCCAAAGAACGCCGACAGCGTAACCATTACCCCCAGCCGATCCGTCCACTGGCGGGCGGCGGCGGCGGGTGCCACTAGCATGGCGCTCATTAACACCACGCCGACCGTTTGCAGCCCCACGACGATGGCAACGACGATCAGCGCCGTTAAGCCGATGTCGAGCAGCCGGATGGGAAAGCCCTGGGTGGCCCCAAAATCGGGATCGAAGCTCAACAACTTGAATTCCTTCCAGAACAACAGCATCAACAGCAGCGCCACGGCACCCAATCCGGCCATGGTGATCACATCACGTACAACCAGCGATGCCGCCTGTCCAAACAGGAATTTGCTCAACCCCGCCTGGGCCGCATTTGGCTGCTTCTGTGCCAGAGCCAGCAGCACCATGCCAAAGCCAAAGAAGACCGAGAGCAGGATGCCGAGCGCACTGTCTTCTTTGATGCGTGTGGTCCGTATGATGCCGATCAACGCCAGTGTTGCCAGCCAGCCCGCAACCATTGCCCCCAGCAGCAGCACCAGCGGCTGGCGTGTACCGGTCAGCAAAAAGGCCAGGACGATCCCTGGCAACGCCGCGTGCGACATCGCGTCGCCTAGCAGCGCCTGCCGCCGCAACACGGCGTAGCAGCCGAGCGCTCCACTGACGATGCCCAGTGTGGCTGCGCCAAGTGCCACCGTGCGCAGAGTGTAGTTAAACAGAACGGCGTGGAGCATAGACATCAGATCCATGTATTTCTATCCTTTGTATGATCAGCGGCTGACAGCGGCCCGGACAGCATGCGTGCCTCGGCATTTTGACCCATAATCGCTACCCGACCACCGTATGTCAGGCGTAAATTTTCCTCGGTAAAGACTTCGGACACCGCGCCGCTGGCGATGCGCCGCACATTCAGCAGTGTCACCCAGTCGAAATATTCTGGCACAGTCTGTAAATCGTGATGCACTACCACCACGGTCTTGCCAGCGGAACGCAATTCCTGGAGCAAGGTGATAATCGTGCGCTCGGTAGTGGCATCGACGCCCTGGAACGGCTCGTCCATAAAGTATACCTGCGCATCTTGCACCAGCGCCCGCGCCAGAAAGACACGCTGCTGCTGCCCGCCCGAAAGCTGGCTGATCTGCCGATCGGCAAAATCTTGCATCTCAACTTTCTCTAACGCCTCGTATGCCAGGTTCCGTTCTCGCGAACCGGGACGCCGAATCCAGCCCAGTGCGCCGTAGCGTCCCATCATCACCACATCGAGGACATTGGTGGGGAAATCCCAATCCACGCTGCCGCGTTGCGGCACATAGCCAACCAGTCGTCGTTGTACGGCGTAGGGCTTGCCATAGATCAGCGTCTGGCCGGCGGCAATGGGTGCCAGTCCCAGGATGGCTTTGATCAACGTGGTTTTGCCCGCCCCGTTCGGGCCAACAATCGCCATGAGAATGCCTGCTGGCACGGCGAGATCAACATCCCACAAAACGGGCTTATCGCGGTAGGCCACGGTCAGGTCAGTGACTTCGATAGCATGGGTATTGGTATGCATTTATAGTTCTCTCATTTCTATTGCTCCGCCCCTACTGCAGTGCCGCGACAATCGTGTCGGTGTTATGGCGCATCATGCCGATATAGGTACCGGCGGGCGTGCCTGGCTCGCCTATCGCATCCGAAAATAGTTCGCCGCCCAGTGTGACCTCATGCCCTGCGGCTCGTACTGCCGCCTGTACCGCCTCAATCGTGCGCGGCGAGATGGTGGTCTCGATAAAAATGGCCGGAACCTGTCGTTTTACCACCAGGTTGGCCAGGGCCTGAATATCGGCGGTACTGGCTTCGGTCTCAGTGCTGATGCCCTGCACCGCTTCGACTGCAAAGCCATAGGCACGCCCAAAGTAACCAAAGGCGTCGTGCGCTGTCACCAGCACGCGCCGTTCTTGCGGAATCTGGCTCACGGCTGCCTGAATGTCGTTGTGCAGCGTTTGCAACTGCTCAATGTAGGTCGCAGCATTGGCGGCGTAGATCTCGGCATGCGCGGGATCGGCGGTGACCAGTGTATCGCGGATGATTTCTGTCACCTGGATCCAGAGCCGCACATCGTTCCAGACGTGCGGATCGTGGGGCATACCCGCTTCTGGCTCCCAGCTTAACAGTGACAATTCTGGCAATGTCTCGGCCACGGCCACAACGGTGACGTTGCTATTCTGTGCGATCTGTTGCAAAACTCGATCCATGCGGGCTTCGAGATGCAGGCCGTTATAAAAGATGATCTGCGCGTTTTGCAATGTGGTCATATTGCCCTCGGTGGGAACATACGCATGCGGATCGATACCGGGGCCGAGCAAGGTGGTCAATTTTATTTGATCGCCACCGACATTGGCAACCGTATCAGCAATCTGCCCGGTGGTTGCCACCACGTTGAGGCGCTGCTGGCCTGTATCGGGCGTGGTGGTTGCTGCGCCGCAGGCCGTGAGCAGGGTCAGTAGCAGGATCGGTATGAGCAAGATGGTGCGATTGCGATGCATGAGAATACTGTTCCTCTCTTCATAACATTGGTTCTATACATTCATACTTTGTTTTAACAAAAAGATAATTTAGTTGTACCTAAATTATAGCAATCTGCTGGAGCGATGTCAAGAGACATGCTCTGGAGGCAGGCGAAAAGGCTATCTGGCTATAGCACCGCGTAACTCCTACTCTAATTCGGGGTTTTCACGGTCTTTTCGGTGAAACACGTGTACGAAATGCGTTGACATTCCCCACGTTGCGGTCAAAAACCATGCCATGTTGCGCATTCTTCCCTACCTGCAACGGAACGGTCGTGCTTGAATGGTTCGAGGTGGGGAAAGGTGTCCGTATGGAGCGTGATTTTGGGCATCAAGTGGGAGGAAAGGATCTGAAAAGCACCAAAATGGGGCACAGGAACCCCAAATTAGAGTTCCTGTAATTTACAGGAGTTACGCAATTGTTCGATCCACAAGTCTTTTGCGCCTGCAGCAATTATGGAAGAGATGATTTTTTCACCCACCTCCCTATCCCTAACCGAGCTGATCCTTAATCCCACTTCGTCGTCAAATTTTTGGTAGAGTGATGCATCCCAGGTGTGAATGCGCTGGTTTATGTGCCTGAAGGCGATCTGCTGTAAATATCACCTGAATTTCAGTTGTCTATCATATTACTTTAATATTATTTTAATGATTGATTGCTATATTTCTTCTATCATTTGTATAGGAGGTATTCAATGGCAACGTATACTGGTAGTGCAAGTTGGTTTTGCTGCTATCCAGACCCGTGTAACTGCGATGACTGTTGTTGCCAGGGTAGCAATTGTTCAACTCCATGTGGCCAGGGTAGTGCGTGTGGACCTGGTGGTTGCTGTACATGCCGCTCTGGTGACTACGGTATTGCGTGGAAAACGAACTGTAGTTGGTGTTGTGATGCCAGTAATTATCCAAGTATCAGTTGTGGCGAATATGTTTTTATCAACCCCGGAACCTTTGCACGCGCTGCAAAACGCGTAGATACAGGTCCGTCTACTTGTGTAATGGTTGATTGCACAAAAGCCCTGTTCTCTTCAATGGCTCCTTTGCATCAGGGAATAATTCCACAGGTCACTGTTCAGTATCCGATCTAAGGTTGAAAAATCCCGATTCATAGTCGGGCGTCTTTCATTAAACAGCCTACCTGCTCTATACTACCACTATCTTTTTACACTACTCTCCAAATCAGCGAACTAATGGACGAATCCTCCAGTCTTTAGTGGCTGGATTGTTACCTGTATCCGTCCAGCCTGTACTGTCCGTGATGCATTAGTTGACGATAATAACTTATCTAAGTATAGCGTTGCGTACGTTCGTAACGGATCTCAGGAACCGATTCCGCACTACTGCAACCAGCAGGAGTTTCTCCATTTCGCTACGGATTTACGCAATGGGTGTACTTAGATCAGGTAGAGTTACAATCAGAACTTTTGAAGCGTAGCACCATAGGAGGATAAACCATGAAACGCCGAAGTTTTCTGCGGAACGTTACTCTAGGAGGCGCTGCGGTAGCAAACTTTTTGTACCCAGGATTGACAAACATAGTTAAGGCACAGAATGAGAGTCCTTCTACACCCAGTGTAGAGGAGAGGCCGGATCGCGATCCTAACTTCTTTGGAGGAACGGTTGTTGAACAAACACCAGAAGGAATCGTGCTTGCGGGAGGTGATGAATTAAAGGCAGTACGCATCTCGGAAGAAACTGCCGTTTGGAAAGAGTTTTACGGAAACCATCCAATCCGCGTCGGTGATTATGCCGATGTTCGCGGAACTGCCTTACCTGATGGCACTCTTCAAGCAGAGTCAATCTGGGTTAATATTGGCCGGTTGGATGGCATAATTGAGTCAAAGACACCCTCTGGGTTAACTATAGCAACATGGCGTGGGAGTAAGCGTGGGATCGAGTTCTCAACACAGATGGAAGTCATCCGTGCAAGTGATGGAAATCCTATTCCTGAACGCCTTGATGCATTAATCACCGGTATGTCTATCGGTGCTGTGGGCCTGCGATTGCCCAACAATGGATTTAGAGCCACGAGAGTGTGGACATGGCCGCAGGACAGTTAATCGGATTGTCAGCGGTTCTAAATTATGGTTTTGTGATTCGGCCTGGCCTTTGCTCTTTGCAGTACTTATAGATACGAAAGGGTAAAAAGTCGTAAGGTATAGCAACATAGAGCCGTAAGCGAACTCGTTCGCCATCAGCATACTTGCTATAACGAAAGGGTAACACCATGAAATATGTCGTTTCGATTATACGTGTCTGGCTAAGTTCGATGTACCTGTACTCGGGATTTATGAAACTCATGAATTACTCGACAACTGTCGATATGGTTGGGAGGTACAAAGTATTGCCTCCCCAGTTGAACAGGAAAGTCGGTTTCGTCTTGCCATGGACAGAAATTTTTTCTGGGATAGCACTCCTTTCTGGACGATGGTTCCGTTTGGGATCAACTGTAAGTTCACTCCTTGGTGGCTCTTTTTTCTACGCTTCCTACAACGTCCTTAAACGCAATGAGCCTGTCCCTTGTGGTTGCTCCGGATCAAGTAGTAGTATGGTGGATCAAACGACACTCCGCCGCGGACTTGTTATTACTTTTAGCAGTCTCTTGCTCCTCTTCACAGGTGGACGAGAAAAAGGGTCTCTCCCGAAACTTATCGTTTTTCTTAGCATCGTATTACCCTTATTGATACCTTTGACTATGTTTATTCGCCGCCGCCAACACAACTATCAAGAGGAGCTTGAAACACAACGTAAGAAAGAAAAAATAGAAGAACTAGCGACTCTTCTAAGTACACAGCCTCTGACCGCTTACTAGGTTCTGTTGACATTTGAGGTCTACGAGACTCATGTCTATAAATGCTCAACTATCAGATTCTCAATGTAACAACATATGTTCTTTTCTACACACCCATCCACGGGCTTCTGTCGGTGACGAAGCTTATTGCCGCCGTTTTGTGGAGGGGGGGTACACAGGATTCATGCGCACTAGGGCGCAGTGGCGCTTTTTGCCCTATGACGACGAACCTTGGACTCGCGTTTTCAAGCAATGATTCAGGACATTCGTGAATCAAGACGTATTACCACCATGACAACGGGAGTAAATGGTGGTAAATCTGTATCGGCAAGCCCGGAATAACGATTGCACACACCGGTGCGATGGTAGCTAGATGCCTTTAGGAAGTCTTGCAGGAATATCCTCTTGTTGAGTATTAGAAAGTGGAAAGGAAATCACCGTGAAACAGGTATTGAGAACCGTCCTGTTTGTGGGAAGCATGGTTATGGCTTCTATCCTTACATCCTGCGCCATTCCCGCATCGGAAGGGGAGGCTCATGCCGATGTTTCTTCAATAGCACGCACCATGTACAGCATAGGAAAGTCGGTTGATGAGGTAGAGCAAGAGAATGGGCCACCGAAA
>DAOTWD010000164.1:0-6175 GCA_034435975.1 Chloroflexaceae bacterium | reverse complement strand
ACCAGGTCTCCTGCCCGCTCTTCTTCCAGACCTTGACCAGCTTGTCAACATGGCGGCGGGTGAGCCGGGCATCGCGGGTAATCTGCTGCAGTTCTGTATCCAGGAAGGTGTAGCCGCGCTCCCAGTCAATATCGGCGTAGGCAGTTGGGAAAAAGAAGGCAAGAAACGGTGCGAAGTAATGTTCCAGAATCTGCTTCCAGGGGTTATCATAGTCATCACGCTCCACGGTCGCAGTGGTCATCGTGTTCGTTTCCTTTCGCGTTTCGCCCACGGGTGTGTGAGAACCGCAATCCATGATAGCAGGTTGATAACCGACCAGCAAGGACGTAGGCGTTGCAATGCGGGCATGTACCGGGCATTTGAACTTTCCATCTCTCTTGCAAAGAGGAGATACTGGACAACAATACCACGATGTGGTACAGTTGTTCTCTGACTGATTTTGACGCTAGCATTACCCACCCCGCCTGGACAGAGCGGTCAGCGGGTAACTTGGGCGGTTCGTGCCGTGTGTTGGCTGAGAAGCCGTCGCCTTCAGGCGACAGAGAACGTCACAGGATTATGGTTCAGGATAATTACCTGGTACTGGCACCATCGGAAGTGCCGGATATCCCTCAGTACCCGGAGTAGTCTGCGGGGCCGGGTATTCCTCGATGCCCGGTGCAGGATACGTTTCTGTTGGTGTGGCCGGGCCTGTCCCGCCACCACCACAACCAGCGATCACGAACACGACCAGCATCAGCGTTACCATCAGTGTCAATAGTTGACGTATCACGAACAAAACCTCTCTTTCTCTGTGGACGTTACGTCGAGCTACAATCGTCAGCGAGTGTACCTGGGAGCGACACAATGCGGCAAAACCCGGCTGACTGGCGGGCGTCGTTTCTTTTCCTCGCGCATCTGCGCAGATACTAGCACTCTACCACATTCTGGCAGAGAGGCAATAGTACTTTTAACGTAGCCTGTAAGGGTAGTGGTCAGCCACATTGAACATAGAGCCTATGGAGTATAGCGGTATGGAGTCATGACGTTCGTCTCATACGGTGTAAGAAACGATGAAAGTCGTGACTCTATATGCTTCAACATCACAGGCCGAGGCCTTCGAGCAACCAGTTACGCCTGAACCATACCAGGAGTGCGTAGCCCAGTACCAGCAGCAGCAGCACTCCATCCATGTGCTCAATCCGCCAGCAGCGGCGGGGTTGCACCACATGCAAACACATCCAGAACAGGAGCAGCATCGTACCCCCGTATACCATCCAGGTGGCGCGGTAAAGCGGCAAGACGTTCATCTGACCGCCACTCTGGACTATCGTTCCCTGCGTCAGCAAACCGAGTATCGCGGTCGGACGTAGCGTACTCGGCGTAATCAATTCGGGCGGTTGCGTGCGCGCCAGAGCCGCGGCCATCGCCGACAGCGGGTTGACCAGTACATATTGCGGCGGCGCAGGCAGCATACTGTGGGTAATGCTCCACAAATTGGCTGCAAACAGTGTCCCACCAATCAGCGTAATCAGAATGGCATAGCACAGCAGTGTCGCGGCGTAGGTCTGCCGGGTAAAGACCGAGCAGGCCAGGCCAAGCATCGCACCCATCATCGCCGACACCAGAATCGTAACGAACACACGGCTCAGATCGCCCGGTTCGACCCCGCCAAACAAGACGATCACGCTGAACAGCGGAAGCGCGACCAGCAGCAGCAAGCCAACAAACGCCAGCGCGGCCAGGAGTTTGCCCACCAGAATCTGCGTTGCCGACAGCGGCGTCTTCAGCAGCATATCAAACGTACCCCGTTCATGTTCGCTGCTGATAGCATTCACCGCCGTCGCCGGTGCCAGAAAAAAGGTCAATCCTTGCACCGCCAACGCCAGGCCGGTAAACAGGGCTTGCCCGATCTGTGCATTCACCAGTGGTGCGCCCAGGTTAATCTGGCCCACAATCGAGCGATACAGCAGCCACAACGCCAGTAGCAACAGGCCAACATACACCGTCAGCAGCAGCGCCGCCCGCTTTCCCCGTAATTGCGTGCGCAATTCCTTCACCAGAATCGGGATAAGCACGTTGTTCATGGCAGTGTTCCCGCCAGTTGTGTTCGCACAAACAG
Organism: Chloroflexaceae bacterium; assembly: GCA_034435975.1. Lineage (GTDB taxonomy): Bacteria > Chloroflexota > Chloroflexia > Chloroflexales > Chloroflexaceae > CAKZQX01. Next base: position 4,074 of record DAOTWD010000164.1, on the reverse strand, counting down.
ACATTGGGTCTCGATAATGCGCCCGGATAACCGCAGGCGTACTGTGCCATTCTGAACATAGCGTTCTGGTTGGGCTACCGGCAGGATCCCCGGGCCATCATAGTTCTGATCAATCCACTGCTGCTGTATCCAATCGAATAGCTCAGTGGTCAGGCCAGCATTGGGCCAGCTACGCTCACTCTGCATAGTCAACGTGAGCGCCGTGGTTTGCAAGGTTGTAAAATCACCCGGTAGCCGTAATGTCACTGTCATCGGGTCAGTCTGAGTGGAGACACCGGTGCCCTCGCGTCCAGAACAGGTCGTATTTTCACCACGAGTAAAATCGGGGCGCAACCAGCCGGGCGGCAAGGCAATCGCGCCCGTCCCGCTCACTGTCGGGCGGGTCATCAGCAAGGCTACCTGCTGGGTAGCAGCACCGGGGGCCACAACGTCTACGGCCAGCGGACTCTGCTCCAGCCAGGCCAGCAGCAGTGGCCCCTCATCGGCTACCTGTGTTCCCCGTGTTACCGCGGCGTTGATCAGTGCCTCGCGCACCAGCACGCGGCGGTCGGTAACACCACCCGGCCGACGGCCGGCGTCCAATGCTTCGCGCAGAACCAGGTAACTCAGTGCCGTACCTAGACGCGGGGGATTGTCGGCGGAAATGTCGGGCCAGATGGCGGTCTGTTGCACTCCGGGTGGAATATCCCCTATCCGCACCAGTTGTTCGCCATAGGCCACCACAACATCGTGCAGGGTCTGGTCAGTAGTGTTATACACCTCTGCTTGAATATCAGGGCCATTCAACACGATGCGGGCGTCCAGGTTCGCCAGATCGACGTACTGCTCGGCAATAAAACCCTCGAGTTGCCAGCGGTTTACCGCTACCTGGAATGCCCCCGCTTGCTGCGTAAAGTCGCCCTGCGTACCACTGATGGGGCCAAATAGTCCACTGACCGAACGCAGCGGGCGTACCAACGCTTCGGGAGCGATTTGCACCGCGAAGGTGGTATCCTGGGGGGTGAGCAAGCCTACCACCGTGCGCACGCGAGCGTGCGTCGCGCTGGTCTGCTCAATCAGGCTGATCTGTGAGACGATTTGCTGGTTAGCACGCAGCAGATAGGCCAACCCGAAGCCCCCGGCGGTCGTGAACAGCGCCAGGGCGGGCAACAGCAGCCAGCCGAGGGTCTGGCGATCGGCCCGGCGTAACATTAGCGCCACGACCGGGCCGATCAAGATGGTATACCCCACCAGGAGCAGGAATAACATACCAGCGGGCGGAAGATTTGAGGCAGGTAGATTACTCAGCGCAGCCGTCAGAACCTGTTCGCTCGCACGGTCAAAGTTCGGCTCAACGCTCGCCGCATTGCGTAGCACAGCCGCGGGCTGCAAGAGCCGATCCCAGAAAGTCGGCGCTTCTGACCAGGTATTTAGCGCGGGCAGGCCGGGCGCAAATGCCAGTTGCGTGATGACCCCCAGTCCAAGTTCTCGTTGCACCCACAACGGTGCGGAAGGTGGCCCGAACGAACGCGTTCCGGGCAGGGGATCGAGTTGAATGCCCGGTAAGCTGGCAGGTGCGCTGCCATTCACAAACTCCGCCAGAAACGCCACGTCCAGATCCAGGGTATCGCCCAGGGTTGCCACATAGAATGGTTCTGCCAGACCACTGAGCGTCCGTCCAGCAGTCGAGCCACCCTCAATAATCAGGTGCCCGCCATTAACAATCCAGCCCAGCAGTGCTTGCTGCTGCTCCGGCGACAATGACGCGCTGGTGATATCCGCCAGCATCAACAGCGTCAGGCTCCCCAACCCCGGTGCCTGATCGGGGATGGACGAGGGTGGCAGATCGAACACGGTGAATGGCAAGCGTTGCAGATCCTGACGACGAGGCAACGCGAGTGCAAGCGTTTGCTCGGTCGTCAATCCCATCAGGCGCTCAGCAGTACGGGGGCGTACCTCCACCACCTGTTCGCCCACCACCGTGCCCGCATGTTCAATCGTGACACGTACCTGGCGCGTCTCTTGATCCATGGCGACATACAGCGTAACGAGCTTTTGTGAGCCGCCAGGGAGTTCCACCGGCATGGTATAGCGATTGGGGTTGCCGGGCAGTGTTGCCACCACCAGTGCCTCAAATGCCGCTCCCTCGTTCACCAACGCTACCTGTAGCGGTAGCCAGGTGCCAGGGACGTAATTCCCCTCGAACGCGGGGGTGATGGTGAGTTCGAGCGCTGTCTGGGCTTGCGCAACCCGTTCGGGAGCGATGTGTAGACTGACCAGGAGTAAACATATAATGAAAAGCCAGACTCTGGAAAAGTAATATTTCATGAGCGGCATTCCTGGCAGCATTTGTAACGTAAGTTTACAACCGACGGTATTCATTGTAGCAGAATCATACCGTGATGCAAATATTTTGTGCTATACTGAGCCTATGACACTCAGATTTTGCCTTTTAGTCGTGATACTCTGTTGTGCCGTAATAGCATGGCTGGCCGGGCCACCGGGGCGCTTGCTGGTCGTGCTGCTGTTTATGCTGGTGGGGCCAGGCTATGTGATTGAACGCTGGCTCCTGCGCACACCGCCCATCACGCTCTGGCTTCGTCCAACGCTCTGGATCGGCTTCAGCCTCAGCAGCGTGGCGCTGCTCTATCAGTGGACAACGCTGCTCGGCCTGGCGCTCACGACGCCGCTGCTGGCAGTGCTACTGGTCTTGTGCATGCTGGCTATGGGCTGGATCATCTGGCGCGACCGGCACGATGACCAACCGGTTGCGGTGCCACCAGTCCCGCTCACAACCGTTGCGCTCCTCGGCATTCTCGCTCTGACACTCTGGACACGCTTTGTGCAGATTAGCGATCTGGTGTTGCCCGCCTGGGTGGACTCGGTGCATCACGCGCTGCTCATCCGCATTGTGGCCGAAACCGGACAGGCTCCATATTCCCTGCGGCCCTACCTGCCGGTTGATAACCTGCCCTATCACTGGGGCTATCACGTTTTTACTGCCGCTGTGATGCAACTCTCTGGCGTAACATTGCCCCAGGTCATGCTCTGGCAGGGGCAGATACTGAATGCGCTGCATACCCTGACCTGCGCGGCGCTGGCGACGTATTTGTGGCGGCGGCCGCTGGCCGGAGTGGTGGCGGCGCTGATTGTGGGCCTGATCTCGATCATGCCTGCCTATTATGTGAGTTGGGGCCGTTACACGCAACTGATGGGGTTGCTGCTGTTACCGGCTCTAGCCATAATCTGGCATATCGCCCTGCGCAACGCTACCTGGCGCTGGTGGATCGCGGTGGCCCTGCTGCTGGCCGGGTTGAGTATCATCCATTTTCGGGTGATCGTCTTTGCCGGTGGCTTGCTGGCGGTGCTGGCGCTGGTCTGGGCTATCGATCAGCCCTGGCAGCGCATCCGCGCTCGCCTGGGGCAGGTGACGGTGACGGCGCTGTTGACCGGGTTACTTGCCGCACCGTGGTTGGCGTTGCTGGTGGCCCGCACGTTGCTACCAGCCGTTGAGCAACTGCAGAGCCTGGCCGGTGGTGGCAGCTACAACGCCGTGAACCTCGGCTTGCTCTGGGCCGGCCAGAATCGCTCGCTGATTGCGCTGGCGCTGGCAGGCGCAGCCTGGGGCCTGGTGCGGCGCTCACGGGTGATGGCCGAGCAGATCGGCTGGGTAGGGACGCTGACGGTGCTGGCGAATCCCTGGCTGGTGAGCTATCTGCTGCCCGCCGTGGGCGTCATGCTGGCGCTGTGGGCCGTGCAGCAGCGGCGGCTCATTCTGCTTGTCCCTGGCATCGCGTTAATGGCGCTCAATCCGGCGCTGGTACGCCTGCCATACCTGTGGCTGATTACGAACGATGCTGTGGTTATCAGTCTGTTCATTCCCATTAGCGTCATGATTGGCGGCGGGGTATGCCTGCTAGCAGACTGGTTGCAGCAACGCCAGTTCAGACTTCCGGTGGCACTCCGACCGACGGCCAGCAGTGCATTGCGCATCCAGGCACCACCGCTGCGCCTGCGCTGGCTAACGTTGCGAGCTGATTACCTGCTGCCACCGTTGCTGATCGGCCTGGCGCTGTGGGGCACCTGGAACCTGCG
>DAOTWD010000163.1:0-5558 GCA_034435975.1 Chloroflexaceae bacterium | reverse complement strand
GACGGTGACGCCTACCGCGAACACGGCGTCTTCGGGCGCGGCACGACCGCCACCTCGCCGCTGCTGGCGGGGTTCGCGGTCGCTGTGGATGCGGTGCTGGAAGCCGAATAGGAGGACGCAATGATGACCACAACCTGCCCCCCGGAATTGCAACTGACCTGGAACGACGGCACGGCACCCGTCGATCTCGCACCGCTCCAGGGCACCTGGACGGAAGAGCAATACCTGAAGCTGACCGACCATGCGCGGCGGTTGATTGAGTTTAGTGATGGCGAACTGGAGGTGCTGCCAATGCCGACCGATAAACATCAGATCATCTCGCGCTTTCTGCTGTTTGCGCTATTTGCTTTTATCCACCCAACTGGCGGCACCGTGGTCTATGCCCCACTCCGGCTCCAGATTCGCCCCGGCAAATACCGCGAACCCGATCTGCTGCTCCTGCTCGATGCCCGCGACCCACGTCGCCAGAACCGCTACTGGCTGGGGGCCGACCTGGTGGTCGAGGTGGTCAGTCCGGACAAGCCGGAGCGCGATACGATTGAGAAACGGGACGACTATGCTGAGGGCCGCATCCCGGAGTACTGGATCGTCAACCCGGACGCGGCGACGATCACGGTGTTAACGCTCGACGGTGACGCCTACCGCGAACACGGCGTCTTCGGGCGCGGCACGACCGCCACTTCGCCGCTGCTGGCGGGGTTCGCAGTCGATGTGGATGCGGTGTTGGATGCGGAGTAGTTTGCTATGCCTTGCGTAGCACCGGAGGCCTGACTCAAGCCAGGCCTCCGGTCATTTGTGCATTCGACTGTTTTTTCAACGTTCATTCGGCGGTTCTGGCGCTCTGCACTATCTAAAGGCATTCCCACGTCGCCTGCCGGCTCCCGCCCAACATTCAGCCAGTACCTACTGCACCCCGCGCACCTCTTGCCCCAACAGTCCCAGCAGCACGTTAAAGGGTGGCGCGTTCTCCGGGTGCAGCTCAAAGCGCGCCCGCTCGAAGTATTGTACCTGGCGCTCGCTACCGTCCGGGATGGTCATGGTGATCAGCCCGGTCAGCGGCAGGCCGAACAGCGCCAGATTCTCGTTCTCGCTAAAGCCGCCCTGCCCATCCAGTTCCAGCCCGTTCGCCCGCCACGCCGCCAGGATGTCGCCACAGACGTTGCGCCCGGTCTCGGCAAAGAAGCGACAACCGGCCTGCGGCGCTTCGGCGGGCACTGCCTGCCAATCGTAGCCCTGCTGCGCCAGCCGATCCGCGCCCAGGCGACCAAGCAGCACATCGTAGGGCGCGGCGTTTTCGGGGTGCAGTTCCAGCCGATTGCGCTCGAACCACTGCGCCGGCACCGGACGGCCCTCAATCCGTTCCTCCTGCTGAGCGGTGATCGGGTAACCAAAGACCGGTAGGCCGCCATGCTTCTCCCAGTAACTGCGGATGCGCCCATCGATGCTGTAGCCGGTTTCGGGGAAGAGTAGCGCGTCGGGGACAGGAGCGGGAGATGGTGTTGTGTCACCTACACGCAGGATGAACGTTCCCCAGGTGAATGGTTCCGTCTGGTCATCTCTCACATAATATGTTACGTAGACCAGATCACCTGTCACCAGCACACCCCAGACATTGCCCGGCGGATCAAAGAAGCCAACCTCGACAGGAACAGCCGGGTTACTTACATCAATGATCCGTAACCCTTCCTCATGATCAGTTATATAAACCAGGGTGTCTACCACCTGCACGTCCTCGACCTTGCCCGGTGTGTCGAAGACACCAACCTCGACAGGCGCAGCCGGGTTGCTCACATCAATGATGCGTAATCCTTCATCGTAAGCTCCAATAAAGGCTAGATGCCCTTGCACATACACGCCTCGGGGATATTCCAGCGCATCGAAAGAACCGACTTCGGTAGGCGCAGCCGGGTTGCTCACATCAATGATGCGCAATGGCCCAAACTCTTCTGTCACATAGGCCAGGTTCCCTACGATATGAAGTCGAATGAAGCCGCCTTCTCCATTAAAGCGGCCAACTTCGACAGGGATGGCCGGGTTGCTCACATCAACGATGTACAAGAACCCCCAAAGATCCGTAATATAGACCAGGCTCCCCACTACCTGCATATCTGTGGGCTTGATAGACCTGTCGGAGAAGGGCTTAATGGTAAGAGAACTCATTTCGGTGGGCGTTTCGATGTTCCTTATATCAATGATGACGAACCCACAATTCTCATTCACAAAGTACGCGGTGCTTCCCACTATCTGCATAGGGCCCTCCCCGCATCGCATGTTCCCCCCTCGCACCGGCTGCGTCGGGTTACGTCCGTCAAAGACGATGAGATCACCATCATCAATGGCATAGGCATAGTTTCCATCTATTGCAAACACGCCTATGCCCTCAATGTTACTAACCTGCTCAATGAGCAGGTTATTCGCGGCAAGTACCGGAACAGGCAGGGCCAGCAGCGTCAGGGCACACAAAAGCGTGCATAGTACAAGGCCAGGACGTTTCATCCGTTGCTCCTTTGCGTTAATCCGATCTTCATCTAGCGTCTATCACCAGTCTAGCGTAGTTGAGCGCAATAGACTATGAACTGGTTCACACAGACCGGGGTAAAAAATTTGTAAAAACACGCTATAGAATACACCGATTGTTGGGTTCAGTAATCTACCAGGTTCGTTGATGAAAATATCGAAAGATATACTAATAGTTGTCGCAGTGTTTATAGAAGTTGTGCTACAATAGGCGCGCCAGAACGTGGTATAAATCCAGCACCTCATCGACCGTGGGAGGTACACATGATTGCGCAGGCTGAGGACAAAATGGTCGTATTGCAGCAGGTCACGCTCTTTCGCGACCTGGAGATGGAGCAGTTACAGCAGGTTGCGCTGCGCCTTAAGGAGCAGCATTATCGCAAGGGTGATATTATTTTTCAGCAGGGCGATCCCGGTAGTTGCCTGCATATTATTGCACACGGACGTGTGCGCGTGTATCTCTCGAACGACGATGGCCGCGAGGCGACGATACGGATCTATGGAATGGGTAGCCATTTTGGGGAGTTTTCGGTCTTTGATGAGGCTCCCCGCTCGGCCAGTGCGTCGGCACTGACCAGTGTCACGACGCTGGTACTCTACCGCGATGATTTTCTCGATCTGTTGCGCACCTACTTCACGCTGGTGCAGGCGGTGTTGAGTATGCTCACCGAGCGCCTGCGCTATACCACGGCCTACTCGCAACAACTGGCCTTTTTGAGTGCCCCGGCGCGGGTGGCGACACAACTGCTGCAGCTGGCCCACAGCGATCTGCAATCGTCGCCACTCCACATCAAAATAACGCAACACGATCTGGCGGGACTGGTCTGCACCTCCCGCGAGTCGGTGAACTATGCCTTGCGTGACTTCGCCGAGCGCGGCCTGATCGCTATTCAGCATGGTGCGGTGGTGATCCTCGATCCGGCGGCGCTCCAGGCCGAGATTGGCTAGTATAACGACGAGGTTTTGTGGACGGCTACCGCGCCTCGGCGCTGCACGTCTCACGCCACCCCACGACCGCTTGTTTAACGCAAAGGCGCAAAGCAGTAGAGGCGCAAAGGCGTAAACGAGTAGTGGGATAAATGATACTGCTCACCGCCTCGTCGCCTCGTCGCCTCGTCGCCTCGTCGCCGCACGCCTCGTCGCCTCGCGCCTCGCGCCTGGCCTCGATGCACGTTGAACCGCTGATGGGCGCAGCCGTGGGTACACATGGCACGGCCGCAGGTATCCGTTTGCCACGGCTGCGCCCCTACATGCACGCGCCACGCCGTGCGCCACCTGCCTCCGCCCTGCTACCGATCCATTCGTGCATGAAATGTGTTCATTCGTGGTCGCATGCGTGGCCCTATTCGTGGACGGCTACCGCGCCTCGTCGCCTCGTCGCCTCGTCGCCTCACGCCTCACGCCTCGCACCTCGCACCTCTGTGCATTCAAACAAGCACGTTCGCCAGGGTGCGTTATACTGTAGATATACAACGCAATCCGTGATCAGGATGATGGACTGATACAGTTGTCTATCACCTGACAATGGTCAAACTTGCAACTCTTTTGCTGCGAGAGATAGAAGATGAGGAGCAACCTTGCGATGGAAATAACGATTGAATTGCCCGACGGCATCGGGCAACAATTGCAGACATTTCAAGACCGTCTGCCCGAAGTTATTGAGCGCGGCCTCCAGGTCATGCTGGCTGAACGCAATGCCATTTTTGCTGACGAGGAACACATTATGGCCCTGCTCGTGAGCCAACCTACGCCAGAGCAAGTGCTGGCGCTGACCCCTACGCCCGAACTGCAAGCACGGGTGAGCGATTTGCTGGCACGCAGTAAACAAGGGCAACTGGCTCCCTCGGAAGAGAAAGAACTGGATCGCTACTTCACACTGGAACATCTGGTACGACTGGCGAAAGTCCATGCTACGAAATCTCTGATGGATCGGTCCTGATGGGAACGTATGTACCGGCTGTACTCCGCCATCTGGTGAGTGAACGAGCTGCCGGGCGTTGTGAATACTGCCGTTATACAGAAGAGGTCGCTTTTTTTGCCTTCGAGATAGAACATATTATTTCTGAAAAACATGGTGGCCCGACGACGGCCGAAAATCTTGCGCTGGCCTGCCCATGCTGCAATCGTGCGAAGGGTACCGATCTGGGATCATTAGATCCAAAAACGGGTCAACTAACGCCATTTTTTAATCCCCGCACACAGCTATGGCACGAACACTTTAGTCTCGACACACAAGGGTACATCCTACCGCGTACTGCAGAAGGGCGTGTCACTGTGCGTATTCTGCAATTTAATGATCCTGATCGTGTCCAGGAACGACGGCACCTGATAGCGACTGGGCATTACCCCTATCCTTGATCGCCATAATAGTGCCATCCCCTTCAGCGGGGTAGCGGTTCAACTATCCGCTGTCAGGGGTGCGACGGAACCGGAGCAACCGTTACATCTGACTGGTACAAGTGGGCCTACATACCTCCCTCGTTGTCTGTCATCCTGAGCGGAGGCGTGGTCGGAGCGTATGGCATCCTGAGCGAAGCGAAGGATCGTGCGCCGCGCATGGCATCCTGAGCGAAGCGAAGGATCTTCCATCAGAAGGCCAGATGCTGCGCTCCGCACGATGCTGCGCTCCGCACGATGCTGCGCTCCGCTCAGCATGACCAAACCCTGGAGCTATTTCCGTCATCGTGTACTAGTACGCTCTCCCCGCCTTGCCACCGATCGTCATCTGCCGCTGCTGCGCCCCTACTACCTCAGAACGCACCTCGCCGCCTCGCGCCTCGTGCTTTGTCACCGCCTGATCACTTTTGCGCTTTCCGCTTTGCGCTTTCCGCTTCGAAGCGCCTCGCGCCCCGCCACGTACCGGTCGGCGCAGCAGCGGCGTGCTATGTCACGGCCACCGATCGCCGTCTGCCGCTGCTGCGCCCCTCCATCAGAACGCGCCTTCGTGCCTTGTCACCGCCCGATCGCTTTGCGCTTTGCGCTTTGCGCTTTGAAGCGCCCCGCCGCATCATCGCCTCCTCATGCAACAGCATAGCTTGCCA
>DAOTWD010000162.1:0-3534 GCA_034435975.1 Chloroflexaceae bacterium | reverse complement strand
CGACGAGACGCGATGGGGCTTCCCCTCCTCGCCTCGTCGCATCCGCACATCTTCCGAAGAACGTGCGTCACCCGCGCGTGAGACGACGAGACGCGATGGGGCTTCCCCTCCTCGCCTCGTCGCATCCGCACATCTTAAGGGAACAGGTGACCGGGCTGGCTCGGATACCTGTCACCTGTCACCTGTTACCTGTACCCTATCCGGCGTGCAGCGGGCCACGCTTTCCTATTATCAATAGTATCGCTCCTTCCTAAGAAAGGTTTGACAATGATGAAGATCCAGATGAACCCGCATCCCTGGCAGCTACCGATCGGTGCTCAACCAGATGCGACCGGCACGCGCTTTCGCGTCTGGGCCGCCAATGCGCAGCACGTGTCGGTCGTTTGCTATAACGACGATCAGGAGCAGGCGACCTATCCGCTGATGTCCGAGGGCAACGGGTACTTTGCTGCCTCCATCGCCGGTATCACCCCTGGCACGCGCTATATGTATCGTGTTGATAATGGCCCCCCGCGCCCCGACCCGGCCTCGCGCTATCAACCAGACGGTGTTCATGGCCCATCCTGTGTGGTTGACCCTTCCGCATTTGCGTGGACAGACGCGGGCTGGCAGGGATTGCCCCTCACAGACCTGGTGATCTATGAAACCCACGTTGGTACGGCAACCGCCGCCGGCACGTTTGACGCCCTGATCGAGCGCCTGGATGACCTGTGTGCCCTGGGCGTGACGGCGATTGAGCTGATGCCGGTGGCCGATTTTCCCGGCGACCGCAACTGGGGCTACGACGGCGTGTGCCTTTTTGCGCCGGCTCGCGCTTATGGTGGGCCAGAAGGCTTGCGCCGCCTGATAGACGCCGCCCATCACCGTGGTCTGGCTGTATTGCTCGACGTGGTGTATAACCATCTGGGGCCGGATGGCAACTACCTGCGCCAGTTTAGTCAAACCTACTTCACCGATCGGCACGCGACCCCCTGGGGCGATGCGCTCAATATGGATGGGCCAGACAGTGACGCGGTACGCGAGTTCTTCATCGCCAACGCCTGTTACTGGGCACACGAATATCATATGGACGGCTTGCGCCTGGATGCCACCCACGCCATCCTTGATGATAGCCCCACCCATATTCTGGCCGAACTCGCCACTCGTGTGCGGGCAACGTTGCCCACCGAGCGGCACTTTCTGCTCATCGCCGAGAACGAACGCAATGACCCACAACTGGTACGCCCGACCAGCGTGGGTGGACTGGGGCTGGATGGCGTATGGGCGGATGACTTCCATCACCAGGTGCGCGTGGCGCTGGCTGGCGATCAAGACGGGTACTACATTGACTATCAGGGCACCGCGGCTGATATCGCGACGACGTTGCAGCAAGGCTGGTTTTACATCGGCCAACCGTCAGCCTTTCTCGAACACCCGCGTGGCGCGCCAGCTATCGACGTTGCGCCCATGCGCTTTATCTATTGCATCCAGAACCACGACCAGATTGGCAATCGAGCCATGGGCGAGCGCCTGCATCACCAGATCGATTTGAGCGCGTATCGGGCCGTGTCGGCCCTGCTGCTGCTCAGTCCCTACACGCCGCTGCTGTTTATGGGCCAGGAGTGGGCCGCATCCTCACCGTTCATGTATTTTACCGACCATAATCCCGAACTGGGACGCCTGGTGACGGAGGGTCGCCGTGCCGAGTTCGCCAGCTTCACCGCGTTTGCCGCCACCGAGGTGCCGGATCCCCAGGCACCGGAGACGTTCTGGCAATCCAAGCTCAACTGGGACGAGCGAACACACCCGACCCATGCGGGCGTGCTACGCCTGTATGCCGACCTGCTGGCCTTGCGTCGCCAGTTGCCCGCGCTGCGCCAGCAGGCCCGCCAGCACTTCACCGCTGTGCCGCTTGGTGGGCAGACACTCGCTCTGCGCCGTCGAACAGCAGCACCTGAACCCGAAACCGTCCTGCTGCTGGTGTGTCTGGGCAACACCGATATGCAGGTTGACCTGCTGGCACACACGGCCACCCGTCCCCCGACCGACTATGGATGGCATGTGCTGCTTGACAGTGAGGACACGCAGTATGGGGGTGCGGCGGATCAATCGGTCTATATAACAACGTATTCATCCGGGGCATCTGGCCCGCACCACACTGGGGACAGCACAGGCGTGATCCAGTCACTCCATTTTACTGCTCCCCGTGCTATACTCCTTCAGGGGTGAGTCGCTGTCTACGCGGAAAGCGCAAAGCAGCCTGAGCGGAATACGTGACAGGTGACAGGTGATAGATGACGAGACTGGTTGACTTGGACTCCTGTACCATGTTAAAGGCACTTCAGCGCTTCAATGGAGGATTCCTATGACTTTTGGAGATATGGCCCGTACCGCCATCATAAATTTGGGGCGGCGCAAGGTACGTACCGCTTTGACCTCGACCGGCGTCGTTGTTGGTATTCTGACTATTGTCACCATGGTATCGCTCGGCGTAGGAGTGCAACGGGAAATCACGCGCCAGTTTGCGCAGGTAGGTCTGGAGAATGTTTTTGTGCGCCCGCGTGAAACTGATAGTGACAATTTCTTCACCCAGTTCAGCATTCCGCAACGCCAGAATCCAATCACGGCTGAGATAGTTGCCAGTTGGGAGCAACTGCCGAATGTTGCGCAGGTACAGCCATTCGTGACGCTAAACGACGTTGTTACCGCCATCGAGTTTCCTGGTCAACGTGAAATTCGCCCACGCCCGATCAACGTGCGTGCCCCCGACAGCTTTCCTGACCCGTTCTCGCGCCCACCACAGGCCGTCGCTGGTACACTCGACATCAGCGATCCACGCGGCACCGTCGTCTTGAGCCAGATGGTCGTACCATCAGATACCACTCCCGACGAACTGATCGGCCGCGAAGTCACGATTGTCTTGCAGAGTCCGCGTGGTGAACGCGAGGCTTTTCCGCTGACCGTGGTCGGTATCAGCGATAGCCGCGATAGTGAAGCCCAGGTGTCCGTAGCAGACATGGCAGCAATGAAATCATGGTGGTACAATACGCCGGACTACCTCGCTACCCAGGGCTATGATTTTGTCGTGGTACGAGCGCAAAATGTAAGAGAGGCGACCAATCTCGTGCGTGCGTTCCGCAGCGAGGGCTTCCGGGTACAGTCGCTCGAACTGATACTGGATACTGCCAATCGTGCCTTTGCTGTGATCAACATCATGCTGGCATCAGTAGGTGGTCTGGCGCTGTTTGTGGCCTGCCTGGGCATTGTGAACACCATGATTATGGCGATCTACGAGCGCACCCGTGAGATTGGTACGCTCAAGGCGATTGGCGCATCACGCAGCGACATCCGCTGGCTGTTTATGCTCGAAGCGGGTATGATTGGCATCATTGGCGGCGTGCTGGGCGTGATCGGCGGCTGGCTGGTGGGAATCGGCCTGAACCACCTGATCCAGTGGTACATTCAGCGCGAAGACCTGCCTATTCAGGCCGATTTTTTTGTGGTTCCCTGGTGGCTCGCGCTGGCAGCGCTCATTTTTGCGACGCTGATTGGCAT
>DAOTWD010000161.1:0-50522 GCA_034435975.1 Chloroflexaceae bacterium | reverse complement strand
CGAAACCTTTGCCTATGCCGAACGCTACGACGAACAGACAGGGCGGTATGCGGGGCTGCAGGCTGGCGAACGAATCACGCTCACCGTAGATGGCGGCGGCGTATTGGTCAAACCCGATGTCGCGCAGAGGCAACTGGAAGCCGATGCGAGAGAAGCGCGCACAGCGGTGAGCAGCGAGAAGGGAGCGACGAGCCCGGTCGCTCCTCACTCCTCTCCGCTCACTCCTCACTCCTCTCCGCTCACTCCTCATACCACGCCGCGTCGGTTCTACGGCGCAGTCCAGCTTGATCCCAACCGGGTTGGCCGTGATGCCGGTCGCATCGCCGAGGAAGTCATCGCGCACCTGACGGCGCTGCTCGGTGCGAACATCCGCGTGACCCTGGAAATAGAGGCCGATATTCCCGGCGGCGTACCGGATCACGTCGTGCGCACCGTGAGCGAGAACAGCCGCACGCTCAAGTTCAACCAGGCCGCGTTCGAGGAGGGCTGAACGGGGCTGAACGGGTGGGAGTGAACGAGGTGTGATGTATGGCCATGCCCAACCACTCGCCCCCACCTACCAGGGCCAGACTTTCCCGCGCATGTCCGTGGGTATCGGCAAGCCAGATCGTCGCAGCAATGTGGGCAAAATATCATACAGATGCATGCCGGTCAGGTACTGGCCGTTCCCCGGTTGCTGCGGATCATACCAGATAAACAGCCCGTACTGTGCATGGTTGGCATCATCGGGGCCAGTATCGTTCTCGCGGGTATAAAGCGTTCCCGTCCCAACCGTTCCAACCGCCCGCCAGGCCAGGTCACCAAAATAGACCAGCAAATCCGGCGCGATGCCCCGCACGCGCCGATAAATCTGTTGTGGGAAAAACACCCGCGTCCCCAGGGGTTGACCATCCGGCCCGGGCAGCGCCTGAAGGTGTGCAGCCAGTGTCCTTCGCTCCTGTTCGTAATGCGCAAGCGGAATCACGCCGTTCGGCTCACGTCCCTGAACATTGAGAAAGACGCGCCCATAGTAGCCCCCCGCGCCCCAGGCACGTGAACGCGACCAGTCGACCATATCGGCCTGGAGGGGTTGTCCGCGACCATCGTTGCTCGGCGGTGCTTGATGCAGCACCAGATAGCCCATCGCTAACAGCCACTCGTTCAACGCAATCCCACCGTGCAGCGGTTGGGCACCATGATCGGAGACCACCAGCACCAGCGTTTGCTCGTCGCATATTGTCAGCAACTCGCCAATACACCGATCAACATGGCAATAATACTCATAAATGGCATGGGCCAGCGGTGCGTTGGGCACATACAGCGGGTGTTGCGGATCCATCTGCTTCCAGAGGGCGTGGTGAATACGGTCAACGCCCATCTCCACCAGTATCAACAGATCTGGCTGATCGTGATCCCAGATCTGCCTGGCCAGCGTAAACCGCTGATCGCACATAGTATAGATGTCTCGCAAGATACGCGCCTTGTCCTCGGAGCGAAAATTGGGCACATCCAGCATATACGCCCCCAGCCGATCGCGGATCTGCGCAGCCAGGTGAGCGGGATAGGTGTATTCGACCCCGGTGTGCGGCGCCAGAAAATCAGACACCAGAACCCCGTTGACGGGCTGCGGAGGATAGGTTCCCGGCACGCCAATCACCGCCACCCGCCACCCGGCCTGCCCAAGCAGATCCCACAACCGCGGTACCCGCACCATACGGCTATCCGCAATCACCATAGACTGGTAGCTCCGATCCGCACGATTGCGAAAGCCATAGATGCCCAGTTCACCCGGATCACGTCCGCTGAACAGACAACTCCAGGCCGGAACCGTGATGGCAGGAATACAACTTTCGAGCCGGCCATAGCTTCCCCGCCGCATCAACCCTGCCAGATGGGGCAAATCAGCATGCCAGCGCTCAAACACAAGCGACGGTTCGGCGCAATCCAGACCAATGATTAACAGGCGTGGCGCTGATGGCATCGCAGATAGCCCCTAGCTTCTGGCAGGTACTGGTGATACGCGGCGATGCCGGCGATACAGGGTAATACCCGCAGCCACAATGGCGATAAACGTCAGGATATGCACCACATTGAAGGGCGTTCCTGGAAAGAACCAGGAGTCGGTACGCAAAAACTCGATAAAAAAGCGGCCCAGCGGGTACCAGATCAGATACAGCAAGAACAGATCACCGTGCCGCAGGCGGGGTGCAAAGCGGCGGCTGATCCAGAACAACAACGCGAAGCCAACCAGGTTCCAGAGCATTTCGTATAGAAACAACGGATGAAAGCGCACACTCTCCGGGTACAGGCCCATGTTATTGTAGGGTGGAATACGGTGTTGCGGGTCAATGCGTAAACCCCAGGGCAGCGTTGTCGGCGGGCCATACAACTCCTGGTTAATAAAGTTCGCCAGCCGACCGATCGCCTGCGCCAGCGGCAAACCAAGCGCCACCGCGTCCAGATACAATAGCAGCGGGAGCTGACGACGACGAACAAACAGCACCAGCGCCAGCACACCAAAGATAAACCCGCCAAAAATGTGCAGGCCACCATGCCAGATCTGGATAATTTCTAGCGGATTATCCATATACCGCCCAAACCCATCAGGGCCACGCGGCGACTGGATAAATACATAGTAGAGCCGCGCCCCGATCAGCCCCGGAATCAACACCCAGAGCAACATATCCCAGACATGGTTGCCATCTTGCCCATAACGCTGCACATGCTGGCTGGCAATCCAGGTACCGAGCAACACCGCCGTCATAATGATCACCCCGTACCAGCGTAACGCCAGCGGGCCAAATTCGACAATAATTGGATCAACCGGTGGATACATATCGTCTCGCCATCCATAGATATGTCCAGGACATACGCGCTGGTATGATTCAGTTCACCTCTTCGCTTGCGGCAGAGTGCTCCGTTCCAACGCTGCTCTACTGCCCCAGGCGAACAAGACCCTGTGGGGCAGTATCGCGTATATCCTGTGATGAACATGCTCACTCCAGATACCCCAGGTCACGCAACCGGCGTTGTACATCGGGATCGTCATAGCCGCCGGCGCGTGGCCCTGATGGTGGTGGAGTATCAGTATAACGCACAAATGACTGGAGTCGTTCATGCAATGCATCAACGCGTTCGGGCAGCATATCGTGTAAATTCAGCGTCTCAGCGGGATCATCAACCACACGGTACAACTCCAGGCGTTCTCCGGTCTGGATCAACTTATGCTGATCGCTGCACACCGCCCGGCGCACCTGGTCGCACGCGCGTTCGTGGATAAGGTGCGGCTGCCGGCGTTGAATCATCCGTACTGCATTTTGTGGCGGCAGCGCCTCGGTAAAAACGGTGCCCCCCTCTGGATCACTGGTGGGGCTGTATGCCAGCGTGAGCGCCTGCTCATCGGCAGTCGCCAGGCCGGCCATCGTTAACACCGTATGAAACAGCCGCCGGGTCGAGACGAAGCGATCCACCACCGTGGCCCGTGGAAAGTCACCCGTTGGATCACGGATCAGCAACGGTACATGCACCAGTTCGTTGTACAACGAGAAGCCATGGCCCATCAACTGCTTTTCGCCCAGATGATCGCCATGATCGGCGCAGACAATCACGATCGACCGATCCAGCACCCCACTTGCCCGCAGCTTTGCCAGAAACGTCCCCAGTTGCTCATCCTGGTGCGCAACTTCAGCATTGTACATACCATCCAGCGTCGCCTTGCGCTGATCGTCCATCTCGCTATTCAGCGGTGCCAGCCAGCCATAAATGTCACTATTGAAGCGCCGCAGATACCGCCGGGCAGACTGGTCGTGCAACACATGCGGCGCAAACCGCTCCACAAAACGGCGAGGTGGGTGATAGGGCATGTGTGTGCCCATCAGGTTGATAAAACTAAAGATCGGCTGATCGCGGGCGACTCCGCGTCGCTCAACCAGCAACTGCGCCGCGTCGTGCAGTGAGCGAGCCGTGTTACCCTTAAAACTCAACGCCGTCTGCCAGATCGGCACCATCACCGGTGTAAAGGAAAGCGCCAGCAGCGCATCGGAACGGGCAAACGCATCCTGAACGCGGTTGAGCAACGTGCCCAGCACGCGCTTGAACAACTGCCGGTACCGGTCAAGCCAACCCGAACGGGCACCCGTACCGATCTGGTTGGGACGCGATGTCAGCAACCCGCTATAGTTCAGGAAACTATAGAACCCTCGCCGTAGCCCGTTGTTCACCACACCTACCAGCGGGTTGTTACAAAAACCGACCGTAAAATAGCCCCCGGCGTGTAACCGTTCGGCCAGCGTTGTCAGACTATGCGGCAGCACCGAATCCGATTGATGGGTGTGATGTTGTGAGGGATAGATACCGGTGAACATTGAGGCATGGGAGGGGATCGTCCACTGCGCCGGTGCGATTGCATGCCGAAAGAACGTTGCATCCGCAGCCAGGGAGTCTAGATGGGGTGACGTTTCCGCCGGGTGTCCATAGCATGACAGGCGATCTGCACGCTGGGTATCGAGCACAAGGAACACAATATCAGGGAACCTGGACATAGTGATCGTATCTTCTCTCCTCCTGGAGACCGTTTGAAAAGGGGGGGTGAGCGGCTTTACCCCTCATATTCTTCCCTGCCCGCCCCGCAGCAGCGGGCAGAAACAGACTTTTGGGAGGGCCGCGCCCTCCAGAGCGCCCCTTTTTAGACAGCTTCTTCGTTAATAGCCTGTTCTAACCATACCATTGTGCGGAATTATTGTCAAAAAAACATTAAGGTTCTGTTAAATTGCGTTGAGATGAGCGGACGGATGCGGTCACGTGAACACCACGGCCTGTGCACCAACCGTACCCGCAACGCCGGTTCAACGGTGTCTGGAGTGCTATCGGCTTCTGCCCGCTGCTGAGTTCTGCTCAGATCTGGCCTGGACGTTCGTATCAGACCCGAACCAGCGCGGTGGGCAAGAATGATTGATGTAAACCGCGATGGCACCGGCCAGAATGAAAACCAGGCTGATTACCTGGGCAGTCCGCAATGGCCCGATATACAGGCTGTCAACACGCAACCCCTCGATCCAGAAGCGGCCCAACGAATAGTACATCACATACCCAAAAAAGAGATCACCCGGTTGCAACCAGGCTCGCAGAGTCGGGCGCGGTCGTCCCCAACGCCGATCCAGCCAGAGCAACAGGCCCAGGCCAATCAGACTCCAGAGCGACTCATACAGGAAGGTAGGATGAAACAGCACATTGGGTGGGTACAACTGCATATCATTAAACGGCGGCAGGCGATAGGCTGGATCGATACGGACACCAACGCCCAGACTGGTAGGTACCCCATACGCTTCCTGATTAAAAAAGTTCCCCCAGCGCCCAACCGCCTGCCCCAGTAAAAAGCCAGGGATACAGGTATCTACCCAATCCCAGAACGGCAGGTGCTGCCGACGGGTATAGATCACCGCCGCCAGCACCCCGCCAATCAATGCCCCGTGTATCGCCAATCCCCCCGTCGTCAAGTTGATAATCGCCAGTGGATTGCCAGCAAAGCGATCCCACATAAAAGCAACATAATAGAGACGGGCGCCAATAATGCCTATGATCAGGCCAATGGTGATCTGGTTCCAGACGTGTTCGGGATCATAGCCACGTGCCCGTGCCCGACGCATGCTGAGCCAGGCTGCGAGCAAGACACCGAGCATAATCAGGACGCCATACCAGCGCACCGCAATTGGCAACCCCAGGAACACAATACGAAAAACATATGGATCATCAGGTGGATACAGTTCCATCACCATTCCAGTTCATCTTTACAATGTGGACAATAACATACCATTGTACGGCTGATCGGCGAGAGCGTCAATGGATCGCAACACAAATCCAGGCCGTTGTAAAAAATACCCTGGGATACCCATAGCCAGAACCATGCAACATCCGACCACTCGGACACGCGATACCCAATCCGACAGCGTGGCCGCGCCAGGAGCGGCCCGAGCATCATGGTCATCGCCAACAGTTGACAGGGTAGCCGGTCATATGCTACTATAGGCCAGGATAGCGTCGATCTAGAAAATTGCACAAAAAACCGGCATGCAGTGAATGAATAAATAATAGCGGAACGCTGTCATGTCGTTATGAGGGTCGTATAATCCCGTTCCTCTGTGCCTGCACCTCTTCCGGGTGCTTTCTTTTTATATCGTGCTGGTGTCAAGGGTTTTGTTCAGGAGTGCCGAATACATGAAGCTACACGAATATCAAGCGCGTGATCTGCTTGCTCGCTATGGAGTGCCAGTAACGGGAGGCGGTGTGGCCACAACGGCCGCCGAAGCACGGCGGATTGCCGAGGAAATTGGCGGCAAGGTAGTGGTCAAAGCACAGGTTTTTGTGGGTGGGCGCGGCAAGGCCGGCGGTGTGAAGCTCGCCAGCACCCCTGATGAAGCCGAGGCAGCCGCTGGTCAGATACTGGGGATGGATATTAAGGGCCTCACGGTTGAGAAGGTGCTGGTGGCCGAGGCGATTAGCTACCAGAAAGAAATATATGTCAGCGCTATTCTTGACCGTAGCACCAAACGAGTGATGATGATCGCCTCCTCTGAGGGTGGCGTGGAGATTGAAGAAGTTGCGCGCACCAACCCGAACGCGATTGTGAAGATCCCAGCGCATCCTCAATTAGGATTGATGGACTATCAAGCCCGTGAACTGGCATTTGCGATCGGGTTGACCGACGGCAAGCAGGCACGCCAGTTTTCCCAGATTGCAACCGCACTCTACCGCGCCTTTGTGGAATCTGATGCATCACTGGTTGAGATTAATCCCCTGGTTATTCGTGAAGATGGGAACTTGCAAGCCCTGGACTCGAAGGTTTTGCTTGATGACAGTGGCCTCATACGCCATCCCGACCTCGAAGCGCTGCGTGATGCGTCCGATGAACCAGAAGCCGAGCAACGCGCGCGTGAGGCCGGGCTAACGTTTATCAAGCTTGATGGTGATATTGGCTGTATGGTCAACGGGGCTGGCCTGGCGATGGCTACCATGGATGTCATCAAGCTGTATGGGGGTGAGCCGGCGAATTTCCTGGACATTGGCGGTGGGGCCAACAAGGATAAGGTGCAAGCGGCGTTACAGATTATCTTGAGCGACCCGAACGTGAAGGCGGTGCTGTTTAATATTTTTGGCGGCATCACCCGCGTTGATGAGGTAGCGAAAGGTATTGTGGCCGCGCTGGAAGAAGTCCCGACCAGTGTGCCCATGGTTGCCCGTCTGGTCGGAACAAACGAAGAAGCGGGCCGCGCTATTCTCGCACAGTCAACCCTTATTCCTGCCGCAACCCTGGGTGAAGGCGCGCAGAAGGCGGTGGCTGCTGCCAGGGGGCATGCGTAAACAGGTACAGCGAATCCAGGCTACCTGCCAGATGTCCACTATCTGGCAGGTAGCCTGGGATCAACCGGAGGTATGGCAACCGGTGCTGGTCTATCTGCTACGGTTGAGGTAAAAGATATAGAGGGTTTGATGGTTGTTGACTCCCCTGGCAGCCAGAGCATGTACCCCGTTATATTGTTGCTGGATTTTGTGCTTCGGCATGGTTCATCGCTGCTGTACCGTTGAGCCATATGTGAAAACGGCATTGTTGACAAGGCCACGGGCAACGCAAGGTGCCACTCTATCGCTCCCGGCGCACCCGGGTGTGCCGGGGCAGGCCCTGGAGCCTGATTACTCTGCTATCTGAGGAGCAACATAGGTCTATGAAAAAAAAACGAGCACTCATTACCGGTGTGACAGGACAGGATGGTAGTTATCTGGCGGAGTTCCTGTTGCAGCAAGGGTATGACGTGATCGGTATGGTGCGCCGTACCAGCACGGTTAATTTTGAGCGGATTAAGCATTTTCAGCACAAAATAACGCTGGTTACCGGCGATTTATTAGATGAAGTGTCGTTGATCAGTATTTTGCAGGAACAGCGCCCACATGAGGTGTATAACCTGGCTGCACAGTCGTTTGTCCAGACTTCATGGGGCCAGCCCGTCTTTACCGGTGAAACAACTGCGCTGGGTGTAACCCGGCTGCTGGATGCCGTGCGCATTGTTGATCCGACTATCCGGTTCTATCAGGCCAGTAGTAGCGAAATGTTTGGCCGCGTCCGTGAAACACCGCAAACCGAAGAAACACCGTTTTATCCTCGTAGCCCCTATGGCGTGGCGAAGGTCTATGGTCACTGGATTACCATTAATTACCGTGAAAGCTATAACTTACATGCCAGCAGTGGCATTCTCTTTAATCATGAGAGTCCCCGACGGGGATTAGAGTTCGTTACCCGTAAAATTAGCTATCATGTGGCACGGATCAAGCTCGGTTTTGAGGAAGAGTTGCGCCTCGGCAATCTGGAAGCTCAGCGTGACTGGGGGTATGCCCCGGATTACGTTCAGGCGATGTGGCTGATGCTCCAGCAGGAGTATCCTGATGATTATGTCGTCGCAACAGGGCAGACGCACTCGGTGCGCGAGTTTGTCCAACTGGCGTTTGAGTGTGTCGATTTAGATTACCGCGATTTTGTGGTGCAGGATGAACGCTTTATGCGCCCGGCAGAGGTTGATCTGCTCGTGGGCAATTCACAAAAGGCCCGGCGTGTTCTTGGATGGACGCCTGTTGTTTCATTTGAAGAATTAGTACGCATCATGGTAGAAGCTGATCTGAAACTAGTGAAGGAGCAAAGACGATGACCCAGATGGAGATCCGGCTAATAGAAGAGGGGTGGGCGGCACTGGTCGAACGTTTAGGCCTGGCCGAAGCAACACGCTTTGTCATGCTGCTTGACCGCCGTACTGGTGGTGCATTACAGCATCTTCAGCACCTATGGTCGGGTACTGCCGTCGGTATGACCCATATACGCGGCACCAATCTATCACACCCACGGTCTGTTTCTACCAACCAGATCGATGCGTAAGGAACATATCCTCCGGGCCTATGCCCTATGAGCGGAGCAGATAGCGTCAGTCTAGCTACCGGCTCCGCTTTTTGCGTGCCTGGTGTTGTTGCTCTCGTCCACTGTATGGTGTTCGCCAGGGTGCTGCCATATGGGATTGCACGCCACAGCTTGCTCCAGGCGCTCCAGACGCGATGCAAGCTGGCGCTGGTGTTCTTCGACCGGGTGATATGGCAGGGGGGCAGCGTGTTCTGCAGTCTGGCCCTCTGCGGCCTCCGTCATGTGCTCTAACTGTTCAATGCGGGTGACGATTGAACGCTGCCATTGGGTATGTGCCAGATCCATCGCCCGAACCCGATACAGGATCTCTTCCTGAAGGCGGCGCACGCCACCCACCCGGTCAGCCAGCAATCCGATCAAGAAGGCGACGAAGGCCATCACCACCAGAATGGCTCCGACCAGCAATGCCTGCTGGTTGGTAGGCGAGGCCGCACCAAACCATCCAACCCGGCGACCAATAAAGATGTATCCAGCCCGTACCAGCAACCCTGCTCCACACAGAAAAAACAGCCCTGCAATGTAGCTGAACGTTTTCAGTGGTTCATAGGTGGCATAGGTGCGGGCAATAATCGCTACCTGATGTTTGATAAAATACCAGTTGCCCCGGTGCAGCCTGGAGGGACGTTGCACCGAATTGGTGCAGATCGGAACGGTGGTCACCACCAGGCGTCGTTTTCCAGCCTGGATCAGATTCTCAACGGTGTAGGAGAACTCCGTGGTGACAAAGGTACGCAACGCCGCCTCACGCGAGAGGGCACGAAAGCCACTGACAGTATCGGGCACATTCGTTTCAGAGGCCCAGCGTACGACAGAACTGCCCAGATACTGCAACACGCGCTTCAGTGGCGAAAAGTGGCGAATCGTCTGTACCTGGCGATCACCAATGACATAATCGGCTTGACCGCCCAGAATCGGCGCGATCAGGCGCGGAATCTCGCTACCAGGATATTGGTGATCGCCATCGGTATTGACGATAATATCAGCACCCAGCGCCAGTGCTGCATCGATACCCGTCTGGAAAGCAGTAGCCAATCCTTTGTTGCCGGTATGGCGCACCACCTTATGGGCACCATGGGCACGGGCAATCGCAACGGTGTTATCGGTAGACCCATCATCAATGACCAGGATGACGATCTCGTCTACACCGGGAATATGTCTGGGGAGATCTGCAAGAACTGCCGCGATCGAGTCTTGTTCATTGAAGACAGGTATTTGAATAACCAGTTTCATAGATGCGTCCCTTCAGGGGCAATCCCCAGGGAGCTTCAGCCCTGAGGATTGCGCCCCACTTCAACCTGCCGTAGGGGTGAAACACTGGTTGCCCCCATCGCATCACGTTCAGGGCTGCCGCCCTTCCCACCCGTATCGCGATTTCCAGGCAAGCAAAACCCGGAGTAGACCGGGCACTTCTTGCCCGCGATGTTCAGCTGATCGAACGCTCGCTGCGCTCGTCACCGCGAATAAACGCTTCAGTCAGCAGGCGGGCCTCGTTGTCGGTATACTGACGGGGCGGTGTCTTCATAAAATAGGCACTGGGGCCGGTCAGAGCGCCACCGATCTTGCGATCAAGAGCCAGTTTGGCGCACCGAATCGCATCGATCACGACCCCGGCCGAGTTGGGTGAGTCCCATACCTCAAGCTTCAGTTCAAGATTGAGAGGCACATCACCAAAAGTCGTCCCTTCCATACGAATGTAGCACCATTTCCGATCGCCAAGCCATGGCACATAGTCACTCGGCCCAACATGAACGTTCTGATCGCCCAGATCATAGTCAATCTGGCTGGTAACAGCATTGGTTTTACTGATTTTTTTACTTTCCAATCGTTCTTTTTCCAACATGTTAAAAAAGTCAGTATTGCCACCAAAGTTCAGTTGGTAGGTGCGATCCAGGTGTACCCCGCGTTCCTGAAAAAGGGTGGTCAAAACACGATGAGTAATAGTCGCCCCCACCTGACTCTTAATGTCATCCCCAATCAGGGGCAACCCACGTTCCTCAAAGCGCCGACGCCAGTACTCCTGGCTGGCAATAAAGACGGGAATGCAGTTGATAAACGCACAACCGGCCTCAAGGACTTGCTCGACATACCACTTGGTTGCCATCTCGCTCCCCACGGGCAAAAAAGACACCACGACATCGGTGTTGCTCTCCCGTAAGATCTTGACAATATCATCGGTATCGCGACGGGCTTTCCGAATAATCGTCCGTAAATATTTCCCCAACCCGTCGTGGGTCATACCTCGTGATACCGGGACATCAAGCTGCGGTACTTTAGTGAAGACATAGGTGTTGTTCGGTTTGGCAAAAATAGCCTCAGACAGATCGGTATCAACTTTATTATCGGCAATATCAAAAGCAGCCGAAAACTGAATGTCACCAATATGATAGCCACCCAGGTTGATGTGCATAAGACCGGGGATACGGGCGTCCTGGCTGGCATGTTTATAGTATTCCACCCCCTGCACCAGCGCTGACGCGCAATTCCCGATACCAATGATGGCTACACGAATATGTTGACTCACAGTACCACAACCCTTTCCGATTATAGTATAACGCATTGTATGGCTTTATGAAGCGCTCAGGCGTGCTATTGTACTGCGTTTATGCTGGTTTGTAAAGCTGCGCATGAACTCGCGAACCCTCGGCTGTGTCGAAGGCATACAGACGAACGCATCATACCGCCGCGCCTGTCATGTACGCAACAGCAACGGCATAGTGCGCCACATCTTCAAGGTAAGCTCATGCTATAATATGTAAGATCTCAGGGGTATCTGCTGGTTGAACGGTGGGAGCGATGATATGAGAGGATTATTGTGACTAATATGACAACCGTTGTGATTGGTGGTGGCGCAATTGGCCTGCTGGTCGCCGGGCAATTAGCGCAGTCGGCGCAACAGGTGGTGCTCATTGCCCGGCCATACCTGGTGGAGACGCTTCAAACCCGAAAGGTGTGCATTACCCAGGCAGGCCAGGTGACCGTTGTCAATACCTTGATTGCTGTTGCCGACCCACACGACCTACCGCCCGATTATCACTCTCCACAGTGTGCCATTCTCTGCGTCAAAGGCTATGATACACACAATGCGCTGGCTCTCCTGGAGGCCCTGCAACCAGAACTGATCCTAACCCTGCAGAACGGTATCGGGCACGAGGAAACGCTGGCGCAGCAGGCTGGTGCTGACCATGTTCTGGCCGGTGTGATCACAAGTTCGGTCGAAGTTGTGCAACCAGGCCAGATTACGGTGACAAAGGTTGGTGGCATCGGTCTGGCACGGGTGGGCGGTGCGACCAGTCCAGCCGGAGTGGCTGCAATGCTGGATCGGGCCGGGTTCACCGTGCGTATCTACGCGGATTATCACGCCCTCAAGTGGTCAAAAGCACTGCTGAACATTCTGGGCAATGCCACAGCGGCTATTCTGGATCTGCCAGTGGCGGCAGTATATCGCGATCGGCGTCTGGTCGCATTGGAACGCGCCGCCTGGATCGAGGCGCTGCGGGTGATGCAACGGATGGGGAAGCGCCCGCTGAACCTGCCCGGCTATCCGGTGGCCTATGTAGCACCGGCGGTACGGTTGCTGCCAACCTGGCTGCTATATCCACTGCTACAGCGCACCGTTGCGCGTGGGCGCGGCGGTAAACCACCGTCGTTACACAGCGATCTACTGGTGGGACGCACGCAGTCTGAAGGGGCGTACCTGTATGGTGCAATTGCCCAGACCGCTCAGGAGCTGGGATGCGCGGCACCGGTTAACACCGCACTGTGGCATGTTCTGGAAGGCATTGTCACCGGCGCAATAGCGTGGGACGCTTTTCGCCAGCAGCCCGAACGGTTACTCAGCCTGGTTGCGGAGGAACGCCAGAAGCAAGAAGGTTCCATATTGGCAAGGAGGGCATTATAATGCTGGTTATCATCATCGGGATGATCATCGCCTATTTGTTCGGTGCAATTCCTTTTAGCTTCCTCGTCGCACGAGCGCGGGGGGTTGATCTGCGCCTGGTTGGCAGCGGCAATATCGGTGCGGCGAATGTCTGGCGATCTTGCGGCTTCAAGGCCTTTCTGGTTGCCATTGTGCTTGATTTCTGCAAGGGGGCTATTCCCACCTTCATCGCGATCCACAGTCTGGCATTATCGCCCGTGGCCGTGATCCTGATCGGAGCCAGTGCCATTCTGGGTCACACGTTTTCAGTTTTTATGGGATTTAAGGGTGGTAAGGCCGTAGCGACCAGCGGTGGGGTGTTGCTGGCGGTCTTCCCGACGGCCATGATTATCGGGGCCATTACCTGGGCGATCATCTTGCGCCTGGTGCGTATTTCTTCGGTGGCATCACTGACAGCAGCCAGTGTGGTCGTGGTGATGACGTTGATAACTTTTGCCACAGGAAATATGGACCCAGCCTATACCGGCTTCATCTGTGCAGCGGCGGTACTGGTGTTAATATTGCACCGCAGTAATATCCAGCGCCTGCTGGCTGGTGAGGAAAATCGCTTCCAGCAACTTTGAGTACCGAATCAGTACCCATTTTTGCCCAGAACGTGTTACAATAAAGCAACAAACTTGTTTTTCATAATAACAAGGCGTGAAGAAAGGAGAGGCTATCGTGAATCTGGAAGAGACCGATACTCCCCAGGCTCCTCATACCTCGGACGAAGAACCGTCGATTTTGCTAACCGATGAAGGGCGAACCGCTATTGCGGATGTCGTGGTCAGCAAACTGGCAGCACGTGCAACCACCGAAATAGCGGGGGTGCATCGCCTGGCGGGCAGTAACGCGTTTGCAACCCTGATCCAACGGTTCACAGGTGCTCGATCACCGGACGGCGTGGTCGCTGAAGTTGGGCAACGCGAGACGGCTATCGATCTCCGCTTGATTACCCTGTATGGTGCCAACATTCCCGATGTCGCACAGGCAGTGCGTCAGAACGTCGTTGCCCGCGTGGCCGCTATGACTGGATTGATTGTCAAAGAGGTGAACATTGACGTTACGGATATGTATTTCCCACCGGAAGGGAAGCCTCTAGCTGAAGGTGGTACCACCGATCCCGAAGCTTCGGGGGTACCGGCCAGTACCCAGGAGACGATTCGTCTACGGGAGCAGATGAACACCTTGCAACCCACACTATCACCCCCCGCTAACGCGATGAGCGCGTCATAGAGAAGAGGAGGATTTTATGGAGCAACAGGAACCAGCAACAAACCCGGAAGCAGTTGAACCAACACCGGCAGAAAAGCCAGGAGCGGCACCCCCACCCGATCAGCCATCCGCGTCAGCACCGGAACTTGCAGCGGCACCCCCATCCGATCAACCCGCTGCGTCAACACCGGCTGTTGATCACCCCCCCCCGGTTTCCCCCCAGACACGCGAAGCAGACATTGCTCAGACGATTGCCCGATCAGTACGTGAAGTCCCCGGAGTGGCCGATATTTATGCCGGGCGATCAATCATACCGGCAGTGATCAAACGCAGTCGCAATGTTCCAGGAGTGCAGGTACTTACGGAAGCCGGGCGGCTCAAGATTGAGGTGCAGGTGGTAGCAACCTATACACCAGACCTGTCTATGCCGGCTGTCGCCGCTGCGATACGGCGTAACATTCGCCAGCACCTGACCACGTCAGGCATCAACAACCTGGATACTATTGATGTCGTTTTTGCCGATATCGTTGATCCTGCACCGACAGCAAAGGAGGCGCACGCATGATCCACAAATTCAATCGGATCGCGGTGATCGTGGTGGGCCTTATGCTGATCCTGATCATGCTGTTGGTTCTGCTCACACTCTTTGGCGCTACCGGGGTATTACCACAGCCCATCAGTCAGTCACTCACGGATCTGGGGATTGTGGGCAAGTCCGCCATGATTTTTGTCGCTGTGACCATCATTCTGGGTTGTCTTGGCATTCTGTATTACGAGTTGCGCCCGATTCAATCTCGCCATCCTATTCCCCTACATAGGGATGCACTGGGACGGGTGGTTGTGCAGAGTACCGGGATACAACGGCTCCTCAAGCATATTGCACTGGAGCAGGCGGGCGTGATCCAGGTCGAGCCAGAGGTGACAATGACACAGCAGGGGCTGAATGTCCATTGTCGAGTGGCGCTGACCTCAGATACCAAAGTCGATCACATCAAGAACTTGCTCACTGCACGGATGCAACAAGAGATCCAGCGCCATTATGGGGTGGCGATTGCCGATATCGGTATTCTGGTCGATCTGCAGCCGTTGGCCAACAATGGGCAGGCAATCAATATGTCTGATAGCCAGCGTATTCCATAAGGGCGGACGTGGCGGTTTGACGCTCATGACCTTTTCGACTGCGGAAGTGTAGCAGAAATACAGTTTCCAGGCTACATTTTATTCACAAGCGAAATGCAGCCTGGAAAACAGAAGAAGTAGTATCGCACTTTCTCCCCGCCACGTAGTGGTGGCGGGGAGCAGGTAGGGTACTGCCTCCCATCCATGCATTTCACGTATCGGTTTTTGTGGTAGGGCCGGCCCTCATACCAGCTCAGGGCAACCTGATGCACCCGTAGGGACGTATAGCGTTAAGCACCCTCGCCTTCCCCCACACGCCGCAGGCGCGCCAGCAGTTCGCTGATCACAATCGCTGTAGCACCCCAGACCTTATATCCCTCCAGTGCAAAGAAAGGCACTCGCACCTGCATGCCATACAGTGTCCACTCTTCTTCCACAATCGTGGCCGGGTCAAACAAGCGGCTCAATGGCACGCTAAAAACAGTCTCGACTTCATCCGGGTTGGGGTGTAGGAGCGGCGGTGTGGGTGTAAACCCGACAACTGGCGTGAGCATGAAGTTGCTGGGCGGAATGTAGAACGGCGTCAGCGTGCCCCACACCTCAACTCCTGCCGGGTCAAGCCCTACCTCTTCCTGTGCTTCGCGAAGCGCTGTCATCACTGGGCCGTCATCCTCTGGATTGGTAGATCCGCCAGGGAGCGAGACTTCACCACGATGGAGCGGTAGAACCCCGCTACGGACAGTCAAGGGGAGCCACAGATCATCCTCCTGAGGATACAGCAGCAAGAGCGCGGCGGCTGCGCGGGGAACTACGCCGGGTGCAGGCTGCATGGCTCGTGCCAGTGTGCCGTTCATGTCACGCATAAGCAGCAGTTCATCGAGTGGGACGGACGTTGTGTCTGCGAGAGAACGTCGGATACGTTGTGCCTGATATAGCCACCCTTTCATAACGGCTGATCTGCTTCTAGCATACGTTCCGATGGGAGGGATTCACAGGTCTGTGCCGACGAACAACGCGGGAAAAGATGTTCCGCAACCGGCACAAAGCGGTGTATATCTGCTACATACAAATGCTGAATAATCCGTATAACACATGGATCAATCTCGATCACGTTAAACGAGTTCTTGCCATGTTCACGGCCCTTGCCACGTCGTGAAGTCGTTGTCCCACACTGGCAGATAATCGTCCCCTGCCGTAAATGGGGCATACCGTCCAGTGTGTTGCCAATATACGACATATGAATATGCCCGCATAGCAGCAACTCAACCCCCCAGCGATCCAGCAGGTACATCACCTGATCCGCGTTGGCCATCCGCCGCCGCCCCTTGCTGCCGGGCGGGGCAATGACATGGTGATGCAGCACCGCCACCTTGCAGGTTTCAGGTGGGCATTGTGCAAAAGCCTGCTCCAGCATAGCGAGCTGGCGTGAACTCACCCGGCCACCGTCAGTAGTCAGGCCATGGGCTGTACAGCCACCAACGACCCGTAAGCCAGGCCGAGCGAACACGGGTGTCAGATCGGGTGTGATAAAATGGCAATAGCGGCCCAATGGCCGGAATACGCGCGCAAAAACATTATAGAGCGGTACATCGTGATTACCGGGAACAATCAGTTGTGGCTGCGGTAGGGTTGCCAGATAGCCGGTAATCATGCGCCATTGCGCGGTAAAGTCCGAACGTTGCACCAGATCGCCAGAGACAACCAGCAGATCTGGACGCACCTGATGGGCCTGACGCGCAACCAGTTCGGCAATGTGTGGATTAAAAGGTGGCCCAGCATGCAGATCTGAGATATGCATCAACGTATATGGCACAAACGTACTCCTGGGTGAAGATCTTTTCGCATCATATCGTCACGTTCAGATTGTAGCACGAAGTTTAGTTCTGTGCCATTGATGATACCGCCTCATCAGCCTGTTTCGGCACAGCCGGGCGCTCGTTGAACGTGGCGACATAAATACCAACCAGCAACAGCACAAACCCCACCAGTTGCAGCGGTGCAAATTGCTCCCCAAACCAGACCAGCGCCAGCAGTGCTGACCCGATCGGTTCACCCAGGATCGCAATCGCAACAAACGTGGCCGAGAGGTAGCGCAACGCCCAGTTGAAAGCAGTATGCCCCAGTAGTTGCGGCCCGATTGCCAGACCAAGCACCAGGCCATATGCGTGATAGGGATATCCCAGCAACGCCTGTCCTGTCAGAACGGTTACCACCAGCAGCGTTGTCGCCGCAGCGCTATAGACTAGCCAGATATAGGCCAGCAGCGAGAGCCGTTGTCGCAAGGTATGCCCGATCAAAAAATACCCGCTCACCATCAAGGCACCCAGCAGCGCCAGGGCATTGCCGAGCAGTGGATTGGCATGGGAGCTGATGACACTGTCGCTATAGCCAATCAGGATACTCCCGCTGATGGTCAACACAATGCCTGACACCGTCGCCCAGTGCAGGCGTTCGCGGTAGAACACAAATGCGGCCAGGCCAACCCATAACGGATTTGTTGTCACCAGCGCGACACTGCTGGCAACGGATGTATATTCGAGTGAGCTGATCCAGGCTCCAAAGTGCAGTGCCAGAAAAGCACCTGATCCGATCCCCAGCCAGACATCGCGCCGCTGGAGGGTACGCAACTCAGCCCCGACACGGCTCCAGGCAACTGGCGTCAGGATCAGCGCAGCCAGGGTCAACCGACTGGCGGCAATAACCAGTGAGGGCATGCCCTGTTCCTGTGCTAGACGAATAAGGATCGCTGCACTCGAAGCAATCAGTACCCCTAGAGACAGCACAAGATAGGGCACAATAGCCCGTCGCCTCATAGTGCACCTCCACCTGCGGCAGAACTAGATCCGCACCAGCCAGTCACCTTCGCCCACCCATTTATACGTCGTCAACTCAGTCAGTGCCATAGGGCCACGAGCATGCAGCTTCTGCGTGCTAATCGCAATTTCAGCTCCCAGGCCAAACTGCCCGCCATCATTGAAGCGTGTCGAAACATTGACAAAGACAGCAGCGCTATCCACGGCATTGACAAACGCAGCGGCAGCAGCAGCATCGTTGGTAAGAATGGCGTCGCTGTGCCCGGTACCATAGGTGGCGATATGGTCAAGTGCTTGCTGCAGATCGGCGACGACGCGAATAGACAGGATCAGATCCAGGAACTCTGTACCGAAATCAGTCGGTACAGCCGGCGTTAGCTTCCAATCGGCGGCCCCCGGCGCATCGGACAGGATCGCCAGCGCCTCCGGGTCGGCATGGAGATCGACACCGGCGGGCGCCAGGGCCGCCGCCACTGCTGGCAACAACTGCGGGGCAATAGCACGTTGCACCAGCAGTGTGTCGAGCGCGTTGCATACACTGGGACGCTGCACCTTGGCATTGAAGATCAGCGGTACTGCTCGCTCTACCGTTGCCGTGGAGTCGACATACATATGACACACGCCAATACCACCAGTAATGACTGGAATGGTGCTGGTTTCACGGCAAAAGCGGTGCAGTTGGGCTCCGCCGCGCGGAATAATCATATCCACGTATTGATCTAGCCGTAGCAAACCCCGCACCAGTTCGCGATCTGGATCGGTGATGCTCTGCACTGCCGCCACCGGCAACCCGGTCTGCTCCAGAGCGGTACCGATTGCCTGCGTGATGGCAGCACAACTACGCTGAATGTCGCTGCCACCGCGCAGAATGACCGCGTTGCCGGCTTTGAGGCATAGCGTCGCAACATCGACGGTGACGTTCGGGCGCGCCTCATAAATCACGCCCACCACCCCCAGTGGCGTGCGCCGTTTGTGCAGACGCAATCCGCTCGGGAGTTCGCGGGCATCAAAAATTTCACCGACCGGATCGGCGAGCGCAGCCACACTGCGGGTATCAGCGCAGATCGCTTCTAACCGCGCAGGCGTCAATAGCATCCGATCCAGTAGTGCGGCGCTGGTGCCAGCCTCTCGGGCCGCCTCCAGGTCAACCGCATTGGCCGCCAGAATGTCGGCCTGCTGTGCTTGCAGCGCATCCGCGATAGCATGAAGCGCGGCATCCTTCTGAGCGCGGCTTAGCACGGCAAGCTCACGGGCTGCGGCGCGAGCTTGCTGGCCGATGGTATTCAAGTCTGTGAACATTCATTTCCTCCTGGTTCAGGTTACAGGTTACAAATTACAGGTTACTCCCAAAGTCGTTCCTGACAGTGTCCCTCCTGGCAGATTATACGTGGTACCTATAGATCCTCGCGGCGTGATCGCTCCTCGGCTATGGACTGCCACACGCGCTCGATCTGCTCGCGCATTTCGCCACGCCGCCATGCCAGGAAGATCAATACCAGACTGGCAGCCAGCAGCAACATCCCCAGCACGATCAGCGTAAGGAACACCGCGTTGAGTGTCATTCCCAGCGCGATCAGGGCATTGACAACCATGAAGAGGATGATACCTGATGCGGCCAGAGCAAAGGATCGGCGTCGGTACGATCCCGGTGCAGCACACCGCGCCTGGTGTACCAGGATCAGACAAGGTACCACTGCCACGATTACGCGGATGGTAAAAACGTTCATTAAACTACTCCCTCTTATTCACAGGACGTTCGCAAGAGGCTGGTCATTCAGTCCACTGCCTGGAATTGTACCATTCTTTTACGAACGAACCACGCTGTACAGGTGATAGTATTGTGATATACTCTGCGTTGCAATGAACAGCTATGATTGTATTTATGCCACCGTGCGCTGTATTCCAGTGGGCAAGGTCAGCAGTTATGGGCGTATTGCGCGTCTGTCCGGGCTGCCAGGTCAGGCACGCCTGGTAGGCTATGCCTTGCATGCACTGCGCACCACTCGTACCACCCACGCAGATGTTCCCTGGTGGCGCGTGATCAATGCGGCCGGGTATATCAGCAATGCTTACGAGCCTGCTCTGCAACGGGTACTACTGGAGGCCGAAGGTGTCAGCTTTAACGTGTGTGGTCGGGTTGACCTGACGCGCTTTCTATGGGATGGGAATGTATGACCCGTGCCGAACCAGGCAGGCTATCCATCGTTCACCGGGTTGACCATGCGCCGCAGGCCAGGCATCAGCCGGTAGGCAGCCACTGCCTGCCACTGATCATCTTCTGGCTCTTTACCGCTTTCTATCTGCTCACGATGAGTGGGCATATGTACGTTTCCGATGAAGAGACGATGTATCTGGTGACGCGCCGTCTGTTGCTGGAAGGTGACGTGGCACTGGAGGTCGAGCGTGGTGCACCTGTGGCTACCTTGCGGCGTGGGCCAGATGGCCGGCGTTACGCCCCTTATGGCATTGTACCATCACTGGTGGCATTACCCTTTTTCTGGCTCGGCACGCTGGCGGCTGACCCAGGAACACCAGCTTTTGAATATACGACCCGTCTGGCGGTGTCAGCGGTGAATGCTCCGGTAACGGCGGCCACGGTGGCATTACTGTCAGCATGGGCGTTGCGTCTGGGGTTTGCCCACTGGATTGCTCTGACGTTGGCACTGCTGTATGGTCTTGCCACGTTTGCCTGGCCCTATGCACGAACCTTTCTCTCGGAGCCACTGACCGCCTTATTCCTGTTGATTGCTGTTGAACGCGCTGACGCCGCACGTGCTGCCAGGTGCCGGTACTGGCCATTGCTGCTATCGGGGCTGGCATCCGGGTTGCTGATCAGCACCCGCATCGCGGCGGGCATCGCGCTGCCGATCATTGGCCTGTATGCCGTCTGGCCCTATCGGTGGGATGCCGTTCGTCAGTACTGGGTACCACTACGTGGTATTCTGGTCGCCGGCGGCTGGTGGCTGATCGGGTTCGGGCCGGGTATCCTGCCCCTGGCCATGTACAACCTCATCCGCGCCGGGTCGGTGCTGGCATCGGGCTATGGCGGTGAGCGTAAAATGTTTATCAACCCGCTGCTGGAGGGATTATATGGCCTGCTCCTCAGTCCCGGCAAGAGCGTCTTTCTGTATGCACCGCCAATACTGCTGGCAATTCCGGGGGTATTTCTGCTCTGGCGGCAACGACGAGGCCTGGTACTGGTGATCGTCGTGCTGTTTCTGATGCATCTGGGGGTTTATGCCCGCTGGAACGCCTGGAGTGGTGGTGCGTGGGGGCCGCGTTTTTTGCTGCCCCCCCTACCGCTTCTGCTGGTACTGACCGGGTCGGTCTTACACCAGAGACGAGCGGGATGGCCGCGCCGCGCCGGGTATGCTGCGACGATTCTCCTGGGCGGGCTGGGGTTGATCGGCGCGCTCGGTGGTGTGCTGGTGAACTTTGACACCTACCTGAATATGTCGATCCCGGAACAGCGGCGTATTCACGAGCCAGGGTATTCGCCGCTCCTGGTTCACTGGCACCTCGTGGCGGATCGGGTCGAGCGTTATGCCCATCCTCGCCCTTATTGCGCACTTGGTCGCGGCTTTTTTGCGCCTGAACAAGAGGGGCACTTGCTCCCACGGCGCACAGGGGCCAGCGCTTACATCGACTGTGATCTTGAACAGTCAACATTACTCGATTTGACACTCAACGATGGTCGTCCTCCTAACGTACCAGCGAGTGACTTTCGGTTCCAGATGTCGGGGAGAGCGGTTGATAGCGCACTGGCACGGCAGACGCGGGTATACCGGCTCCTGTTGCCGCCAGGTTCACAAACACTCGGCTTCACGGCAACAACCTGGAATCCACAGGCCGTCGGGTTTAGTGACCGCGATGCCAATCTCGGTGTTGTGCTGACGGCTATACACCTGCGCACAGCATATGGTGACGCCGTGCCGTTGATTGATCGAGCGATTGCCCCGTTCCCCACTTCCACCGGGGCACGGTTTGCCTGGTATTACGAACGCCATAACCAGCACCTGATCGACCATTGGGCCTGGTATCTGGTGCAGTCTGCGCTACCGCCAGCTATCACCCACAGGGTGACGGCCACAATCGGCGTGCTGACGGCCAGCTTGCTGGTCGCAGCCGGCGTTGTATGTAGGATGAAGCCCTCTTGAGCGCATTCGTAGGCCGCGCTATCGTCTGGTGCAAAAGAAAGCGAGCAATTAAACCACCAGCGATCGCAACACCTGGTCGTGTTATACTGATACCATATGTGCTCAAACGTGTTGAAAGTGAGAGGGTGTGTCTCTGAGTAATGGTATACCTGGCTTCAGCCAGGAACGCTGCCCACAACCGATAAACGGGCAACCTTCACGGAAGTGGATGCGGATGCTGGGCAATACATTGATACTGCTGGGGGTGAGCATCTTACTCTATGTCGCCGGGTGGTATGCGCAGATAGAGTACAACCGGCGAGCAGCACGTGGTACCAGCTTGCTCCCTCTGCTAACCACTCTAACGACCGATCAGTCTCCGATCAAGACGCAAAACCGGCAGCCGGCTATGCAGATACCCCTACTCGGTCTGGTGGATCCACCGCCGGGTGATAATACTGCACATCGTTCCTCTGAATGGGCGTCAACTATCAAGCGGGTCGTAATTCCAGGCATCAATCTCGATGCAAAGGTAGTCGAAGTGGGCTGGTATATTGAGGAACACCCTGCTGGAGCGCAGGCGATGTGGGAAGTGGCCGAATACGCAGTAGGCCATCATCGGCTCTCAGCCAACCCTGGTGAGAATGATAATATTGTTCTCGCGGGCCATGTCGGTGGGTATGGCCTGGTATTTCGCGATCTCTTTTATGTCCAACCAGGAGATGAAATACTGCTCTATACTGCGGATCAACAGTACCTGTATATTGTTCAAGAACGGCTGCTCGTGGACGAAGAAGGGGTCTCTGTTGAACAGCGTGCAGCCAATGCCCGCTATATTCAGTCCACTGCACAGGCAATGCTTACTCTGGTTACGTGCTGGCCCCCAGATGGCCCTGACCTATTCACGCAACGAGTGATTGTGCGTGCTACGCCCTACGGGGCTATCGATGCCGATGATCGTACCTGGATAGTGCGATAGGATAATGTAACCCGTTAGAACGCGGACACGTTCCAACGGGTTAACGGTTCTCCAGGTCATCATGATGCAGGGAAAGCAGCCAGAACACCCTGTAAGAGCACGCCGGCCGCAATGGCCGATCCAATCACGCCGGCCACATTGGGAGCCAGAGCCTGCATAATCACGAAGTTCTGCGGATCCTCCTTGTTGCAGACCACCTGGGAGGTACGTGCTGCATGCGGTACTGCGGAAACTCCTGCTGAACCGATCAACGGATTCACCTTGTCACCCTCTTTCAGAAACAGGTTCATGAACCTGGCAAACAGGACACCCGCTGCTGTTGCCATAGCAAAGGCAAGGGCACCCATCACAAAGATCACAATTGACTGGAGTGTCAAAAATCTATCAGCCTGCGTACTGGCACCGACTGTCAATCCCAGCAGGATCGTTACCGAATCAATAAACTGGTTGCGGGCCGTGCGGGCCAGGCGTTCAGTCACACCGCTTTCTTTGAGCAGATTACCCAGGAACAGCATCCCCAGCAAAGGTAATGCGTCTGGTGCAATAGCGCCACATATAACGAGACCAACAATAGGAAACACCATCCGCTGAAACGCGGTGGCCACGGGTGGTGGCGGCATACGAATCAATCGCTCCTCGCGGGTGGTCAGCAGGCGCATAATTGGTGGTTGAATAATTGGGACAAGCGCCATATAAGAATAGGCTGACACAGCAATCGCCCCGAGGAGATCGGGAGCGAGTCGGGAGGTTAAAAAGATCGCCGTTGGACCATCGGCTCCACCGATAATCGCAATACTGGCGGCTGCCCGGATCAAGCGCGCCTGAGGATCAGTCGCGGGATTCAGCGGATCTACGGTCAGGCCTAAGGCCGGGATAGTCGCCCCTAATACCACAGCACCGATCAGGGTTGTAAAGATACCAAACTGAGCAGCCGCACCCAGTAGCATGAGCCGTGGTTGCGAGAGCATACTCGAGAAATCGGTCATTGCACCGATACCGAGAAAAATCAAAGGTGGGTAGACTCCAGACGATACGCCAAAATAGAGATAATTCAGTACGCTGCCCTCATCACGAATTCCCAGCCGTGCCCCTTCAGGAAAGGGCATATTCCCCAGGATGATTCCAAACCCGATAGGTACCAGCAATAATGGCTCAAACTGCCTGGCGATCCCCAGGTAGATAAACACACAGCCAGCTATAATCATCACCGCATTGCCGGGATTCTGTGTTATCAGATAAAACCCGGTATGTTGCAAATAATGCGCGAGCGCCTCAAGAGTCTCTTGCACCCATCCCCTCCTTGATCCCGTATCTTGCCCGACTAGCTATTCACTATTCAAAGGTTAACAAGACCTGACCTTGCTGCACTGCATCGCCGGCACTGACCTTGATTTCCTTCACTCGACCAGCAACCGGCGAACTGACATTTGTATTCATCTTCATAGCTTCAATGACCAGCACCGGATCATTCTCTTTCACTGTCGCACCAACAGCCACCTTGACTTCAACCACCACTCCTGCAATGGGTGATGTCAAAACATTTTTGTCACTGCCCGGTTTTGAAGGTGCAGCCGACGGTTTACTGGCGGGTGCGGGCGGGGCCGAATTGGTTGTACTCGCAACCGGTCGAGGAGCCTGTTGTGATGGTGCTGTCGATGGCCCACTCGCAGGAGGCATCCCATCATCATCATCTTCCAGGATCTCAACATCTACTTCGTAGCTGACTCCATCAAGTGTGACACGTAGTTTCTTCACCGAACCTCCCTTTCTACTTGAAACAAGAACTACGAACGGGACGTAACATGTCGTACTACACCCCTGGCGTGAAGTGAAGCAAGCGATTTATCCATCTCGCAGTTTATAAAGTCATTGATGGTGCAGACTTCCTGTAGCACACATAGAACACAGAATAGCTACTGAGCTACCGCTACCGTTTTGTTTTGCGCGAACTCATAACGTTTATCCGGCCCTGAAGTGCCCAGATGTTAATGTTGTCTGAGGGGCCATGCAAGTAACGCACACGTTTGACCCGCACTCGACGCGAGAGCGCGACACTAATAGCAGACACGATAACCACGATCGTTTCCATCCGCACTCTCTTATCATCCTTTTCAATGTCTACATTCATAGCCAGTTCCTTCAAGCGACACCCATCGTTTTTTCACGGAACCTCCCTTTCTGCTTGTTCAAACAAGGACTATGAACAGGACGCAGCCAGTAGCATTACGCCCCGGGCGTGAAGCGAAGCAAGCGATTTATTCTTCTTGCAGTTTATATTGAGCGCAGCATAGAAGAAATGGTACTGTACCGCCGCTGAACGACCGCTACCGTTTCGGCTTATGTGATCCCATAATCGTCACACGACCTTGGCGTGCCCAGATGTTTTCTAAGGAACTCCCCAGATAACGTACACGCTTGACTTGCACTCGGCGTGAAAGTGCCACACTGATCGCAGCCGCAATAACGACAATTGTTTCCGGCCGCACCCCTCCACGCATAGCGGTTGGATCTGACACAACCACCGGTTCAGGTACAGTAGGGCCATCAGTTGACGGAGCCGATCGCCGCCGGGTCATCCACTGATCAAGCCGCTGAAACAGGATCAGCACAAAAACGAGCAACAGTAACCCGATAAATACCACTGACATACCCACCACTGTGAGCTGAAGCGCAACGTAGAAATCCTCAATAAACATAGTAATGACCTTCTCAATGCTACATTGGGATTAAGCCATGCTTCTTCTGCGGTCGGAGTTCTTGCTTCGCACGCAGTGACGCCAGCGCCAGACTGAGATAGCGCCGTGTATCTTTTGGCTCGATAATATCATCGATCAGATTCCGCGCTGCACCCACATAGGGATTCGCAAACTGTTCACGATACTCATCGATAAATTTCTCACGCGCCAGTTTAGGATCGGCTGCCTTCTTAATATCTTCGCGATAGACGATATTCACTGCCCCCTCTGGCCCCATCACCGCCACCTCAGCAGTTGGCCAGGCTGCCACACGATCACTGCCCAACTCCTTGCCACACATCGCCAGATAGGCCCCACCATAGGCTTTGCGGAGCAGAATCGTCACTTTCGGCACCGTGGCAGCCGAGTAGGCAAACAACATCTTGGCCCCATGGCGAATAATCCCGCCACGTTCCTGCTGTACCCCGGGCAGAAAACCCGGTACATCGACAAGAGTCACGAGTGGAATGTTAAACGCATTACAGAATCGCACATGTTTGGAGATCTTATCCGAGGAGTCAATGTCCAGCACACCAGCCATCACTGCTGGCTGGTTGGCCACAATCCCGACGGTCTGTCCATTGATACGCCCAAACCCGACGATAGCATTGAGTGCGAAGTGTTCCTGAATTTGCATAAAATCACCGTCATCAACAATGCGCATGATCACATCTTTGATATCATAGGGATCACGTGGATTATCGGGGATAACGCGATTCAGGAATGGATCTTCGGCAAAGATGAGGTCACCAGTGCCATAGTTCGGAGGATCCTCCAGGTTATTAGACGGCAGGAACGAGAGGAGCCGCTGACACAGGTATAACGCTTCTTCATCATTTTTGGCCACCATATGCACCACGCCGCTGCTCATCTGGGCATACACGCCACCGAGTTCAGCCGCTGAAATATCCTCGCCTGTCACCTCTTTAATCACCTGGGGGCCAGTGATAAACAATTCACCCGTACCTTCAACCATGATGATAAAATCCATCAATGCTGGTGAATAGGCGGCTCCACCTGCACATGGCCCGGCAATGATCGAAATCTGCGGTACCACACCCGACAGGAGGACATGACGATAGAAAATGCGCCCATATCCGTTGAGCGCATCAATCCCCTCCTGGATGCGCGCCCCACCGCTGTCGTTAATAAAGACCAGCGGTGACCCTGATTTCAGAGCCATCTCCATCGTGCGGCAAATTTTATCGGCATGTAACTCACCCACTGAGCCGCCAGAGACTGTGAAATCCTGTGACGCGACAAACACCTGGCGCCCCTGAACTGTTCCAACCCCGGTAACAACCCCATCACCGGGCATCTCTTTACCCGCCATACCAAAGTTTGTACAGCGATGCCGCGCAAACAGAAACATCTCCTGAAATGTGTCGGGATCAAACAGCAGAGAGATCCGCTCACGGGCTGTTAATTTCCCCAGTTCATGTTGCTTTGCAATGCGCTGTTCACCACCGCCAGCGATGAGCTGTGCTTTTATTTGCCGTAAGCGCTCGATCTTCTCTTTGGTTGTCATAAGCTTACCTGCCTGTTCAGTCTGGAACTACACGACGTGAAGTATAAACATCCCGGAGCAACGTGCGATAGATATTCAGATCCCTTCCTATTGCCTTCCTCACCAAGAATCGATACATAAGCCCCTTCACGGCAACAAATGTGAGACCAATACGAGGCAAAATAGGACAAACAAGGCTATGGAGTTTCCCATTCCTACGTGTAAGCCATCATAGCATGACCTTTCAAAAATTTCAACCATATTTTACTGTAGGGCGACCGCTCAGGTGACCACAAAAACGTGTCGCACGTGTTGTACCGGCGTATGGGGTTTGCCCTATGACTCACTCCTACTAACGATACAGACGGGAATGATCGCCTCGCCGCAAATACCGTAATGCCCGGCGCCAGTGACGTGGGCGTGACGGTTGCGATCGTTCATGTTTATCGTCGAACGGTTCGTGGATCCGGGGCAGATGATGTAGTAAGATACGCGCAATCTGCTCGGCTCCATTGCGCGGCACCGCTCCGGCCATCCGTGCGACGGTTGTTGCATAGTAATCTGGATTGCTCAGTTCGCTAATCGCATCTACAATGCGTTCCGTGGTCGGGCAGAAAAAACCGAGTTCGTGATTCAGGACAAAATCAATATTGCCCTGCTCCTGCGCACCGACCGCCTCGGTGACGATCACCGGGCGTTGCATAACCAGTGCTTCCATCAACGTGCCCGGGCCGGCTTTGGTGACTACAATGTCGCTGGCGGCCATAAAGGTTTCCATGTTATGGACAAAACCATAAATATGGCAGGCAGAACTGCACCGTTCAGCCTGCAGTTCATGATACAGCGAGCGGTTCTTGCCGGTTATCACCAGAAATTGTTTATCGGGATAGATTCGTTCTAGTTCAAGCACCAGTTCACGTATATGTCCGGAACCAACACCACCACTGGTTATCAAGACGGTAAAAAGATCCTCAGCAACCCCCAGTTCGCGGCGCGCTTCTATCGGGGTATGGTGATAATTCGCAAACTTGGGATGGACAGGGAAGCCGGTGCGCAACAGACGTTCGCTCCTCATCCCCCGTTGACGCATCAGTTGATAAGCTTCGTCTGTTGGCAGTAAACACAGATCAACTTTGGGCAGGGTCCATGCCGCATGCAACGATACCAGATCGGTCACGACAGTGATAATGCGAAATGATAAGTGATAGGTGCGCCGAGCGGCATAGACCAGGCGGTGAACCAGCGGATGTGTCACGACGACCAGTTCAGGATCAAAAGCGCGTAGCGCTTGCATAATATTGCGCCGGGCCTGTAAGTAGACGAGCCGCGAGAGAACATCCACGCGTCGCACGCCGTTGGTGAGCTGAAATGTAAGATCATAGAGGCGTAACCAGCGTGTAGACAGGTGATCATAAAGCCGGGGAGCGTTCCGTAACAATGGGAACTGTGTGGCC
Organism: Chloroflexaceae bacterium; assembly: GCA_034435975.1. Classification (GTDB taxonomy): domain Bacteria; phylum Chloroflexota; class Chloroflexia; order Chloroflexales; family Chloroflexaceae; genus CAKZQX01. Next base: position 21,713 of record DAOTWD010000161.1, on the reverse strand, counting down.
TGTAGCACATCAAGCATAGCACTGGTAACGGTATGCGCACTTAACTCTTGCAGGGCGGCGTCAATAGCGACGGCAGCGCTGCGATGCCCACCGCCAGTATCAGAAATCGCAAAAAGAATATTAACGGGTGTGGTCATTATCGTGATACTCCATTCAACACTGTTTCATTATTACTCGTGATACCTGTACGAGATTGACCCACCTGAAAACTATTTGACAGATACAGGTACATGCTACCACGTCTGGTTATTGCTGTAAAGCGGTAGATCTAGATCAAATTTCTGTCAATTGTTGATTGTCCACCCTTTGTGAGCGACACCCCCAGGCCTTCAGACACAGGTTTTGTCAGCGGATCGCATGGGAATACATTAGGGATATGTATAGAAGTATCGTTCCGCCGGTCAGTGGTCTGGAACACAGGTCATTGGAAACACCTCGTGCAGCCCTTCTAGCACATAGTGCGGCTGACAGGCTGGAGCAACAAGGTCAACCCGGCGCGTTGCTCCCGTCAATACCAGCGCAGTCGCCATGCCAGATTGTAACCCCATCAGAATGTCGGTCTCCAACCGATCACCAATGATCAGGCAGCGATCGGGCGGTACACCCAGCAATTCTCCAGCGGCACGGGCCATAATCGGTGAGGGTTTCCCCATCACCTGAACACAGGTGGTGCCAGTACATGCCTCGATAGCAGCAATGACTGCCGCCGCATCAGGTTGCCCGCCACCCGGCACGGGGCAGTAGCGGTCGGCATTGGTCGCAATTAATTTCGCACCGGCACAAATGGCATCGAATGCAACCTGTAATTTATAATAACTAAAAGTGCGATCAAATGAAGCAACGACAAATGTAATTTCACCGGGTGTTTCGCTCAGTTGAAACCCGGCGGTGGTTAACTCGTCGATCAGCGACGTTTCGCCGATCACATACAGGCAAGCCTGTGGTGCTTCGGCACGGAGCCACTGCACCAGGACATACGATGAGTTCACGATCTCGTCAGGGGCGGTTACAATGCCCAGTCGGGTCAGTTTTGCAGCATAGTGATAGCGGGTATGGGTCGGATTATTCGACAGGAAGGCCACCCGCCGCCCGCTGGCGCGTAAAGCTGGTATGATTTGCCGGGCTGCGGGCAGCAGTGTGTCACCCAGATAGATCGTCCCATCCAGATCAAAAATATAACCATCATACGCGGGTAGTATCATTGCTATACATCCTGTCATTGAAACTCGTTACGCCGGTCATTGTACGGCAGTGCGTGCATAACTCATACGTAACCGTTCCGGCAAGGTGGTCTGAAAGGGCAATACCCCTATCCCCATCACGTAAAAGGCTGCCGCCTTGAGAAGGCGTGACGAGCCTGGAGGCCTACGGCATTGTATCGATGAATGCCCCACAACACCAGCGTACAACTTGTGCAGCGGCCTGGGAGTCCTGCGACCTCCCCAACCCAACCCCAGCCAGAAGTATACATTGATGCGCATAGGTATGGAGAGACTGCCCCGCTTCAGGTATTTCTTGGGTTTTGCGGAAGCTCCATGCTCCTCCAAAACCCTGGGTGATTGTCACGCTGAACGGGCACACTCATGGTATGATTCTTTATGGTCTCTTCTTGGAACATTGTCATCGATTACTCCAACGAGACATCCCCTGGGGAAGAATGCCCGGTGCGGCATCGCCCCTGTAGGGAACGGGTGCGGGAGCCTGCGGCCTCCCGCACCCCGGCCGAGATCAAGGCTCATAGGAGTACTATTCAGCGTCATTTCATTACATCCATCATATATCAACCATCATAACATCAAAAGGAGTATGTGCATGCTCAGTCCGCGCTGGCGTAAGGTTCTGGCCGATCTGTGGAGTAACAAAACCCGTACGCTGCTCGTTGTACTCTCAATTGCTATTGGAGTCTTTGCCGTTGGAATGATTGCCGATGCCCGCGTGCGGTTGTTGCGGGGACTCTCGGAACAATATATGGCCGGCAAGCCATTTAGCGCCGTCATTTTAACCCGTGATACCTTCGATGATGACCTGGTGCAGAGCATTCGTCGCCTACCCGGTGTTGATGAAGCCGAAGGGCGACGTAGTGTAACCGTACGCTTAAATGTTGGCCCGGATCAGTGGAAAGATCTGCAATTGTTCGCCATTCGTGACTTTGAAGACATGCGTATTGGTACAGTTACCCTGGAGCAGGGGCAGTGGCCACCCCCCAACAAGACGTTGTTACTCGAACGTTCAGCCCTCAGCCCTATGCTGGGGGTAAATATTACCCCCGGCGATACACTGTTGATCGAAACGCTTGATCAGACACAGCGTCGTATGCCGGTCACAGGGATTGTCCATGATCTGAATGTTGCGCCGACCTTCATTTTCAACATGTACTATGGCTACATTACTGAGGATACCCTGGAGTGGCTTGGTGTTCCCCGCGAGTATAATTCGGTGCGTATCACCGTGGATCAGGAGTATTTTTTCGATCAAGAGTATGTGACACTGGTTGCACAACGAGTACGGCAGAAGATCGAACGTAGCGGACGAGAGGTCGAGGCCGTATTTATTCCACCAGAAGCTGGCAAAAGTCCGATTGCTACCTTTGGTCTCGAACCGATCACGTTTATTCTGGGGGCGATGAGTGTGCTGGCCGTCATCTTGAGCGGCTTCCTGGTGACGAACACGATTTCTGGCTTACTGACGCAGCAGATACGCCAGATCGGAGTGATGAAGTCTATCGGTGGCCAGACCAGGCAGATTGCGGGTATGTATCTAGCGCTGGTGGTGTGCTTTGGACTCCTGGCACTGCTGATCGCGGCACCACTGGCTTACCTGGCCGCAGGTCTCTTCACCGAATTCTTTGCAGGGCTGTTCAACTTTAATGCTGTCAGCTATGGGCTGATCCCCAGTGTGATGGGGCTACAGTTGCTGGTGAGTCTGCTGGTACCGCTGGCTGCCGCGATCTATCCGCTGCTCAAAGGAACACGGGTCACCATCCGCGAGGCGATCAGCAGCGATGGCGGTCCAGGGGTATATGGCACGACTATGATTGATCAGCTTATGGAGCGTGTACGCGGGTTGCCACGTCCACTGTTGCTCTCGTTGCGCAATACGTTTCGCCGCAAAGGACGCCTGGCACTGACCCTGATGACACTCACGCTTGGTGGGGCCATCTTTATCGGTGTTTTCAGTGTCCAATCGTCCGTCCGTCGCTCACTCGATGAGTTGTTTGCGGCGTTGATTCGCTTTGATGTCTTTGTCAGCTTTGATCAGCCCTATCGTCTCGAACGTCTGGAGCAGGAAGCGCTGCAGATACCAGGCGTTGTACGCGTTGAGGGGTGGGGCAATATCGGTGCCCGCCGCCTGCGACCCGACAAAACCGAGAGCGATGTGATTACCATGCAGGCACCACCGCCTGGCAGCCCGCTGGTTGAGCCAGAAATTGTTCAGGGGCGCTGGTTGCTGCCTGAAGACGAAAACGCTGTGGTTCTCAGTCTGGGTGTTGTCAGTGATGAGCCAGACATTGGTGTCGGTGATACGATTACGCTCAAACTGAAGGGGCGCGAGACAACATGGACAGTGGTGGGACTGTTCAAATCGTTTGGGAACGATGATCTGATCGCCTATACCAACTACCCCTACTTTTCGCGTGAGGTGCGTGAGGCCGGTCTGGCGCGTGAATTGCGCATTGTCACTGATTCCAATACGTATGAAGTCCAGACGGAAGTAGCGCGGGGTCTGGAAGAACATTTTCGCAGCGTTGGACTGCGCGTCATGAGTAGTGCCACGGCGATTGGCGAGTACAATCGGATTGTAGGCCAATTCAATATCGTCGTCTATTGTTTGCTGATCATGGCCGTGCTGACAGCACTGGTTGGTGGGCTTGGCTTGATGGGCACAATGAGCATGAACGTACTAGAACGTACACGTGAGATCGGGGTTATGCGAGCGATTGGTGCATCGGATGGTTCGGTACTTAAGATCGTTGTCGTTGAGGGCCTCCTGATCGGGTTGATCAGCTGGTCGATGGGCCTGTTCCTGGCATTTCCAATCAGTGGCTTTCTGAGTGCCCAGATCGGTAATATCTTTCTGGGATCACCATTGAGCTACACCTACTCAGTGTCGGGTGCAATGATGTGGTTTGCGATCTCAGTTGGCCTGTCCAGTCTGGCAAGTTTTCTCCCCGCATGGAATGCGTCACGGCTTACCGTGCGCGACGTGCTGGCCTATGAATAAAAAAATGGTGAATGGCATCGTCCACTCTGCAGGTTGTTCATAGCGAAAGCCGTATACCTATAGGCCAGCATCCACCAGGTTATATGGCTTGTATGACGGGGCAGTGCCGTATGCCTGCCCCTGCCGCATCCCAATGTACCAACCAGCCCCAGGACGCACGTTCTGGCCGATCCGTACATCAAAACAGCGCATTCGCCAGTTTGCGCCGATAGTCCGCCACCAGTGGATGGGCATCCCCTAATAGCTCAAACAGCGCCAGTAGCACCTTTCGCCCACCATCGTTGTGAAAGGCCCGATTACGCATAACAATCGCCAGCAATTGATCCATTGCCTCTGCATAACGTTGCTCGCGGATCAGATGAGCAGCCAGTTGATAGCGTGCCTCTAGATCGTTGCCATTGGCTTCAATGCGAGCCAGTAATGCGCCAGAATCGGCATTCCCAGGGAGCTGCAAGAAATCGGTCAACGGAAGTAACGCCTGAGCATGGGTATATTGGGGCGTCCCGACAGGTACCTGACGTAACCATTCGGCCCCGGCCGCATCGCCAGTCAGCAGCAGCAAGCGTCCCAGTCCAAACAGGCTGGCGGAATGGGTAGGCTCCCTGGCGATGATCTGCCGATAACGGGCGATGGCCTGGTCGGGAGCATGGGCTTCCAGCGCGGCCGCCTCGGCTGCCATCTGATCAGATACGGGTGGGCAGACTTGCTTTAGCCAGGCGCGTACCTGGGACTCGGGCAGCGCCCCACTAAATTCGTTGATGACTTTCCCATGACGGAAAGCTTTGACAGCAGGAATGCCCTGCACCTTATAATTCGCGGCCAGGTGTTGATTCTGATCGACATTGATCTTTGCTAATACAAACGCGCCCTGTGAGTCATGGGCCAGTCGTTCGAGTATCGGGCCGAGAGTACGGCATGGGCCACACCATGGTGCCCAGAAATCGACAACAACCGGTACCTCCTGGGAACGTACCAGCACCTCACGGCCAAATGTGCGCTCATCGACGTCAATGATCGTTACGACCGACTGACGCTCCAGGTGTGAATCTCCTGCACTTACCACGACAATTTCCTCCTTATTGAATATTCCTGAACGGATATTATCAGAGTATAGCAATCCTGCGTGTGTTGTGAACCACGAGAGTCGCGGCTTTTTGCCTGAAAAGAACAGGATCCAGACAAAAGCCGAACCTTCCGTTTACGATTGGTATCAGACTGCTCTATCCGACATAAAAACTCAGGCTGTTCTACCAAATTATCACTGGCAGCGTTTGGAACGAGAATTTCCGGCTTTAACCAGTTCGGGACGTTCGGCTCATATCGTTTGAACATACCATCCTGTTTGTCACCTGCTCTATCCGAACGCCTTGTCCAACGTTCATTTTCCAGCGTTGCTCCCGGATCAGGGGGGATGTACCTTATGGCAGGGATGGTTCAACTGTAGCAACACATGGCGGAATTGCTGCCGGTTCAACAATCATTTCTATGTCTTGATTGATATCAATCAGGTGTAACAACTGACGTATAATCTCCTGGCTATCACGATGAGCTTGAACCATAATTTCGCCCTCACAGGCTGCCTCCAGAATCTGCTGCTCGGCCGATTGACGAGCCTGAGTCTCCAGGTCTTTATTGGTTGGTGCCAGTAGCCCCTGCTGGCGGTCATAGACACGGGTTCTGGTATTGTCCAGGTTGACACTGAAGATCTCCACTGGTGGCAGCCGAATAGTCAGCGTGCGCGCAGCAGGATCCCATACGACATCTTCTTCACGCAGCTTACTGAGATCAATGCCCGCTACAACCGTTCCATGGGCGATGAGCAGCAGACGGTCGCCAAACAGAATATTCTCAAAGACATTCCCCTGAATACCAGCCTCAATGACTTTCTCCATGGTGTACGAAGTCGTTTCTAACTTCTGCAGTTGCTGAACCCGCTGCACGACGGCGGCAGTATTGACACCAATCGTCGGAGTGGGTGAAGCCACAAGTGTACCCAGATCGGGTAGTACATGCTGAAACGGGTTGCTGATGGAACTGAGCGCATCACGCACAAAAAATATCACGATCAGCAGTGTGGCCAGGGATCCCAGTACCAGATACAGGGTCGCCTGAGCACACCCACTGCCGCCACCACCACGTTGGGCATAGTGCGGGCGGGGCATACCAATCCCGAGATTCAGCGGGTGTGGGATAGCATAGTCATCGATCGCATCATCATCATAATCATACATGTCGTCAAGCGAGTCGTCTATATCCTCACCCCGCGCCTTGCGCAGCCGACGCTCCATAATCGTCTCACGTCGGCGGGGTGGTGATCGATCCAGCGTGTCATCAATATTGCCTGACATATCAAACTCCAGCTCGTATAACGCTCTCCTACAGCTTGACACCCGTATGCAACGCGACTACGCCCAGGCTGAGATAGCGATAGTAGACATGCTGCCAGCCGGCCCTACGCATATGTTCGGCCAGGACGGGCGGCATGGGAAATGTCCGTGCCGATTGTGGCAAATAGGTATAGGCCTGGCGGTCGCTGCCAAGCACGGTACCAATCCAGGGCACGATCTGCTCAAAATAGAATTGATGGCCCAGCCGTAACAGGCCGGGCTGTGGGCGAGCTACTTCTAGGCAGGCCACGACGCCCCCCGGTCGTGCCACGCGCCACATTTCACGAAAAGCGGCCGTGATATCGGTCACATTGCGTAGAGCAAAGCCGGTCGTAATCGCATCGAAGCTATTGTCGGCGAAAGGCAGACAGAGCGCATCACCCCGTACAAAGGCCAGCGTTCGTTGCACCGCGATATCACTGTGCGGCGCAGGCATTGCCTGGGCCGCATCTAGCTTTGGCCAGCCAGACTGCATCATCGGCAAACAAAAATCCACTCCGACTACAGTGCCCATCGGCATCCAGGCAGCTAGCAGAGGCAAGAAATCGCCAGTACCAGTACCCACATCCAGCGCCCGGCCATCAATGGGCGGAGCAACGGCATCGACGGCGTGTTGACGCCAGGTCTGATCTTGCCCAAAGGTCATCACCCGGTTGATGCGATCATAGGTAGGTGCAATGCGTGCAAACATACGTTCAACATAGGTCGCTTTTTCATCAAGCGCAGGTAGAACATTCACAGGTTACCTCTACAAACGGACACAGAATGAATACAGATAAAAATCAATATTTTTATAAACCAGATATTACATGCGTTTTTATATCACGAGTTCATATCGTAAATCAATCGTAATCCTTCCAGTGTCAATAACGGTTCTACCACCGTGATAGCCTCGGTTTCATTGGCAATTGTTTCAGCCAGGCCGCCCGTTGCGACAACCTTACACGGTGTACCAAGTTCGTGTTGCATACGGCGAACCATCCCCTCAATCAGGCCAGCATACCCCAGGATCAAGCCTGATTGAACATAGTGCACGGTGTTCTTACCGATGACCCGTGGCGGGCGCACCAGTTCAACTTGATAGAGTCGGGCTGCTGCGTGAAAGAGGGCATCGGCACTGATAGCGATCCCTGGTGCAATAGCCCCCCCAATATACTCCCCGTTCGCCGTAACGACATCAAAAGCTGTGGCAGTACCAAGCGCAATCGCAATCACCGGCCCACCATACAAATGATAGGCCGCCAGGCCATTCGCAATCCGATCCGAACCCAGTTCGTGGGGGGCATCAATCTGATAGCGTAACCCGGTCTGTATATCAGCCCCCACGACTACAGGCTCAACATGCAGATAATGGCGCGCCATAGTGCAGAACTGGCTGGTGAGGGGTGGAACCACGCATGAAATAACACATCCGTTAATGGCGGTTATATCTAAGCCTTCCCATTTGAACAGCTCATAGAGGAGTACTCCATACTCATCGGCCAGTTTACAACGTTCGGTTGTTACCCGCCAGTGATGCAGCAACGTACGTCGATCATAAACCCCCAGTTTAATATGTGTATTTCCAATATCAATGGTCAGCAGCATTGCCTCACCCCTGAAACCACTTGCGTAACTCATGCTGATTCCGAGCCGCACCCAGTGCCACCATCAGTTTAATCCGGGTCTTCAAGCCACTTAAATTGTGGACAATCAAGACTCCCAGGCGGGTTAAATCGTGATAAGCACCCACATAGCCGTAGGTATCCCCCAGGCTCCCTGCCAGACAGCGGGTCGTAACGGCGACTACGGTTCGACGGGCGAGTGCCTCGCCGATGGCTGGAAGCCACCAGGGTGGTACTCGCCCACTGCCAAACGCTTCAATCACTATCCCGGCGACACCATCCTCAATGCTGTGGCGCAGCAGCCGATCGTCCGCACCCTGTGTCAGCCGGATCAGATCTACCATTTCCTCCAGGCGAGCACAGGGAATATGCTGACGGTGCGCCAGACGATGATGCAACCCGATGCGTTGCGACTCAATACGACCGAGCGGCCCACATCCCGGTGCTTGAAAGGCCTGCTGGCTATGGGCGTGGACATTTTGCACTTCATTGGCGGCAAACACCTCATCACCAAACACCACCAGCACCCCCTGGTCGCGCGCTTCCGGAGCGATTGCCACCCGAATCGCATTCGCTAGATTGGTCACGCCATCATAGCCGGGATTGGTAGCAACACGCAACGAGCCGGTTATGACCACGGGCTTGATCGACTTCAGCGTGAGATCCAGCAAATAGGCGGTTTCCTCCAGCGTATCCGTGTCGTGGGTAATAACAACACCATCTACATCAGGTGAAAGCAGGGTTGATTCAATCCGTTGGGACAACTCCAGGGCATTGACGGGTGTAAAGTGGCTCCCTGGAAGGTTCGAGAACTCTTCAAACACCAGATGAACACCGTCACGTGGCAGGAGCGCCAGAAAGTCATCGCCTTTAAGGAGCGGGACAGCACCACCAACTATCGGGCCGTCTTTGGTTGCAATGGAGCCTCCGGTCGTGATTACAACAACTCGTTTCATGGTAGTTCCCTTCATGACCTGCGCGCAATCCAGGCAATCCGCTGCGTCGTAGCGCCAGGCGGATCAAACGTGAAGCAGTCATAGATCGCCTCAACCGATAGTCCCGCCTGGGTCAACAGCGTGTTGACAGTCTCTATGGCATAAACGCGCTCAACGTGAATTTCATCGAATCGCTCATACCCTACCACGTCATTGCCCACAAAGCCGGTCAAAAGCATCGTCGATGTGTCACGCACGGGATCAAAGTGACTGCGGGTCACCTGCACATAGCCAGTCTGCTCTTGCACTTCACACACGCCCCAATCATGTTCCAGAAAGTGACGGGTATTCATATCGCCCACGAAGAGACCATTGGGTACCAACGCATAAGCAACCGAGCGGAAACAGGCCGCGAGATCGGCCTCGGTGTGCAGGTAATTCAGGCTATCGTAAGTGCATGTCACCAGATCATAGGCTGCTGCCGCCAGCACGTACTGTACCATACGCATATCGCCCTCGACAAAATCGACCTGCCCGGTCAGGTGTGCGTACATTGCTTTGGCGCGAGCCTGCGCCAGCATTGCCGCGGAAACATCCAGACCAGTTACATTCCACCCCTCATCGGCTAACAGGAGCGCCAGTGTGCCGGTACCACATGCCAGATCCAGCACCCGTTGCCCGGCTACCGGGTGACGCTGTAAGAGTTCTTTCAGATATTGAGCAATCAGGAGAGCAAACCGCACCTGCCCACTGCCATCATAGACGGTTGCGTAGGTATCGTAGATCATGCTAGCTATTGTACCATGCCCAGATGCACTGTGGTTCTACGAACATAGAGCGTAGTTATCGCCATACTAAACCAGTCGAGCTACTCCTGGGTACCAGCGTCAGCACATTAATACCACTGGTGTAGCCGATTCTCAGCTCGCTCGCGCCAGATCGAGGCCGGCGCCAGGTCAGCGGCACGTTTCAGGGCAATCCGGGCGGCGGCCCGCTCGCCCATAGCATTCAGGGCCAGACCAAGGTAAAACGCTGCATCGGCCCCGGCGTTATACTGCAAGGCCTGTTGCGCAGCCGCCACGGCTCCCTGGAAATCGGCGCAGTAATAACGACACGCTGCCAGGGTTGTCCATGCTTCTTCATGATCCTCCAGGCTTCCTACCGCCAGTTCTGCAGCAGGCAGGCCATAGGTGCAGATCTCATAGGTAGTATATAGATGGAACCGAGCCACCAGCAGGGCATACTTGCCGCGCTGTTCCGGTTGGGCCTGGTTTAAGACCCGCTGGTATTCCTGGCTGGCATTGACATAATCACTCTGGGCAATATACCAGTGCGCCCAGGCCAGATGCGTATCCGGGCTGGTGGGTGCCAACGCGGTGATGGTATTGATCTGGGTACGAGCGGCATTTGTGTTCGCCTGATTCAGATAGACCAGGGCCAGCAAAGTACGCGCCCGTGGATCATCAGGGTGAGCGGCAACCAGGCGTTGCAACTGGTTCAGGCTCTGAGCGCTATCACCTGCTCGCCAGCGCGTGTAGGCTGCATACGCGGCAGCAGCCTGGGCGTACGGGCTGTCGGGAGCAATGGCAGTAAATTGCGCTTCGGCCAGAGCAAACAGGTTGTGGTCAAGATAGAACTGGCCCAATAATTGGAGTCGCAGGTCAGGATCAGATTGCAACACTCTATGTAGTTGCTGCACATCGTGGTCGCTATAGACCAGCAGCGGCTTCAAGAAGAACGCCAGGCGTGCCATCGGTACAGGTGGAGGATGGTGTACTGCTGCGAGCAGTGTCTGGGCGGCAGTGGGGTTACTGGCCGCCTGTAACAGCGCGAGGCGATAGATTACGAACATATACCAGTCGGCCAGGAGTGGCTGGCCAAGAGCAGCGCGGTAATCAAGTTCGGCTGCGGCATAATCACCATAGTGCAACGCCCATTCCGCCCGTAGCACATGCGCATGGCCAGCGAACCAGGTGTGCGATGGCAGCCACGACCATACCTGCCATGCCCGTTGAGCCTGATCCCGTCGATCCAGAACATAGCCCTGGTAGAGCATGGCCAGTTCACGAGCATCGGGAGCAAGTTGCCCGTGTAGCGCCCGCCAGAGCGCATGCTCAGCCTGATCATACTCGCCGCGTATGGCCCGCATGATGCCGATACGCAAGGCTATTTCGGGACTGTCAACATGGGCCGCAAGGGTCGTGTACGTCTGAAGCGCCGCGTAATACTGGCCAGCAGCGAAGTACTGGTCGCCCTGACGCAGATCGTCACGCCAGTCAGTACGAAAAACGATATGGGCAGACTGGGCAACCAGCAGGATGGCAATGAATACCTGGAACCAGGTTCGTTCTCGTGGATAACGGCGCTGTCTCATAGCTTGTATCGGGTTGAATGTTGGCATGGTGAGAGGCAGGCCGACCGTCCCATCACATGCGCATGGCGACGGCGATTGTATGTATGCATAGGGTCATTGGCAACTATGAAGGTGCAAGCGGATCACCGACTACTTTGACTACGGGGCCGGAGAACCCAGAGCAACGCCGCAATTGCGCCCCACCAGGCCCGCTGTGCTTCCTTCTCAAATCCACGCACCCGCAATTGAACGCCGCCGAGAAATAACCCGACCGCAATAATCCCTCCTGCCAGGCGATCCGTTGACTGTTCCACCCGGCGAATACCGCGCTCCAATCGCCCAAAATCCGAGCGTAGTTGTAACTCCCCCTGATTAGCGGCTTTGTAATAGGCGTCCATCTGACGTGGCAAGGTGATCATGATCTGGCCCCATTCGCGCAATTCGGTCTGGATCTGCCCTAACCAGTTGCCATTGTTGTGTTCCTGCTGCAACATCTGCTGAGCAAAAGGTTGTAATGACTCGAACAGGTTAATATCTGGATATAACTCGGTTGCCAGCCCGCCCACCATACTGATCGCTCGACCAAGATACAGCAGATCCTGGGGAATCTGAAATGGCAGATCGTAGATCATATCCTGAGTCTCATCAAAAATCGCCTCGACATCCATATTGTTCAGCTCACGCACGGTGCGATTGTAGGAATAGCGTAGCATGACTTGAATGGCCCGGATAATTGGGCGTTTATCTGCTCCTGGCAGGATCATTTTGAGCCGATCCAGGGCATCTACAATCCGTTCGGCGTCATTGGTCGCCAGGCCAATCACCCCGCTCCGCACTGTATTCATGACCTCTGGTGGCAAATGCCCAACCATACCGAAGTCAATAAAGATCAGGGTAAACGGGGTTTTCCGGGGTGGATTGGAGCCGTTTGTCGCGGTTGATGGATCTGCTGGCGGTGTACGACCATTGGTATAGGATGTCAGCGGTAGATCTGGCTCAACCCGCACAAAAAGATTACCTGGATGCGGATCGGCATGAAAGAAACCATCCACAAAAAACTGTTTCAGATAGATACGATTCAAGCGTTCAGCCAGTTCGCGTTGATCGATACCGGCAGCTTGCAGTGCCTGGCGATCATTAATCTTGATACCATTGATGCGTTCCATTACCAGCACACGTCGGGTGGTCAGTTCGACAATGGGCTGCGGCACATAGATTTCGGGCATACCGGCAAAATTGATGCGAAATAGCTCGGCATTGCGTGCCTCTTGCACATAATCCAGTTCCTGACGCAATACGCGGGCAAATTCATCGAGCAGTGCGTCCAGTCGAGCACGGCGGCGAATCGGCGCATAATTTTTAATCACACGCACGACCAGCGCGATTGCGCTGAGGTCAATTTCGACAATTTCTTCGATATAGGGGCGCTGTATCTTGACGGCTACATCGCGCCCATCGTGCAGCGTGGCGAAATGTACCTGGCCAAGTGACGCAGCAGCGACGGCCTCATGATCAAAGCGCAGAAACACCTCACCAGGCGGTGCGCCGAGTTCTTCAATAATCCGCTCCAGCGCCAGGTTAGCCGGCGCTGGTGGTACTTCATCTTGTAACCCGGCCAGTTCACGACGCACCGCCTCGGGAATAATGTCCGCCCGCGAGCTAAGAAACTGGCCCAACTTGATATGCACTCCCCCCAGTTCGATTGCCAGTTGCCGAAACTGGCGGGCAATGCCTACCCAACGCTGCATCGCGCTACGGCGCACGTACCAGCGCGTCAGGACAAAACGTGCCAGCACAATATCCCAGATATAGACATGAATAACCACACCAGAAAAGAAGAACCAGACGCGCAGAAAGCGCTCACGTGGGCGAAACTTTGGTGGAGCACCCGGACGAGTCCTGGTCATATGTGGCGTGGTCTCTGGTTGGATGATCGTTTGCACCATTCCTCACAAATTTTATTGAGTCATACAGCCTTGCTACAGAATTATACCAGGAATCTGATTTTCTTGACGTAAGCAAGACATATAGACAGCGCCACAGGATGGGTGTCCTCGTACGCCATCGAGACTTGATCCTAGCCGGAGCGCAGCTTCCCCACGCCGCACCAGATACCATGATTTCGGAGGGACGAAGCCGCGCCGTGCATTCCTCATCTGGCTCAATCCGTGCCACTCGTTCGCCGCCGATGCAGGATCGCGCACTTCGCCTTTTAACAATCCCTTTACCTGGATCTATGCAATGCTGCTGTGAAAGGTTCAGTATGTTCACCAGGAATATATGAAAACATAACATCACGGTAGAGCAGATCATAATGCTGACGTATAGCGGCAATACATTCTGGTGACCAGCGCCCCATCGGGTCAAGCTCAAAGCGCTCAATGTTGAAGGGCAGGATGATCAGGCTAAACCGTTGGGCGGCAATGTCTGCCAGCAGGCCACGCTGATCCCACAGCCCGCTCCTGATCGCTGGCCCCATCGTGGCCGGGTCGTTGTAGCGTGGCGTGCGGCCAGCAGCCAGGATCAAGCCCACATCGTCGGCCAGAATTTCGCCGGGCTGACTCATAATCAATGCCACAAAGCGTTCGCCAGCAGGTTCACTCAGGTCAAACTCACCACCATACCATGCCGGACGTGTGCGTAATATCCACAGCTGGGCCAGTACCAGCATCAATGCCAGTAGCCCCAGACCGAGGCGTTGCAGCGCAACGTTGGCATGCAGTTGTGCCAGGCTGCGGCCAGCGACACTACATCCGGCTAGCGTCAGCGCCAGTTGGGGCTCGAGTAGATGGTTATGATGGGAACCAGCGGTACCAGCGGTCACCAGGGCCGCGGTGCCGAGCAAGCCATAGCTGGCACAAAACATAAAGGTGGCAGAAAGGTTGTCTGATAGCCATAGCTGATGCATGGTGCCAACAGGGTGTCGCTGGTATTGCGTCAGTGTGACCAACCACCTCAACTCGTTCCTGATCGTCAGGCCCACACTCACGCCGGTCAACAGCATGAGCGGCCAGGCGGGCAGCAACAGGTCGATATATTTTCGCAGGCGACCGTATGTCCACCAGGCTGGCGGATGCAACCCCCAGACGTGGAAGCTATACTGCCCACGGGTGATCACATCCAGGCTGATCCAGGTTATGACCACCAGCAGCGTATACAGCGTCCCGAAGGTCAGGCCGGGCGCCAGGTGCTGGTAGAGGCGTTTCCACGGCTGTGCTGCGGTGTCTGGTTCACTCCGCTTGCGATGTCCCGTCAATAAGAGGGTCAGTGTCGTTGCGAGAGGGGCTGCAAACAGCGTCTGTTTGGTAAAAAAGGCCAGTGCAAACGCCACGGCGGCAATAACCAGCGCGGGTGTCACCCGTCGCTGACATACGGCTGGTCGTTCAGTAGTAAAGTACCCGGCAATCGCCAGCAGGCCAACAGTGGTAAACGCCAGTGCCAGCGGGTCAGCTTTGATACGGGTAGACCAGAGTTGTACAGATGGGAAAGCCAGCCATAGACTGCCTGCCACTGCGCCAATTATGCGGCTACCACCCAGCCGCTGTACCGTCAGCGCCAGTAGCAACGCCACGCTCACGCTGGCTGTTAGTGAGAGCAGCCGGCCTGGCTGGAAAATCGGACGTTGGGTGACGTTGAAAACGATTTCCTCTGGATTAGTGAGATACTCCAGTGCGGCCAACAGAACATAATGTACAGGTGGATAGGGTGCAGCTATCACTTGATGCGGTAAAAGCGGCTGATAGAGCGGTTCACCGGAGCGCAGTACCCGTGCTGCGTGTAGGAGCGTGCCCTCCTGACCATCGAGCGGATAACGATAGCTCAGGGCTGCCTGGGTATGCGCGACAAAGCGGTTGATATGCCAGACAGCCAGTACCGATGCCACCAGCATAAACAGGATGACAGGTAGCAGAAACCCATGCCGGTGCTGCCAGATATGGATGATCCGATGTGATAAAGAGGACATAGACTTCACGATCAGGTTGTGGAGGGAACGGTATGCATTTCCCGTGCGGTTGCCACGATGTCCCCCAGCACACCAGCGGCGGTGACATCGACACCGGCACCCGGCCCGCGCACAATCAGCGGTTGCATCTCGTAGCGCGTGGTGGTCAATGCAAACAGGTTATCAGTACCACGTAGCGTTGCCAGCGGATGGTCGGCAGGCAGGTGTTTCAGCGCGACACTGGCACCTGCCGGGGTGATGGTGGCGACATAGCGCAGAGCCATATGCTGGGCACGTGCCTGGGCCACCTTATGGGCAAACTGTGCATCAAGGTCAGAGAGCCGCTGCATAAAGTCCTCAACACTGATCGCGGCCAGTTCAGGCGGGAACCACGGCTCACTCGGCACCATGCTCATATCCCATGGGAGACCAGCAGTGCGCGCCAGGATCAGCGCCTTGCGGGCCACATCCGTGCCGCTCAAATCATCACGTGGGTCTGGTTCTGTCCAGCCTCGGCTGCGGGCGGTCTGTACAGCCGTCGAGAGCGGCTGTTGCTGCTCCAATGCACTGCATAGATAGGCCAGGGTACCACTCATGCTGGCCTCGATCTGCAACAACGTATCACCGCTATCGAGCAGGGTTTGCAGCGTACTGATAATCGGCAACCCGGCGCCGACTGTCGCCTCATAACGGGTCTTACCATGTGCAGTCAGACCGTGAAAGGCCACCAGCGTGCCGGTGAGTGGGCGCTTGTTTGCCAGCACCACGCGCTGCCCTGCTATCAGCGCCTCGATCAAGCCATGCTCCATACCATCGGCAGCAGTGACATCCACAATAATGCAAGGCGTTGACGGTAACAGCACCCGCCAGTCAGCCACGGGGTGCCCATTGGTCAGGGTTACCAGTTTGTGCCCTTCCTGCCTGGCAGCAACGGCTGCCTGGAGCACATCGGTCGTCAATGGCTGACCAGTGTACAGCGCCCCGCTCTGATCAAGCAGCGCCAGGTAATCCAGAACAAAACCATAGCGTGCAGCCAGCAGTGCGCGTTGGGCCAGCACCTGCTGGACTAATACTCGCCCCACCCCGCCTATACCGATCTGAATAATCTGGATCCGTGTCATATGCGTCCTCCTGGATAGCTGAGCGTTGTGACCTCAGTATAGCATACGGTGCGTCATAGCTGTTCACAGACGCACGTTCATCAGGTGCGCACTCACGTGTTGTATGCAGGAACACGGGTTACGGTGGACGAGTCTCAATCTGCCCATACACGTCTGTGGAGAGGCTCTCATATTCCTCCAACATACAAGCACTTGACAGACGCGCTCAAGCGTTATACAATGCATACCCATACGGGGTATACGTAATAACTTTTTGATTGATATAATGCGTACCGCATATTGTAAGGAGGATATGTTTATGGGCAAGCCTGTTGCTGTCACCGATGCCGAATTTGAACAGAAAGTGTTGCAGTCGGATATACCGGTTGTGGTTGATTTCTGGGCACCCTGGTGTGGCCCATGCCGCGTCATTGCACCTATTCTCGATAAACTGGCCGGAGAGTATGAGGGCCGGTTGACGATTGCCAAGGTCAATACCGATGAGCAGCAACGCTGGGCAAGCCAGTTTGGCATCCAGGGCATTCCGACCTTGATTATCTTCAAGAATGGCCAGGAGGTTCAACGTCTGGTCGGTTCACGCCCGGAGCAGGCCTACCGCGATATATTTGATCGGGTGGTTGGGTAATCAATACTGCAACGGTGTGGTGGCCAACAGAGCGTCGAGTCAGGTGTGCTATCACACCACAGAGCAACAGGAGGGGCGCTGATGGACGCTCGCATACGCCCATGAGCACCCTTCCTGATACCAGACAATTATGGACGAAGACGAAATAGTCCGCACCGTTTCACCCCAGACACGCGAAGAAGTATTACTGCGCCTACGGCGCATCGAAGGTCAGGTACGGGGAGTTCAGCGTATGGTTGAGCAAGGCCGCGATTGTCGTCAGATTGTGCATCAAATCGCCGCCATCCGCGCCGCACTGCATAGCGTGAATGCTTCGATACTCGAATGCTACGCCCGTGGGTGCCTGGAAACGAACGATCCGGTACGTGATGAAACGGTGTCCGAATTGATCAATGTTATCCTGAAATCAGCACGTTGATAGAGTGCGTCGCTTTCGGCGCGGAAATCCGGCAGCTTTTGCGCCGGAAGGATCGCTCTGCTTTCACCGGCTCTGGCGGTGTTCTGGTGATGACGGCAGACCCGCATAACACCGGTCGCACGTGTTCGGTTTGCGGCCATTGCGACAAGAAGAACCGTGCTGACTAGGCCCATTTCACGTGCCTCTCGTGTGGGTACGTATCGAACGCCAACACAAACACTGCGGTGAATATTGCCTTTCGGGCCGCACGTCAGACGGCCTATTGTGTTGCGCCCGCGTACAGAGGGAGAAGCGATCACAGGCCCGGCAGCTTTCGCGCCGAGTATCTCACAGCAATTTCATGTCTATCGAGCAAGCACAACCAGCTTGTCGTGCAGGTGTCACTGCCACAGATCTGGCGCAGGAAGCGGATCGGGCCGTGTTGTTATGGTGCAATATTGGCGGTGCAACGTCCCGGTGTGCGGCTCAAGCCATCTATCCTATCGCGGATGCAGCACTGGCTCTGATGCCACCTGTGCAAGCTTTCCTGGAAGGTCGTGATGACGCTGCTGCACACACGGCGCTGCTCGATGCCCACGCCTGTGGTGCTGAGACGTTTTTGTGATCAAAGCGAAATAAGCGTTGGAACGCCCTATGCCTCCCGCCCGGAAGTCGCAGCGACGGTCGTTTCCAGCACCCGTACCGCACCAGCCTTGCGCAATGCCGTCGTCACCGCCGACTGGCTGTCAGCACTATCCGTGAGTGCCAGCATCACCCCACCCCAACCGGCACCGGAGAGCTTTGCCCCCGTTGCCCCTGCTGACCGGGCTGCCACGACCAGGCGCTCCAGTTCAGGTGAGGAGACGCCGATGACCTCCAGCAAGGCCTGGTTCGCATTGAGCAGCGGGCCAAGCCCGACCAGATCACCTGTTGCCAGCGCCACCCGCACCGCGCGGGTCAGCTCACCCACCTGCATGAACAGATCTTCGTAGTAATCCGGGTTGGCCTGCCAGCGACGACGAACATCGCCCACCGGCAGGCGTGTTGCACTGCGTATGCCGGTGTCACCAATCACCAGCGTAAAGGGCTGCGCGATCGTTATCGGCTCAATATCGGCCACAATCTGCTGTTCCGCAGTGGTACGGCGTACAAACCACAGCGGTTGCTCATAGGCGATGACCGTGTTATCAATGCCGCTGGGAGTACCGTGGTAACGTTGCTCGCTGGCATAGACGAGCGCCGAGACCTCGGCCGGGGATAACGACTGACCAGCCCAGTCAGCCAGCGCCCGCACCATGGCAGTAGCGATAGCTGCGCCGCTGCCCATACCACTGGCAATCGGGATAGTAGCGCTGAGGGTCAGTACAAGATCGATGTGGGGGGCATTGAGTGCATGCAGGGTCGTCAACGCCAGTTCGCCGAGCGGGTCGTCACTACTGGCATCAACAATCCACTCACGGCCCAGATCAGGGGCGTAAAGGCGTAAGCCGCTCCCTGGTACACCAACCGTTAGCCGTGCATAGGCTCGAATATCGGCCAGCGGCAGCGCGATCGCTGGCTGACCATAGACCACCGCATGTTCACCACAGAGAATAAGCTTGCCCGGTGCACTCTGAGTAGCAATACCTGTGGAGAAAGGCGCCGTCTGGCAACCAGCGTTCATCATTGACTGTCGGTTCCTCCCAGCACTCATTCCCACTCAATCGTTGCGGGTGGTTTTGATGAGATATCATAGACCACCCGGTTCACCCCCTCTACCTCGTTGACAATACGGCTGCTCACGCGGGTCAGCAGATCATAGGGCAGCCGCGCCCAGTCAGCTGTCATATAGTCTTCGGTGGTAATTGCACGCAAGGCGATTGTGTCAGCATATGTGCGCCCATCGCCCATCACGCCCACACTCTGAATAGGGAGCAATACCGCAAATGCTTGCTGGGTAGCGCGATAGAGGTTCGCTGCCCGTAGTTCAGCCATAAAGATCGCATCGGCCTGGCGCAACGTCTCGAGCCGTTGCCATGTAACCGGGCCAAGAATACGTACCGCAAGACCAGGGCCAGGAAACGGATGTCGCCAGACCCACGTTTCGGGTAGTCCCAGTTCTAACCCGGCTGATCGTACCTCATCCTTAAACATATACCGCAGCGGCTCAACCAGCGTCATCTGCATATCGGTGGGCAGCCCCCCCACGTTATGATGGGTCTTGATCGTCACCCCCTTTTGTCGGTCAGGGGCACGGCTCTCGATCACGTCAGGATAGAGTGTACCCTGTGCCAGAAACCGCACATCCTGTAGCCGTCGTGCCTCACGCTCAAAAATGCGAATAAAGCGCTCACCGATAATCTTACGTTTATCCTCCGGATCCGACACGCCCTCCAGGGCAGCCAGAAATTCCTCGGTGGCCTGAACTGCCACCAGTGGAATATGCATATGATTGCGAAAGGTATCGATCACCTGTTCGGCCTCACCCTGGCGCAAGAGGCCATTATCCACAAACACACAGGTCAGACGATCGCCAATCGCCTGATGAATAATCAATGCGGCCACCGCCGAGTCAACGCCACCAGAGAGCGCACAGAGCACCCGTTCATCGCCTACCTGCGCTCGCACCTGCGCCACTGCCTGGGCCACAAACTGTGCAGGCCGCCAGTCGGCGGTACAACCGCAAACCGCGAACAAAAAATTGCGCAGTATATCGCGCCCACAGGCAGTATGCACGACTTCGGGATGAAACTGAACGCCGTACCAGCGCCGGGCGTCATTGCCCATCGCCGCGAACGGTACCCCGCTGCTCTGCGCCAGGGGGCGAAAGCCGGGTGGTAATTGCTCGATATGATCACCATGACTCATCCAGACCAGCTGTTCACCCGTAATTGCGCCAAACAACGGGCTATCTGCCAGAACGTGCAGTATTGCCGGGCCATATTCACGCCGGGTAGAACGTACCACGTGCCCACCCAGCGCATAGCTTTGCAACTGCATGCCATAGCAAATACCCAGCACGGGCAGATCGATGGTAACCAGCCAGTCGGGTAGTGTCGGTGCACCTGGTTCATACACGCTGGCTGGCCCACCTGAAAGAATAATACCGGACGGATTTAGCGCTCGCACAGCGTCTTCCGCAACATCGTGGGGCAATAACTCACTATACACACCCAGATCGCGTACCCGACGGACGATAAGCTGGGCAGTTTGTGATCCAAAATCTAAAACCGGAACACTCTCAGGCATAGCGATCTGGGGAGATCCTATCAATTCGCATTCATCACGCTACTGGCAGTGAAATAACGATACGTGGTTGCGCCGCCCAGCTCGACAAATAGTTGATCAAGCGGCAAAGTTGGAGTAAACACATCATTACCAAAGCTGTCGGCTTCATAGACTGGTTCTTCAAACATTGTGGTGACTTCTACTGGAACTTTATGCTGGTAATGGTTCACGTTATAATCGTACGTAAAATCATCGACTGGAACTGTTACGACCACCGAGTTATCACCACCATGTTCATTGGGAGCATACCGATCGGCTTGCCAGTCATTATACCAATCAACACCATTGATCAGGTAACGATACTGGTACTCGCGCCCCGCCTCAAGTTCCAGCGAGACACTCCAGCACTCATCACCTTGCTGCAACGGAGTAGCAGTACTACTCCAGTTATTGAAATCACCGACCAGGTGGATCGTATCAGCCCAGATCGCGGCTGGCATCGCAAACGTAACCAGCACTTTACCGGCAGCCGCCGGCTTCTTTGTAATCATCACTGACTCCTTTGTACATCAGGTAACGACTCCATTGTCATCATCCGAACAAACTATAGTATAGCATAGAAGTGAAAGAGATGTCGTATATCTTACGCAGGCCAGTACCAGCCAGGGGAACCGGTATGTACAGTACACGAAATACTGATGCCCACATTTTTGCATGGTTACCATCAACCAGTCTACAATCCTATTGGCGATGTAGGAGTGTCGTTGGTACCTCGACACAGATCGCGAATACAATTCAAGCATTCTCTCTTTATTATTATATGTCCTGCGTATGGTGGATGACATTACACAGAACATCCGATAATGTTATACCGTAGCTTGTGCATCATTGCATGCCCAGTTCCTGCATCGTCATTGTAC
>DAOTWD010000160.1:0-6305 GCA_034435975.1 Chloroflexaceae bacterium | reverse complement strand
TCATCTGTTTCAAGATACATGCCTGATAGTACGGCTACAGGGATATCCGCCATTTTTCTGAACCACGCTGAGGATGGACTTGCACCGCATGGCTTCCGAATACGTCAAAGCACCGGTAAGAAAGGGTAACTGAGTTCCTTGTTAGAGGATTGTAGAGGATCCTTTTCTATCAGGTTACGTCTCTTTTTTCAAATATTTTTCGGATAGGTTCTGAGTGAAAACCAGGGCTATAAGAGACAGGCCAATGAATAACCACAAAAGCAATCGGTAGCGTAAGGATCGTGAAGGTCTGGTCAATAGATAGAGTGCCAGTGGAATCGCGTAGACCAGAAAATATATCAGACCGAGGGGATGTTGATAAGTGCCGCTAACCCGCCCGATTACCTGGCCTTCAATCCAGTCCCGATACTCAAAGGCAACATCTGCATTTTTTGCAAAAAAGATAAGCCTACCGGCACACTGAGCATCAAAATAAAGGCCTTTGCGAAGCGATTGAATGTCTCTTCTGTGGCTAACACAACACCTGCTATGAAGAAGAGAGCAACGCCAGCATATAAACGAATCAACTCGTTAATGCCCCAGGAAGTAGGGCTGATGACCACAGAAATCGCAGCAGAAACCAGGAACAGGACAATCCATCTCCATAAAACCACCTGACTTCTGCGCGGGATAAGCGCAAGTTCCGTCGAAAAGATAACAAATACTGACACAAGGGTTTGAACATTGACCCCTTGTTCAGCTATTTCAAAGAACCGCCAGCGCCAGGCGAGGTCTATCAGAGGTTTAGTAACAAGCAGTAGAAAGACAAATTTACGTAAGGAAAGGGCAAAATAAAGAGCAACGAGTACACCTGCCAAAATTCTAATTTCCACTAAGCCAAATATAGGCGATAGAAACGTCATCACAAGGATGAAAAGGAATAATAATCCTCCAGTGACGAAAGCTGTAATTATAACAACCCGTTTTTGAGATGACAATATTGTATTGAGCATCAACTTTAACTTTCCACCGCACTTACAATCTGTTCCCCCCGTACCCGCCAGTCCCTTTCTTCCACCATAACCCGGCGGGCTTGTTGTCGGTAGTAAAGCCGACGCTCGGGATCCTGTAGCAGCACAGCAATAGCTTTCGCCATAGCCTCAATATCGTAGGGAGCCAACACTCCCACTTCACGCTGGGTAAAGAGATCCAGAACTTCGCCGACGCCGTTGGTCACAACAGGCCGACCGGTAGCCAGGTAATCCAGAATCTTGGCTGGCCAACGGGCGCGATGAAGCAGTGTATTTTCAAGGGACAGAAAACACACATCCGCACGCGTGATCCAACGGGGATAGCGTCCGTACCGGGTACACCGCCCGCGCGCCCGCGCCCCGGAGGGACCCGCACCCAGGTGCGCCCCGCCCGCGCCCCGGAGGGACGCGCACCCAGGTGCGCCCCGCTCGCACCCCGGAGGGACGCGCACCCAGGTGCGCCCCGCTCGCACCCCGGAGGGACGCGCACCCAGGTGCGTGCCGCCTGCTCGCTTTTTAACGCAAAGGCGCAAAGCGGCAAAGGAGCAGAGCGATCAGCGGCGCAACCGAAACAGAGTGGCATAGTCGGTACCCCACACATAGGTGGCACCCAGGTCGGCAGCGTCGGCATCGGTGCCAATGATATATACAGTGCGGTCAGCGTAGCGATGATGCACGCGGTCGTGCCACGGTTCGTCCTCGCGTTCGACAATGTCAATCTGGACATCGGGGCGCTGGTTCTCAACCAGGCGCAGATACTGCAAGATCGTGCCCTGCTCCCAGCGTGTGAGTACTACTGCGCCGGGTTCGAGCTGTGCCAGCGTGCCCATACCAAACTCGCGGAATAGCCACAGGTGGGCTTTGTTACCGTAGGGCAGGCGATCATAGCCCCAACCGAGCGTCAGTACCAGCATTACGCCTAGCAGCGCCAAGCCATATATCCGCCCGTGCGTCCTGAGATCCACACGTCCTCGGCTCGACGCTTCTGCCGATAACCGGTCAACGGTAGACGCCAGCGCATCGGCCCCGATACCGACCCACAGGGCATACGGCAGCAACATGGGCAGCGTAAAGTCCATGGCATCCTGCACGGCCGGGCCAAGGCTGGCAAAGTAGAGCGCGGTAATACCTGCAACCCAGGTGCTGCCGAGCCACAGCCACAGCGGGTGCCGTAGCAGGTGATAGCAGCCGATCACCCCCAGACTCACTCCCAGCGGCCCGAACTCGAACTGCAGGCGCTCCCACAACTCCAGGGTAGCATTGAACAGCGTGCGCGGCCCGGGCCATACAAACACCGTCTGGCGCATGGTACTGCCCACAACGTGCGTGAGCGCCTCTGCCCAGGTAGTGGGTGCTCCCCAGAAGTAGGCACGTGGCAGCCCGTGATCCAGGCCATCAAACGGCCCCCACTGCGCATACCGCGCATACACAAACAGCCACGGCGTCAGGCCGAGTGTGCCTGCCAGGATAAGCCAGAGTAACGATTGCAGCATTGAACGCTCGCCCGCTATCCATGCCCGCAGCAGTGCCAGAACGCCAGAGACCAGCAGCAGTGGTGCGCCGGTAAAGGCAAACGAGCCATGATTGCTGATACCCAGGCCGGTAATGAATGCCGCTGCATACAACCAGCGGCGTCTGGGCAGGAACCAGCGGGCCAGCGCATGCGAGTGTACCGATGCATCGCCTGAACCAGCGTGATAGGCATGCCACAGCGTCAGTGCCAGCAAACTGAGGAACAGCGTGTTCAGCGTGTAGACCTCGGCCATGGTTGAGAGGTGCCACATGCCAGGTGCCACAGCTAGCGCAACGGCGGCAATGAGTGCCGCCAGCATACAGCGGGTTACGCGCAGTACGAGCAGCGCCAGCACTGCCACCGTGCCTGCACCCATCAGCGCCGAAGTCAGCGTCACCCGGTAGGCGATGTCTCCGACTGGCAACAGCGTCATCAGTTTGCCCAACAGCACATACAGCGGATAGCCGGTCGGGTGCGCCACGCCGAGCAAGTAGGCGGTGAACTGAAATTCCCCGCTATCACCAGAGAGGACGCTGGGCGCAGCAGTACGAGCATAGAGAGCAAACGATCCGATCAAGGTGAGCAATGTGACAGGCAGTGCCTGTGGAAGCGCTCGCACGCGCTCATTGTGCCAGAACAATGGAGCTTTAATCACACCTCATCTCAATCTTAAGTGACCGGTGCCGAGGCTGGTTGGCTCGGACTCCGGTACCCTATCTAGCGCCCGGAAGGAAGCGGTTGTAATGGTTCGACCCGCACACTGCCGCGTGCCACGGCTGTCAACAGCGGGCCAACCGGCTTAAACGCTGCCAGTGGGCCATCGGGGTTGAGTTGCAACCGCCAAGGCTTCCAGGCTATCCGGCCTTCAGCAGCGCCCACCAGCAGCGCAACACCATTATCCACGGGTTGTAGAAATGGCATACGGGTGCGCATAGGCCACAGCCGTGCGTTTGCGGGCACGCCACTGATCACACCCACCAGGCGGAGGCCATCCCACACCTGAACGCTCGTCTGCAATGGATCAAACTCCCAATCAAACCGCCAGAGTTGTTTGGGGAGCCGCCAGAGGGCGTACCCACCGCGCTGCGAACGTGGATTATCCACAGCAATATGGGTGACATAGGGGCCAGGCCTGGCTCCGTAACGAGTTAAGACTCCCGTGATTAGCTCGCTGTATTCAAGCGTCGAACCTGGCCCATAGCGACAGACGGCCAGGAATCCCATGGTCAGTCCACCAGGTATGCGCACCAGCTTGAGGGCAGACGGCACCAGCGCGGCGACAGCCTCGGCGCGGATGACGAACGAAGCCGCCAGCATACTTCCCCATAGCATCCACGGTGCGGGTGGATAGTCACGGGTCAATGCGGTATGCGGGTTAAAAGAATGCGACATCATCGGGATATAGCTCTCATGTCAGGCCGGCACGGCGTAGCGCCGTGGCCATTGGATTATCGTCCTCATCATCTTGATCGGCATCGGTCGTCGTATAGAACGGGCCACTCTCGGCTGGTAGTACACGATCCTCAAGCTCATCGTCAGCCTCCCAGTTTAGCGCCAGTTTTTCGGCCCCGACCAGAGCAATAATATCTGCGACACCAAAGCGCAACAGATCAGTATGTGCCTGGTCGCTGCTCCGTTCAGCCAGATCGCTGATACAGTGAATATCAGGGAGCATCGCCAGGATCTGAGCCAGCGTCTGGGGGGCAATTGCCGGTGCTTCGGGGGCGGCCATGAGTGCCGCCACGTCTGCTGCGGAAGGAATGCCGGTATCCACCAGCAGAATGGTGGCGCGTACGACTGGATAGAGCAAGCGCAAGATCGAACGGGTTTCCTGCAACTGCGCCAGGGCACGGCGCAGGCTCCCTGCACTCCGGCTGGCCTTGATCTCAAACACCCAGGCGCTCTGGGCATCCTCCAGCAGCAAGGCATCAAGTTCACGATACTTCATGCTGGCACGGTTGCCGCGTCGTTCCTCATACTCCAGAATACGCCGTTCAGACAGGGCGAACCGGGTCGCCAGCCAGTCACGCAAAGCCGCCTCGGCCTGCCCCCCAAAGATGTCCCGCTGGCGGGGTGGGCGGATGGCACGCTGATTGCGCCGCTGGATGAGAAATTGCTCGACAAACGCCCGATAGCGTTTATCATCGGCGGTTATCAAGCGAGGGCGAGCGTAGCGCACGTGAGTCACAGGCACCTCCCTTTCTTCCGTCTTTCACCTCCGGCGTTGCTGGCCCAGTTCAACCGAGCGTTGATAGGCGGCCCGAATCGCATCACTCAATGCCGTACGCAACCCACCGCGCTCCAGGGCCGCCAGTGCTGCAGCGGTGGTGCCAGCGGGCGATGTGACTGCGTTGCGCAACTCGGCGGGATGCCGGGTAATCTGCTGCGTATATTGTACTGAACCCAGCATGGTCTGTATCACCAGAGTTTCGGCTATATGGCGTGGCAAACCAAGCTCTACACCAGCGTCAATCATCGCTTCAATGATCAGAAAAAAGTAGGCTGGTCCACTGCCACTCACAGCGGTTGCCATATCCAGGTACTGCTCATCGTCTACAAAGAGTTCGCGCCCCAACGCGCCCAGCACTGCACGTGTCCAGCACAGTTGCTCGGCACCCACTTCGGGAGTTGCACTCCAGACGGTCATACCTGCGCCGATCTGGGCGGGTGTGTTGGGCATTGAACGCACAACCTGCGTGTGTCCCAGGCTTTGTGCCAGCGTATGGAGCGACACACCGGCAACAATCGAGATACACAACGCACGCTCACCGAGCGTCCCACGCAATGAGAGCAGAACGTGTGGTAGCACCTGCGGCTTGACCGCCAGGATTAGCACGTCGGCCTGGCGAGCAGCCGCCACGTTGTCATCACTGATCGTAATCTGGTAGCGTGCCGCCAGTTCCTGCCGCCGCTCGGCGCGTGGTTCTGTCGCCGTAATCTGGCTGGCTGGCACCAACTTCTGGCGCAACAGCCCGGCTACAATCGCCTCCCCCATCGCACCCGCCCCAATCAGCGCAATGCGTAGATCGTTCAACATCGGCCTGTCCTCACACTTCTTGCTTTTGTTGACAATAGCATGGAGCGCTATGGTTGTCAACCAACAGCGCGGCGGCGTGGCCACTTCAGGTGACAGCGTGTGGCGTGCAGCGTGGAAGGGAGGAGACGACGACGTAGCGCGTCCCTCCGGGGCGCGGGGTGCGGGCGGCGGGGCGCACCTGGGTGCGCGTCCCTCTGGGGCGCAAGACGACGTAGCGCGCCCCTCCGGGGCGCGGGGTGCGGGCGGTGGCCAACCGAACGGCGGGATGTACCCGGCCCGGCCACAGGCACGCCGGAGCCGTGCCCTACAATGCGCCTGGGTGCGCGCCCCTCCGGGGCGCAGCGGCGTGGGCCTGGGAGCGCGCCCCTCCGGGGCGCGGGTGCGGGCGGCGGCCAACCGAACGGCGGGACGCACCCGGCCCGGCCACAGGCACGCCGGAGCCGTGCCTTACACGTGGAGCGCGAGGCGCGAGGCGTGAGGCGCGCCCCTGGGTGGGCCTGGGAGCGCGCCCCACCGGGGCGCAAGCGGGCAGTGCGGCCAACCGAACGGCGGGACGCACCCGGCCCGGCCTGGGTGCACGCCCCTCCGGGGCGCGGGGTGCGGGCAGTGCGGCCAACCGAACGGCGGGACGCACCCGGCCCGGCCACAGGCACGCCGGAGCCGTGCCTTACACGTGGAGCGCGAGGCGCGAGGCGTGAGGCGCTGCGAAGCGGAAAGCGCAAAGCGCAAAGCGAGGCGCGTCCTG
>DAOTWD010000159.1:0-3605 GCA_034435975.1 Chloroflexaceae bacterium | reverse complement strand
GGTCGCGCCGGCCAGCCACGGCCACGCCAGATTGCGCCACAGGGTGACCAGATCCTGGGCGCGGACATTGGCTGCCACTACGGCGACCAGGGCCACGGCCAGCCCGAGGCGGATCAGCGTCCAGGCGTGGTTGCGGTAGTTTGTGCATCTCATGAGCATCCGAAGCGTATCTACCAAGTAATACTAAACGCAAAACCGTGTAATAATTTCGACAATATGTTCTTGAACTGTCTCTGAGAGATCATTGTAAAATGGAAGTCGGAGTAAGCGGTCGCTAACATATTCAGTAACCGGACAATCACCTTGCATGCCACCGAATCTTCTCCCCATCTCTGACAGGTGCAATGGCAAATAATGGAAAACACTGAGAATCCCATGGCTTTTCAGATAATTAATCAATCTCCTTCGAGTATTCTCGGACGGTAGGATTATATAGAACATATGATACGGATGTTCGCATTGATCAGGTACATAAGGCAAGCGGATATCTTGCGCTCGCGCCCATGATTGCAAGTTCGTATGATAATACTCCCAGATCCTTCTTCGACGTGACTGGATCAATTCATGAGCCTCAAGTTGAGCATAGAGGAAAGCGGCAAGCAGGTCAGACATCACATAACTAGATCCCAGATCTGTCCAGGTATATTTATCTACCTGACCGCGGAAAAAACGACTACGATTCGTTCCTTTTTCTCTGATGATCTCAGCGCGCTCGAAATGGGCTGTATCATTGATCAATAATGCGCCACCTTCCCCGCACGAGAAGTTCTTGGTCTCGTGAAAGCTCAACGTTGCCAGACATCCAAAGGTGCCGAGAGGACGCCCACGGTAGCGCCCAAAAAACCCATGGGCATTGTCTTCAATGACAGGCACAGCATATCGGTTCGCAATCGCTATGATGACATCCATATCGCAACCAACGCCTGCATAATGTACCGGAACGATGGCTTTAGTGCGAGGAGAGATCAGGTTTTCCAGTTGACTTTCGTCAAGATTCAGTGTATCTGATCGAATGTCAATGAACACAGGTCGCACGCCACGCAGAACAAACGCATTAACAGTTGAAACAAATGTGAAAGATGGCACTATGACTTCATCGCCAGGTTTCAAGTTCAATAGTAGTCCAGCCATTTCAAGCGCATGGGTGCATGAGGTCGTGAGCAAAACCTTGTTCACTTCAAGATGTGTCGCAATGAACTCCTGACACTTTTTGGTGAACGGACCGTCACCTGATATGTGACCATTTGCAATAGCCTGGGCCATATAAGCCTGTTCGTTGCCGATAAAGCAGGGACGATTGAAGGGTATTGCAAATCGTTCCATAGCGTTCCTCTTCCTTAGCGCTACAACGAGCCTTCATTTCGACGGGATTTTCGGAGAGGCGCAACCCCTCTGAGCCTCCCTCACGGGGAGAAGTCTCGTTGCTTAATAGCAGGCGTTACCGGTTAGTGAACCATCTATGATACCAGAGCTGCACTGATGCAGACACAAAGCCGGAGCGCTGATACAGTCGTTGCGCGCCGATGTTTCTCCCCTGGGTCACAACGGTCACTCTTTTGCATCCCTGCCCGGCAAACCAGTGCAACGATGCGTGCACCAGTGCGCGACCTATGCCATATCCACGCCAATCCGCATCTACACCTGTAAGTCCAATAGAGCCTGCATTGTGCTCGCGATCCAGATGGCAAGTAATGTATCCTCGCGCCTCCCCAATCGCCTCTGCCACGAAGGTTGCGTCAGCATAGCCGTTAAGACTTTTCTCAATCCAGGTTGCATACATTTCAGCAGTTCGTTCTTTGGAGAACCGTGGATCGGTAAAGAATCGCGTATCGGTATGATTAGTACGGGCGAGAGCTTTAAGATAACCAAGATCACGTTGTTCGACTGGCCTGACTCGCAATCGTGGGTCGGTGTCGAAAGGATTTAGTTCTTCCTCCAACAAGCGTTCATAGGTGATACGTACATCAACAAGATGGAAACCGGCCAGTTCAGCGAGCGAGACCGTTGGATCATCATCGGCGTCGGCAAGAAAGTAAAGGCATTCTACGCCTTGCTCGGCACACCAGGCTTCAATTGCCGCAAGGCGCTCTACGGTGAGCCGGTGCTCTACCACCCCAGCGATCCGTAATCCAAAGAACGAAGTGTCCCAATCCAGGATACGGCAAACGGAAAGCGTACACATTGCGAACGATATTCTTCAGGGGAGTTTTACTGTGTGAGTTCGCGGCGCTGCCGCGGAGAGCCACAGGTCTCCGATTCGAGAGCCTTCGCTTCGCAATGTTCCCCGCGGAGCGGAAGGGAGGTTCTACAGGCGATGTTTACCGGGTAGCGTCTTCAACAATTGATGTCAGCGTTAAGGGCTTTATAGCCGTTGTTTGATAAAGGTTGGTATAGAAATCAATAATTGGCTGAAGCCCGTAGTGCAACCTGATGGCCAGTCGCCCGGCTTCTCCCATCTGATCACGGAGCGCTTTATCCTGGGCGAGGCGTATAATTGCTTCTGCAAGTGCATGATGATCGCGAAGTGGTACGAGGAAACCGTTTTCCCCTTGGACAATAATTTCCTTCGATGTTTGAGTTAAAAAACCAATCGCTGGCAGCGCTGCTGCCAGTGCATACGTTGTTGAGAGATTTATGCCTTCATTGATGGATGTTCGTAGAAATATTGCCGCACGGCTGTATAACACCTCCAGGTCTTTCCTGAAGCCGGTGAAAAGAATTGTGTCCTGGCCCCCCGTTTCGTTTGCCATCCGCCGTAAACGTGGTTCATCGTCACCATCTCCTACAATAACGAGTCGCGCTTGCGGGACTTTCTGGACCACTTCAGGCCATGCTTTGATTGCGTACTCGTGCCCCTTATCAGGATGCAAACGACCTACGGATAGAACGACAAGATGATGTTCAAGCAAAGGCAAACCTTTGATTGCAAGGGTGTTGTCACGATGCAGGTCCAGAAAAGCACTCATATCAACCCGCACATCGACAGCTTTGATCTTTTTGGGCGTAATCCCGCACGCTGTCAAATCTGACGGGGAAAAGGTACAATATGTATTGACAAAGGGTTGGTACATTTGTAAAAGGTAACGATACCATACTGGCCATTGTTGACGGGTTGCTACGATAGTGTGAATTGTGGGCAAGCCGGTTGCCCATCCGAACGGAGTTCCTACTCCAAATGAACCTTCCAGGAAGGTATGGATCACGTGATACCGCTCACTGCGAAGTAATGCATGCAGTCGTAACGCAGCAAAAACACGCCAGGCTGGATGTCCCGATGGCGCCAGGGTGATCAATGGGATTCCGAGGCGGTCAATGTGTTCTGCGTAGATGCCGCCACCTCGCAAGGCGCACACTGTGGGACGCACGAACTGTTTTGGGAGTTTTTGACACAGGTGTGTAAGAAACTCTTGCGCTCCTCCTGTATGCAAATGATCAATAACGATCAGCACAGGTATTGGATGGTTCATCATTCATCGTTCCCGGTAACGCTACACTGACAACCCATGGCTTTCAGCCTTCTCCGCCCGGCTTCCGCCCATACAGATACAGCATCTCAATCCCCAGCACCGCGTCAGGGAGGCCCGCGAAGCGCCGGTTGAGGCGCG
>DAOTWD010000158.1:0-6667 GCA_034435975.1 Chloroflexaceae bacterium | reverse complement strand
ACAACCATATGAAGCGCCGCTTGCCGGAGTTAGCTGAGCGATTTGAGCGCCATCTGACAACCACGACGTTTTCGAGCTCCTTTCTTGAGCGCTACGGCTGGAATCTCGTTTGTCCAGGGTTTACTTGATCTCTCTATCAGATTGCCCAGGAAGAACCTCAGATTGCAGTACAACCGTGAGGAACATATGTTTACTGTCTACACACGTGCGCCCCGGGCACGACTGCGCTGCGATGGCACTGACTGGCAATGCTCAGCATCTGTACCAGGTATGATACAGATCTTCGCAGCTCGATCCGCTCGCTGCTATACCAGAGCCAGCACATCGTGCTCTTCTAGCCTGAGATATGCTACCATGAACGACGTGTCTCTGATACACAGCAGGGACGGCCATGCAACCCAGCAACAGGTTGTTTCCTCGCCAGGTATTCCTGTATCCTGAAACTCTGATGACGAAAGAAGCTTCTTATGCAACCGGACAAATACTATCGAATCATCGGTGGACGCCAGCTCCAGGGCACAGTGTCTGTTGCCGGTGCCAAAAACGCCATCGGCAAGCAGCTGGTGGCTTCGATCTTGACTGATGAACCATGTATCCTCAGTAACGTTCCACGCATCACCGAGATCAGCACCATCCTGGAAATGCTGGAGAATGTGGGAACGACGCACGAATGGCTCAATGAAAGTACGCTCCGCGTTCAGACTGCATATATTGCCAGTACCGTGGTCAATCAGAAGTACTCCGGGTTTAACCGCATTCCGATACTGTTGTTAAGCCCATTGCTGCATCGGGCCGGTGAAGTGACCGTACCAACCGTGGGTGGATGCAAAATTGGCCCACGCCCGGTTGATTTTCATATAAACGCTCTCGAAGCCATGGGCGCGACGATCATCGTTGAAGATGAGCGCTACCGGGCGACTACGCGCGAGTTGCATGGTACGACGATTCGCTTGCCCTATCCCAGCGTTGGGGCCACCGAAAATATTATTATTGCTGCTGCCCTGGCTCGTGGCACGACAGTTATTGAGAACGCAGCTGTCGAGCCAGAAGTCATTGATACCATTCTGTTCTTGCAAAAGATGGGCGCATTGATCCAGGTGGATGTTGACCGGCGGGTTATTATCGAAGGGGTGCCGAAATTGCATGGTGTGGGGCATCGGGCAATGACGGATCGGATTGAGGTGGCCTCCTTTGCAGCAGCGGCATTGGCGACAGACGGGTGCATTACAGTACGCAATGCGCAACAGGAGCACATGATCTCATTCTTAAATACGCTCCGGAAGGCCGGTGGCGACTACACCGTCGATGAGCAGGGCATAACCTTTTTTCGCCGTGAACGCACCCTGCGCGGAACGCATATCGAAACCGATGTACATCCGGGTTTTATGACCGACTGGCAGCAACCATTTGTGGTACTCCTCACACAGGCGCGTGGGGTATCAGTAGTGCATGAAACTGTGTATGAGAATCGGTTTGGCTATACCCAGGCGTTGTGTCAGATGGGTGCCGATATCGATCTCTCGACAGCCTGCCTGGGCAGTAAACCCTGCCGCTTTCTTAATCGTGATCACCTGCACAGTTGTATTGTGCGCGGGCCAACGAAGCTCCACGGTGCAAACATTACCATTCCTGACCTTCGTGCTGGCTTTGCCTATCTCATTGCGGCACTGGTAGCCGAAGGAGTCACTGAACTACGTGGTATTCGCTATATTGAACGTGGATACGCTGATGTGCCTGAGAAACTGCGTGCGATTGGCGCTACGGTGGAGGTACTGACGTAGCGGGTATTGCACCCACTCACCTGCACAGATAGGAGATATGGTGCTGGTCATACCTACCAACCACGTGCCCCAGACCATAAATGGTTGAGCCAGCGATGAGTGCAGACAGGCCGTGCGCCAACATGTGCAGAATTTTGCGCAATCCATGAGTGTCGGTCGAGGGAACAGGCTGCTGAAAGCGGATGGCTCGTTGGAGTAATAATTATAGGAAGTGTCAAATCAATGACGACCGATCCGGCAAAAGTTCAATGGACAATCCGTGTCAGCCGTATTGTTAGCCTGACCCGTGCCATCGCACTGGGTAGTAGTATAACGATCGGGTTAGGGATTTTTATTTTAATGGGGTTCTTTTTGCAGCAGGCAGGTGCGCAGGTACCACACGCCTATCTTGCTGCTGCCGTGCTATTTGTGCCTATTGCCTTGATCTATGCCGAACGTTCTGCCATCACCCCCGGTTCAGGTGGCCCTTTTGCACTGGCCCGTGTGGGTGGTCTCAACTGGCGTACCTTTCTCATTGGATGGTTGCTGCTGGGTGGGCATCTGGTGTTCATTGCGCTGCTGGGGTGGGGCTGTGCGTTGTATCTGGGTATAGGCCTGGAGCATTTGCTCGACATCACGCTGAATGTGCGCTGGTTGGCACCCATCATTATCGTGATTGTGGCGCTTAACGATCTCATCGGCACCCAGGGCGGCTGGCGATTGCGCACACTCATTATCTACAGCAGTATGCTCCTCCTGCTGGTGATTGTCGCCTGGTCATGGTTATGGCTATCGTCTTCATTACCATCAGTGTCGTTGCCTGACAGAAGTACGCTGGCGCTGCTGCGCATCGTTGCGTTGATGGCGGCCAGTCTATGGGGATTGCTATTCGTGCTGGATAGTCGTGACGAACTGCGCCAGGTAGAACGCTCATTGCTGCCGGCGCTGCTGACACCGCTCTGGCTCAGTGGCATCATTGGCGTCATCGTGGCGATTACTGAAGTGCACATGACATTCGTTATTGATGGTGAGCGGCCGGTGCTGGCACCCCTGGCGACCTATGCTGGTGTGGCCGGGTCTGTGTTCTTTGAAATCGTCACTGTATCATTTGGGGTGTTGATCAGCCTGATCGCCCTGGATCGGGCTATGGTGACGATGCTGCGTTTGATCGGGGCAATGGCGCGGGATGGGTTTCTGCCAGAGCAGATTCTGGTTATCTCACCCGGCTTTGGCACCCCGCTGATCGCGCTGCGTATCCTCACGCTGGGCAGTGCCCTGGCCGCCGCCCTGCTGCCAACGTTTGTGATGGTCGGACTAGTAGCGTTGGCATTTTTGTGGACAACCGGGTTGCTGAACATCTTCGACATCATGCGACTTATCCCCCAACTACCCGAAGAACGACGGTTGAAACTGCCAGCATATCCGCTCTTTCCCCTTCTTGCAGGTCTGATCTGTCTGACATTGAGTTCATTTCTGCCGCTTACGGTCATTCTGGTGGCAGTCGGCTGGTTGCTGGTGGGAGGCCTGTACTATACTCGCTATGGATACACCGGCACGATTGCCGCTCGTCGCCGTGAGTCGGTGGTGGGTGAGATGACAACCGTTGCACGGCATACCGTCTACACGGTCTTGATAGGGATTGCCAACCCGGAGACTGCCCCGGCACTGATCCATGCGGGGGTGCGCCTGGTGCGGCCCTATAAAGGCCGCGTGCTGGTGCTGGGCGTGGCCACATTCCCCGATCAAGTGCCATACTATATTCAACGCCAGTTTGCCCGGGAACAACTGAACGATCTCCAGGCATTGATTCAGAGTATACCCGACATTGATGTACCGATCGAGCCGCTCGTGCGTCTGGCACAACGTCCAGTTGATGGCATTCTCGGAACCGCCCACGAAGAGAAAGTTGACCTGATTTTGCTGGGGTGGGAGGGGCAGCGCTATGATCCGTTTGACCTCGGCCCTTTGCTTGACCCGGTGGTACGCATGGCAACCTGTGACGTGGTGGTCTTACGTGGTATGCTCTCTGAGCATATCCGCAGTGTTCTGGTTCCGACGATCGATAGCCCCAACTCAATTGCTGCTATCAAGCTCGCCCAGAATCTGTTCCATGGCTGTGCAGGACATGTGGTGGCGATGCATCTGGTACAGGAAGCACTGCATGTTCCCAATTATATGGAGCAGGCGCAAAAACGATTGCAGGAAATTGTTCAGGAAATCGGTGGCAATACGCCAGTTGACGTGCGGGTTATTGCTGCCGATGATATTGTCGGCGAAATCGTGAAAGCAGCACCCGACTTTGATATACTGCTGCTGGGCGCGTCGCAGGGCGGTATCCTGGATCAGGATATTTTTGGGGGTCTACCGGTCGAAGTAGCACGACAATCGCCACGCCCGGTGTTGCTGGTGAAGCACTACGAGGGCACACGCCGCTTCTGGTTGCGCCGGGCATGGGAAATCCTCTCGGAGCCATTTCCAAGCCTGCCCCCGCTAGAACGCTCGGAAATCTATCACCAGATGCGGCGGGCAGCCCATCCGAGCGTAGACTTTTTTATCTTGATAACGCTCTCGGCGATGATTGCCTCGCTGGGGGTGTTCCAGAGCAGCCCGGCGGTCATCATCGGCGCCATGCTGGTTGCCCCACTGATGAGTCCTATCCTCTCTATGGGGATGAGCATTGTCCAGGGCGACTTGCGTATGCTGCGCGTCTCGGCGCGTTCAACATTATCTGGGATTGCGCTGGCAATGAGTGTGAGTATTATCATGACCTTTGTTACCCCGACCCCTATTACCACGACTGAAATTCTGGCCCGCACACGTCCCAACCTCTTAGATCTCCTGGTCGCACTGGCGTCGGGTGCAGCAGGTGGATATGCCATCGCCCGTAAAGAAGTGGCTTCGGCACTACCAGGAGTTGCCATTGCTGCGGCACTGGTGCCTCCACTGTGTGTGGTGGGCTATGGCATCGCGGTGGGGCAACTGGAAATTGCTGGTGGCTCTCTCCTTCTCTTTACCACCAACCTGCTGGCAATTGTGGTCTCAGCATCTATGATCTTTTTGTTACTAGGCTTTCGCCCCACGCACTCTCGATTACGCAAGCAAGTACGCCTGAAGTTTCTGCTGTTCTTTACCGCGCTGATCATGATTTCACTGCCTTTGTGGTTCTTTTCGAGTGTGGCGACTGAACAGATTACGCGCCAGAAGCAAGTCGAGCATTTTTTCAATCAGAAGGTTGATCCGCAGATCATGCAGATTTCTCATATCAGTGTGGAACAGATCGGCGAGGATCTGGTAATCTATGCGACGATCTATGCCCTGGCCGAATTTACACCAGCCAGAGTCACAGCACTGGAGAATGAATTGAGTGCGACCCTGGATATACCGGTTGACTTACGAGTCACGGTGCTACAGGCCGTCCTGTTACCACATGAGGTGAACAACCAGCCAGCACCCGGTGTCCAGCCAGAGCCATAACATAAAGATACGGGATAAACGTGATGCATGTGGCCTCTAGTGGAGTGTATAGCCGGTAGCTATAGCGCGTCCCTCCGGGGCGTGGGCACACCTGGGTGCGTGCCCCTCCGGGGCGCAAGACGACGGAGCGCACCTGGGTACGCGCCCCTCCGGGGCGTGGGGTGCGCGGGCGGGAGGCATCCTCTCGACGGACACCATCTCTGCGGGCAGTGCACCCGGCACGACCGCAGGCACGCGGGAGCCATGCCCGACAGCGGGTAGCGCGAGCGCGGGCAGGGGGCACGGGCACACCTGGGAGCGTGCCTCTCCGGGGCGCAAGACGACGGAGCGTGTCCCTCCGGGGCGCGGGCAGCGAGGCGCGGGCGGAACCTGGGAGCGTGTCCCTCCGGGGAGGGTTCCAGCAAGAATCCGCCGTGGTGACACTCCGCAGGGGCTAAAGCCGCGCGGCTTCTTGGCCCAACCCGCCTTCTGGCGAGCGTAACGACCAACGGAGCTGTCCGCCCCGGTTGAGAATGGTGATGGCCGCGTTGTGATCGCTATCGAGCGAGAGGCCACAACGGGGACAATCACCCCATCGGTCGGCGAATGAAAGCGTCTCGAAGACATGCCCGCACCCAGAAGAGCACCGTTTGGAAGTCTGCCGTGGGTCTACCAGGACGACGATACGACCGGCGCTTGCCGCCTTGTGCGTGAGTCGCTGGACCAAGGAGCCCCATCCAGCGTCCAGCATACGCTGTGCGCGGTTTCCGTGAACCATGCGCGTGATCGTGCGGTCTTCGAGCGCGATCCGGTCGTCGCGTTTCACCAGATCGTGCGCTCGCGTGTTGAGGTCGTCTTTGCGCTGATTGCGTGTCCGCTCATGCTGCCGTTGCAGCATCACCACGGCCTTACGGCGGTTCTGCCCACCCTTCTTCCGTCGCGCGACCCGGCGCTGGCAGACGCGCAGCTTCCGTTGGGCCTGGCGATAGAACCGGGGATGCGCAACCTGTTCACCCGCGCTGGTGGTCATCAGGCTCGCCCGTCCGACATCCATCCCTCCATCCTTGCCGGTAGCAGGAAGCGGCGTTGGCTCGTCTCCCACGCAGGAGAAACCGGCGTACCACTTCCCTGCCTGCTTGCTGATACGGAGCGTCTTGATCTGACCCTCAATCGGACGATGCCAGCGAACGGCGATCCGCCCGATACCTGACAGCTTCAAGCGTCGCCCGTCGAGGCGAAAGCCATTTCCGTACTCCTTGTAACCGAACGAACGCCAGCGGTGGCGCCCCTTACAACGCGGATAGCCCGGTTTTTCGCCCGCCTTCAGCCGCCGAAAAAAGGCGTGGAAGGCGTTATCCAGATCGTCTCCTACGATCTGCAAGACATGGCTATGCACGTCCTTCGCCCACGGGTTTGTGGCCTTCCGCTTCTTCACCTGGCGCAGGTGCTCCACC
>DAOTWD010000157.1:0-57123 GCA_034435975.1 Chloroflexaceae bacterium | reverse complement strand
ATCGTTGCTATCGTTGCCCAACAAATGGATGGCAATGCGGGCACCCACAAGGGGTGCCCCGACGATCCTTGTTGCGCCATGCCCGCCATGCCCGCCATGTCCCGCTATGCCTGCATTGGTGCCGCCCATTGACACCCATTGACACCCATTGCCCCACAACGACCATCGTTGCTATCGTTGCTATCGTTGCCCAACAATGGATGGCAATGCGGGCACCCACAAGGGGTGCCCCGACGATCATTGTTTGGCGATGGGCGGCGATGTTTGCCATGCCTCACATGGCCTCACAACGATCATTATTTCCCCGACCACCGTGTTGGCCCCACACCTCGCGCTTCGCGTCTCGCGCCTCGCGCCTGCACGCTGCAAACCCCCATGATCTTTGCGTCTTTGCCCCTTTGCGCCTTTGCCTTAAAAACGGCAGCCGTCCCCAACGCAGGGAAGCAAGGACGCAACAGGCACACCGCTGCTGGCGCCTACTGCTGCATCTCCAGTGCCCAGAAGTAAGGATCAAGTACACGGCGCGGTGCGAGCCTGGACAGCAGCAGGCCATCGCTGCCAACATCATCACCCGTCGAGGAGATCAGGCTAAAGCGTAACGTAATGTTGTGTGCGTAGGCAATACGGAGAAATGTCTTGCCGCTATCATCGCGGGCTATCCAGGCACCCAACTGATCGCTGATACGCCGCATCTTGTTAACATACTGACTCATAGCATGGGCATCCATCTGCCGCACAGATTCAGGGGTATTGACCGCATTCCACAGCGGATCATCCTCAAGATACTGCCGCAGATTTGCCGGCAAATGCATAATCCGGTCGCCCTTGGTTAACACCACCACCAGCCGCCGCCCAACACGATTAAAGTCAACCCCGTGGTTGAGCAGCGTGTTGATATAGTTGTTGAGCAGCATATCCATCGAGCGCCCTCCCGCATTTGAGGGATCGCCCTCTGGCCCGATCAGCATAAAGGTCGTCGGTGCCTTCAGCAGATAGGGGGCTTCCTCCAGTGGCACATACATACTATCAAATATCTCGCCAGCACAGTCACGTGCCACCAACGTGCGACTGCCCCAGCGCTCCATGTTTTTCAGCAGCATAATGTACACGTCCTGAACACCGCGCGGGGTTGGGCCGGGCATGTGACCTTGCGCCAGGTATTGCCGAATTTCACGGATACGGTTCTGTGAGAGATCGGTCAGGGCGGCCCAGGAATATTGCGGCCAGACGTTGGACATTTTGATCAACATCAGTGTTAAAGCCTGCAGAAACACCGTCTTACCTACTTGTGACCAGCCAAAAACCTGGATGAAAAATGGTGGATGCTGTGCATAATCATACACGTACTGTGGTGGTATTTCTCCACCACATACCGGGCAGGAAGTGAGCGATTTACGTATGCGAATTTCAGCCAGACAGTGAGGACAGATGATCTTCGGGGCAAAGAGAAACATGCCATCGCTCCTGATTAGCGGCGTCTCAAAAGGCCGAAAAGAAACCTGAGTAACCAGGCCCACATACTCGCTTTATTGCGGCGGGAGACCGGTGCAGAATTGGGACGTGAGCGTCGCTGAACGCCGCGTGGTTTCGATCGGCCCGACGTCACCGCACGACCACCAGAGGGACGGCGCGGACGAACCCTTGCGCTACGCACTGATACATCGTCTGTACTCCTGGCTGTAACGGTGTGTTGCGGCGCGCGCTCCCTCCCGTCCGTGCTGTTCTGTGCCAGCACTGCCTCTGGTTGCGGCGCGCGCTCCCTCCCGTCCGTGCTGCTCTGTGCCAGCACTGCCTCTGGTTGCGGCGCGCGCTCACCCTCGTCCGTACTACTCTGTGCCAGCACCGCCTCTGGTTGGGCATCTATTCTGCCCGGTACAGCAGGCTGCGACTCGTGTTCACGCTCGGCCATGCTGCCGGGTGCCAGCATCCCTTTTGCCTGAACGCTGGCTCTCGACGCAACCGCCCTATGCGGCTCTTGTAACTGAATGTGCAGATAGTTGCCACCATATGGGCGCGTACTGGCACCGACCATCCAGTACAGGCCTGGCCGTGATGTGCAACGGTCAATGCAGGTATCAAAGCTGCAGGCACTGCGCTGCTGGCGTGGCATCAGCGCAAAAGCAGTGCGCAAAGTGTCTGTAATCGCCTCAGCGCTCCCTACCAGCAAGAGTGACTGCCCCTTCCGGGTAACATCGCGGGCCTGGCGTGCCAGTGCCACCAGATTGTGTACGGTGGTGCTGACATTGCCGTCCACCACGGCTGGTACTGGCTGCGGTTTGACCTGCGTATGGTGACCATCTTCCGCCGTCTGCGCGATATGCTCAAGCATGGACTGTGGATCGTGCTGGAACGGATAAGCGGTCAGGATTGCAAAAGGATTGTCATCAATTGCTGTGAACTGCTCAGGTGTTAGCACCAGACCATGCACCAGAAACGCGCCGCTACGTCCGGTAGCGTCAATGATAGTCGTATCCGGTCTGGTCAACAGGCACGTATGGGTCAGAACGAAGGCCCCGCTGTCCAGCCGAAAAAACTGCCAGCGCACAATATCGGCTTGCTGCTGGAAGCACTGCACCCGCTGCTCAATCGCCTGAACAGCGCTGGGGGGGAGTGATGTACTATGGCAGACGGTCTGGAAGCCGCTTTTGCGCTGAGGCGAATAGGCGGCTTCCACCCGGGTATAGATCAGTTGTCCAACACGCAGGGACAGCGACATCTACGTTCTCCTGATCAGCCGCAGGCCATAGTAACTGGCCCGATCCGTCTCCGGATCGAGCAACTCATGCGGCTGGCCGTGATCAGGGCTGAACAGACCACCTCGGAAGCGTTTGGCCGGTTTGCCCATTCCGCCCCAGCGCACCCGGCTGTTCGGACAGTCAATCCACTCCATCACCCCCAGACGCATCAGTAACTGATCGGCGTGGGTACGGGTCAACCCCTCGTGTGCAGCGACTTTGCGACTGGCGGCATCGACACGCTCCAGCAGCGTCCGGGTGCGCTCACTAAGATCGCCCATACCGGCAAAGGCGTCGTTGAGTTCGGGTTGCTGTTTCAAGGTACGATAGGCGGTCAACCACTCGTCCAGGGTAGGAATGCTGCACTGCGCCCATTGCGCCAGTTGCTGAGCCTCATGCGGCAATATCCCCGTCAGGAAAGCATTCCAATAGTTATTATCGCTGATCTCAGTCGGCGTCACACGTGGATTGAGATAGAGCAGATTATCATACCACTCCTCATCAAACTGGCTGTCGGTCGTTGAACACAGAAAATATTCCGCCTGGATCTTCGTCAGCGGATACCAGTGGATATAAGCCCTGATCGCCTCGACCCACAACATAGGAAACCCGGCACGATCAAGGATAAAGGTTGGCGTGGTCATTATGGCTCCTCCTCCAACTACAAACGTAGCAACGTATTCACAAGCGGCGTCGGATCGTCACCGGCACGATAGGTCACCGTATGTGGCCAGGCGTCCAGTTGGCCCGGTTCGGTCTGCACCAGGACGATCCGGTCGCGCCAGGATGTGCTGGCAAAATCGGCCAGATCGGCAATCGGGCCAGTGGCAAACACCAGTACCCGGGCGTCAGGCGGCGTGTGTTCCAGAATAGGGCCGATCAAGCGCGTGCGCGGCGGATCGGGCGGTGCGATGGGTGGCTTCTGACCAGGCTGGCTTTTGGCCTGACTGTCACCCAGTTGATAGGTCGTTACTTCGCCATAATCGGCCAGGCGTTCCCAGACAGCCGGCAGCGCCTGGTATGCAGACCCGGACGTACTCGACCCATCCACTATAATGCGTAGCGTGCGGGTAGTCTCGGTAGCCTGCAACGTCAGCGCCCATAGGAAGGGATCAAGCACCCGATAGCGTCGGGCGCGCTCACGTAGGCGACTGGACGAGACATCAGGACTCTGCCCCAGTGCCGAGACAACGCTGAAATACAGGTTCATCCCCTCGGCCTTGACCATGTTGATAAAGGCACGCCCTTTCTTGACACGCTGACGAGTGTATTCTTCCAACAAGTTGGAAACCCGCTCCATGCCCTTTCGGTACTCTTGCAGCGAGAAATCCTCAGCCGGGGGGAGCGTCGCATCGGGTAGCGTCAATGCTTGATATGGATCAAGCATCAGGTATTCTTCGATCTCTGGTGTAAAGGCCACCTGATCGGCCTTGGTGAAGACCACAATCAGATTGCGGCCCTGCAGATCGGCCTGCAGGCTGCGCATACCTTTGCGATACACACTAAACAGATCGGTCAGCGAGCGTCCCTCCTGATCATTTTCCAGGTCTTGCAAGCTCACCAGGAACCAGGTCGTGCCCACAAACTTGAGTGCGGGCAAATAGGCCTGCACCTCGTTGATCGAGTCGAAAATCTCACCTGCCACATCATACATCACCAGGCTGCGCGAACCCACTTCGGGTAAACCGTATAGCCCGATCAACAACGGGCGAGGCGTCGTTACATCGGTTTTCTGCACAATCTCGCCTTGCATAGCCTCGCGCCACATCTGGCGAATAGCGGTCATGGTTGCCTGATCATAGGCGTTGTCGTACATCCCCTCCCAGACATTGCTCATATTCTCCAATACCAGCGTTAGTGCTGCCAGATAGGTCGTCTTCCCGTGGCGCGAGAAGCCGATGGTCAGTAACCACAGCGGCGGAACGCGATCATATTCGGCAATATATTCATCGGGAACCGGATTACTCGCACAGATCTCACACGTGCGGGCGAGCGCAAAGTCATGCGGTTTCAGGCAGAATGGACAAATGACCTGAGCCATAGCAAAAACTCCTCTCCTGGACTGCCTTATCTGTTACAAAATACACATACTCTACCGCTGTTGTATCAACAATGCAAGCTGATCGGCAATATAGGCAACAGCTTCAGCCACCGTTTCCTGGCGTGCCATTACTGGCAGCGGTAGCTGCCAGGGCCGCCAGGGTTGATCACGATACACACGGGCACGCTCATACCAGGCCGACGCCAGCCAATCTTGTGCATCCAGCCAGCAGTCGTTGGTCAACACCAGCCAGAAGCTGACCTGCTGCAGCGTGTGCCGTTCCAGAATTGGCCCTATCAGGCGCGGTCGGCGCACACCGCCGGGCGCAAATAGCATCTCTGGCTGTATTGTAATGCCGGGCAAGGCGACTGGATCGCTCTGTCCCATCTGGTAGACCAGCAACCAGATACGTTCGTTGCTGGTGTCATACACCTGCTGCACCAGCCGGGTGGCAATTGCCACCAATCGGTTGTACCCAGATGTGTCTCGAGTCTGACTATCCACTATTATAATACCGTAACGGATATCAGAGGGTGGATCAGGAATTTTGTGTTGGGTGCGCACCCGAATTTGAAATTCTAGCCGTGTTGCCAGACGTGACACCACGGCTGGCACATCTGGGGCGGAGGCATCCTCTGATAGCTGGTGCCATGTGGCCAGGGTGCCCAGCAACCACGAACGCTGCGCCGGTAGCAGGCTATCTACCAGAGTCGCCAGGGAGAACGTGGCTGGTGTCGCTCCATCAACCCGAAGACCGAGGGCAGCGGCCCACGCCGGATCATCCGCCCGGCACCGGATTGCATACAGTATTGCCGCAGCCCCGCTCGAATCCGCATTAGCCAGCGGCAGCGCCAGTTCGAGCAGCAGTGTGTCAGGTTCGACCAACGTATCAGTGGTAGTGACGGGCGGAGGACGTTCGGCATACAACAGAAAGAGCGCTCGACCGGCAGCCAGTCCCATCCGGCGCGTATGCGCGTCGTTGCTCTGTAGCCAGGCACGCACCAGCTTGACCGCCCGTGGCAGTTCACGCACGGCCAGCCCCAGAATAACGCCGATGATCAATCGTGCCTGATCACCGGACGGTTGCACCGAACGGAGATCATCCAGTTGTTTGAGCCATGTCGATAGTTTTGTCCCCAGTGCCTTGCCATTATGCGCAGATACTTTGATGCTCTTCTGCAATTCGGCCCACCACTGCCGGGCACTGAGGATTGCCAGCTGGCGTGTATAGCGGGTACGAGCCATGGTCTCAATCGCCTGCAGATCGGCGATGGGCAGCAGCGGGTCAACTGTGCTTACTGGCAGCGCTGGTACATAATCCGTTTCGTGTGCGACCGAGATGATGATCAGCCGCTCGCGCCACGGGCTATGCCAGACATCAGCCAGGTCAGGCAGTGGCCCCCAGGTCAACACCAGCACAAAGGCGCAGGTGGCTAGATTCATTCGCTCCAGGAGCGGATAAAGCAATCGTGGCCGGGGATGTGTCTCCGGT
This sequence comes from Chloroflexaceae bacterium, assembly GCA_034435975.1. GTDB lineage: Bacteria > Chloroflexota > Chloroflexia > Chloroflexales > Chloroflexaceae > CAKZQX01. The sequence continues at coordinate 50,855 of DAOTWD010000157.1, read as the reverse complement.
GCGGTGAATATCGAGCGGCGGGGTTGCGTCAGCCAGTCGTTGTTACCCAACATGCCCACATACAGATCGTACGTAGCTCCTAATCGGGCATAGAGCTGCTTCCCGGCACGGATGCTGATCTGGCAACGGCTGGCAGTATCGGAACCATCGAGGACGAGGATGCCATAACGCTGGCCCGGTACATCCAGGGGTAGACCATCCAGGGCATAGGAACGGGCAATGAGCGTATGGATTACCTGCTGCACCTTGTCCACGTGATGCCCACCCCCATATGTCACGAGCCAGTCCCGCAACTGGCAGCGTTCGGTTGCTCCCATCCGATTTAGCGCACGCAACAGAGCCGCATGGATAGGTGCTGTCCAGTCCGCTTGCTCGATCCAGACCAATAGCGCCGCCAGTACCGTGTGCCGGGTTGCCGCGTCCGCCGCCAGCAGGCAACCACACAGATCGAGCAGCGGCATATAACGCGGGTTGAGCGGCTGCTGTTGTGCATCAGCCAGTTCAGCATACAGCAGCCGCCCGGCAGCCTGGGCACACACGCAGCGACCGCTCTGGGCAGCCATCCACGCCCGCAACTGGTGCGTAGCATCGCTCGGATCGTGCAGCGCCAGCACCCGCAGCGTATGCAGCAGAGCGCAGGCATGATCCAGCGTCGTAGATGCTACATCACCAGACTGCCAGGGCAGCCGATCAGCCAGGGACGCCAGCCCGTCCCACAGCAGATTGCGCGGCGCATGCGCATTAGACGCACACAGCACCTGGTAGAGCGGCCAGCTTGCGTGCAGGGCGGCTCTGGGTAGGTCAGGATCATCCGCCTCAAGCCAGCCGCGCAGTAGGGCCGCCAGCGTGGGATAGGCCAGAGGATCGCATTGGCACGCCGCTGCCAGCGCATAACCCGCGACTGTCACCCCGCTCATGCCCGGCTGTTGTGCCAGTGTAGTAAGCAGCACCGCCAGCCGTGGCAGACGATTGCCGCCGACCTGTCCCCATGCATACCCCAGCGCCCGCCATAGCAACTCGTTCTGCGCTTCCTGGTAAACTCTCACCAGATCGATACTGATCGCACTCAGGCCCGACCAGAGCAGATGCTGATGGTTGGTAATCTGGTGCTGGACTTCCCAGGCCAGGGCTGGTGCATAAAAACGAACCTGGCACTCATCGGCAGCAGCGTGAACCAGCGCCAGCAGATCAAACATCCCCGTGGTGCGCGGGTCACACAGGTCGTGCCAGCCGTCACGACGCAGAGCTTGCGCCATACGTATGTAGATGTCGTGTAGATCGTGTGCTCGGAGATGCGGGAACAGACCGATCAGCAGGGCATAGAGGCGCCCGTGGTGCGGTAGACTGGCAAACCAGTGCCGGGTGCTGTGTGCGTCAGTCGGGCTGATCTGTTCCGCCAGAGCATACAAATCATCCACGCTGGCAGTGCTTGGCAGAGTATGCAAACAGGCGCAGAAATAGTTAATCTGCGCGGGGCTATGCAGATAATCGCGCAACAGGCGCTTTTGCTCTTGACGCAACAGGTCGCTCTGTGCGGCGGTGATCAATTGTCGTTGCAAGTAGAACTGTTCGTGCTGGTGCCAGATGTGTTGCATCCACGCCTCCCGCTCTTGTCCCAGGGGGCAGGCGGTACTGATCAGCGATACATTGCCCAGGCGCAAAGACTCTTCTGGCAGGTGCGTCGTCAAGATCAGGCGCAACGGTTGGATGGCGGTCAGACGTTGCAACACCGGAAGCAGCGTGTGCAGATCATCCGGTGTGGTAAACGCCTGCTCAATAATGCACACTGTGGAAGCTACTCCAACCGTGTCTGCCAGCTGATCGATCAGGATCTGGGTGTCAAATGCTGGTCGCCAACCAATCAGGATCGGGCATGCGCTGTCTGGCTGCATCTGTAGCGCCAGATGTATGGCCGCAGCCGAGGTGCCACTCTGCGCCGGGCCGTGAACAATCCAGAGCGGTGCCTGATCGAGGTCGGCCGAGTATTGATTGGCATACGTCGGGGGGGCGACGAATACGGCGGCGAGACGCTCGCGGGTCGGCATAGACAGCGGCGCAAAGAGCGGCAGCGTATCCGCAGGTATCGTGGACACGTGTGAGCCAGGTGTGTGGACGCCCACTGTCCACCCCAATATGGCGGTATAGGCCTGGGCCAGCAGCGTCGGAATCCCACTGAACGGATCGTTCGCTGCGATCATTGCTGCTTCGTCGGATGCAGTGATGGCATCCGTGGTTGGCATAGCAGACACGGCCAGCAGAGTACCCTCAGCCATGCCAGGGTCGGCAGGCGATATCGGGGGAAGAGCCGGCGATTGGGACGCAACAGGCAAGACAGCCGAGGTGGACGGAGTATCTTGTGCAACATTGCTACCTATGCTTTCGGCCATCCCAGGTCATCACTCCTGCTGATCCAAATGCAACCTGGCGCTGCCACGGTGAGTAGTTCACCCTGTTGCTACCGGGCCAGGACGCACATTTCCCACCGCTTGCACCGGGACAGGGCTGTTAAAAATGGACAATTTCATGCTTTATTTGCGCAAATAGCAACGGAACATACGTATAATACAACAAAGACCAGCAGTTGTCCAGATGTGCGAGTCTAGACCAGCGTTATGTTTTATACGAATTCGTGTTATAATAAAACCAGGTAACCCGCTATCCAGACATTAAGGAATCCTGCTATGGCTGAAACGGATCACCCGCTTAAACGCCTGATTGCATTGGCGACAACCGAGAGTTTCAGGGCGAGAGTTTCAGGGCCAGGCAGCTACAAGCCCATACCGTTACGGTTGCTGGAGTACGACACGCGCCTGATCCTGGCCTATCGTCAGATGGTGATCCACAGAATTGTCCTTTGTCTAGGTGACGTTCTCCGTCGCCTTTCGGCAACGGCTTCTCAGCCAACGCCCGGCGCAACCGCCCACGTTACCGGCTGACCGCTCCGTCCGAGCGGGGTTCGTAAAGCCAACGTCAGGATAGTACGAGCCGCATTGACATCTCTGTCAAGAACAAGGCCACAGTGAGAACACGCATGAATACGAACCGACACGTCTTTAGGAACAATACGTCCGCACCCGCTACAAGCCTGACTGGTATGAGCAGGATTGACGGCAACAACAGGAATACCAGCGCTTTCAGCCTTGTATTCCAGCATGTGCCTGAATATGCCAAAACCAGCGTCATGCGAAGACAGCGCAAGATGTCGGTTGCGGTTCATGAACGCGAGCGCCAGGTCTTCAATTGCAATCAGGTCGTACGCTTCAACCAGACGCTTGCTTTCCTTATGAAGGTAGCCTCTGCGTTGATGTTCAATGTGTTCGTGCAATCTGGCGATGTGCTGATAGGTCTTGCGTTGCCGCATGCTCCCCTTGACTTGCCGACTGGCATGGCGTTGAAGTCGGCGAAGTTTCGCAAGGTTCCTTCTCAACCAATGTGGGTTCTCGATACATGCTCCAGTAGAAAGCACGGCAATGTTTTTCAGCCCAACGTCCACGCCAACCTGTCTGCCCGTCGGCTCTCTGGCGACGTTCGTATTCGGCACATCCATCGCAAACGAAACATACCAGCGCTCGTTCCTTCGAGTAATACAGGCGTGTTTCATCCTGGCATTTTGAGGAATACTGCGGTGATAACAAACTCGCACCTCACCCACATTCTGTATATAAAAAGTGTCTCTGCCATTGTCGCTTGTTCGCAGTGTACAGCCATCACCGTAGGTGTATTCAATCGTATTGAAGCGATTGCGAGATTTGAAACGAGGGAAACCAGGTTTCTCTCCAGATTTCAATCTACGGAAAAATGCGGAATACGCCTTATCAAGACGGCGAAGCGTTTGTTGCAAACTGGACACATTGACCAGACCCAGCGTATCAGGATTGTCTCGTCGAAGGTCTCTGAAGTGCTTCCATTGCGAATGGTACGTCATTCCCTTGCCACTTTCCTTGTACACGTTGATTCGCTGTTCGAGGGCAAGATTGTAGATACGCCGATGTTGCTCGACCATACATGTGAGCGTTTTTTCCTGGTCACTACGTGGTCGAAGGAGGTACCGATATGTCCGCAACATAGATCAGCTCGACCTCTGCTTCTCAATGTATTTCTTGACAACTTCCTCAGACGCCATTCCCACGGAACCGACATCGTAGCTTCGGCTCCAAAGGCTTGGGAGGCGGGAACGCAATTGAGGAAATTTCTGGCGCAACGTGTTGGACGTGTATCCCTTGAACTGGTTGGCAAGGCGTTGTGGCGCTTCTGTCGGATCGCTTTCAACACACAGGTGGACGTGATCTGGCATCATTTCGAGAGCTTCTATCGTTGCTCCGAGGTGCTTTGCTTTTTCGTAAAGCAAAGTACGCAGTTCCTCAGCAACCTCGCCCACACGTACGTTTCTTCTGTACTTTGGGCACCACACAACGTGATATTTCAGGGAGTAAACGCATCCAGTATTGCGTCTGTATCGTGTATCTGTCATAGAACAAGTGTACGACGACATTCGTATTTTGTCAAGTATCTAACTTTGAAAGAAAGGAGAGCGGCGGGGACTGTCGCCTGAAGACGACAGTCCCCGCCGCTCATTTCATATGGCTAACAACTGCAGCAACTCCAACTGGCAACGAAGCGCAGTGGAGTTGCTGACCAGTTATCCAGAGCATCAGATGCGCCTTTATTAAGGAGCCAATATGCCCAGATATCATACTCCAAAAGAGTATCTGGATGCCGCCCGATCACCCGCAACTTCGCCGGCAGAGTTGAGAGCGCTTGCCAAAGCACCCTATAGTTTCGTTCTTACTGCGGTAGCACGTAACCCTCACACGGAGTCCAGCGTACTCACGACCCTTATACCGACAGTGATTAAATCATGGAATGATCAAGAACTGGCGGCTGCCATTGCATGCCATCCCCACACAACAGCAGATGCGTTGGCCACGCTCGCCAGGCGGCTTATACCAATGCTGGATAATGGGCGAGGCCATCAGGTCGGGTTCAAAGCTGGAGTACTGCTGTGTTGCAATCCGATGACACCCATCCATGCCATCGCAACGCTCTTGCACTCGGAGCATGTCGCTATGCAATTTCGCAAAGTAGTAGCCCGCGAAACACGCCGACAAGATGTATTAGCGATCCTCCTGGCCGATCGCAGCGAGACGGTGAGGAGGCAAGCACAAAAGACTATGCAGGCTCTTGATACAGGCGTAGAACATTGATGAGAAAGAACGACACCTGGTAACCGTTCCGGTGGGTTGGTTTGGAGGAGCCGTGCCGCTTCAGGAGGTTCGTTTTTGGCCCGTTGTGGCGGCAAAGCCGCCACAACGGGCCGAACAAGGGGTGCGCGGGGCCACAGGCCCCGCACCCCCGCTGGCGAACGTTCCCCTGAACAGTTACCGACACCGGTATCCCCAACAACGTTACAGTGAGTCCGGTGTTGAGCAATGGATACAATTCCCTCGTCGTCTTCGTGCTGTCTGATAGCAAGACCTATGACGAGACCGGATCCAACTCGTCCGGGGTCAACAACAGAATATGTTGCAACAACGCCAGCAGTACTTGTTTGACACTCTCCCGCTCGGTGGCGACACAGGCAATGATCGGGATGGTCAGGGGAAGCTCCAGGCGCCTCCGTATATAACTGAGTGGCAAGGCTGTGGGATCATCCTGCTTATTCGCCGCCACCACAAAAGGCGCATCCGTCAACTCACTAAAACGATCCATCAGCCGACGTGTTTCCACAAAATGTCCAGGGCGACAGCTATCAACCATAATCACATAGCCGAGACAACCGATACTCAAATGTTCCCACATAAAGTCGAAGCGTTCTTGCCCAGGAGTACCGAACAGATATAACGTCACCTGGTCATTGATCGCAATCGTACCAAAATCTAATGCCACCGTCGTCTGATTCTTAAGCGCTCGTTCCTCGTCCAGGGTGACCGCATAGTCGGTTGAAATGGGATCAATATCGCTGATCGAACGAATAAACTGGGTTTTACCAGCGGCATAACCGCCAGTGATAACGATCTTGAGCGTCTGCATTGTTCTGATACTCCTTACATTACAAGGCATGAATGCGACGCTTAATTGCGTTTAACAATGTATGACTGATCACCGGTGGAGCTTTTGTCTCAGTACCAAACCCATGCACCCCATTCGTCATTGAGGCATCATCCCGTTGCATATCGGATCCAAAGTCGCATCTTGCCGTTGTTGCCACCGCCCGTTTTTCCGGGTGGCGCACCTTTTGGGGGCGAGGAGGAGCAACCACTTCAATGACTCCTAAGGACAACAACTCGACCACGGTACGTATCGCCATGGTACGCTCCATCTTCGTTGCTTCACACACGTCACGGAGACTCTTCTGGCTGGCAACCTGACTCAAGATACGCCACTGGTGGACATTCAGTTTAACGCCACTTCCCGAATTATTTGGCAATGGTGACAGTTGCAAATACGTGTCGAGCGTAATGGAATGATACGGAATAGCCCGTGTCGGATCTGCGCGGCGAGCCATACCTTCCAGAATTAACTGTTCTCCATCTCGGTGAATGCGTATGGGTCGTGTATGGACATAAGGATTATGCTGAAACACAAACCGGGCGTTGTCCCAGGTTAACATCTGGATCACCGCCTCATCAGCGGTTGCGACAATCGTGCGTTCCGAGCCACGCAGAATAAGCGCATCGATCATCCGTCCATTGGACACATAAATGATACCGTGTTGGATCTGCTCGCGTAGCAGCAACACCCCTGACTTTGGCCCCATCCGAAAAACCTGGATGAGGTCACTCAATGACATATCCTGTAGTGTACCTTCAAGCGCCATAGCTTTGCTCCACCGAACGGACTTTCTATCTCTTTATTCTTCGATCAAGACGACAGCGCTCCTGCGTCTGTACTCATTCCGGTGGGATGAGTTGAAGGGCTACTGCCCCTTCAGGCGTTTCCGGGGTTTTGCGAAGGTCGTCGGCCTACACAACGCCTGCTCGTAAGAGTCCCCCTGAATGGGCACCTGCGTTCTGTGTGACAGGATGCCAACGTAAGCCAGTTTGGTATGCTGGCCAGAACAGGTCAGGGATCCCGGAATACACAACACTTGCGGGATAGCGAGATGGCTAAAAATGCATCTGTGTTTTTTATAGAGCTACATTCGTTTCAGCGTATCGCAACCATTGTTTTTTCGGCACGGCATGGCCGTGCCGGAGTTGCATGGTACAGTTACAAACCGTGCGTCACACAACACGCAAGAGGCATATACCTGTGAAGTTGCATATTCTGTTCAAGGAGTACATTAAATCACCTGGCTGATCGAGTGGGCTGCATCGCGGGCTTCAAGTCGTACCATCCCCAGGTTAGCCCCCTGACGCAGGTTGACCGCCAGTAATCCATGATCACCGGCAGGGAGCACCATGAACAGGCCATTACCAGACTTGATGATTGTTTCTTCTGGCAAGCCTAACTTCAATTCGCCCGATACTCGGCGCGTCACACCCATCATTGTGGCTGCGACAGCTCCGACCCGATCTGCATTGACATCGGCTGACATACGTGATACCAGCACAATTCCATCCATACTCACCGCTGCCACACCAGAAACGTCATTACCGGTATTGTTTGCGAAACGTTCCAGAATATCTGTGATCTGTTCCTGTCGTGAGGCCATTGTCTTTCTCTCTTTCGTCTGTATAGTAAAGATTCATCATACGAATGAAAACGAATATATTATATCATTTGGGCGTGATCGAGTTTCATCTTGCTCTTCTAGCAAGCAGCAACAGCAGTAGAAGGAACCACATGTAGGATATTATATATGAAAAACGCAGAGTCTTTGGGGATATATAGCAAGCCTCTACCAGAGGTACTTCGGATCCAAAGTTGAGCCTGGACAGAGCGTGACCCAGGCTCAACCCTGGACTCCAGTTCTGCACAACTGAATCCAGGATCGCTATATCGTCCTATGCATATCTCGCAACAAGCTCCTTCATATTGTCACAATCTGCTGTGGTCACCGCGACCCATTTTGAAATATATTGCAGCTCTCCCAATACCTCCCTACCATCTGGATCTGCATCCATATGCAGAAAGATAGTCTCAATCTCATGCTGATGCGTGGCCAGGGAAGGGGCAATGTTGATACAGTGAAAGGCGACCTTTTCATCTGAAGTGGCAAACATGTTCACCATACTCTTTCCCTGATCGGAAAGCTCATCGTAGGTGTCTTTATAGACGATGCCATAGCGGACATCTCCTTGAAACACACTGCGGATCACGCTCAACCATGAGGCGCAATCAAGTAAGTCACCGGGTATTACAGAATGTCGTTCCAGTATACGGAGGGCAATCTTTGTCGGCAACAGTTTCTTAACGGTTGCAATGGATTCGCCTTGCAGCGACTCGATCGTGGGATTGGCGACATCGGTGTTTGCCACAAACACCACCTCGTCGTATAGACCAGCAGGCCGCACCAGCGGGATATATCCCTGCTCTTGTATGAGCCTGAAACTATCGGTCGGATTTCCATAGACCATTGTGGCTGCACTCAGGCCAGCGTGAAAATCTTCAAAATCTATCGAAAGTTCAAAACGGACACTGATTTCAAGTTTTTTGGTAACATACTGTGCCAGACGATACCACCCTTCAGGGCCTCTAGCAGTATCATGTGGACAGACCATCAAAGTAATTTGATTCATTCTGCTGCTCCCTTCAGACCCACCAGATAATTGCTCTTATTGTACTATCACACTATCCATTGTATCAAACTATGGCACATAGTTGAAATAGGACTATCAGGCAGTACAGGAATAGTACCTCGTTTCACAAAAAGACGATGGTATGTATACCAACAGTACTATGAACTTGCTCATAAGCTGGTATCCAAAGGGATATGGCAGGTAGTAACCATGTTCTGTCGCATCCACTGCTCATGATCCGCTTGACATTGCAGGAGGGGCGTGCTATGCTCTGAGCAATAATTATGAAATACAAACCTTCGGGGCAGGGTGTGATTCCCGACCGGCGGTAATACCAGGGTAGCGTGCAACGTGATAGCGGTTGCCTGTTTCCTATGGTTAGCCCGCGAGCTATAGCAATCATCCATGAAGTTTCTGCAACACCGGAAATCCGGCTTTCGCCCGGGTCGCGCTCCATCCGACGACAGCCGGGACTTCACCTGACCATTGTCCGGGTGAAAGCCGGGACACCAGTTGATATTGGAATAGAATTGCTATGTACGGCATGACTCTGGTGGGATTCCAGGGCCGACGGTACAGTCCGGATGGGAGAAGGTTCGCACAATAGGATAACTTGTCTGAACAGGCTACAATGAGGTAGAGGCCACGGTAGAGATGCTGTGAGCCTCGATGTGTCGTTAGAACGCTTTTTCAGCGCAGGTTGTATGTCGGCAGCCATGGCAGTGGCGCTGTTCTGCAGGTGATCGAGCTGTGGTTCTATTTGGGAATACAGCCAGTCTGCCGACAGAGATGTTGTGTCGGTCTCGCCCCGAAGTATCACTACTTCGGGGCGTTTTGCATGCGCACCAATCGCTGCGCTGCTTCCTTAGTAGAAGAGGTGGATGATGCAGCAAATGATTCCCCTGGGTCGCCAATCGCGCCAGAAGGTGTATCCTGGCGTGGTTTCTCCGACTGAGACATTGGCAACGGGTTTTGATCGGCCACCGCGACGGCAATACAGGCTGCTGTCGCAGTGGGTTGGTCTCCCACTGGTACTCCTGCTGCTGCTGATAGGGTGGCAAATGTTGGTGATGATGCGTGACTACCAGTCGTTTATCTTACCCGGCCCGGCTGTGGTGGTTGAGCGATTCATTATAACTGCCCAGAGTGGCTTGTTGTGGCATCATACCAGCATCACGTTGCAAGCAGCGCTGGGTGGTTTTGTACTGGCACTGGGAGTTGGCGTACTGCTGGGGTACCTGCTGGCTCACCTGCGCTGGATGGAACGAGCATTGGCACCGGTTCTGGCAGCGAGCCAGGCCATTCCTATTCTCGCGGTCGCACCACTACTCATTCTCTGGTTTGGGACGGGGTTTAGCGCCAGAGCGTTGATTGCCGGAACGATCACGTTTTTTCCAATTTTGATCAGTACGATCGTTGCCCTGCGCGGTATTCCGCATGAACTACGCGAAATGGCCTTGATTAGTGGCGCAACCCGCTGGCAAATGCTGCGCCACATCGAAGCGCCGCTGGCATTGCCGGTGCTCTTTGGCGGTATTCGCACTGGACTATCGCTGGCAACAACGGGTGCGGTTGTAGGAGAGTTCGTGGCGGGCCGGGCCGGTTTGGGGGCTTTGATCACTATTGCCCGCGGGTTGTTTGATACTCCTCTTATTTTCGTCGCGCTGGCGATGCTGTCGGGGATGACACTCACCTTTTATCTACTGGTCTATCTGCTCGAACGATTATTGGTACGTTGGGAATGGTAAGGAGTATGTAAAAATGTATCTGAAAACGTTGATAATTATACTCATGTTGATGGTATTGCTTGTCGCTGGTTGCAGTGCTGGCAGTCCACCATCAGCGACCAGTGAGCCGGAGCAACCAGGCCTACCAGTTACTCATACCCCGGTGGCTGCCGATCAGCAGTTGCGCCGGGTGACGCTGGCTTTGTCGTATATGCCGAATGTACAGTTTGCCCCGTACTATGTGGCACGGAGCAATGGACATTATGTCGCAGCCGGGCTGGATGTGGTGTTTGATTACAATTTCGAGACCGATGTAGCGCAGCGGGTAGCCCGCTGGCCGCAGAGCCAGATTGAGTTTGCAACCGTCAGTGGCGCTTCGGTCTTACTGGCGCGGCAACAGGGATTGCCGGTGCAGAGTGTGATGACACTCTATCAAGATTTCCCGGTGGTGTTCTTCAGTAAATCAAATGTACCGCTGGCAACACCGCGAGATCTACGGGGCCGCAGCATTGGTATTCCGGGGCGCTTTGGCGAGAGTTTCTATGCCCTGCTCGCACTGTTCTATGCCTCAGGTCTAACAGAGGACGATGTGCAAGTGCAGGAAATTGGCTTTACCCAGGCCCAGATGATCCTGGAAGACCGGGTCGAGGTGGCGATTGGCTATGCAATGAATGAGCCAGTCCTCTTGCGACAGCAAGGGGTAACGGTTAATATCCTGCGTGCGGCTGATATTCTGCCACTGGTTGCCAACGGAATTGTCGTTAGCGAGCAGTTGATTGAACAAGATCCCGATCTGGTACGCCGCTTTGTCCACGCCTCTCTGCGGGGATTACAGGATACGCTTGATAATCCTGATGAAGCGTTTACGATAAGTCTGGCCGAGGTACCTGAAGCCGAATTGGGCGACCCGGAACTTCAGCGCCAGGTGCTGCTAGAGAGTCTCCCGTACTGGCACAGTGCTTTAACTGATGAACATGGGTTGGGATACAGTGATCCAGAAGCATGGGAGCAAACCCATCGATTTATGCTTGCCAGTGGATTGCTGACGCACCCTGTACCGCTGGCGGAGAGTTTTACGAATGAATTTATCTCAGACTGACATAGATATGGAGCGCTGCCTGACAGATGTCAGGTTTTTTGAGAGGGGCCGGCACAGGGCACGGCCCCTCTCGGAAAGAACCGACACGTGCAAGGGAGATGCCTGCCGGGAGCAGGCACTGTGTATCTGGCACACTCTCACGATCCAGCATCAAACCTGCATATGCAAAGAACCTATTGCCATATCACCTTGTCCGCCGGGGATAGATGGGCATAACCATGCACCTTGATCACACGCACGGCCCAGAAAACAATCAAACCACTCATCACCACCGCAGCCATACCTCTGCTGGCGGGTGTTGCGGCGAAGAAGTCAAACAGGGCATGGAATAACACCACCATCAACAGACTGCCACCAGTGCTGTTGTACAGCCAGGTAAAGACCATCGAAGCCATTGTGACAGAGATAACAACCATTGGTACCGCCAGCAGTCCCATAGCGGTATAGTTGTCCCGATAGAAAAATGCCGGTATATGCCAGAAACCCCACAGTACGCCTAGCAAGAGCGAAGCCGAGAATGCAGACATGGTAGTTTGCAGGCGGGGCAGAGCAAAGCCACGCCAGCCAACTTCCTCTCCGAGACCGAAAGTCAACAGCCACAGAACCAGCGCTGGTAAAACACCCATTGGTGGCAAATAATCAACCTGACCCAGCAGTGCCAGATCCGGGTTGCGGCGCATCATACTTGCCAGCATCAAGGCAATGCTAAACAACAGGAGTGGTGCGCCCGTCACAAACAGAACATAGCCAGGTTGTACACGCCACCGCGTCAGGCCACCCAACAGACGGCTTATGCCGGGTCGATTTTCCACGGTCATGGTGACGATCACTGCCGCACTGAGGGGCCCGAATGCTGCCAGGTAATGGAGGGCCGGAGGCACCGGGATAGGAATGATACCTCGCAGAGAAAGGGCAATCGGAATTTTGATTGTCCACGAAATGGCATAAGCAAAGGTAAAGAAGGAAACAAGCGGATAACGTTTGATCAGTCTGGTAACCAACCGTTCACCAGTGGGCAAATCCGGGCGGGTCAGTGCTTGCATCACATACCTCCTGAAGAGTCCGGGTTGTACAAACGGTAGGAATATAGGACGGTTAGGAACGCCAACGGATGTCATATTCAGCACAGGCGTGTTGCAATGCCATCATTTCGTGCCGAATAGCGGTTGTATTGTAGCACACAATGTGCTACAATATTATAATACGAGACGGTCTGAATCCCTGTCCATTGCCCCTATCAGGGTGCCCACCACATTCATATTTCCATCGGTAAGATTGAGTCTGCCGCATTTTGCACCCATGTCATCCTGTGATACAATCTTTTTAAACAGACGTGTACCCGATCTGGCTCTCTCCCTATCCTGATATTCCAGCCACATCTGGGGTATTATAGTGGACGCTATGGGTATAGTAAGTACAGCACCACAATACTCTATACACCACTGCTGTGTTCGATGCGTTCATTGGAGAGAAATTGCGTTCCCAGGACTCGGTAGCGATAGAACTCCTATAGGGAAGAAGTGTGTAGTGTATCTATGAACATGCGAGATCCAGCTACAGTACCGGGCACCCCGGTCACCGAATTTTCGCTGAACAGCCAGTTTGTCACTGGTCTGTTAGAAGATCAGCACCCTGATCTGGCCCATCTACCACTGCGTGGTGTAGAGGCTGGTTGGGACAACGCCCTGTTTCGTCTAGGAGAACACCTGGCAGTTCGCCTCCCGCGTCGCGCTATCGCTGCGCCCTTGATCATCCATGAGCAAACCTGGTTACCATACCTTGCTGATCATCTGACATTGCCTGTACCTATGCCTTATCGTGTGGGGGAACCAGCACGAGGTTACCCCTGGTACTGGAGTATTGTGCCATGGCTACCAGGGATGGCTGCTGATCAGCATGAACCTGACCCGACACAGGCAGAACCGTTCGCCGCCTTTCTGCGTTCACTCCATCGGCCAGCGCCTGCCAATGCACCCACCAATCCACTACGTGGTGTATCGCTTCAACAGCGTGCCGCTATGGTCGGGGCACGCCTGCACCGACTTGCCCGCAAAACCAATCTGATTACACCGCGGATCAGACAGATCTGGAATGAAGCCTTGATTGCCCCTCGCGATATGCCACCGACCTGGCTGCATGGGGATTTACATCCGCGCAATGTACTGGTTGAGCATGGTGTCATCACAGGCATTATCGATTGGGGCGACATCACAGCTGGTGATTGTGCCACCGATCTCGCCGCGATCTGGATGCTTTTCAGCACGCCACACGCACGTCAGGCGGCGGTGGCAGCATATGCAGATCTTTCTGAAGCTACGCTGCAACGTGCCAGAGGATGGGCTATATTGTTTGGCACCATACTGCTCGATACCGGGCTGATCGATAACCCACACAATGCGATACTTGGTGAACGGATCTTACGTCACGTAGCTGAACCAATGTAGCCGTTTCTGAGAATGATAGTGGTCAGTAGGCAAGAAGTAAAGACCTGACTCCCGTCTTGCTTGTACCAGCAATCAGTTGACACGCCAGTAGATTTCAGGTGTACCACTATCATTATCATTCCTGGGGCAGAGCTGGATCGTCTTGATTATGCTCAGGATCAGCGATCTGGTTTCGCATATGATCGAGATAGTCCTGGAGGATGATTGTGGCAGCGACTTCATCAATGCGAGCCTTCCGTTTCTCCGGTCTGACACCCAGGTCACGTAACATTTGCTCGGCGGCGACAGTTGTCAGGCGTTCATCGAAAAACTGGATGGACTGGTGCAGAACCGCCTCGAGTTCGGTGACAAAAGATTGCACGAGTTGTGCCTGAGGCCCAATCTCACCACGCAGAGTCAGCGGGAGACCAACGACGATTTCGTTGACCTCATATTCTCGGACGAGGGTCGCAATCTGTTCCAGCGTGTGGGGGCGAGGGGTAGCCTGCAGTGTTGTCAATGGAGTAGCGATGATACCACCATAGTCACTGATGGCAACGCCAATACGTCGCCTACCGACATCCAGGCCCAATACCCGACGAACGGTAGTCGGGGGAATGGCATGCGACGGGATGCTGGCGGTGCTACCTTGCACCCACGACTGTTCCGCCTGATTATTGTCGGTCATATACTATGGATATGCCTGGTTCGAATAGGGACAGACCCTATGGTTCGGCAATGGCGGATTGTACCTCGAGGGTTAGTTGGAAACTGCGCCGAGGTAACGTGTCGCCATCAAACTCGATCATATAGCCACCGATCACACCTTGCTGCACAAAATGTTCCAGTGCGGCCTCAGCTTCGGAGCGAGATTTGCCCTTCACCGAGGCAAGGATGGCAGCCCGCGTTCTGGCATCCAGACCCTCACCGGTTGGCCGCAACACACCTTCCACCGTTAGACTGGGGTTCACTCCATCCCACCGCCAGTTGGTAATGGCTGGGGCCTGACCGGGCAGAATACCGCCGATGCTGAGCAGTTGCCTGGGAACCACTAGCTGCAGTTGTCTTTCTAGTGGTTGACCGGCTGGCGTTGCCAGTGCTCTGAAGGTGACGCGGGTGGTAACATTAAAATTGGGATTCTCCAACGACATCTCCGTTCCTGGCGGTGGATCAACGATCAGCGTATAGGTCTCGTCATTCACAATATCGTTGCCGCGGGGTATGATCGTTGAACGTTCCAACTCAAGATCCGGATAACGTGTCAGTTCAGACGCGAATGCCTGGTAGGCCTGATTATCCAGACCTACCAAAGCCTGTCCTAGCACTTGTTGCACATCTTCTTCGCGAATAATGCGCATCATACGCTCACTACCACCCGTAATCTCGCCATGCTGAAGTAAAACAGCCCCTGTATTGACGATGATCGGTGACTGACCAGGCAAAAGAATCTGCTGAATGCTGTTCGCCGGAATATTCGAAGCGCTACCCGGAGCTACGGCCGTGATGCTAGCCTGCGCTTGACCACGATTGATAATCAGTTGCGCGCCCTGATCAGAGATACTCGCAGGTGGAACGGTGATCGGCACATCGATCACAAACCGCACCTCCTGTCCTTCAGCATTGGTACCAATAAATTGTGTGCCTTCGGGTAAAGCAAGTGGCTGCGTATTCTGGCTAAAAATAGTGACAATGCCATTGGCCGTGCCATCGGGGGCTGGTATCTCACTCATTGCAGGTAATGTGATGGTGTATTCTGCATTGGCATTCACCTGCTGTGCCTGTACAGCGGTTTCACCTGTGGCTGTCCCCAGACCGACAATCGGAACGGGTTGAGTAAAGGGCTGCTCCTGTGCATCAGGATCAGGTAGCCTGACGACAATAGTGGCTCGTTGTCCAATGGCTGCCAATCCCCTCAGGAACCCGGTATCATGGTCAGCCGCTAGCGGATTACCAAACAAGATCAACAGCACAATAACAATCAACAGCACAAGGAGCACAATCGGCAAAATGCGTACAAACCAGGGACGCTGACGGCTTTGCGCATGCTGCCGGCCGCTATGGTCATCCGCCCGGTTGCGCTGATTCGAAGGGCGCGTATATGATTTATAGGCACGGACATTCCCGGCACGACGCTTCTCATCGGCCGTGAGTTCAATATCCTCCGGACGAATACGCGGGCGAGGTGGCGGTGGTGGTGTGCGACTGGCAGAGAAAGCCTCACCGCTGGCAGGTGCGCCTCCCAATCGTGCTGGCTCGTTGCGTGAGGGCTGATCACTCCATGCATCAAGTTCAGCCGCAAACGCATCATAGTCTTCAACAGCACCGATCTGGTTGTCTGTACGGTTGAATGTATCGGAAAGATCATCAAGGGCGGCAAAGATTTCGTCATCATCGGGGGCTGTTGGTGTTGCGACAGGCCGAGTTGCAGGGGGGGGCACTGTATTCAGGGCATGCAGAAACTGATCATCATCAACGCTACCACGTTCACCATTGTCATCTGATAGACTATCGGGAAAAGCCACACGTGTATTGTAGATGCCCAACGTTTCAATCTGGCCGCTGCGGGCCGCAGCCAGCGTTTGCTCATCCGAGGTAATAAGGACAAGCTCAATGTGCGCCCTTTCCATTGCTCCACGTAACTGCTTGATGCTCGCTGGTTTTTGCAACGTGGTTACCCCGTCGGGTACCAGCAACTGAACGTTCGCAGCCCCGGTTTTTTGGATTTTAGCAATGAGGCTATCGAGATTATCGTTGCGGAGAACTAAAACCAGAGCTGAGTCATCGGCTACCATTGCCGTACCTCCATACATTGCCCTCTTGCATGCAGAAATCTGCTGCCGGGCATGGGTCTATCACTGCAGACGAGCGAATGAACGCGTACTCGTTCCCAAGAACGTTCACCCACGAGGGCGGTGGGGCCGCAGACCCCTGTAAACCTGCTTCTCGGCCGTTAGTGAGGGCAAAACCGTCACCATAGGTTGAAAAAGAACCGTGGGAAGGGCACAGCCACCTCAAACCTCCCCACCAGAGCAGTTGCATGTGCTCTATTTTAACATATTCCAGGGCTAATCAGGGTGATCATATCTTGTCGCTACAGGGATGCAGAAACTACTGTTGCATCTGCTGTCGCACTAGTGAACGCACCTGGGTCAGCGCGGTGTCCAGCTTGCTGACATCACGCCCACCCGCCTGGGCCATATCCGGGCGCCCACCACCACCACCACCCACAATCTGCGCCAATACCTTGACCAGATTACCAGCATGATAACCCTGCTGCACCAGGTCAGGAGTCACCATTGTCAGCAGTTGCGGTTTATCATCAACCACGGTTCCAAGGACGACGATGCCGCTGCCCAGTTTAGCACGCAGCCAGTCACCCATTTCGCGCAGGTGAGCCATATCGGGAGCGTCAACACGGGCTGCCAACAATGCAACCCCGTTTTCGCGCTGTACCTGATCGAGTAGCCCGGTCAATGCACCCCGCGTGACCTGTCCCCGTAGCATCTCGAGTTCTTTCTGGCGCTGCCGTAACTCTACCAGCAGCGCATCCACTCGTTCGATAAGTTGTGCTGGTGGCACACTGAGCCGTGCTGCCAGGTCGTTCAGGAGCGAAACCCGGCTGTTCACCCAGGTTTCAGCACTCTGGCCAGTCACCATCTCAACACGCCGGATACCACTGCTAACGCTGCTTTCACTGACGATACATGCAAAGCCGATTTCACCAGTACGTCTGACGTGAGTACCACCGCATAGCTCACGCGAGTCTCGGCTGGCAAAATCAGGCACGGTTATACCATTGGCACTGGTTGATACGTCCGGAACCTCCCCGCGACTGATATGAACAACCCGCACTTGGTCACCATATTTTTCACCAAAGAGCGCAATTGCGCCTGTATTGATCGCCTGCTGATAGCTCGTGATGTCCCAGGAGACAGAGCCGTTGGCACGGATCCAGGCATTGATGCGCTGGGCAATGTCATCAAGTTGTGCGGATGTGAGCGCTCGAGCGTGGGTAAAATCAAAGCGCAGTCGGTCAGGGGCGACCAGGGAACCTGCCTGCGCCGCATGTTCGCCCAGAACATCACGCAAGGCACGATGCAGCAGATGGGTGGCGGTATGATTACGTTGGATGGCACTGCGCCGCTCCTGGTCAACCTGAGCCGTCACGGTTTGACCGAGGGTAATGTGTCCCTGTTCAACTACGCCATAGTGAACAATCAGGCCTGGCACCGGAGACTGGGTATCCTCTACACGCACTGTGCCAGTGGGTGCCAGCAGTACGCCGGTATCGCCGATCTGACCACCGCTCTCGGCATAAAAGGGCGTGCGATCCAGGACCATCTGCACCGACTGCCCGCGCTGAGCAGTGCTGACATCATCGTCGTTGGCAACCAGCGCCAGCACCTGACCGGTGCTGGTTAGCTCGGTATAGCCGGTAAATGCGGTTGGTGGCAGGGTACGCTCGGCCCACAGATCGACATCGGCACCACGCTTGAACCGGGTTGCAGCCCGTGAACGTGCCCGTTGAGACTCCAATGCGGCCTCAAATCCAGCCACATCAACGGTCATACCCTGATCGGCAGCGATCTTCTGTGTCAGATCCAGTGGAAAGCCATCGGTATCTTTCAGCCGAAAGGCCTCTTCACCTGGAATGGTGGTACGACCGCTGGTTTGCAGTTGCTCAATGATGCCACCTAGCTTGATCAGACCACCTGATAGGGTACGCAAGAACTGTTGTTCCTCACCATCTACCGTTTCGAGGATAAAATCACGGCGCTGGTGCAGTTCCTGATACGCGGCACCCATCTCGTTGATCACCGTTGCCACAACCTCGGCCAGAAATGGGCGTTCAAACCCGATACTGCGTCCCTGATAGACCGCACGGCGCAGAATACGTCGCAATACATAGGAGCGGCTATTGTTACCTGGCAACACACCATCGGCTATCAGAAAGGCCACTGCTCGTGCATGATCGGCAATGGCACGGTAGGGGGCATAGTGCGCCTGATAATGCCCCTCGTCACTGCCGAGTAGCATGATGGTACGTTCGATCAGGGGGCGAAACAGATCAGTGTCATAGGTAGATTGAACGCCCTGCATCACCATGGCCATCCGTTCCAGACCCATACCTGTATCGACCGAGGGCCGGGGTAAGGGTTGCATGGTGCTACGTTCAAACTGCATAAAGACCAGGTTCCAGATCTCCACGTAATTCGGGTCATCACTATTGACACCACCGGGATGCATCGCGTCCAGATCATCGCCAATATAGACCGTAATTTCAGAGCAAGGCCCGCAGGGACCAGTATCGGCCATCACCCAGAAGTTATCTTTCTCGCCAAAGCGCAAGACGCGCTCCGGTGCGGCACCAGTTTTGACCCATAGCTGCGCAGCTTCTTCATCGGCGGGCACACGCTCGTTGCCCTCAAAGACGGTAAACCACAGCCGCTCAACCGGCAGTTTGAACTCCTGCGTCAGCAGTTCCCATGCAAGGGGGATCGCATCGGCCTTAAAGTAATCGCCGAAGGAGAAATTGCCCATCATTTCAAAGAAGGTGTGGTGGCGTGGTGAGGGGCCAACTTCTTCCAGGTCATTATGTTTGCCAGAGACGCGCAGACACTTCTGGGCCGTCGTTGCACGGCGATACGGGCGCTGCTCTAGACCGAGAAATACATTCTTAAACTGTACCATCCCTGAGTTGGTAAATAGGAGCGTCGGGTCATCGGCAACGACAAGTGAGGAACTGGGGACAACAGCGTGTCCATGACGCTGAAAGAATTCAAGATAAACCTGGCGAATCTGAGCGGCAGTAAACTTTTCCATGCTTAACTTAATATTACCTGGATCGGGTGAATGATCTGCTGTATCAACCAACAATCTAGCGCATATCTACCTGTAGGCTAACTACAGATAGGCGACAGTTGCATCATTGTACGCGATTGCCGTGCAGACTGTCAACTTTTTTGCGCCTGGTTTATACTAAATATCACATCGCTGACATCGACCGGGTCAGAGTTTTATACCATTAAAGGTTATTCCGATTTGTTTTATCGTGTTACGCTTTATCTCTTTCGGACGCGATGAACGCAATCGGAGACTCACTCGATACTGCTGTGACGTTTGTCCTCGTTCTGATGGGGAGTTGGGAAATTCTGGCCCCGACTGGCGGTTCTTGAAGTTGCGGGGGCCTGCGGCCCCCGCAACCCCTGCAGGCGACCGTTCCTCAGAACGGGTACCGCTGATCAATCGAAATAACCTTTATTGTACGATTGCGCTCTATGTTCAAATCGGTTTATCAGGTTGTTCGATCGATGAAGCTGAAACTGCGTACCAGACCAACGTGAGTCCTGGTACAATATCTGTAATTTACCAGGAGTTATCTGGTACAATATCCGTAATCTGTCAGGATTTATGGGGTAAGTCATCCTCTCATCGTTTTCATCTGCGGCAGTATGGAGGAACCGCTTTCTTTTCTCCATATATTATATATTATATTCGCCTTCGGCGAGCGATGAGACACAAAAAAGTAGCGCTCGGCTGAAAGCGACCTTCATTAAGATGATGAGCCACCAGGTGCGTTCTGTTATTTGAAGCCATAGTTACCAACAATGAGGGCTAGAAGGAGGAGCAGTGATACAGACGTTGCCTTCTGTTATCCAGGAAGAAACCATCCTTACAGTGGATAGCGGGCGAGATCCTGCTGATCCCTTTCGGTATGGCTGGCGTTATGTCCATCATTCTCGCCCGGATGGAAGCGAGGAGATCGAGCAAGTCCCGCTCACGCTCGACGATGTGTTGCATCCCGAAGAAGGGGATTTCATTGTGCAGAATGATCAGCATGTCCGTTTCTGCAATTATCTGTACGACACGTTGCGGGGACGTCTGGCCCACGACCCCACGGCGGTGGTCTTGTATGATGTGCGTGTTGCCTGGGATGTGCCCGGTGTCCGTCCTCACGGGCCGGATCTGGCGGTCATGTTTGGTGTGCGTGAACGCAAGGATTGGGGAACGTTTGACGTGGCGGTGGAAGGGGTGCGCCCGGCGTTGATTATTGAAGTGACCTCCCCCCACACGCGCCATCTGGATCTGTATCAGAAGGTGGAAGAGTATGACCAGGCGGGCGTCCCGCTATTCATTATTGTGGATACCTACACCCGTGACGGACAGATTGCGCCACGAATGTGGGGCTACCACCGCACGGACAAGGGCTATTATATGCCCATGGTACCGAACGAACGTGGCTGGTTGTGGATGGCACCGGTAGGATTGTGGATCGGCTGGAACGCACACCAGATAGAGTGCTATGATGAGGCGGGACACCCGATTATGGATTATGTACACCTGGATGCGGCACGAACGATTGCGGAAACGCGGGCCATGTGGGCGGAAGAGCAGGCGCGCGCCGAGGCCCAGGCCCGCGCCGACGCCGAGGTTCAGGCCCGCATCGAGGCCCAGGCCCGCGCCGACGCTGAAGCACGGGCCTCAATGGCCGAAGCGCGCCTGCGTGAACTGGAAGCCGAAGTTACACTGCCTGCGCGGATCAGGTTGAGACACGGATGAGCGTGCATATTCAAACCTTATCCGTTCGCCGTAATAACCTGACCGGTGGTAGGCAGCAAGGTTGCCATACTTTATAACGGGAACTCTTTAATATCAGGACGTACGCGGTCATGTGAACCCCATGTCTTTTGCGCCTGCAGCCGTGTGGCAGCGACTCCTGATGCATGAGACGAGAGACAACGATGCACCTCAATCTGGCAATTGAAGACTTGCTGATTGATATTCCACTGCCTATGCTATACCGCGTGCAGCAGCGTTGGAACTCGCAGCCAGTAGCGGATATTGACACAACCGTACGAGCGCAGCTTGATGCGGTGGGGCTACGTCCGCATATCACACCGGGTATGCGAGTTGCGGTCACAGCTGGCAGTCGCGGCATTCGCAATATTGTGCCCATTATGCGCACCAGCGTTGCCTGGCTACGGGCAGCGGGGGCGCAACCCTTTCTGGTGCCAGCGATGGGCAGCCATGGTGGGGCAACCGCAACCGGTCAGGTACGCTTACTGGCGGATCTGGGGATAACCGAGGAAAGCATAGGGTGTCCTATTCAATCCACGATGGAGGTAGTTGAACTGGGTACCCTGGCTGATGGGACACCGGTCTTTATGGATCGGTACGCAGCCGAGGCAGATGGCGTGCTGGTGATCAATCGGATCAAACCGCATACATCGTTCAAGGCAGAGATAGAGAGTGGTCTGGCCAAGATGTGTGCCGTGGGATTGGGCAAGCAGCGGGGTGCCGAGATGGTGCATCGGCGCGGGGTGTATGGGTTGCGGACGCTGCTCGTCCCTATGGCCCGGATGGTTGTGGAGCGTGGACGAGTACTGGCTGGTCTTGCCATTCTGGAGGATGCCCGCGATGATACGGCTGCGCTGGTTGCCTTACCACCAGCAGACATTGGTGGGCCAGGCGAAGCGGCGCTGTTGGAGCAAAGCAAGGCACTGCTACCCCGGTTGCCCTTTGATCAACTGGATGTGCTGGTGGTAGACGAGATTGGCAAGAATATTAGCGGCACAGGTGTTGATACAAATGTGATCGGACGCTTACGCATTCCGGGCGAACCGGAGCCAGTCAGCCCGCGCATTCATGTGATTGTGGCACTTGATCTGACCGATGCCAGCCATGGCAATGCCACCGGTATTGGCCTGGTGGATATTATTCCGGCTCGACTGGCACAGAAAATTGATTTTCATGCGACATATATCAACAACCTCACGTCGGGGTTGATTGGTTTACGGAAAGGCGTCCTCCCGATCACTCTACCAACGGCACGTGCTGCGATCGCCGCAGCGTTACAGATGTGTGGGCAACCAGATGTGTCAGCTATTCGACTGGTACGCATTCCGAACACGCTGTTACTCGAAGAGTTGCACGTGAGCGCCGCCTTGCTGCCGGAAGTGGCAACGAATCCCCAACTCACAATCCTGGGGACAGCTGCATGGACGGGCGTGGTCTAACAGAACATACGCAGTCGGGCAAACACACGTTGCACCTTCAGCGAAATTTGGAGAGCGCGTTCATCCCACACTACCGCAGACAGAAACATACCGTGGAGGCCTCACTGCGTACTTCCGGTTGCAGCACAGGTCACAGCAATGCTATAATGGTACAATATGTTTTTCCGCAACAGCAGTGTACCGTTCTCCAAATGAGAGCGAATAAGGTGACGAAGTGACACGCGTCCGTATTCCGCTGGTCTCGGATGCCCCCATCGTGCTGGCAACGCTCGTGTCACGTCCGACACAACTGGTTATTGAAGCACGTATCGACCATCAGGTGGTACTGGCGCATCTCGCTGATCGAGGATCCCTGGATGCCTGGCTTGTTCCCGGCGCACCATTGTTGCTTGCGGTACGTACTGCTATCGGTCAAAAGAAGGTGTTTCACGTGGCGGGGGTGTATGTGGGTGACGAACTGATTGCCCTCGATACACTCTTGCCACAGCGACTCATCGCTGCGGCATTGGACACGGAGGCCCTACCCCAATTTGCACGCTATACGAAAATCCAGCCCCAGGTAACGGTACGTATGCATCGCTTTGATTTTCGGCTAGGAGTCGGATTGGCTACATGCTTGCTCAATGTCCACCCGGTGCGTCAGGTTATTGATGGGATAGCACAGTTTCCAGATACGCTTGCTCCGCAGGTTGTAGAGCAATTCGATGTGTTGAGCGAGCTGGTGTGTTATGGGCAACGTGCTGCGGTCATTTTTGTGGTACTACGTGACACTGCTCAGGCATTGGTACCCAATGAGCCAGTGGATTGCCTCTTTGCGCGGGCCTTCCGCCGGGCTATTGCATCCGGGGTTGAGATCTATGCCTACTGCTGTCCCCTCGCGCCAGAGGGTATGCATCTGGGTGGGTCACTTCCGGTTTATGGCTCGCTTGAGTCGGTTCCTGTTCAATAATTATGCCGCATCTTCCTGATGACTTATCGGCACCGGAAGGATGTGAGTCGCTTGCCGGTTTACCGATTGCGCTGGTATGGGTGGTATTGCTCATTGGGAGTTTTGCGCTGATCACATCCGAGACCGCTATGCCACCGGCGGAGCGCTGGGCTGCGTTGACGACCTTTGCGCTGTTGACTCTTGCCTATGTGTTGCAAGGGTATACCCGTCTCTACGACGCACTCGGGTACACTGTGCAACAGAATACGCGAGCGTTGATGACGCTGGTGGCACTCGTTCCTACGCTGTATGTTTCCTATAGTTACAGTGTTGACGCTTTTACCTGGAGCGGTCTGATAACTGCGGTATTTTTTGTGGCCGTGCCAACCGTGGCCTTCTTGCAAAACCAGCGCGCGCGCTATCCAACACTGCTTGATGGGGTAGCTGTACTCTATCTGTGGCTCTCGGTTACATTACATCTGGTGCCAGATGTGCAGTTGCCGCAACGAGGCGGGCAGATTGGCTTTTTTATGTACAGTACTATTCCCTTACTGCTGTTGTTACTGGCAGCACGGGGGTGGTCGGGACTGGGGTTTACCTGGTTTCTGCGATGGTCGGATCTGCTGATAACATTGCAGATAACCAGTTTTCTGCTGTTTCTCCTGACCCCGATCGTGCTGGCGATGTATCCGACTCGGCCAGCCGTTATGCCGCCTACCATGGAATTGTTAGCCCGGGCAGTGATGATCTACTTTTTTGTGGCGCTGCCTCAGGAAATACTCTTTCGCGGAGTGGTGCAAAAAGGCATAGAACGTGCAGCCGAACGGGCGCTGCACTGTAGCGCCCGGGCCGGTAACCGCCGCTGGCCTGGCTCATGGCGGCTCCACCCGCGCTGGTTAAGCCTACTCCTGGCGGCAGTACTGTCCGCTACTGTCCCCCACCTGGCACCTATGCTGCCTGACAGCGGATTTTTGTTGACCTTCCTGACCAGTCTGGGTTATGGGTATGTCTACCAGCACACCGGTAAAGTCACGGCGTCGGCGGTGGTGCATATGCTTGTGTTGTGGTGTTGGAGCGTTTTTATCTATGACCTGTGAAGCGAACTTGAACATTGAAGCAAAAGAGGCAGATTGATGAACTTTGTAGAAGAATACCCACCGGGTACAGCGCTCCGCTCTGTGCCTGCACAACCCTCGTTCCTATCGGTTGTTAGCTGGATGTTGTATGACCTGGCGAATACGATCTTCTCGATGAATATCGTATCACTGTACTTTTCGCTCTGGGTCGTTAATGTAATGGGCGGCAGTGATGCGAGCTATGGCTTTGCTACGAGCATCTCGATGGCGATTATTTTCATCGCTTCTCCACTCCTGGGGGCGTTGACCGATCAGGTACCACGGCGAATGCCATTCCTGGTGGCATCGACGCTGATATGTGTCGGGTTTACGCTCCTGCTGGGTCAGGGTAGTCTGCTTCTCTCGCTGATCTTTTTTGTGCTTGCCAATATCGGCTATCAGGCCGGGTTGCAGTTCTATGATGCGCTGTTGCCTGAAGTCAGCACCGAGGACAATCGGGGACGCATTGGTGGCATGGGGGTTGGCCTAGGCTATCTTGGTTCATTTATTGGTGTAGGAACCGGGTTACTGTTGCTGCAGGGCGTGGATGCGCTCCCGCTGGCTGCGCAGAGCGCCCGATATATGATGGTATTTCAGATCAGTGCGGTACTCTTTCTGGTGTTCGCCTTGCCCTGTTTTTTCTTTGTGCGTGAGCACTCACGCCCCAATCGACACTTTTCGCTGACAGCGGTTGGGGCAGCAGTACGTCAGGTACGTGAGACACTCTCCTCTAGCCGCCAGCACCCTGATCTTATGCGCTTTCTGATCGGGCGTGTTTTCTATACTGATGCCATTAACACGGTGATTGCCTTTATGGGGATCTATGTCACGAACGAGGTAGGCTTCAGTACTCAGGATGGTCAACTGGTACTCCTGCTGGCGATTGTTTTTGCGGTGGTCGGTGGGTTTGTCTGGGGCGGGGTAGTTGATCGCATTGGCCCCAGACAAACCCTGCACATCGTTTTGTGGATGTGGATGGGTATTTTTGCGCTGACGGCAGCAATTGGTTATCTGAACGTGCCCGGTATCTTCTTCTGGCCAATACCCTGCCTGGCCGGGATCGCGCTGGGTGGTACATGGACGGCAGATCGGCCCTATATGCTGCGGTTGACACCCCCAGATCGAATCGGTGAGTTCTATGGATTGTATGGTATGGTCGGACGTTTTTCGGCTATCACCGGGCCATTTACCTGGGCTTTGATTGTTGATATTCTGGATCTGGGGCGGCCCTTTGCAATTACCACGTTGCTGGTTGGTGTGGTTATTGCCTATAGCATTCTGCGCCCCGTTTCGGATGCGCGGCGAGTGTGGGAGAGTGACGCCTGATATACTCCAGGCTGAAGCTGGGACTCCACCGTTACCGTCGTAGCAGGCTTGCTATGTCTCTCCCCTATGGGCACATCCATCATACATCCATCATTACGATATGCCCGTGTAACAGGACGCTCAACCATGGTATACTTGGGAATCAAAGCTGTCGTGGTCGCTTACGCAACCGGCCTCCGAAACTTTGCGCTCTGGCCTGGCGATGTATTGCGTCCTTCTGAACCAGATACGCTAGAGGATACGTATTATGGCACGGGTCAAGCTTGAATTGCCTGACCGGTTTGTGTTTACAACCGAGATCGTGGTGCATATTAGCTATATTAACTATGGTGGGCACCTCGGTAACGATGCCGTTCTCTCGCTCTTACATGAAGCACGGGTGCGTTTCTTCCATTCCCTGGGCTATAGTGAACTGGACATTGAAGGCCGTGGGATCGTTATGGCCGACGCTGTTGTGACGTATCTATCAGAAGCCTTTCATCAGGATCTCCTAGGGATCTCCATTGCCATCACGAGCTTTCATGCCGCTGGCTGCGATCTCTATTATCAAATCGTGAACAAGGCCACAGGGAAGGAAGTAGCCCGAGCTAAAACGGGTATTGTCTTTTTTGATTATCAGGCCCGCCGCCCAGTGCGCGTACCAGAGGCATTCAGGCGGCGCTTTATGCTGGAACCAGCACCATTGAATTGTGAGCAGAAGGAGTAGGTGATGGCACCTGTTCTTATGTATTGCACCGGAACCAGCGAACCCGTGCATGTAGCTGTGAAAGAGTCACAGCAGAATGTGAATGCCTGGTTAAAAAACCAGGTACCTGAAAGCACGATGCTACAACATTTCCAAATAAATACGTTAAACGAGGCCAGTCAGGCTACTGGTGGGATTATGTGCACTCACACTATTACGCGGATGGTCAATCAGGAGTAAGCTATGCTACGGTGGTTCTGGCGGGTTATACTGGTCGCCTGTGTGGTGAGTAGTAGTGTACTGGTTGTTCCGGCAGCGGCGCAACCACTGCCGGCGATCAGTGGCTGCCAACAGGGTGTCCAACCCGGCGGGGCGCTCTGGCAGATTTGTTTGCCCGAACAGGATTGGAATGGCGATCTGGTTATTTTTGCGCCGGGCTATACGGTAGTCACTGCGCCACTTGATCTGCCAGACCTGACGTTGCCAGATGGTACGTCTATGCCAGAGGTCGTACTTCAGCGCGGGTTTGCCTTTGCCACGACCAGCTATCGGGCCAATGGCCTGGTGGTATTGGAGGGGATGGCCGATATCCAGGAATTGGTGGCGCTCTTTCCAATGATCGTCGGGCAAGCACCCACTCGTACCTACCTGGTCGGTGTTTCGCAAGGTGGTCTCATCACCACTCTGTTGATCGAACAGGTACCTGAATTATTTAGTGGTGGGCTAGCCATGTGTGCGCCGATCGGTGATTTTAAAAGACAGATTGAATACTGGGGCGACTTTCGGGTGCTTTTCGATTATTTCTTTCCGGGTGTTTTACCTGGCAGTCCCATTGCTATTCCATTCTCTGTGATAGACAGTTGGGAGAGCGTGTATGTACCGCAGATCGAGCAGGCGCTGGCTGCTCATCCCCAGGCTGCACAAGAGTTGATGATCACCGCACGGGCAATGGTTGCCCCATCAATGCCCGCCATGTACACCACAACGACGCTGAACCTGCTGTGGTACAACGTGTTTGCCACCAATGATGCCAATGCCAGACTGGGGGGCAATCCCTATGGCAATCGCGATCGCTGGTATCTCGGATCACGCGATGATTGGCTGCTCAATCGCCAGATAGCCCGGTTTGATGCCGATCCACAGGCACTGGCGGCGCTCGCTGCCTATGAAACCAGTGGCAACCTGACAGTACCACTGGTGACGTTGCATACGCTAGGTGATGATGTGGTGCGCTTTGATCAGGCGTTCCGCTATCAACGCAAGGTTGTGGCAATGGGACAGCGCATGTACCTGAATACCCTGCCGATTGTGCGCTACGGCCATTGCGCCTTTACGCAGACCGAGGTGTTGGCCGCGTTCGGGTTGCTGCTGCTGCGTGTGACCGGGAATTCAACTAGTCTTAAGCAGTGACGAATACTATGACGACCACTCCGGTACAACTACGGCGAAAATGGATAGATCTGACCCGCCTTCTGCCTGCAAGCGATACCAGACGGACACTCTTCCGGGACTGGAAAATGACAGCCTCGGAGCGCACGCTGAGTGTGCTTGTTTTTGTGTTCGCTGCGCTGTTCATGCTTGTGGCCGATATAACGCTGCTTGCGCTCCATCCAGGTACCTATCGGGTGGATGTAGGGAACTATCGTGATCGGTTTTTCCTACAAAATGCACACTTTCAAGAAAATGCAGCCGGTGAGACATATCGGTGGACGCGAGATGTCAGTACGCTCTGGTTTACTCAGGTCGATGTTGGATCGCATACGTTGCTGACGCTGAATCTGGGTGGGCGACCAGCGGCTGGTGAGGTGAACCTGTCATTCAATGCCCACCCCTGGGTTACGTTTACTGCGCAGACCCATCCGCGTCGCTATATCCTGTTGTTGCCACCCATTGCATCCGGCGATATGTTTATTGATGTGCAGAGTGACACATTCACACCAGTGGCAGATAAGCGCAATCTCGGCGTGAAAATCGAAAGTTTTGCGTTGACCGTGCCGACCAGTGGCGTGCCGCTGCCACCGCTGGCCCAGTATCTGGCTCAGGTGGTCGTGTTGCTGTCGCTGCAGGTGACGGTGATCAGGCTAGGTTGGCGTTGGCGCTGGCAGGCAGTGATCTGCGGCGTGCTGGCACTGGCACTGGCATTGATTCTCAGCCAGATGCTGCTGCTGGCCTATGTCTATACGTTGCGACTGGCGATTGGGGGCGGTGTGCTGGCACTGTTGACCTGGGGGCTTCTGCCAATTGCCGAGCGTCATCTGCCATGGATGGGTGGTCAGCGTGAGATCCGCCTGCTATGGACGATTATGTTGCTGGCCTGTGTGATCCGCTTTGTGGGCGTGTTTTATCCCACGTTCGATGCGCAGGATCTGGCCCGCAACGTCCGTCGTCTGGAAAAGTCCATTCGTGGGGAACTGGTGATTATTGCCTGGTCAGGTGAGTTTGCTGATGGTGATACGATCTATCCCCCTGGCCCGTATCTGACCTTGATGCCAGGGTTGACGCTCACCCATGATCGGGGCACACTGCTCCAGGGATCACTGGCTTTGATGGATGGAACGACGGCGTTTCTGGTGGCAATGCTGGCGTGGCGACTGGTGCGTCAGCGCGAAGCAGCCCGCCTGGCGATGATTCTCTATACCAGTAATATTGCCGTTTTTGGAGCCATGACCTATGGTTTTGCCGCACAGGTCTTCGGGCAATGGTTTACGGCCCCGCTGGCGCTGATATTGCTGGCACCTGGCGCGATGCGGCGTCCACATGCCTGGGGATTGGCGATACTGGTCTTGCTGTTTGGGGTGCTGTCGCATATCGGGGTGGCCATTCTGGGCATTACCTGGGTAGGAATCATGCTGGGGTTGCTGTTCCTGTTCGGTCAACGTGACCGCAATCTGTGGTGGAGCATCGGGCTGTTTATTGGGAGTGTACTGCTGGCATTTGTGCTGCTGTATGTGCATATTTTTGAGACGACGATCACCCATCTCACCGGTAACGTGGTGCCGGAACACCGTGGCTTTGAACTGCGGGGCAACACACCGCTCCTGTGGAAAGGAATGCGCCTGGCCTACAGTGTGATCGGCCTGTTGCTTCTGCCGTTCGGCCTGGTATCGATCGTGCGTGCCCAACCCGTATTTGAGCGCCTGGTTGTACCTCTGGCTTGGACGCTGACCACCTTGCTCTATTTTACGGTTGACCTGGTATCTGCGCTCCAGGTGCGGTACTTCTATTTCTCGCTACCTCTGGCAGTGGTAGCGATTGCGCTCGTGCCGGGCTATCTCGCGGAGCGTGGCCGCTGGGGGCGAGTAGTGGCATGGGTGCTGGTACTGGCGCTGGCGATTCCCAATATCCTGCTCTGGTATAGCGTGACTATGGCCGACGGTAAAATCTCGATGACGCCACTGACGCATTGAGTTACGCTTACGACGTACTGCCGCTCTAGAACGTTAGATCGTTAGAACGTCTGACCGCAGGTGAACAAAACATTTGGCATACGTGACCGCACACGTCCTTGCGCAAAAAAAACCGATATGTGAAGTTTCACCGCCATCGCCATTGCGCGACGGTAGAAACGGGGTGGCGAACGTTCCTCTGAACGGGTACTCAGTACTCTTAACCACCGAAAGGCGTTCCTCATATTCCGAGCGTTAGCCCCTCAGCCCTGCATACTACGATACATTGTGCTATACTTGATGCCGATCAAGCAAGGATTGAGAAATAAACCCTGCTTTGTACGGTTGTACAGACATGCGCTCTCATCAGGTTGAGAGCAAACTTTGCGCATGCCAGAGCATATGCGCCATGCTGGTATGCGGACAGATGTTTGGACTACAGTTGTATCTCGGCGTATGATCTGTTTCCTTCGGCGTAAACGCCTCGGCTCGTGGTTGCGAAGGCCACCTACCTGCGTGGCCTGTTTAGCCCGCGAAGGCGGGTGTTGTAGTATTTTTTGGCGTAGCGGAATCTGGTAATCTTTTCCGGTAATTGTATGTTGTAAGTGAGGAGATCGAATGACAGTAAAGTTTGAGCAACGCATTGATATAAAGGCCCCGGCTGACGTGGTCTGGTCGATCGTGACTGACCCGAACAAGTGGCCGCTCTGGTTTCCAGATATTGAACGGGTGCAGAATGTCAGCGCGGTTAAGAGCGGCGGGACATTTGAGTGGCAGAAGGGCAAGAATACTGGTTCTGGTGCGATCGTGTATGTAGATGCTGGTAGTAATCGCATGCGTGTGGTGACGCGCATGGGCAGCAGCCAGGTTACACATAGCTTTGACGTTGATCGTTCCGGTGGTGTGCTGGGGATAGGGTCGAATGCATCACGCTTCCAGTATACTATGGAATACGATCCACCTGGTGGCGTGATTGGCAAATTCGTGGCGAGTGGCAACCCGCTGGATATGTTGAAGGTGAAGCAAACCCTCGAAAAGCTGAAGAGCCTGGCAGAGGGTCAGGTAGGCAAGAGCTAAGTTCGGTGCGATAGACCACCCTTGATAGTGCCTACGATAGGAGGTGTTACGATGGGATTGATCGGAGCGCTGGTGATGGGGTTGATCATCGGCTCAATCACTGGCTTCATTATGAAGAGTAACTATCCCTGGTATATCGATATGTTGCTGGGGTTAGCTGGCTCTGCGGTTGGGGGGTGGCTTTCTTCGTTATTGCTGGGCGTTGACCTCACGACAGGATTTAATCTTACCACCCTGGTAGTGGCCGTTATTGGTGCAGTTATCGTGGTTGCCGGTTACCGTTTGATCCGCGGGCGCCCCATACGACGATAGCGGCGGATTACTCGCGGCCCCCCGGTGGATTGGGGGGCCGCCTGTCCTGTACAGGTGAGCGATTACAGCCATGATAGCCGTTCACCTGCAACCCTCTCGTACATCAGAGCGTCATAGCGAATAATCTGTGGTAAGAGCGCAGATAGTCCAGCGTGGAAAGCGCAACCCGCCTTGCGCTTAAAACGCTTTCCTTATTTGAGAAAGGAGTCGTGCCATGCCGATAGCTTCGCGGAGACCTGAGTTCTATCCTGGTTTGCCTGTGACGGAGGGCATGCTGATACCCACCGAACGCGATCTGCCCCCTATTCCGCTTAAGCACACCGATATGCAGGTCAACATTATTGGCCCGATCTGCGATGTGCTGGTAAAGCAGCAGTTCCACAACACGCACCAGCACCCGGTCGAGGCGATCTATGTTTTCCCACTGCCCGAAGATGCTGCTGTTACTGCATTGACGTTGACCATTGGTGAGCGGGTGATCCGAGGCGAGATACGTGAGCGCGAACAGGCGCGGCACGACTATGAGCAAGCCCGTGATCAGGGACAGGGGGCCGCGCTTCTGGAGCAAGAACGTCCCAACCTCTTTACCATTTCAGTTGCCAACATCCAGCCCGATGAGCAGGTGCAGGTGTCGCTCCGCTTTCATGATTACGTTCCCTACAACAACAATGCCTTCGAGTTCGTTTTGCCCACCGTGGTCTTGCCACGCTATGTGCCGCCGCAACTGACCGGTAGCACGGATATGCAGCGGGTCACAAACACGCCCTTACTTTCCGCTGATACCCGTGACGGGCACACGTTGAGCATCACCGTGATACTGGATATGGGGAAACTGGTTGACCTGAACAGCCCCACGCATGCGATTGATGTCCAGCCAGAGCGCGGTGCGACGCGAGTGACACTACGACAGGCTGATGCTATCCCGAACAAGGACTTTATCCTGCGGTACCAGGTTGCCAGCGCCCAGTTTGATACTGCGGCTTTCACCTACCGTCCCGTTGATGAGGCGGGGACATTGCTGTTGATGCTCACGCCGCAGGTGCAACCCGCACCGGAGTATGTGCTGCCACGTGAACTGCTGTTTGTATTTGATCGCAGCGGTTCGATGAGTGGTGACAGCATTGTTCAAGCGCGTAATGCGCTGCGGGCTTGCCTGCGGGCACTCAACCCTGAAGACAGGTTTAACATTTTCCCCTTTGACAATCGGGTGGAGCAGTTTGCCCCCCAACCGGTGCCTTTCACCCAGGCCAATATTGACCGGGCCGATGACTACATCGAACAGATCGACGCTCGCGGGGGTACCGAGATTCTGCTGGCGCTGCAAACCGCGCTGCAACAACCACGTGACGCCGAACGCCTGCGTGTGGTTGTGTTTATGACCGATGGCGCGGTGGGCAACGAAGATCAGGTGTTACGCGAGTTGCGCCGCACCTTGAACGAGGCACGAGTGTATGCCTTTGGTATTGGTACGGCTGTGAATCGCTTCTTGCTCGACAAACTGGCCGAGGTCGGGCGCGGCACAGTTGAGTACATCTTTCCTGGTCAGGCGATTGAAGATGCGGTACAACGCTTCCAGAATCGCGCTGCCTTCCCGGTGCTGGTTGATCTGAGCCTCGATTGGGGCGGGGCGCGAGTCACTGATGTGTACCCATCCCCCCTTCCGGATCTATATGCTGGTCAGCCATTGCTGGTGCTGGCACGCTTCCACTCGCATGGACACACACAGATTCGCCTGACTGGACGCACAACGCGTGGCGAATATACCCAGACACTGGCAGTGGATTGGCCGCAGTCGACGCCGGATCGTGGCCCGCACTGGGCGACATTAAAGCAACTCTGGGCACGTGCCCGTATTGACGCGCTGCTGACCCGCGAACGTGATACGTCACAGCAGCAGAGCAAACTCCGTGACGAAATCCTGGGTCTGGCCCTGGCACAGGGCTTACTCTGCCCCTACACGTCGTTTGTCGCAATTGAGGAGCGCCGAGGGGAACACGCCGACCGTGAAGCGGCACAGCCAGTGGTTGTGCCGATCCATCTGCCGCAGGGCACACGTCGTGAGGCCTTTGAGTCGCCACCTGGCCCAATCTATACCGCAGCGGGATTGCTGGGTGGGCCAGGTGCTGGTGGGGGACTTTTCCGCGCCGCAGCCGTACCCTCCCGTCCACTCGCACAACAGGTGAGTTATGGGATTGATACGAGTGTACGTGGCAGGTTGCACAAAATGGGACAGGCGTTGGGCAAGATGCTGGGGGCCAGCCCGGAACCGGCCATGCTCGCAGCCGAGGCAGACACAATGATGGCATTTGAAGCGCCGAGTCCTGCACCGGTGCAGAGCGAAATGAATCGGCAGGCGGGCACTGCCTTTGCACCAGCAGTTCGGCGTGAGGCTGCGCTGCGCTACCTGGCTCGCGTGCAGGGCGTCAGTGGGGCGTGGGGCGAGTCGCCCGTTGCAACGGCGCTGGTCGTGCTGGCCTTTTTGCGCCAGGGACACCCTGATCGTACTGGCAACTTCCGCCCGCAGTTGACCCGTGCTATACGCTGGTTGAGCGCCCAGGCACAACAGGCAACAGTGTCTCCCGCAGTTGCCTGGGCGCTGGCAGAACTGGCGGGAATGGCTGGTGGTTCGGCAGAACTGGTCGCTGCACGTGATCGTGCGCTGGCACACGCGACTGCGAGTGATGATCTGGATCGTGCCTGCCTTGCCCTGGCGCAGCATATGCCCCATCAGCCACCCACTGGCGATCCGCAGGCCTGGCTGCATGACGAGCGGGGCGCACTGGCGCTGGCGTTGTATGCCTGGGACAACGTGACGGCTGCGCAAACGATAGCAGACCTGCTGGCACCGTACCAGCACCATGGCGGTAGCGCCGATGGGGCATTTGTACCATCGGGCAGTCAGGTTAATCAGCCCACGGCGGCACTCTTTGCTCTGACTGCGGTTGGGACACTGGTATAATACCGGAGGCGTCTATCGATAAGATAACAGGGGACAGGGTGAGCAGTGAGTAACGAGGAGTGAAAAATGAGAAACGCTCAGTACGGGTACGGTACCGCCATGCTTTTACTGAGCGTTCCTTTTTCTGCACGTCTGAGTTGTGCCCTGTTTCCTGTCACCTATAGCAATTCTCGATCAGAGGAAAAAACCGGAGTCCTGGTTTGCGCCAGGGCAGTGCTCCGTCCAGGCTGAAGCCGAGACTCCGGGTTGATCATTATAACAGACGTACTCGATGCAGAAGGGGTAGCAGTGGACGAAATCACAGTCGTTAAAGTCGGTGGTAATGAACTGGATGATCCAGGATTTCTCACCGAGTTGTGTGCCATTCTGGGAACGTTTAACCGTCCGCTGGTGCTGGTTCACGGCGGTGGCAAAGAAATCAGCGCTGCGCTGGAACACTACGGTCAGCCAGTGCAATTCATTGATGGTCTGCGCGTAACACCGCCAGAGAGTATGGCGATTATGGAAATGGTGGTGTGTGGTACGATTAACAAACGCATCGTGGCCTGTCTGTCGGCGGTGGGCAAGCGGGCACTGGGTATGAGTGGCGTTGATCTGGGTCTGCTGCGGTGCGTGCCCCACCGTCCGAATGGGATCGATCTGGGGCGTGTTGGGGCAATTACTACTGTCGATCATGCAGTACTGCAGGCGCTGCTGATGCTCGAGTGGTTGCCGGTGCTGGCACCAGTGGCACTGGGGCGTGATGATGGCCTGACCTACAATGTCAACGCCGACCATGTAGCGCAGGCTGTGGCAGCGGCGTTAACTCATTGTCAAGCTGGTCGTACTGCCACAGAACTGGTGTTTGTCAGTAATGTGCCCGGCGTGATACTGGATGGTCAGGTTGTGCCCTGCCTCCGTGCTGTCGAGATCGAGCGAGGTATTCAAGTCGGGGTGATCAATGGCGGAATGATCCCCAAGGTACGCTCGGCGCTCGCGGCACTCGATGCGGGTGTGGGTTCCGTGCGTATTGCCAACCTGAAAGGTCTTGTGGCCGGTGGTACCCGCATTATCGGTAGCCAAGATCAGGTACAATAGATATTATGGACGCGGCGAGCAGCACGAGGCGTAACACGATGAGGCGCAACCTATACCATTTGATTTCGCCCAAACTTTCGCCATAAAAGGAATCCTGAGAGAAAACAGGAAAAATAGGGGTGTACGGCCGTACACCCCTACATCCGCCGCAGGCGAAAAAGACGTTGTGTTTGAGCGACCATGTAATGTGTGTCCATTCGTGATAAAGAACACTACCCTGGCTTGCGTCGGGGTGGCGCTCCGTCCATACACAAGCCGAGACACCGATGTACCATTGGAATAGGCTTACTCTATAGTTTAAAGCCGGTTTCTGGTTCTGCAGATGATGCGGTTATACTTATACAGAGTTGACCTGTAACCTGTAATCTATAATACCAGATTCTCATCAGCGTATCACAATCTATCTCCATGAGAAAACATGAATGACCTGCAAATCTGCGATTACGCTACGGGGATCTGGTATAACCTGTGACCTGTCACCTAATGTTAAGGAACTGGAGATGATGATTACACCCGACATCCACTATGTGCATGCAGGTGATATTTTTCGCAATCTAGATGCCCAGCAGCGAGCGCAGATTGAACGCTCAATTAGCTACAAAACCTGCGTTGCCGGGCAGATTTTACACTCGCCCGACGAGTATGGTGAGCAACTCTTTATCCTTCATTCAGGGCGAGTACGGCTCTACAAGCTCTCGACCGAAGGCCGGGCCCTAACCCTGGCCGTGTTGGAGGCGGTGACGATTTTTGGTGAGATGACGCTGGTTGGTCAATGGATGCACGATAGCTTTGCGGAGGCGATGACTGAGTGTACCATCGGAGTGATTGACCGAGAGGCATTGCGCCAGATTTTGCAGCAGTATCCGAGCGTTGCCTTGAACTTTATGGAGTTGATGGGGAAGCGCCTGCAGGCCATGGAGAACAAGCTGGCGGATATTGCCTTCAAAAGTGTACCACAGCGCCTGGCGTCGGTATTGATCAACCTAGCCGGTACAACGCCGGCTGAGCAGCACAGCTCTACCGGTGACACGACTGCACCCCAGGTCGTGCGATATACGCATCAACAACTGGCTGAGATGGTTGGTGCCTATCGGGAAACGGTAACCAAGGCCTTTGGTGAGTTTCGCGAAGCCGGTTTGATCCGGGTTGAAGAAGATACGATCTATCTGACTAATCTGGAGCAGTTGCAGCAATTGGCAAATCGGTGAGCAGTTGTGATGAACAAACCCGCCGATCTGCACGCTCACAAGAGCGGTAGAGGCGGGTTTTGTATCCCCACGTGTGTATGTAGGGACAAGCGTTAATGGATCAGGAATAACACGAGCTTCCTAACGATAGCGCCCCCGATCATCATAGCGCGTTGGCTCTTCGTCACGCAAAAACGGCCACCACGGAAATATCTTTTTTGCCTGTAATCCGACCCATGCCCACAGAATGCCCTGCAGAATAACCAGGATAAAGATCAGCAATAAACTAAACGTACGAACATCCATATCCATAGCTATCGCTCCTTTCTTATTCCCACACTACTCCTACCAAGCCAGAATCTAACGCGATGCATATCGTAGAACGTCTATGTATGTCTACCAGGGGCTGGTTTTATTATAATCCATCTTGTTCATATTTGCAATAAGTTGAACCTGTAGGGACTCTCCCGATATAGAAGGCCCCTGGTACCTCGGCCCACGTTCACCTCTATTATAACGATCAGGCTTGCTATAATCAACGACCGGGCGGCATATGAAGAAGCCAGCAGTAACCACACCTGACGGTGGTATAATGGCAGGCTGATCCTTTTCAGCATTGATACGATGACGTACTGGTTTGTCGAGCGGTGATTCCGCTGCCCACGACAGGTACAGTCAGGCTGACGCTGAAGGTTACAGTTGCCGGCGTCCATGTG
The DNA here is from genome assembly GCA_034435975.1 of Chloroflexaceae bacterium. Classification (GTDB taxonomy): domain Bacteria; phylum Chloroflexota; class Chloroflexia; order Chloroflexales; family Chloroflexaceae; genus CAKZQX01. Next base: position 13,140 of record DAOTWD010000157.1, on the reverse strand, counting down.
CGACGTATGCTGGTAGACAATCCGCGTACCCAACGTCTGGAAGCCCCTGCAGGCACCGCCGTTATGCGTATGGCCGATGCAGTATCAACCCTATGGCGCCTCCTTTACCTCTACCGCCAATGATGTCAATTCAGCTGGCCCAAACCGGGTTGCCAACGCCACATCGGCTGCATCGCGCCCATAAGCAATAGCAATACGCCCCCCACGCGGTACTGACTGTGTGGGATCAAACGTATACCAGCGCCCGGCTACAAACGCTTCAAGCCAGGCATGCAAATCCATCGGTTCCAGCCGGTGCAGATAGCCCACGACCATACGCGCCGGAATGCTCAGACTGCGACAGAGCGCAATGCCCAGATGGGCGAAGTCACGGCAGACTCCTTGACGTTGCTGGCTGGTCTGTATAGCCGATGTCGAGGCATCGCTTGTGCCATACTGATAGGTGAGATTATCGTGGATCCAACGACAAATGGCTGCAACCTGATCATAGCCAGGGGAAGCATCGGTAATGATCTCGGTTGCCATTGTGCCCAACCGATCAGACTCACAGTAGCGACTAGGTAGTAAGAACGGTAACACCTCCGCTGGGAGATCTTGTACTGGTGTAAATGGCGCACCTGGTTGGACATCAATGCTATCAGCCGTATGGACAACAGCGCCGGTTCTCACCCGAAATTGGCCGACCGGGGCAACCAGGCGTTGACAGAGGTTGCCATACCCATCTGTATATTCAACCACGGGTATACCTGGTTCCAACTCATACAACTCTTGCGTTACCCACTGACCGTGGCCACTCCGTGGGCGCAACATCAAGATCAGTGGAACAGGGGTTGAAACCTCAAAGATGAGTTCACTGGTTGCGTGTAGCCGCATGACCAAACTCCTTAATCTATAAGACATATGCGGGAATGAAGTATGAACCATCAGGAAGTAGTGCTTGTGAGATTGGTACTGACGGCCTCGGCCATCGCACGAATGGTGCCGCTTTCGACGGCTTCCTTCGCCTGACGAATCGCATTCATCGTTGCAAAGGCATCGGATTTGCCGTGGGCAATGATGGTAACCCCGCGTACACCCAGGAGCGGTACGCCACCATATGCACGATAGTCAGTAACGCGGCGCACCTGACGCAAGGGCAACAATCCAGCCGTCACAAGACCCGCCCCGCCGAGCAAGGCCCCGGCCACTGCCCGCCAGCGCCCGCTACCGGGCCACAACGCCAGTCCTGCTGTCGGCAACAAGCCCACCAGCATGCGCCGCAGCAGATTGCGCCGCATTTCGAGCTTGATCTTGCGCGTGGCAAACGAGACGACCGACTCGCCCATTTTGAGTACCAGATTGCCCACAAAGCCATCGGTCACCAGCACATCACACATATCATGCAACAACAGATCTTTAGGTTCCGCATTGCCCACAAAATTCAGTGTACTCTCCAGCAAGAGCGCATGCGCTTCTTGTACCAGCCGATCTCCCTTGGTCGACTCTTCACCGTTTGCCAGCAGTGCGACACGTGGGTTATGGACGCCGCGCACCAGAGCAGTATAGACGCTGCCAATTTGTGCAAATTGCAGCAGGTATTCTGGTTTACAGTCAGTCGTCGCGCCAATATCGAGCATCAGCACCGGTTTATGGAGTGTTGGAAACAGTCCAGCCAGTGCCGGCCGCTCAATACCAGGCAGCCGTCCCAGAATAAACAGAGCAGCAGCCATCGACGCACCGCTATGCCCGGCGGAGACAAAGGCGTCGGCAGCACCATCACGCACCATCCGCAAGCCGACCACGTGGCTCGATTTCGTCTTACGCCGTACCGCCTGCGCGGGCGGTTCGTCCATATTAATGACTTCCGGCGCATCAATGATTGGTAGATCAAGACCATTTGTATCGTGACGTGCCAGTTGCTGCGCCAGCACCGATTGCGGGCCAACCAGTATCACCGTGCAGCCGTAGGCCCGGGCAGCCTGTACTGCCCCTTTGATCGTCTCTTGCGGTGCATAATCACCGCCCATAGCGTCGAGTACGATTCGGATCGCGCTCATTATAGTGTCCTCATCCAGAAGGCATAGGTGCGCAACGAATGTCCATCAGGGTTCTGACCAGACGTATCTACGACCATAGCCCGTAATGGTTGACGCCAGACGGCGGATCGTGAATGATTGCTTGTGCTGACAAACTATAGCATCTGGTGATATTTGCGTCAAACGGTGGGATCAAAACGGTTCAGGGGGTCTGATGCGCCAGATCATCGCGCCTAGCCAGAGCGTGGCTGTATTCCATAACACAAAACCAGCCATTGCCACCACCACAACGCGCCCCGCCCGCCCACAGCACCACAGCACCCGTCCCGCCAGCGCTGACCCAACAGCTACCGCCCATGCCGAAAACATCAGCCAGCGCGTACTCTGGGTGGAAAGCGTGATAAACGGCAGGATGGCAAAGAAAGCACTCACCAGCAAACTACCGGCCATAAGCGCCAGCAAGATCTGCGCCGAGCGCCCGCGCCGTAGCAGCGTGAGCAGGCCCGGCAACGTCAGCAGCAGCGGAAAAAAGCCGAAATGGGTGATCAGGCCGCTGTACCAGAGTGTATGCCAGAGGTAACTGCGCTCGACCGGTGCCCGCTGCGCCAGGCCAGTCATTCCCCCGCTCGCCACGGCCTGCGCCTGAGCAATAAACAGCGGCAGATAGGCGCTGTAGAACAAGGCCAGTACGGCCAGCACTGCCCCCGCTCCAGCCACCAGCAGCGGCCACCACAGCCGCTGACTCCAGACACTCTGCCGCCATGCAGCCACTCGGAGCAACACCAGCAGCACACTGATCAGTAATACGGTGTTGATAAAAAAGCCGAAATGCCCTAGGAATATGCCCACCAGTAGCACGCCGGTCAGCGCTCCATACCAGCGCCGAATGATTGCTTGCCGGGCGGTATACATCAGTGCGCTGATCAGCACCAGGGTGGCAAACTGGGTGTAGATATGGGTGCTGAACGACCACCAGGTGGTCATAAACCCGGCGGCGGTAAACACATTGATCGCCGCCGCCAGCAGCGCCGTACATTGCGCAGACAGCGTCGGCAGTGCCGAGTCGGGCGTGGTGGCCCAGATGACGAGCGCGAATACCAGCACAGCCCCCAGTCCTTCGACCAGAGCTGCACTCACCTGGAGAAGATCGGGCGTGGCGATCCCGAATAAGGTCAACGGCGCGAGCGTCAGGTATGGCCCCGAGGGGTAGGGAAAGTCAACGCCACGATTACGCGAGAGCAGATATACCTGTCCCAACGCCGTCTCGTGGAAGCGGTTGGCGTGAAAGCCAATATCACCGTGCATCGAGCGTGGGTAGAGCCGCCCCCCATAGCGTAGCCCGAACGCTGCCACCACAATCAAGATTAGCCAGCCCAGCGTGTGCGGATCGAGCGCGATGCCAGTACGTTTTGCCAGTGGTGGTAGCGCTGCCCGCAACACCAGCGTCAGCGCATAACACAATACCAGCGTTATCAGCGCTGGCATAGCCCCGGCCGCCCAGCGTGGCGGATCAAACACAGCGGCCAGTGCCACCAGCGCGATGCCACAACTCAGCCAGCCAGTGGATCGAGATGAAGCGTGGGGCATTGGCCCCAGGGCGCGCAGCAAGGTCAGCCAGGCCAGGGTTGTGGCGAAGAGCCAGATGCTTACTGCTTGCCAGTCGGGCATAACCGGCAGCGCCCAGGCGAGCGTGGTGATGCGGATTGCCGCCAGAGGTGTGCCAATTTGACGCGGGTCATTCGGGGGTGAAAATGTCTCGGTGCGTAGAGTCAACGTCAGCGTGCCGATAGGCAGATGGCGTGCGGGTACCGCCAGCGCAAAGCGGGCACCCTCCGGGCGCACAGGTAGTAGCGCCAGACGCTCGGTGCCGCTCCAGACCTCGATCGTGCGTGGGCCAGCCGCCGCAATCTGCGCATCTACGGGAAAAAACGCAAACTCGACCAGCAACGGACGGCGGCCCAGGCCGGGCAAGGTAACAGTTGCCCCATCGCGTGTCCAACGAAAGGAACCATGTATGTCGCGCTCGGCGGTATTGAAGCCCTGCAGATGCGGCAGGTCACTGCCATAGCCTTCTTCCTTGCCCACATCAATCACGTAGTGCAAGGGGAGTTGGGGGGCCAGCAATAATGCCAGCAGCAACAGTGCCAGCAGCGTGTAGAACGACCGTACACGGAACGCCGCTTGCCAGGCGCATCCTTCTGCGTGCAGCCAGCATCCGATCCGCATACCAGCCATTGGCAACGCACCGGCCATGGGTAGCCGTGGTCGGTGCGGCATTTGAGCGTGATCACAAGTCGGCATAGCCCGAATTATAGCGTGACGGCGTGAATAGCTCAAGTATTACCAGGACGACTGTCCCAATCCTGACGGGCGACTACGTAATCTAACCACGAATGATACGAATGTTCACTTTTTATCATAGTACTACAACGAGACATCCCCTGGGTAGGAAGGCATGGTGCGGCTTCAACCCACCGACACCAGCGTGGAACCATGCGTGGGGGCCTGCGGCCCCGCGCCCCGGCTGCGGTGAAGTCTCGTTGTACTATTATAGATACCTGTTGGACGGATGTTTGGATCCTGTAGTCTATTCTGGTGGATGATGCCTATCACGCCCTGGAACCACAAGATGGTGCCTGATAGTGGCGCGGAGCCGCACCGATTTGTTGCGATAGTGCGGTCACGCTTTGTCCCCGCTTGAGCCGGGATCGCGATATACCATTGGGATAGGCTTGCTATTCGTCGAGGTAGTACAATTACTCAGAACGTAGTACAATGTTTCTTGCACATTCCGAATGCCGTTCTTGTTCCGGGGAACGTTCTCCCGCGGGGGTGCGTGGCCGCAGGCTCCCTTGTACCCCTTTTGTCATCCCGTTATGGCGTTCTTGCCACCACAATGGGATGACACAGAAACGCCTGGAGAGGCATTGCTCGTCCAAACACTCCACTGGAGTGGGTACCCGAATACGTTTATTATCCAGTAAGCGCGACTGAGCTACATTGGATATAACCTGTTACCCGAATCATCTGCAATGGGAAAAGAACGATACAATGACGCTACAGATCTCTGAACTCGATGACAACTGGCAGGGGTATGCCGTTGCTTATTTGCGGCGCACACCCTATCGGAATGCGATTCCGCTGGCGCATATAACCCAACTGCGGCAACGTTGCGATGTTGTCGTAGCCCATCGTCAGGGGTTGATCCAGGGTATTGCCTCGCACTACCGCGACCTGCCATTTTTAGGGATCACCTTTGTGGCTGAACAAGGCTCACCGCTGCCAGCCTTGCTTGCCGCACTAGCCAGGCGTGTACCAGCTATGCAAACAGATCTGATCAGCACGGTGGTGCCCGAGCATCGGGCGCAGCAGCTACGAGCACATGTACACCTGGAGTCAGTAACGATCGAGTGGCAGATGGTGGTTGAACCAGAAACGCTCAAGCCCATTGAACGACCGGGAGTGCGCCGCTTGCGCGAGATCGATCTGCCGGCTATGGACATACTGGCCAGAGCATGTGGTATGATGACATGGCGACCCGGTGTTTTAGCCAATGGCCCCGCGTTTGGCGCTTTTGTGGGTGAGCAACTGGTGGCAATGGCTGCCACGCATTTTGTCACCGTCGATGCCATCGAGATCGGCAATGTCGCCACCCATCCTGACTATCGGCAGCAGGGCTTTGCTCGGGCTTGTATCAGTGCCCTGGCCCGCGCCGGCTTTCGTCTCGCCCCACGCATCTATTTACTGGTGGTTATTGACCATATCCATGCCATAGAGACCTATCGTCGCCTCGGCTTCTGGCCCTCCGAACGCTTTGCCTTTGTGCGCTTCAAACTCTCGTGATCTGACCAGGTTCAGTCGGTGTGTCGAACGTCCGTACTCGTTCCGATAGGAGATCGGGAAGAGGCACGGTCTCTCCCGGTGTCGCTTGCTCGATGGATCGAGCAGAAGGTTGCGCAGAGGCGGTAGACTCTCGCACCTCTTCTGGGCGAACGTTGCTCAGAACGGGGAAAAATCGTATGAGACGCAAGCCACTCAGAGCTTCTTCAGCGGGTCACCTCAACGTGGGGGCAATACTGGACAGGATAAAACATATGTGCTATAATGTAGGCATTCCCCGTGTAACAGCGCGGCGATACAGGATACGCGAACTGTACAGGTAGAGGCGATTATGGAAGAAGTAACGTTTTCACGCGGCCCGGCACGGCGGCCTATTGTCCGGGTGGCCGATCCATTACTCCAGTGGTCAACAGGGTTACAAACGCAGCAACGCAGCATCTATGCAGGCTGGCTGATCCAGACGGGCCGGACAGAGGCACTGGACGCAGCGATGGAGGCTGCTGATTTTAAGAGGGTGACCATCCGCCATAGTGGGGGCCATCTGGTGACGCATTGGGCGGTGGAGACGGCAAACCTGTTTATTATTGCCGAGGGAGTACAGAGTGTCGGTGAGATGCGCACGACCGCCGAACGCTATGGCATTGCCTATGCCTGGCGAACATTGGCCGATGGGCGCCCACAGTCGGTTCTCAAATGTCGGGCATTCATCCGTGAACTGCTGGAAGTCGGGTATACCGATCCGCTGCTGGTGTCGGTGAAGAGTACCCTGACGGGCGATATGCTCGAGGCGCTCAATCGCCAGTATGATGTGCTGGATGCCATTGATCATCTGCGGGTGGCACAGGGTCAACCGCCGCTCAAACCGCCTTTTTATGCCTGTAGTTTACCGATCGGCCCTGGTACCGAAGTAGCACGTGGCGCTACCCAAAAAAAAGAGATTATCCCGATTGTCGCCCACGTTCCAGATCCAATAGACCGCCCCTATCTGGTGGCACACTATATCCGCAAAGCCTGGGTACCATTGGTTGAGAACTTGCTCGATGAGACAATTGCCTGGTCAGTGGCTATCTCAACACAGATCGCCCTGGATGAAACCGGGAGTGGGCAAACTGTCGAGGGGGAGACAAACTACCCTGAAGCGGCCACATATCGTCCCAATGGCTCGCGCGTGGCTGAGAGTCTACTCTAAATATGTGCTGTCAGGTGTGAATGTATACCCTGAGCGATATTGTGGCTATCTCAATGTTCATTGGCGGGGTATTGGCGCTACCAGCGATCTTGATTTGTCTTACCCTGGCTATACACCATCCCCGCTCTCACCATCCCTCAATACACCACACCAGCCGGTATGCTCATGGTGTTGATCACTGCGACCGTGCTGACAGCAATACTGATGCTGCTGCCGGTCGAAAAGCAGCTTCAGCACTGGTTACATCTCATACTAGTGATCAGCGCGCACCAGTGTGACCGTCTGGCCACGCAACGTACTTCGCTGCATGTTCTGCAAAACCTGGTCAGCATGGCGTTCCTTGATATCGACAAATGTCTGATATTGATGAATATCGATGGCCCCAATACCACGACCGGGGATACCGGCTTCGCTGGCAATCGCTCCGACAATATCACCAGGACGGATGCCGTGGGCACGACCGAGATCGAGCGCTAGACGTACCATACCCGGTTCGTGCCGTGTCTGACGAGGTGGCCGAACGCGATCAGCGGTATGGGCAGTAGTCGTATGGCGAGACTTGCGAGTACGCTTTGGCCCGGACGTTTCCCGATGATCGGCGATTTCGTGGATCTCATCGATCGGGCGTTGCAACTCACCTGCTCGCGCCATCCGAATGGCCGCGGCTGCAATATCGGTCGCCGCATACCCGGCACTCACCAGTTCGGCCAGGAGCGATAGCTCGTTTTCGAGGTTGCCAGCACTGATAAACGAATCCAGGTGAGTCTTAAAGCGTTCTTCACGGTGGGCCTGAATCTCAGCCACTGTGGGCAGCGTCGCACGAGTCATCGGCTGGCGTGTAAAGGCCTCGATAGAACGTAAGCGGCGCTGTTCTCGCGGCGTCACCAGCGTAATCGCCACGCCAGAACGTCCTGCTCGCCCGGTGCGCCCGATACGATGCACATAGTCTTCGGCATCATACGGCATATCAAAGTTAATGACGTGCGATACATCCTGAATATCCAGGCCACGCGCTACCACATCGGTTGCCACCAGCAATGTCACCTGCCCCTGGCGAAAGCGCCGCAACACACTCTCGCGTGCCACCTGGCTCATATCGCCATGCAAGGCTTCCGCCGTGTAGCCCCGTGCCAGCAATGTCTCGGACAACTGCGCGGCGCCAACCTTGGTACGGGTAAAGATCAACGCACTCTTGATATCCTCGACCTCCAGGAGACGGGTAACGGCTGCCACCTTGGAGGATTCTTCCAGGCGATAATAACGCTGTTCGGTCTGCGGCACCGTGCGTGTGTGATCGTCAATGGTGATTGACATCGGGTTGTGCATATACTTGTCGGCCAGGCGACGAATCGGCTCTGGCAGGGTCGCCGAGAAGAGGGCCGTCTGGCGCGAGGTCGATGTTTCGCCCAGAATGGCCTCGACATCATCAATAAAGCCCATCTTAAGCATTTCATCAGCTTCATCCAGAACCAGATAGCGCACCGTGTGCAAATCGAGTGCTTTCTGCCGAATGAGATCCAGCGTACGGCCAGGCGTACCAACAATAATATGCACGCCCCGCTCCAACCGGCGCGTCTGGCGTGTATAGGGCTGACCACCATACACGGGCAATACCTGGACGCCAGAATAGCGCCCATAGCGATAAATGGCATTTGAGACTTGCAGTGCCAGTTCACGGGTGGGGGTCAACACCAATCCCTGCACGCCGGAGGCCTGCATATCCAGTTGATGCAGCATTGGTAGGGCAAATGCAGCCGTTTTACCGGTGCCGGTCTGGGCTTGCCCCAGCACATCGCGCTGGTTAAGTAAAATAGGTATGGCCTGAGCCTGGATGGGGGTGGGTTGAGTATACCCCGACTCAACCACAGCCCGCAGGAGTTCCGGGCGTAGGCCTAACGATTCAAACGATGTTATCATAAACGACCAATTCTCCTTATACAGTTAAAAGCCCTGCCGGTTATGGCAGGGCCGATTGTTGCCTTAACAACTCCTAATACGCTAACACCCTGGGGACATATACTACATTACATCCTGGTGTAAGTATAACACAAATCAGGTCAGCACGAAAAAGGAGAGTCGGAAGTTTTGCTTGTAGTACGTGTTCCCATCTGGGGGCCTCCATGGTTTGCCCTGTACTCGTGTGGGACATTGACGCCTGATGGGAGATATGTTAGGATCAAGCGTTCTAAAGCACGCATGCTTCACCGGCGATGGAAAAGAGACGACAAAGAGAACTGGTAGCAGTTTGTAACGTTCGATTAGACAATCCAACAGATAAACGATCCAACGGATGCAGAGCAATTTCAACTGCGCAACACAAAGGAGAGGACAATGGATCTGGTACGGGCGCACGTGTTTGTGGAGGGACGGGTGCAGGGCGTTAATTTTCGCGCCTACACGCGCGATCGTGCTCGCCAGGCCCGGGTTGAGGGTTGGGTGAAGAATCTGAGCGATGGTCGGGTGGAAGCGGTGTTCGAAGGCTCACGCTCGGCTGTCCAGAACCTCGTCAGCTGGTGCTATAGTGGGCCCACCAGCGCGCGCGTTGATCGCGTCGAAGTTCGGTGGGAACAGCCGACCGGAAAAGAGGGTGGATTTACCATTATCTGGTAGTGCTGGCTCGCCCCATCACTGAAGCCGGGTGCCAGGAGCGGTCATAGCCACATACACAGAAAGATAGCACATGGATCAAAATGCAGTGACACACCGTCAACGCTGGCAGTTTATGACGAGCGGAGGCATTAGCCTGCTTATTCTGCTGCTAGCAATCATCAATCGCAAATGGCTCATGGACGCTCTGAGCCTGATGGGTAGGGCCAATCCGTTCTGGCTGATCGTTGCTCTTGTTATTATTGGTGTAAGTTATCTGATCAGCTCTCAAGTCTTTCAGGTGGTGCTACGTACACAGGGATATCGGATGAGTATTGGCCGCACATGGGCAATTGCGCTGATTGCAATTATTGTCAGCCAGTCAGTACCAGCCGGTGGTGTGGGCAGTTATGCCTTTCTGGTGCGTATGTTCAACCGTCATGGCGTACCGACCGCAAAATCGACGCTCGTTGCCTCGTTGGAGATGATCAGTTATGCCACGGCGATGCTGCTGATCTTTGTGTTTAGCCTGATCTATCTGGCCGCTCATCGGCTGGTGCTCACGATTCGCTGGTTGCAATTCGTGGAACTGGGACTGGAGATTACGTTAGCACTGGTGATGATCGGTGGGATTGTGTTTGTGGTGACACGGCGCGAGGAGACGCTGACACGCTGGGTGCTACCACCCTATCACTTTGTGGCCCGGCTCTTACGTCAGCAGTGGGATGGTACGTGGCCGCGCCGGTTTGTGGCCGAAGTGGTGCGTGGACGGTCGGAGGTAGCGCAGCGCTGGCCCGATGTAGCGCTGCTAGTATTGTTTCAACTAGTGGCCTTGAGTGGGCACAGCCTGGCCATGCTGGTGATTCTGCATAGCCTGGGAGTGACAACCAATTTCGCGGTGGTATTGACTGCGTTTGGCATTGCGTTGATCACCAGCACATTCAATATTTTGCCTGGCGGTGGTGGTACCGTGGAGGCAATGCTGGTGGCTGTCCTCTCATTGCTAGGTGTGGGAGCGGCAGCGGTAGCAGCAACGATTATCTTTCGGTTAATGAACTTCTGGTTGTTGATGCCTGTCGCAGTTGCCTGCTATCACTGGTTGATCCACACACCGGTGGTGATTCACGAGATACCAATGAAGCAGTGAGAGGAACATTTGGAACGTTCGTATATGGACGCGGGGCCGGCTCTGTCGTTCCCAGGAGTGTCCCCAGATTCTGCTCACATATCCCCCGCCACGGCCATCACCTGTGTCAGCGAGGGTTGTTCTTGCTCTTCGCGGAAGGCCTTAACATCAATGCTCCGCAGCAACAACAGCGAGCAGCACAGAATCAGCGCATCGATCAGATACACGCTGATGTAGCCGCCCAGCGGGTTGCTGCTAACCAGGGTGATCACATCGCGGCCCACGCCGCCGAGCAGATAGCCCGTACCGCGCGCCAGCGCATCAGCCACGCCCCAGGCCCCGATGAACAGGCCCGCCCGCTCCGGCGTCGTCATATCCAGCATCAGCGCCAGGTTGGTGGTGGTGGCAATACCGGTGCCCAGGCCGAGCATCACGATACCGGGGAAGAAGATGAACGGCATCTGAAGCATCCCACTCACGGCGATCAGCAGCATACCCAGCGCGGCCAATGTCGCCCCCAGCATTGCGCCAGTCTTCTTTGACATCCAGCGGCTCAAGGCCAGGCCATACAGCAACAGCGAGAACAGCGTCGCACTGCCCCAGATCGCTGTCAGCATAGTTGACTGCTCGATATTCAGGCCAAACGCCCGTGCCCCAAACGGCTCTAGCAGCAGATCCTGTCCCAGAATGGCGGCCAGCAGCAAGATCAGATACAGAAAGAAGCGCCGCGCCTGCGGATTGGTGATCACCGCCTGTATTGCCACGCGCTGGCTGTAACGCTTCTTCAGCCGCACCGTCTGATAGCGCGGCTCCAGGCCTACCAGTCCCAGTACAATCAGGCCCATGCCGATCATGCCCGCCGTGCGGAACGAGCGGATCAACTGTGCATCACTGTAGGGTTCCAACGAACTGCCCAGCAAGCGTGCCGAGGAAATGATCCCAATAAACATCATTACCCACATCAGCGCAATTACCCGTGAGCGTTGTTGCTCCTCAAATAGGTCGCTGGCAAGCGACAGGTACGAAACCACCGATAGATTGTAGCCCATACCCCAGATAAAAAACACTACCAGACCCAGTGCAAAACCCGGCCCAAAATCACGATTCATCAGCAGCGCGGCGTGCGGCGTCAGCATCATACCCACCATGCTCAACGTAATACCCAGCGCGATATACGGCGTACGTCGATATCCCAGAATGGGATGCGTATCTGAGTACTGGCCGATCCAGATTTGCACTGGTGAGAGGAGATAGGGCGAAATGACCATGAGCGCAACGACTGTGGCCGGTATGTTCATATCGTTGATCATAATCCGGTTTAACACGCTGTTGATTGCTACAAAGGTGATCGCCAGGGACGCATGTAATACCCCCAGGCGGATATTATTCACAAAAGAGAGCATATTTCCTCCTCCGACCGGACAGACGATTACCAAAAGACCAGGGAACGACACGCGGATGCGGGGATGCGAGGATGCGGGAATGCGGGGATGTGGGGATGCGCGGATGCGCGGATGCGCGGATGCGAAGACACATCGCCTCTCGCCTCTCGCCTCCTCGCCTCTCGCCTCTCGCCTCCTCGCCGGCCCCTACATTGGAACAATCTGCCGCACAAACATCCCGCCATCGCTGCTCTGGCGTACCACTGTGATGACCGCATTCACGACATCGTGCCAGCGATCCGACCAATCTTCGGCCTCGGGTGCCCACAATGCTTGCTCCAGCGAGGTCGCAATGGTCGAAGCCTGACTGGGCAGAATGGTCAGATTGCCTCCGGTGCGATAATCAGCGTCCGGCTCCCATTCAAACTCCTCAGCCAGATCAAAAATAGCATGCAATTCTGACAGCGTAACGTCTATTTGATCACCCTGATCGTTGTAAATGGTATAGGTATTGTCCATAGTGTAATTCTCTCGCTCTTTCGCTCTGGCCCGCACGGGCAGGATTATAACTCCCATCCACCATGTCTGATCGTTGTCGGGGCGAAACGTGTATCGTCCCCATCAGCCGCATCGACGGGCAGGGATGCGAGGATGCGAGGATGCGAGGACGCGAGATGCACCTCTTCGCGTCGCCGCGTCGCCAGCCCGCCAGTGTTGGCGTTGGGCGAAACCGGCCCGCTCGCGCCGCGCCCCGGAGGGACGCGCTACGTCGCCACCTCGCGCTCGCGCCCAATCACCGCCCGCGCCCCGGAGGGACGCGCTACGTTACCGCCGCGTCGCCGCGTCGCCCAATCACCGTCCGCGCTCCGGAGGGACGCGCTACGTTACCGCCGCGTCGCCGCGTCGCCCAATCACCGCCCGCGCCCCGGAGGGACGCGCTACGTTACCGCCGCGTCGCCGCGTCGCCCAATCACCGCCCGCGCCCCGGAGGGACGCGCTACG
>DAOTWD010000156.1:0-87138 GCA_034435975.1 Chloroflexaceae bacterium | reverse complement strand
ATTGCGATAGAACCAGGATAAAGAAAGGCTTCACTCGATTCTGGATTGCGGTTGTATTCTTTCCTGGCCAAACGATGTCAGAAAGCCATGTTCACCGTCATGATACCACAAATCCGGGTTTCTGATCACGCTCTAAGACACTGTCTGAATACAGGGTGGTCTGGAGGGCTGCGACCTACCATGAATCCTGTTGCTACCCGCCGCCGTGCGGCAGGCAGGGGCGAATGTACAGGGCAAAACCTCGCATATGCTCCCTTTTCAGACCGCTTCAAAAAGTAAACCGTATGTATGATGTTATTATCGTTGGTGGCGGTGCCGCAGCGCTTTCAGCGGCAATCTACACTTTTGAAAAACGGCTCCGGGTGCTGGTGATCTACGATGTTCCTGGTGGAAAAACAGGCTCGTCGTTGATTGGCCATCCAGAGGATCACCACTCGGCAGCGCGGAAGTTTGAGCAGCTTGGTATTGGCCGCGAGTGGATCTCTAGCGAAGTGCTGCCTGTCGGTGAACATATTATGCAATGTTTCCAGCAGGAACTGCAAGTGCATCAGGAGTCGGTGGTGTGTGATCGGGTTACCCATATTACCAGAATGGGCGATCTCTTTCAGGTTGAAACCCATCATCATGGTATGTATCAGAGCATAACCCTGATTATTGCCACAGGGGTAACGCCACGTTTATTGGATGTTCCCGGTGCCCAGCATTTTCTCGATCATGGTCTGAGCTACTCGGCCACCACTCACGCTGCCCGCCTTGTGGGCCAGACTGTGGCTATGGTAGGGACAACGATGCGTACCTTGCGGGCATGCACCGAACTGGCCCACATTGCCAGCCACGTCTATCTCATCGGCACCAGTTTGTCACGCCTGTCTGAGACACTGGTGACGCTCCTGGATCAACGCCCCAATGTGGAGATCCTGGAAGGATGGCAGGTGGTGGAACTACGCGGCGGAACGTCTATTGAGCAGATACTGATCCAACGCTCGTCTGATGAATACCGTCTGCTCACGGTCGATGCGGTATTTATTGATCTGGGCTTAAAACCGAACAGCGAGATGGTACAGCACATGGTGCAAACAGATCGGTCGGGATTTATCTGGGTGAACGAGCAAAATGCCACGACCCAGCGCGGTGTGTTTGCAGCGGGGGATGTGACGACCGCGTTTAGTGAGCAGATGCTGATTGCGATTGGCGATGGAGCACGGGCGGCGTTGAGTGCCTATGATTACTTGCTGGCGTATGCTTTTGCGCAAACGCGGGTGATGACGGCGTGAGGTGAGATATAGCGCCTTCATTGCTCCCATCCGGGTGCTCGCTTCAGCTCCAGAAACGCCACGCTCTCGATATGCGGGGTCTGCGGAAACAGATCGATGGGTTGCACATAGGCTAGATGATAGCCGGCCTGCAAGAGGATGCGCAGATCCCGTGCGAGAATGCCGGGATGGCAGGAGACATAGGCGATCCGTGGCGGAGCCAGATTGATCAGCGCAGCCAGTGCCGCCGGGTGACAGCCACGACGCGGTGGGTCGAGAATGGCAGCGGTAAAGGGTGACGCGAGCGTAGCAAGGGTACGCTCGACCGGGGCAGTTATAAAACGCACCTGATCGATCGCATTGAGCTGCGCGCTATATTGCCCGTCGGCCACAGCCCAGGGATTTTCTTCGATAGCGACTACGTCGCACGAACCGTGTGTCAGTGGTAACGCAAACGTACCTACTCCACTATAGGCGTCAAGTACGCGCTGACCCGGCTCCAGCCTCAGTCCGTCACGCACCACCGTCAATAGCGCCTCGGCCTGAGCGGTATGGGTTTGAAAAAAGCTGTGAAGGCCCAGCGCAAACACAATTCCGCCCAGTTCCTCGTACAACCTGAGTGCTTGTGGTTCATTCGGGTCAGTGCGGGCAGTGTTCCAGGCGACGCCCGCCAGTTGAGGCACGCGGGCGTGCCACTTCGCAGCCAATGCTGGCAGCGCTCCGATCCCTTTCAAGGCGGCAATTGCATAACCATAGGTCGCGCTGGCACGCAGTACAACATCGTGTACCGTTGCAGTTGTTGAGGGTACCAGTGTACGCAGACCGGCCAGCGCGGTGTTCAGCACTGGTAGCAAGAGAGGATCAGCATCCAGGTCAACGACGCGGCGTGAACCGGCAGCATAGTAGCCAATCTGCTGATTTTGCACGTGCAGATGAGCGGTATTGCGATAATGCCAGGGATGTGCGGCAGGTACGATTGGCCGCACCTCGACATCGGTCAGCCCTGCAAGGTGGGCCAGTTGCTCCTGTACAATCGCCTGCTTAAACCGTACCTGGGCATCATAGGCGATATGTTGCCACGGCATATGACTGGCGGCAGGCAAGCGTGGCGACACCCGCTCTGGTGCGGGTGTGAGGATCGCCACCACCTGGCCATAGGCATAACTGGCTCGACGCTGGTACAACCGGACACGCACCCGCTCACCCGGCAGTCCACCCATTGCAAACACGACCTGACCCTGCCAGCGCCCGACTCCTGCCCCACCCTGAGCTATCCGCTCAAGCTCAAGCTCAACTTCATCACTCAAAGATCTCTTTATCAACCAGTTCACTATCCACCGGATACGTTCCAGTAAAGCATCCAGTGCAAAACCCACCGCTTCTGTGTCCCGTCGCCTGGATCAACCCTTCCAGGCTCAAATAGGCCAGACTATCCACCCCCAGATGTTCGCGGATCTCTTCGATACTCATACGATGCGCTATCAGCTCAGGATAGGTCGCCATATCGACACCGAGAAAGCAGGGATGGCGAATGGGTGGCGACGAAACGCGCATATGCACCTCACGCGCCCCCGCATCGCGCAGCAAGCGCACAATCGGCCCGCTGGTATTGCCCCGTACAATACTGTCATCAACCAGCACCACCCGCTGCCCGGCCAGGTTATCGTTCAGTGGATTAAACTTGAGGGCAATCCCAATTTTGCGCAACTGGTCATCGGGCTGGATAAAGGTGCGGCCAATATAGCGATTCTTAATCAGCCCCTCACTGTAGGGAATGCCAGATTCCTGCGCATAGCCAATTGCGGCCGGGATGGCGCTGTCGGGCACGGGGATCACCATATCGGCCTCGGCCGGTGCCTCGCGTGCCAGCTGGCGACCCTGGGCCACCCGTGTTGCATGCAGCATGCGCCCCTGCAATATGCTGTCGGGGCGCGCAAAATAGATATATTCAAACAGACAGTGCGCCTGAGATGCAGGCATGCGCATCACCGTGTGCGGGCCTTCTTCCGTAATCGCAATAATCTCACCGGGGTCAACATCGCGTACAAACGTCGCGCCAATTGTGGCCAGCGCACAACTCTCCGAGGCCACCACCCAGGTACTGCCCATATTGCCCAGACAGAAAGGATGGAGACCCCACGGGTCGCGCATCGCATACAAAGCCTGGCGCGTTAGCACCGCGACACAGTAGGCTCCCTCGGCACGGCGCATAAGATCCTGCAGTTTCGCTTCCCATGTACTCCCGGCCTGCACTCCAGCCAGCATCTGGGTAATGACCTCCGTATCACTGGTACTGGTCAGGCCTACACCCCGGCGCAGCAATTCCTGCCGCAGGGTGGCCGCATTGGTAAGATTGCCATTGTGGCTCACGGCCAGTGGCCCCAGAACGCTTTCGACCAGAAATGGCTGCGCGTTCTCGATACGCGAGGTACCCGTCGTTGAGTAGCGTGTATGCCCGATCGCCATATAGCCATTCAGTGGACGTAGTTTGTCTTCGTTGAACACCTGGGAGACCAGGCCCATCTCTTTATGCACCTTGATTCGTCGCCCATCAGTAACAGCAATCCCGGCACTCTCCTGCCCACGGTGCTGTAAGGCATAGAGACCAAAAAAGGTTAAACGAGCAACATCGGCATTGTCCGAAACAATTCCAAAAACGCCACATTCGTGGGACGGCTTATCGGTTGCATAGAAATCATTAACCGCATCATACGTTGCAGTAGACACCAGCATTCCATCCATTTCTCACAAGTTCATTCTGGAGGAGTGAGAGTTCTCTCCTCGTCTGGTCAGGAAATAGGAAAGAGCAGTCAAAACAGAGGGAAGAGCACTCAGGAACGAGGGAGCCATTGGCGAGAACTGTTCTTTCCTCTGTTCTATCTCCTGTGAGGAGTGAGGTTTCTCTCCTCGCGCCTCTCGCTTCTCTCCTCCTGACGGTGTACCGTTTTCTACCGGTTTACGTATATTGCGCATCAGCGATGCTGAAAAATTCGCTCCAGGCAGAGCAGACGCGATATTTACCTGATACTATAGTATAACACAGACTGATGTCATGCTTACGAGCTACCCAGAGGATGTCTCGTTGGAGTACTATGTCAGTCAGGAAAAAATATTGATAGTGTCGTAGCGAACGAATTACAGGAGGAGCATATGCTTGCGTCAATACGGTATCTCTTCTGGAATGATCAAGAACGCAGGCCACGGGCATTGTGGCGCATCATGGGCCAGTTGTTCTTGCTTATTCTTTTGTTGATTATCACCGTTATCCTTGTCATTCTGTTTATTCAATCAACAACCGGAAACCTCGGTATTAATAACCCTATTTTCCTCTTGTTCAGCAGTGCTGCCACGTTGTTGAGTATCACTGTCAGTGTCTGGTTAGCCGGGCATTTCATGGATCGGCGGTCATTTGCGGATTTCGGGTTACATGTTGACCGGAACTGGTGGCTCGATCTGACATTTGGCATGGGACTGGGAGCCATACTCATGCTGAGTATCTTCCTGGTACAGTGGGCAACGGGGTGGATCATCGTCACCGGCATATTCTGGCAAGCCGAGCCACAATCGCCTTTTCTGCTGGTAATACTGCCACCCCTGTTAACATATCTCTGTGTTGGTTTTTATGAAGAATTACTCACACGGGGATACTGGTTGCGCAACCTTGCAGAAGGTCTATATATGCCGCATATTGGCCCACAGACAGCGATAGTTCTGGCATGGTCGATCTCCTCGGCGGCCTTCGGGTTGTTGCATCTGGGAAATCCCAATGCAAGCATTATAAGCACCATGAATATTGCTCTGGCCGGATTGTTTCTCGGCCTGGGGTATGTGCTGACGGGAAGTCTCGCCATACCAATCGGTATACACATAACCTGGAATTTTTTCCAGGGCCATGTGTTTGGCTTTCCTGTAAGTGGCATGCAATCTCGCGTGAGCTTTATTGGGATTGAACAGGGCGGGCCAACACTGTGGACTGGTGGTGATTTCGGGCCAGAAGCAGGACTGCTGGGTATCCTGGCAATGATGGTGGGCAGTACCGCAACGATCCTCTGGGTACGGCAGCGCTACGGCCACATACATCTGCATATTGCCCTGACAGAGCCACCAGTGCGTCGTGCAGCGACTCAACCAGTACACCAGTAAAGTCCCAGGATATACACGGTGATACGGTCAGTTCGCCCTTTTACCTCCGACAGCATGGAAGAGAAGAAACGCTTCACTTCATACCAACTTTTCACATCGGGAGAAACGTTGGTGTGAAAAACAGAAAAGTATCGCTTTCACTCAGGACATAACGTGGGCGAAAAAGGTGTTGTGTTCGAGCGACCACACAATACCAGATCATCTTGACATCATCGCAAAAGCACTCTACCATGCAGGAAGCGATTCCGGCTGACGCCGAGAACAGCATGAACGATGGAATGTCGACAACTGACTGCGTCTGTATGCTCATGGCGCGTTGACGGTGCTGCTGACCGCGATCACAATGCGGCCATCAACCGGGGCAGGCAGCTCCGTTGGTCGTTAAGTTCGCCAGGATGCGGATTGGGCCAGGGAGTCGTACGGATTTCATCGCTGCGGAGTGTCACGAAACGATGAAAGTTCTGATGCAACGACCGGTACACTTTATGAAAGTTCTGATGCAACGACCGGTAGGCTTGAGGTTCTGGCTTAGAACAATCGCGGTACTGATTGTAACGTTCATTGCCTTCTGGATGACGGCTGGCTTCTGGTTACCAGCATTGGGGTACTGGCTGATTATTGATGATCAGCCACAAGCATCCGATGTTATCGCCGTTCTGGGTAGTACTCCTGAACGAGCCATGCATGGCATTCGACTCTATCAGCAGCAACTGGGGCATGAATATTGGCACACTGGCGATGGTGTCATAAGCAGACCGCACGTGTTCCATGCCCAGGATGCGGCCCAACTGGCGCGTGAGCAAGGTATACCAGAGGCAGACATCCATCTGCTGCCCAGTCGTAGTACCTGGCAAGATGGTCAGTCGATTGCAAGGCTGGCCCGTGAGCGGCATGCTGACAGTATCATTGTCGTGACGGATTGGTATCACAGCCGTCGCGCTATGTGTATCATTCGTCAACAACTGGACGGTACAGGGATCGATGTATCTTATGCTGCACCGCCGCTTACCGATTATCGGCCAGACAACTGGTGGCAGGTTCCACGTCATCGTCATGCTGTCCCTGGCGAATATGGCAAACTCGTTTTTTATGCCCTCCGTTATGGGCTGCAGATCTGGCTCTGTTAGCTGTCTACCGCTTCGGGCGCAACACCAGCAGGGGTCAACCGCTACCCACAAACCCTCGTACGATTGGCGGTACCGTCCCCACCGTATTCCCGTCCGCGCAGGTGGGCCGGGCTAGCAGATCGTTGGCTCGTTCATGGGCCGGGCTATTCTAATCGTCCGCATAACGTTCTTCCTGCCAGGGGTTCGCATTGTTGTGGTAGCCATATCGTTCCCAGAAGCCCAACCGATCTTCGGTTAAGAATTCTAACCCGCGTAGCCACTTGGCGCTCTTCCAGAAATATTTATTGGGCACAATCAGGCGCAGCGGGTAGCCATGTTCGGGATCAAGTTCTTGCCCTTCATAGCGATAGGCCAGCAGTGCGTTGGTTTCCAGCAGCACCGCCAGTGGTACATTGGCGGTGAAGTCTTGCTCACAATGTGCCACCACAAACCGCGCGCCCGGCTTGAGGGCGGGAATGTGCTTGAGCAACTCACGTATCGAGACGCCTTCCCATGTCGTATCCAGCTTACTCCAGCGAGTGACACAATGGATGTCAATGGTAATGCTGGTGGTGGGCAAGGCACGAAAGGCAGCAAAAGAAAAGCGAAATGGCGCTTCAAGTTCGCCCCAGATTCGGAGATCCCAATCCTGGGCAACATTTGCATACTGTGGCACATCCCCATAGTGCAGCACCGGAAATTTCTCAGTGACATACTGACCAGGGGGGATACGATCTTCCTCGCTCTGAGCAGGGCGTTCCTCTTCCGAGAATGGATCAGACATCGCTCATACCTCCTCGTCTGGTCAGGAAATAGGAAATTGCAATCAGAACGGAGGAAAGAGCACTCAGGAACGAGGGAGCCATTGGCGAGAACTGCTCTTTCCTCTGTTCTATCTCCTACTCTCTATCTCCTGTGAGGAGTGAGGGTTCTCTCCTCTCTCCTCTCGCTTCTCGCCTCTCTGGGCCACTGACTCAAGCCAGTACACCAGGAATGGGACAGGTATTTGAACCAGGGAGCCGTAGCCCGAGAATGTCCTGGCCACAGCGCTTATAGCCCTATGATCCAGATATGTGAAAACCAGCCGTGCCTACACGGTCGCATCCATGCGTGCCAGCCAGCGTTCCGGGTTGCGAATTTCCTCCAGGGTGGGCAAGTTCTCGGCCCGCTCCCAGACGTGCCCGGCAAACTCGATGCCACGGGCGCTCACAATAGCATTGACAAAGGCTTCCCCCTGTTGATACTGAGCCAGCTTGAGATCCATGCCGGTAACGCGATTAAACAGTTGCTCCAGCAGCGTGCGCGTCTTCTGGCGTTGTGCCACCCGCTGCTCAATCTGCTCAAAACTCGGCAAGAGCTGACGCCCAATAGCATTCATGATATGGTTACTATAGCCCTCCACCAGCGACATCAGCGCCTGTAGCTGGTCAAAGATTACCCGCTGTTGCGGTGTGAGCATCACCTCAATCCAGTGACTGCTATTGCCCCAGTTCTGCACAATCCGGGTAATAAACGTCGCCAATCCACCACCCAGATTTTCAATCTGGGCATTGAGCTGTTCAAAGTACTGGTGTAACAAACCATTAAAATGCTCCCGTACCCAGGGATAGGCCTCAAACTCAAAGGCGTGCGTTGTCTCGTGCAAGGCGATCCACAGGCGAAAATCCTCATCGTTCAAGCCCAGCTGGGTCTGCACACGGGCAATGTTTGGTTCGACGAAGTAGAGCGCACCGGGGGCCGCTGGATCGGGCGAAAGCAGGCTGAGATCGTATTGACCCAGCACACGTCGCCCTAAGAATCCGAGCAGAATACCGATCTGCACCCCGATTACCCGCCCGTTGAAATCACCCATCAAGACATTCAGAGGCCTGTGGGTACTACCGTTGCGTTGATACATTTCCTCGATCGGCTGAAACAGTTGCTCAAATGAGGTAAAGTTGGCCTCAAGCCATTCGCGGCGATCAAAGACATACACACGGCTGGCAGCCTGGGGTAAACTGACCCCCAGATACTGCTCTATCAGCGGCTCGCTGCGAGCCACCAGGTAGGAATATTGTTCACGGCGTAACGCACGATTAAGGATCGGAGCTTGCTCCCACTGCGAAACCCGCAGTGCTACCTTGCGGGCCTGCTCCCAATCAATCAAGCGACGTGGACGCTGTTGTTCCATCATGCGCGCACGGTTTTCCATAAGATAACGCACCCCGGCACCTGTAACCACTCCCAGCAGGAGAATGGTTCCCAGACGGCGTAGCTCATTTGTTGGCGGTGTCACAAAAAGTATCCTTTCTGGAGGAGTGAGGGTTCTCTCCTTGTCTGGTCAGGAAATAGGAAAGAACTGTCAGAACAGAGGAGAGAGCACTCAGGAACGAGGGAGCCATTGGCGGGAACTGCTCTTTTGTTCTATCTCCTACTCTCTCCTATGAGGAGTGAGGGTTCTCTCCTCTCGCTTCTCGCTTCTTGTCTCTCGCTTCTCGCCTCTCGCTTCTCATATAGTAGTTCTGGTATAGCAGTGTACCACGCCCATAGCGCGCTGTCCAACCGTACACGCTGACCCGTAAAATTTTGCGGGCTCGTATGTCACATACGTTCCTGCTGTAACCGTCACGGTACTCTATGGTAAGATGTCATTTGTACAACATTGTTGCGCTTTGGAAGCGTATTGTTGTGTGAACGATGGTCAGTGATCTGTATCGCACCATGCGGAGCTAGAGACAAGCTACGGTAGACATCAACATCCAGCAATTGAGTGTCACCTATGCCACGCGTAACGGTACCATCCCGGCTTTGCGCGATCTCTCGCTGACGGCACGGTCGGGTGAGTTTGTGGCATTGATTGGCCCCAGTGGATGTGGCAAGAGTACCCTGTTGCGGGCCGTGGGGGGGTTGATCCCACCTGCACGTGGCACAATTACAGTGGGCGGGGTTGCGCCCGATACTGCCCGTCGTCAACGGCGCATCAGCTTTGTCTTTCAAAAGCCAGTGCTGCTACCCTGGCGCACGGCACGGCAGAATATCGAGGTGCCGCTCCAGATTGCGGGATGGACGCGCTCGCGGCGGGTTGAGACGGCGCAACGTCTTTTGCGACTGGTAGGCCTGGAAGCGTTTGCTGATGCCTACCCGCATCAGCTTTCGGGCGGAATGCAACAGCGTGTCGCTCTGGCACGGGCACTGGTGCTTGAGCCAGCCGCGCTGCTCCTCGATGAGCCGTTTAGCGCCCTGGATGAACTGACCCGCGAACGGCTCCATGTTGAACTGCTACGCATCTGGGCGCTGACCGGCGCAACGGTGCTCTTTGTAACCCATGCGCTGACCGAGGCTGTGTTTCTGGCCGACCGGGTGCTCGTGCTGTCAAGCAGCCCCGGTACGCTCGTGGCCGAGATACCGATCACGCTGGCGCGTCCACGCACACTGGCACTGCTCGATCAAGAGGAATTTCTCGACTATGTCATCCGTACCCGGCAGGCGCTGCGTCGTGGGTTGTAAAGAGCAGGATCACTGACGCACCAGGAGGGGCCAGTGCACCATGTCAGAGTACGCCTATAGCCATTATCTACGCCGTTACAGCACTGCACTGCTGCTGTTTGGAGTGATTTTGATATGTTTGGAGTGGGCCGTGCCTGCGTTGGGTATCCCGGCTTTCGTTTTGCCGGCTCCATCGCGTGTTCTGGCACGCATGCTTGATCCCGAGAACGACCTGCTGTTTCACTCTGGTATCACCGCACTGGAAGGCATCAGCGGCTTTATCGTGGGGAGCCTGGCTGGCTTTCTGCTGGCGGTGACCTTTGTCCATGTGCGAGCGATTGAGGATGCGCTGTATCCCTGGGCGGTCGTGTTGCAGACGGTGCCGCTGGTCGCAATCGCGCCGTTGCTGGTGATCTGGTTTGGCAATGGGATCCTGGCGCGGATCGTCATGTCCTCCTTGTTTACGTTCTTTCCGGTGCTGGTCAACACAACGCGAGGCCTACGCCAGGTAGATCGGGCCACCATTGATCTGTTGCACTCCTATGCGATCACGCGCTGGCAACTGTTCTGGATGCTCCGCCTGCCGAACTGTCTCCCATTTCTCTTTACGGGTCTAAAGATTGGCTCGACGCTGGCGATTACCGGCGCAATTGTGGCCCAGTTTGCCGGTGCCGGGCAAGGGCTTGGATTTGTCATTACCATTTCAACCTATTTTCTCCAGACAGATCGCGCCTTTGCTGCCATCACCGCCGCTGCACTGCTCGGTATGGGGATGTACTGGCTGATCATCGGCCTGGAACGCTGGCTTATTTTTTGGGAAGAACTGGCATAATACGCTCATCGGCTATTGCAGAGGAGCGTACATACCGATGATGAATGGTACAATGTATAGACTATTAGTGATTGGACTGACCGTGCTCGTGCTTATGGGCAGTGCCGGATGTGGCGCGGCACAACCGGCACCCTTTGCTGATTCGCCGGTGTCGGGAGATCAGCCTGAAGTGCACACGATTTCGATGCGCCTGCAGTGGTTTCCGCAATATCAGTTTGCGGGCTATATCGTTGCGCTGGTCAAGGGCTATTATGAAGAGGTTGGATTGAACGTCACGCTCCTTCCCGGTAGTCCTGACTTTGTGCCCTTGCCGCTGGTGGCGAGCGGTGCTGACACCTTTGGCAGCACCGGCGCCGACACGATCTTTTTAGCGCGTGAGCAGCATATTCCGGTAGTAGCACTGGCGACCTGGTTCCAGACCAGCCCGGTGGGCTTCATGGTACATCGCGATTCCGGTATTACCGGGCCACAGGATTTTGAAGATCGCACTGTTGCCGTTTTCTATGGCGATAATGTTGAAACCGAGTACCGCGCTTTGCTGGCAGCAGCGAATGTTGACCGTTCCCGCATACATGAAGTGCCAGGCACCTTCAACATCGAGCCGTTTTTGAGTCGGCGCGTTGATGTCTGGCCGGTTTATATCACTGATCAGCCTTTTCTCGCCCGTGCCCAGGGGGCCGAGGTAGATTTGATCCTGGCCCGCGACTACGGTGCCAACCTCATGGGCGATGTGCTGTTTACGACTGAGGATTTTGTGACCCGGAATCCAATTACGACTCAGGCGTTTGTGCATGCCACCTTGCGCGGGTGGGATTTTGCAATCAATAATCTTGAAGAAACGGTCGCATTGATCGGAGCGTATAACCAGGAGCTTAGCCGCGAACACCTGTTGTTTGAGGGTACCGAGACGATCCAATTGCTGCAATACGGTGCCGGGGCCACCTGTCCTGGTTGGAATGATCGGGCGGCGTGGCAAGCACAGCACGAGGTGCTTACCGATCTGGGGCTACTCACAACCCGCATTCCACTGGAGGAGGCGTTGCGGAATGAGTTTGTTGCGTCCTACTATCAGGAACAGGGCATTGAGTGTCCAGCCGAATGGGCTACATACAGAAGAGAGGAACATATCTATGCTTGTCGATGACGCACGTACCATTCTCTATGAATGGGTACAATCTGAAAGCCTGCGCAAGCACTGTGAGGGCGTGGCGGTGTGTATGCGCCACTTTGCCCAGAAGCAGGGCGCTGACGCTGATTTATGGGAGGCGGTCGGATTACTGCACGACATGGATTACGAGCGCTACCCCAACCTGGAAGTCAGTGACAGCGGCCACCCCTTCGTCGGGGTAGCCTATCTGCGCGAGCACGGGTGGAGCGAGGAAGTCTGTCGGGCCATCCTCAGCCATGCCACCTACAGTGGTGTGCCCCGCGAGACAGCGCTGGAGAAGACGCTCTATGCTGTTGATGAGTTAAGCGGATTTGTCACTGCCGTGACGCTGGTACGCCCCGAAAAGAGCATCCACAGCGTGAGTGTGTCTTCGGTGCGCAAAAAGCTGAAGGATAAAGCGTTTGCGGCCCGAGTGAACCGCAAGGATATTCAGCAGGGTGCCGAGGAACTGGGCTTACCGCTCGAAACGGTCATTCAGGAGGTGATCACTGCCTTGCAGTCTGAGGCCGAGCGACTCGGAATAGGCTAAATGATGCCGGGAAGAACATAT
Organism: Chloroflexaceae bacterium; assembly: GCA_034435975.1. Lineage (GTDB taxonomy): Bacteria > Chloroflexota > Chloroflexia > Chloroflexales > Chloroflexaceae > CAKZQX01. The sequence goes on along the minus strand of DAOTWD010000156.1, from coordinate 74,621 downwards.
GCACATGCTTGGGATTGACATTGGTGGCACCTTTACCGATTTTGTGCTGCTCTGCGACGGTCAGATAACTGTTCACAAGCTGCTCAGTACACCCGCCAACCCGGCCCAGGCGCTGCTGGAAGGCGTGGCGACGCTGGGATCACCGCCGACCATCGTCCATGGCACGACCATCGCCACCAACGCGCTGTTGGAGCGGCGCGGCGCGCGCACGGCCTTGCTGACAACGTATGGCTTTGCCGATGTCCTGGTGATTGGGCGTGGCACCCGCCCGTCCCTCTACGACCTGCACGTCCAGCGCCCACCACCGCTCGTTCCCGCTGAGTGGCGGCTCGAAGTTGTGGAACGTATCGCCGCCGATGGTCGTGTCCTCACCGCACTTGATAGAGCAACACTCGCTGCCGCCATCCAGCGTTTGATCGCCGACGATGTTGAGTCGGTCGCAATCTGCTTCTTGCACAGCTATGCCAACCCGACTCACGAGGAGCAAGCCGTCGCTGCTCTGGAAGCCGTGTGTGGTACGGATGGCCGTCCGCGCTTCTTTGTGTGTAGCTCGTCGGCGGTGCTACCTGAATACCGCGAGTACGAACGCACCAGCACCACGACCGTCAATGCCTACGTTGCGCCCGTCCTCGATCGTTACCTGCGTCATCTGGAGCAGGAGTTGAGCGCCCGGAGTGTGGCAACACTGCGCATTATGGCTTCTGACGGTGGCAGTATGTCAGCCCATAACGCCCGCCGACTGGCCGCGCGCACAACCTTATCAGGGCCGGCGGGTGGTGTGGTGGGAGCACTCGGTATGGCACGGCAAGTGGGCATATCACGCATTATCAGCTTTGATATGGGTGGTACCTCAACTGATGTGGCGCTGTGTGATGGTGAGTTACCCCAGACCAGCGCCTCAAACGTAGGTGACATGCCGGTGCGTCTCCCGAGTATTGCCATCCATACCGTGGGGGCAGGTGGCGGTTCGCTGGCGCGGCTGGATGCCGGTGGTGCACTACGAGTCGGGCCACAAAGTGCAGGGGCTGATCCCGGGCCAGCCTGCTATGGGCGCGGCGATCAGCCCACTGTTACCGATGCCAATCTGCTCCTGGGGCGGCTGCGCACCGAGGCCTTTCTCGGTGGCGCAATGACGCTCGATGCCGCACGAGCCGAGTCTGCGCTGACGCCGCTGGCCAATGATCTGGGCATGGATGTGGCAACAGTTGCACTGGGCATCGTGCGTGTTGCCAATGCCGCTATGGAGCGGGCTATTCGTACCATATCCGTTGAACGCGGCAAAGATCCCCGCCACTATGTGCTGGTGGCCTTTGGCGGTGCTGGCCCATTGCATGCCGCCTATCTTGCCACGGCGCTTGGTATGCAGCAGGTGCTGGTGCCACGTTATCCGGGCGTCCTCTCGGCGCTGGGCATGCTTATGGCCGACATCACCCGCGACTACGTGCAATTTCTGGCGCATCCGCTGGACACGCTGGCACCCGAGGTGCTGGCACAACACATGCAGCGCCTGGCGCTCCAGGGCTGGAAAGATCTGCGCCACGATGCCGGCGCTGCATACAATATTCGCGCTGACTTCACCCTGGATCTGCGCTACCGCGGTCAGTCGCACGAAATCAGCACGCCGCTCATCACCTGGACACGAGCGGATGATCAGGTGACAGGAATGACGATTGATCGGGCGCTGCTCCAGACTGTTGCCGAGCGCTTTCATGGGTTGCACCAGCAACAGAGCGGGCATACGCTACCGACCCATCCCGTCGAGGTCGTGGCTCTGCGGCTCAAGATGATCGGGACGCTTGAACCAGTGCCGTGGGCAACGATTGCCGCATCAGCCGAAGATCGGCCATCTATTGCTACCACAGGCGTTGTGGAGGCACAACCTGGCACCGCTACCGTCGCTATCCAGGCCGCGCTTGACCCGCATTCGGCGGAGATGCGGCCAGCCCGGCTCTATGAGCGTGCCGGTCTGCACGACGGCGACATGATCGCTGGCCCGGCGATTGTCACGCAACTCGACGCCACGACCGTTATTCCGCCTGGCTGGAGCGCAAAAGTTGTGCCCCATGGGCATCTGTTGCTCACCCGCCAGGATAGGGATAGGCAACAGAGGATCGATTGCGCAGGAAACAACGAGGTGAAACAGCAACGAACGTTCGGTTCAGGCGGGTAGCACTGTACTCGTCTGGTGCCTCTTGCATGTCCCCTATTGCAACAACGAGTCACCCCCCTGGGTAGCGAAGCTCAGCGCGGCTTTGTCGCCCCTATGGAGGAGTGAGGGTTCCCTCTCCTCTTCCCTCTCTTCTCGCCAGGTTCACCCACCCCGGCCGCGCTGAAGGCGCGTTCTCGTTGGAGTACTATCCAATCGGGCGGCGGGTCACTAGCCAGGCAAATGCTGCCCTCCAGCCACCAAGAATGAGCAGGGTGGACGCGAAAGTCACAACCGCAAAGGAAACAGGTATCCCCCGCCACAAGAATAATGCCCGCAGTACCAGGCCGATCGGACATGCCACGATCCAGGCCAGCGTCGTGCGTTGCAGCATCGTCCGCACATATGGCCCCTGCTGTGGCGATACGCCTGTTCCCTGGCGATCACTGATGTGCGGACGTTCGTCACGGTAGGCTTTGAGCCAGGGCGCAACGACAAACCAGCCCGGTAAGAAGGGAGTGGCAGTCTTGATTACCTCGAACAGGTCGGACAGACCAGCCGCCGCACCATGGCTGCGTCGCCCCAGCGCGGCAAAAATCAAAAAGGCCAGAATATCGCCCAGTACCAGTGCCGCCACATATCCACGCCGCCCCAGATGTGGCCGGCCAGCAGGCATATCGGGGTGAATATACTTCATGATCATCCTTTCCTTGCAACCAGGTTTTTCATCCCAGTCTGATCAGGAAATAGGGAATAGCAGTCAGAACAGAGGAAATAGCGCTCAGGAACGAGAGAGCCATTGGTGAGGACTGCTATTTCCTCTGTTTCTATCTCCTACTCTCTATCTCCTATTTCTGGAGCGGTTACCTACGTTGATTGAGCGCATAGGCGATACTTTGTTGCAGACTCTGCTTCGCCACAATCTCACGCAGATCGGCACCAATATGCACCAGAGTCTGGGCCACTTCTGCACTGATTCCGCTTAATACGACCTGTGCGCCCAGCAAGCGTGCCGCCTGTGCTGCCCGTAACAGGGCTGCCGCCACCTGGATATCTACCACTCGGACACCGGTAATGTCAAGGATGGCGATCTCGGCATTATGGGCGTTGATACCCTCTAACAGAACCTCCATGATCTGCTGAGCGCGTGTGCTGTCAATCGTACCAATAATCGGCATCACCACAACACCCTCGGCAATGGGCATAAGCGGTGTTGATAGTTCGCGGAGTGCAGCTTGCTGAGCAGCGATCACCTGCTCCTGAAGCAACTGGCGTTCTTGCTCCGCTTGTAATAACTCGGTTATATCACGATTGATAGAGGCAAATCCAAGGACATTCCCCGTATCATCGCGAATAACTAACCCCGAAAACTGAGCGGTAAATACCTGACCACTGGCCCGCTGATAGCGCACCTGACCACGGACTGCCCCCTCAGCCTGTGTGCGCCGGGCAAATGTAGCAATCTCCGGGCGATCTTCCGGTGCGACGAGTTGTTCTAACAAACGGCCCACGACGGTGGGCTGATAGTCAAACATGGCTTCAAAGGCAGGATTGGCATAGGTAATGTGTAAGCTTGAGTCAGTAAGCGCAATGCCGTCCGGGGCACTTTCGACCAGCAACTGGAACAGGCGTAAACGGGCCTCCTGTGCTTTTTGCGGACGCAGATCTTGTACAAAGCCCGCGGCTCCGTCAGGCGTACCGTTCTCGTCATAGAGAATATTGGCCGTCAGATAGGTAGGGATAACCGTCCCATCCTGGTGACGATAGCGTATCTCGCCCTGCCAGAAACCTTCACGAATACACTGCATAAAGGCGCTGTTGATATATTCAGGGTCTTCTGCAAAGACAAAAGAGAGGGGCTGATGAATCAATTCTTCTTCCCGATAGCCTAACAAACGGCAATAAGCTGGATTAACGTAACTGAGGAGGCCGGTGGTTACGGGCGCATTCGAGATAGCCACCGGTGTATTGTGAACAATATCACGGAATATGCGCAGCGCTGCTTCTTGCTGCTTCTGCAGCGTCAAATCCTGCACAAAACCCACAATGGTATGTGGAGCGCCGCTGGCATCATACAGAACGTTGGCCGTCAGGTATGCCGGGAAGGTCGTTCCATCCTTGCGCCGATAGGGCAGTTCACCCTGCCAGGTGCCTTGCGCAATACACTGGGTGAAGAGTGACATGATATACTCCGGCTCGTCCGCAAACACCTGTGTAACCGGCATCCCGATAAACTCCTCTGGAGTGTAGCCAATCAACTGGCAATAGGCTGGATTAATATAACTATGCAAAGCGGTGGTAACTGGCGCCATTGCAACCGCGAGCGGCGTTGTGTGCAGCGTATCCTGGAAGAGCCGCAACTGTTGCTCAACCTGCTTGCGTTCGGTGATGTCAATTGCAATGCCACCAGTGGCATAGATAATGCCCTGGGCATTGCGAATGGGGAAGCGTACGGAGCTAAAGCTATGCTCACCGTCGCTCATTGGAATACGGTATTCGGATGCCAGCGGCATGGCATTCCTAATAACCTGTTGATCCTTCTTGCCGATCGCTTCTGCGAGCGCGGGTCGAAACAAGTCAGCTTCGCGTATACCAATAAGGTGAGCAGGATCGGTATTGAGTGTGGCGGCAGCAAACTGATTGACCAGGAGGAAGCGGCCTTCAAGATCTTTCACAAACAGGGCGGCAGGAACGTTATCGACAATCCCATGCAGCAATGCCTCACTCTGCAATAATTGTTCGATTTGGTGTTTGTAGGCAGTAATATCACGACAAATAGCGTTGGCACGCTGCAGGTGCCCCTGGTCATCATAATCTAAGTTTATTGTCCAGAGCATATGGTATGTACGACCGTCATGATGGATCAGCCGGTTCTCCAGGATAGCGCTCTGGTCGCGGTTTTGCAGCCAGGTCTGGAAGGCCTGTTCTGTCTGCAGGCGGTCATCTGGATGAACCAGGTCAAAAACGGACATACCGATACATTGCGCTGGTGTATATCCAAATACTCGTTCAGCAGAGGGATTGACATACATAAAAGCGCCCGTAGCATCAACCTGGATAATCAGGTCGTCTGTTCGTTCAACAAAGGTACGGTAGTGTGTAGCTTCCTGAGATAATACAGACACTTCGGTACGCAAACGCTCGTTTTCCACTTCAAGTTCGGTTGTCCGGGGATGTCTGGCGTGATTGTTCATATGCTGACTCCTCCTACAGCATTATTGATCGCATTCGACATTGAACGCGCATTCGACACTGAACGAAAGAAAGACTCACGGCCCATCAGCCACGTCGCTCACTCATGCCTTTCAGTATAGCATGCTCTCCACCATAATTGTAATGCGGCTCTGTGTACATTTTTCACTGCGCCGCCTGATATTGTGCCGATGACTTGCAGAATATGCGGTTGTTGACGAGAAGAGCGTTTCGATTATACTTAAGGAGTAGTGTGTGATGCGGCCGATTGGTAGTAAACAGGCAGTATCGACACGCACGGAGCGTGGTTTTGAGGCATATGGGGCTGTAGCTCAGGTGGATAGAGCAGCAACCTTCTAAGTTGACGGTCGGGGGTTCGAGTCCCTCCAGCCCCGCCAGATGCCTACCTGCAAATTCGAGAAACGCCCGTACCGTACCGGAAAACAAGAAGCGCAAAGCGGAAACCAGGGGAGTGTTGGGGCATGCGATGGTTGCGAGCAAAAAGGGAACGCGCATTTTTAGGAAAGAGGAGCAAGGTAAAGAGGCTGTAGGGCTACATGGCAACGTGCCCCTACAACAGACCCCTATTCCCTCTTTCCTATTCCTACACCGCTCAGGCCGCTTTGCGCTGTGCGCTCAGACGCTCCGACCGCTTTCCGCTCAAAAGGCTCCTTTGCGCCTTTGCGTTAAAAACGGCAGCCGCCCGCTTACGCTGTGGGTTGAATAGAATCATGAGCGATCAGCAAAAAGCGGGGAATGTCGGCGTCGAAGGCCGTGCCATCATTGACCACAAAATGGTACGTTCCCTCCATATAGCCATTGGGGGACTTCAAAATACAGAAACTTTGATACTCGTGAACCCCACCTGGAGCCAGCGTCGGCTGTTCGCCAACCACGCCATCCCCCACCACCTCATAGGCTTCGCCAATCGAGTCGTGAATATACCAGTGACGTGACCGGAGTTGCACGGTCTGCCGACTAACATTCTCGATCCGCACCAGGTAAGCAAAGATATAACGCAGTTGAGTCGGGTTTGACTCATCGGGCAGATACACCGGGTGAACGATGATACGGATACCACGGGTTTCTTTGTAATAAAATGGCTTTTTGTCGGTAGACATGAGAATGCACTCCCTGCATTACAACTGAGGGCGAGTAGTATGTAGAACATAAACTCCGGCGTTTCCCTATTATACCACAGGCGATAGCGGTGCCATGCACATGATCATCAAAGGTGGAAAAGACGTGGTACCATGAGAACACAAACCGTTACGGTCAGTGTAGTAGTGCAGCACCGGGCTAAACCGGAGAAACACGCGGCCACAGGCGAACAAGCGCGTTGACCATATCACCGCGTATATCCAGAGAATGCGAGGAACGAATGTTATGGAAAAGATGCATGAACACGAACAGGCGTTTGATCTGCGGCGGTTGATCCTGCGCTGGCTGATCAGTACGCTGGCGATCTTCGCCGCAGTATGGATTGTCCCGGGCCTTGAATTTATTGGCCCCGGATGGCAACTGGGCATTGTTGCGATAGTATTCGGCCTGCTCAATGCGTTGATCCGTCCACTGCTGATCATGCTGACCTGTCCGCTCATGCTGCTAACTCTGGGGCTGTTTGGTCTGGTGATCAACGCCACATTGCTGGCACTGGCGTCGGAGGTAGCGCGTGGGATGGGCATCGAGTTTTATGTCAACGACTTCTGGGCCGCTCTGTGGGGTGGTATCATTATCTCGCTGGTCAGTTTGCTGTTGAGTACCCTGGCTGGCGAGAATCGTATCCAGATACAGGTGCAGCGGGGCGATCATTTTAAAGAGTAACCACCACATATGGCACACGTATTGCAATCAGCATCATAGAGGTAGCAGGCTTGCGGGTATATCAGGCGCTGCTGACCGGCTAGACAGGAACATCACTCGGTTCTTCCCGATCCATCCCCCGCTCATCCCCCAGCACCACACCAATCCGCGAGTTGTGCAACAGCCACAACAATGTACCGATAGCAAAGCCGAACCGATCAATCAATTGCTGACGGAGTCGGCTGACCTGATACCGTTTACGAGCCGCCTCAGACTCTGCCTGTGCCACCTCTGTATCGGCGCGAATAGTAAAGGTGGCATCATCCAACCCGAAGGTTGCCGACACATCAACTAGATGCGGGATGGCCTTGAACGTTGAGTCCAGTTCGAATTCACCCAGGACAGAAATATGAAACTGATGCGCCAGTGCGACCGTTTGTCGTATCTGAGAACGCAACGCTACCGACTCAAATACCTCGTTCGTATTGAAGCAGAATCGCAATTTTTCACAGCCCGAGCGCGCCATGGCTGCGAGCAGCGCTTCATCGAGTTGCAGTGCATCAACCGACCCTTCCCAGGAAATATGCAGATCTGCCTCGGTGAGGCGCATCAAGAACTCATGCAACCATAGGCGATCAATGGTCAGCGATATTGCTGGAAAGAGATAATGCCGTATACCATACTCGCGCGATACACTGCGCAGTTCTGTCACAATCCGGGAGGGAGAACGCAAGGTCACTGCCATCGTATCGGCCTCAGCTTGCAGACCCACGAGAACCGTCGTCTGTAGTTCATGACCAACAGCGCGCAGACCATACTCTTCCAGCGCCAATAGATGGCGGGCCGGGAGGGGCAGCCGATCCAGATCGGCCTTCAATCCGAGATCGGGATCAGACCGGTTCCGGATCCCCAGACGGTCATCTTTAGACTGCTGATCAAACCAGGCCAGAATAGTGGCACATGCCTGTCCCTGAGCCAGTTTATCACGTCGCAGCTGCATCGGTACAATATTACTGTTCTGGCTGCGTAGAACCTGTACCGCAGCTTCTAAACGGGCTATCTGCTCACCAACGACGATCACCACCTGCGGGTCAAACCTGCGTAGTAGCTCCAGTGCCCTGGTAAGGGAATGGCCAGAGATCAGCGCCAGATCATAGATCCGTACAATATGGCGCTGATGTTCCAGCACCGCTGCAATATAAGCCAGAGTCAGCGGGGGTATCACCGGAATTTCATCATTTGCTAAAGCAATCAGTGCTACATTCACAAGCAACCCTCATTCAGCGTTAACGTGTTCATTTACCATCTATCACGCATGTTTTCTATCGGACTGACGTACAGGTGAATATGTCCGTTCCAGGAAATGTCCGCCAGCAGGGGCGAGGGCCTGCGGCATCGGGCAACTCTCTTTTCTGCCCGTTATGGAGGCAAAGCCGCTCTAACGGGTCGAAAAAGAAATTCCAGGAGGGATAGGCCCCACCCAACCACCTCCCCTGAACGGGTACCAGCTGAACACTTATGGATACGATGGTAAACAATGTGTAAAACTCAGCCATTGAGTTTCCCGTATTCTATGCAAAGATGTTTATCCATGACATCTACGGCACGATCTCAGATTGTGGGAGAGCTGCTAGAACCCTGAACCGTATGCGCTATTTCTAGCATATGTTCTTGGGCAACAATGGGGATGGTGAACACAAACCGACTACCTTTACCAACCTCGCTTTCAACCCAGATACGGCCATAGTGCCCTTCGACGATCTGCTTGCAAATTGACAACCCAAGGCCCATGTTTGTGCCGTGATATGCGGTCGTTTTCTCGGCACGATAAAACCGATCAAATATTTTTGTCTGATCTTCAGGTGAAATACCGATACCTGTATCACTTACTGACACCTGGATTTCGGTATCACATACATCGGCAGCAATCACAATCGAGCCGCCAGCAGGCGTGGCCTTGATTGCATTCTCGACCAGGTTGGTCAGCACCTGGCTTATACGCTCGCTATCCATACGGCTTTCCGGGAGTTCTGGTGACACATGGCATTCCAGCGTTAACCCGGCTTGCTCAACCTGAAGTTGGAGCCGGGAACTGGTAGCGAGAATCAGCGCCGATACATCACACCAGGCAGGTTGCAGGTGCAACCGCCCCGCATCGAGACGATTGAAGTCCTGCAATTCCTTAATGCGCGCCTTGAGTTTCTCCGCCTGTTCATCGGCCAACTCCAGAAACTCTTGCTGGAGATCGAGCAACGGCCCGGCACGCCCCTGCAATACCACTTTGAGAAACCCATTGAGCGTATTCAGCGGATTACGCAACTCGTGCGAAACCATTGAAATAAACTCGGTACGTGCACGCTCTTCGGCTTTATGATTACTAATATCGTGCAGAACAATCGCCACCAGCGCCCGACTGTCCTGGTCAATTCGTACCAGAGACGCAAACGCTTCATAGACCAGATCGTCGTGATCATCAGGCACCCCCGCTCGCAATTCGCGGCGCAGCATGCCTGCTTCCCTAGCTTGAACATCATGGGCCAGATGCACTAAATGCTCGTACAAACTCGACTCCGCTGCACCATGAGCCGCAAGCGCCTGCAATGCCACTGGATTGGTTAACACTATCTCATCCTGGTCATTGAAGACGACCAGACCATCGCCAATATCGCGGAGGATCGCTTCTAACATGGCTTCCTGGCGGGCCAGTTGGGAATGCATCTCCGCATTCGTAATTGCAATACTGGCCTGAATACCAAACGAATTCAAGTGTCGAACCTCAGTAGACGTAAATGCCTCGCGTTGCGTACTCATGACCGTCAAGGCACCGCGAACAGCATCATTCGGATCGATCAGCGGGACGGTCAAGAGAGCTGCCACGCCGCTGCGGTACAGATCATGCCATTCACGTTCACGCAGCGTATCATTGACAATGAGTACCCTCTGCTCACGCAGCATATGCCGGATCAGCGGCTCATGCCATCCGGTGGGCAATACCATTTCTGGAGCCAGTGTATGGTGTACAACTCCAGAGTCGGTGATCAATGAGAGGGCCGCTGCCGATACGCGGGTAGTGCCGAGCATGAGCATCGTATTGTCCAGTATCCGACGAAACACGCTTTCGAGGGTTAATGAGCCAGTCACCGCACGCAAACTCTCTTCCAGGGCCTGTTGGCCCCGGATACGAACGCGCAGATCATTGCTAATGCTTTCCATTTCGCGGATACGGTCAATATAGGCGACGTGATCCCGCTCCATCTGTTTAAGCAGACGGGTATTTTCGTACATGTGATACTGTGCGAGCAAAATGATCATACTCACAAAGCCAATGCTACTGATCACCAGCCCCCAGAAAGCCACCTGAGCCGACCAGGATAGTGCGTGATCAGACTGCTGTAGCTGAATGAATGCCAGTGATGCCAGATAGACAGGGCCGATCAACGTTGGCACCAGGAGCATCCACATAAAATAACGCCGATAGAGGAGCATTTTGATGATCAACACGATGCAGGTTGGAAAAACCACCAGATTCAGCGGCCCCAGGGTGATCAATAACACCAGCACGAGCACAGCGTCACTCAGCAGCGAGCTTCCATGCAAGATCGCATACCAACGATGTATGTGACGAAACGGGGAAGCACGTACCAGCACCAGCAGTATGAGATTAACCAGTGCATATCCACACAGCGCCATCGATGCTGCGATGGGGAGCTGCAGATTGGCAAACACCCAGATAAGCGCAAACATAGGCAACGGTAAGAACAGGCGTACCTGATCACGCCCATAGCTTTTTAACCAGGGCCGCCTATGCATCCGCAACAGTCCACCGGTAGCCATAACAAGCCTTTCCTGACAGAGCAAGGTTGGCAATCACAGCTTGCAACCATGTACACGTACCCGAGTAGTATCATATCAAATAAACGTGCTGCCTGACATCTTTTACAAAAATAGCCCGTAGAGCACCAGGAGCTTCAGCCCTGGAATAGCAGGGCTTCATCCGCGGTTCCTGTGCCGCCCCAACGGAGTGGCACAGGACGGTGTGGGGCGACCGTTCTCCTGAACAGATACATCCATGCTACGCCTCAAATTTGTACCCCAGGTTCCGCACCGTAATGACGTGCTGTGGATGCTCCGGGTCGCTCTCAATTTTCGTGCGCAGGCGACGAATGTAGACCGCTACGAGATTGCTCTCGCCTTCATAATCATATCCCCAGACTTTGCTGAGAATCTGGCTGGTACTCAGCACACGCCCCGAATTTTTCATCAGATAGTAGAGCAACCGAAACTCCAACGGCGTTAGTTCCACTGACCGGTCTTCAAATATAACCTTGTGTTCAACCGGATCAAGTGTTAACCCGCCCTGGCTCAGACGAGCGGAGGGATTCAGTATATCACTATTGCGGCGGCGGAGAACCGCTTCCACCCGCGCCAGTAATTCCGATGGTTCAAACGGTTTGACCAGATAGTCATCACCACCTATTTGAAGCCCCATCACACGATCCTGCAACTGCGACCGTCCCGATAGAAAAATGATCGGCACATCTGATGTACGGCGAATCTGGCGGCAGATATCAAACCCACTTGACTTGGGCATCATCACATCAAGCAGGATCAGATCAGGGTTGTGTTGCTCAACGGATTGCAGAATAGTCCCGGCATCATATACTTTATAGACGCGGTATCCGGCTTCTTCCAGAATAAATGATGTTAACTTGACACTGGGTATATCATCATCAGCCACCAGAATATGCATTGCGGGACTCCTTATGTGTATAGTATACGTCCTGGTCAAGGATTACGGCAGGGATCATGCATCCCACCTCTATAATATATAACCACTGGTTTCAACAAAAAGTTACGCTATATGTACCATTTTCATACAAAAACTGCTAATTTTCAGATTCCCGTTGTGAATATGTATAGAAATGTTAATTCCAGGTAAAAACAATACATATTCAGAGGCTATATGTCTCTTGTTCGTACTATTGTTATGCGTATACTTGCTCCGCTAACACGCATAATACTATAGTATTACAACGGGACTTCACCACAGCCGGGGCGCGGGGGCCGCAGGCCCCCGCGCATGGTTCCTTTCTGGCGCGGCTTTGCCGCGCCGCACCAGATATTGAAGCCGCACCACGCCTTCCTCCCCAGGGGACGTCTCGTTGGAGTATAGAGAGACAGACCATGTGAGAAACATAGAAATATCTTAAACGGTCACATCAACCCGGTTCCACCACTGAGATACGGTATAATAAAGATAATACACGTAAGGAGGAGCAACCAATGACCATGCAAGAGGGCTTATTTACGATTCCCACCCGTCTGTTCTTGACGCGTGAGCATCGCCGTAAGCTGGAAGCACTGGTGCTGGAACAGGGTGTAGATTTACCGCAATTGATTACCGATTTAGTGGTGAACTATCTTGATCAGCTTCCAGAACTCGATAGCACTGTTGCAAAACCGTCACTGCCGGATATTGAGGCTGAGCTACAGCAACGCAAAGCTGAACTGCGTCGCCTCCGTTCGCGCCTGGTGACTGAAGGCAAGAATGCGCCCGAATGGATAAAGAGCTATATTGCCGACCTGGAGAGCGATATTGCCCGTATGGAGGCACAGCGCTAATGTCCCGAACACGGCTTGACCAGTTGCTGGTTATCCGTGGTCTGGCTGAAAGCCGCACCAGAGCGCAGGCGCTGATCATGGCTGGTGCAGTGCGGGTCGATAACCAGGTGCAAACCCGACCGGGGTATGCAGTCAGTCCTGAGAGTGACGTGAGCATTGCGGCACCATTGCCGTATGTCAGTCGTGGCGGCTTTAAGCTGGCGCATGCCCTGGATACCTTCGGTCTCAACCCGGCTGGATTAACGGCTCTCGATGTCGGTGCATCGACGGGTGGCTTCACTGATGTGTTACTACAACGTGGTGCCAGACATGTCTATGCGGTCGATGTTGGCTATGGCCTGCTTGACTGGCGCTTGCGCCGGGATGCACGAGTCACGGTGCTCGAACGTACCAACATTCGCTATCTGGACGCTTTACCCCAACCAGGCGGAACGAAGACATACGCAAGCGATGCGGACATAGCACTGCCTGACGTGGATCCTGCCCTACTACAGGTGCAGTGCGCCACGATTGATGTCTCATTTATTTCACTCCGCCTCGTTTTACCCGCCGTCCAACGCCTGGTGTCACCGGAGACATGGATGGTAGCGTTGATCAAACCCCAGTTCGAGGCTGGCCCACAACAGGTAGGCAAGGGCGGGGTTGTGCGCGATCCGGCTGTTCATCGGAGCGTGTTGCACGAGGTGCTGGCAGCCACGGTTGATCTGCACATACCACCTCGCGGATTAACGCGCTCGCCGCTGACCGGGCCAGCCGGAAATATCGAGTTTCTGGTATGGTTGCAACCAGGTGAACCGACCCTTGATCTGGAACAGGCTATTGCTACCGTTTTGATCTAAGACCTGGTTCAGGAACATATAACGTGATTCTCACCATAAAGAGCACAGCAAAAAGAACAGAACCAGCGTTTATCCTGATGAAGTCTCTTCACTGCTGGCCCTGGCCCGACGCTCTCCCTCTGGATCAGCCAGCAATTACCTCATCTGTTCTTCGGCTAACCACCCGTCACGATCCCTGCAGCGTCGGGCGTCCATGGCTACCTGACACCTGCTATGGCAGCTTTAGCCAGCCAGCCAGAAAGCCGCCGCGATGAGCATCAAGACCACCAGCAGATCGATCAACCAGACCCATGGAGAAGCATGGGTTTCCGATTCCTCATTCTGTTTCTCGTTCGGATTGTCCCAATTATGCGTCTGCATGTGGCACCTCCTCGTGCGAATGTGTGATTGAAACGTAGTATAACATAGTAAGTTCTGTTAATGACAGGATGGATACGATCGCTCAAACACAACGTCTGTTTTGCCTGCGGCGGATGGAGGGGTACACGACCGTGCGCCCACTCCATTTCCTTAACACTTCACCGAAGGCGAAAATTTAGCCGAGAAAGCGCTTCTTCTAGACTGCCACTTGCTTTACGACTCTTCCACAAGGGCTATATACGTACCCGGAACACCAGCCGCAGTACCTGTTTATGTATCGATGGGGTCAAGAACCATAATGGAAGGTACGGATGATGACCACCACTATCCCGGATATAGCGCTGATCATCCCCTCGCTCACAGGAGTGGGGGAGGCATTACGCACCTGTATTGCCCGCCAGACCCTGCCACCACAGACAGTGGAGGTCGTGGCAGGTGTTACCCCGAATGGCCGCGCTCGTAACCTTGGTGTTGCGCATACCACCGCTGATTTGCTGCTCTTTATGGACGACGATGCACTGCCGGGCAACACGCACCTGGTGGCGCACCTGGTCGCACCTTTGTTGGCAGACCCGACCGTGGGTGTCACAGGTGCGGCACGCATTCTACCACCGGACGCCTCGGCATGGCAGCGGTACGTTGCCCGCGAGGTACCACGCATCGTGCACCCCGTCGTCGCTACTACCCAGGAGACCAACCCCGACCCTCCCTCGTTCTACTGCGACATCACAACAACCTGCTGTGCCATGCGTCGTGCCGTATTTACGCAGGTCGGTGGCTTTAACGAAATGCTCATACGTGGTGTAGATACCGAGTTTTTCGTACGAGTACGGCGACGAGGCTATCGTCTGCTGCTGGTGGGGCAAACCTGGGTCTATCATCCGGCACCCAACAACCTGCGGGCGCTGTTGCACAAACACTTCCTGTATGGTATGGGCCATGCCCAGGAAGTCTGCGCTGATCCAACACGGGCGCGGGGGCGCTGGTTGTATACACCGTTGCACGCGGCAGGTTATGTGCTGTTGCGCACCTTGCTGCTGCTCCCAAATATTTTTTTGCCCTACTCGTTTGCTGCTCCCACCTGGCGGCCCGGCTGCAAGCCGCTCAAAGCGCTGACGAGCTACGCTGCCGCACTGGGCTATGTGGCAGGTTGGTACACTGTTGCCCGTAGAATGCGTTATGCAGAACGAACGAAGCGCACAGGAATGTAGGCCGGTGCAACGTGCGGTGCGGATGCGCGAGCCCCGCCCCGCGCCCGCCCCGCGCCGGAGGGACGTGCTACGCCGCAGCGCGCCCGCCCCGCGTCCCGGAGGGACGTGCTACGCCGCAGCGCGCCCGCCCCGCGTCCCGGAGGGGACGCGCACCCAGGCTCACCACCCCGCGCTATGTGCCCCCCGCCCCGGAGGGATGCGCTACGTTTCGCCCGCTGCCTGCGTTTTTAACACAAAGAGGCAAAGAGGGAACAGGTGACAGGAAGGAGTGCCAGGAAGCTCCACCAATCAGCCTGAGCATAGGTCACCTGATCCATTGAACGCCTTGCGCCTCTGCTGCTTTGCGTCTTTGCGTTAAGAAAAGTGCGTCTATGCCTCACGCTGCTCGATCGCTCGAACGCTTCAATGCTTCACCGCACTGCACGGCCAGTATTTTGTGTCTACCACCTTTTGTGCTAGAATAGGCCGCTGTTGGCAGGGTAGCACTGTTTGATCCGATCACAGCGAATCAGTGCTACCCTGATATCTGAGGAGCAGAGAGTAACGTCAATATGCGGTCACGATGGTTCCTGGTACTTGTGGTCAGCGTCTGTGTTCTACCGGGATGTCTGGCAGTGATATTCTATACGCAACGGCGGATTGACCGCTGCGCGTATGTACCCCTGCTGGCAGAAAATATCTTACCGAATACGGCCCTGCTGCCTGGTGCGCAAGCAGGCATGCCTGCCGGTTGGAGCCGGGCAGCTGGCGGCGTTGAGTTGCGCGGGCCGGCGATTGACGGCGAGGGGTTTGTGCTGGAAGATGGACGCGCGTTGCAGCTGATCGGCATTGCCAATTATGTGCAAACACCATCGGTACCGGTGCAACCCGGTCGTAGCTATTGTTTCACTGGTATGGCCTTAACCGACTCTGACAAAGGTGCACCTACACGCTTACGGTTGAGTTTTCATTGGTACGATGCCCAGGCGCACCTGTTGGCCGAGGATCACAGCGACTGGCAACCAGTGGTGCTATGGCAACCGGATGCTCCACCGGCTGGCTGGTCGCGGATTCATGCCGCGTTTCGGGCACCGACTGGCGCGGCTTCGCTGCTAGTGCGCATTCATCCCGCAGCTGATGATCGTGTATATCTGGACGCTATGCGCCTGCGACAGGCAGGCAATCCCCTGGACAGGTCGTCAATGACCGGCCAGTCTGAGGCACAACCGGAGGTAACGCTGGCACCCTGGCCGCATGGCTATCGCGCTGCGCTCTCGTTCTCGTTCGATTGGGAGACGGCAATGGGTGGCTTGATTCACTCGCGCTCCGTGGGCGATCCCTATGCCGACGAAGATCCAGAACTGCGGGGCATGCGTATGCGTGAAGGGATTACCACCACCCTGAATATCTTTCGTCCGTATGGCATTCGTGCCACCTATTATGCCACAGGGTATAATTTCTTGATGGGTAACACCGCCCGCCGTGAGTTTATGGGTAATCCTACCTATGCCTGGGCCAACCGCCAGAATCACTGGTCTGCCGATCACTGGCAGAAGATGCCCTGGTTTGCGTTTGATCCCTATGGCACGGTGCAGAGCCACCCGGCCTGGTATTTTGGCGATCTCATCTCGATCTTGCAGCGGGAACAGCAGGATATTCAGAGCCATACCTTTAGCCACTTCTATGGTGGCTTTGTGACGCCGCAAGACTGGCGCGATGACATTGCCGCCTGGAACGAGGTTGCTGCTGCGCAGGGGGTGCCCCCTATGCGCTCGCTGGCGTTCCCCTGGAGCAGCAGCGGAGGCATGAGCGATGCCAACTGGCAGGTTTTGCAAGAGGCGGGCATCAGGTCGGTCACACGCATGAGTCACCAGTCCCAGTATAACCTGTTTCCCCGTGACGCGGATGGCCTGGTGGTAACACCACGTTGCCGTCCGCTACCTGGCCACCCGCACATCCTGGCCTGCCCCGATTTTTATCTCACCCCGCAGAGCGCCGAACGGGCGCTGGCGCAGATCGACCGCACGCTGGAAATCGGTGGGACGATCGATCTGTGGGCCCACACCGAGGAGGTCATCACGGACGAACAGCAGGCTGCCTGGCAGCGCGTGGTGGCCCATGCTGCTGCCCAACCCGGGCTATGGATCGCGCCTCTGCGCGACATCACCGACTGGCAGTATGCACTTTCTCAGGTAAAGATCAGGGTGACCCGTGAGGAAACAGATGGAAGACTCGTTATGATGATGAGGAACAACAATGAGGACACGGTAGAAGGCGTAACGCTGCAACTGCCCTTTCATGTCGAACACGCTACTGTGCAGACCGCTGACACCGCAACGCCGCAGCCTGTACCCTGTGCTGATGCAATGTGTTCGTTGACCATTCCGCCTGGACAGGCAATTGAGGTGCATGCA
This sequence comes from Chloroflexaceae bacterium, assembly GCA_034435975.1. GTDB lineage: Bacteria > Chloroflexota > Chloroflexia > Chloroflexales > Chloroflexaceae > CAKZQX01. Next base: position 57,055 of record DAOTWD010000156.1, on the reverse strand, counting down.
TGGCCCGCAGTCTAACCATTTCAAATCAGGCCCACCGCTGGGTGGGAGCGCTCAGCCGTCAACGTGCCGGGCTACGGCTCTATCAATGGTTATGGATCGTCCTGTGCGTTCTGGGTGCGCTGGCAATAACCATGCCACGAGTCGTATCACAGCCGATTATCTATCAGACCCTGGCCAAGACGCGCTTTGATGTTGCGCTCTATGGTGGTATCTATGCCGAGGTAGCACCCGGTCTAACTGGCTTTGACGTTGCGGCCCACGATGCGACGGAGGCGTTACGGCAACGCTTCCTGGCGCAGCGCGAGTTGCGCTTCGGGTCGCCCACCTTCCGCATCGAGTACGTTTCTCCCGAGCCGGGTGTGGTAGAGGTATGTGGTATCGCGCAAACGGCGGCTGAGGCACAACTGCTGGCGAATCTTGGTGCCGAAGAGTTAACACGGCAGATTCGCGCTGCTGGTGGGCGGGAGGTACTGCGCAACTTGCTCGGTTGGGAACTCATGGCCGCTCTCGATGGTGAAGCTCCAACATCGCGGTTTCAGAGCTATCTGCGCACGATTATTGCGCAGGAGGCATTCCCGCTGAGTCGCCGTATCCAGCCACTGTCCGAGCGATTTCAGGTTGAGCATTTACCAGCAGAGGAGCAGAATGATCTGACTCGGGCCCTTGAATCACGCTATGATCTGTGGACAGTGGAGATTAATACGCGCAACGCCAGGCTGGACGCCTGGTGTGGTACAGACACCAGCGTGACAACGGCAGTGCGTGAAGCGGCATTGCGCGACTGTGCGGCCCTGGATAGTCTGGTTGAACAGGAATTAACTTCCCGTAATCAGGCCATTGAAAAACGCCAGGCAATTGGCCAGGCGCTGCGCTATATGCATCAGGTGCCAGGGATGACCTTCACCCCTGATGCACCAGGCACAGTTCAACGGATCACTGCCGAACTTCCGTTGCAGCCAGTGCCACGGCAGATCGGCCTATCCCTGATGCTGGCGACGCTGGCGGGTCTAACCGCTGGAGGCATCAGTGTAGCGGTGGATCGCTCCGCCGGGGTAATGCCCAGGCTGCAAGATCTGTGGGCCTATCGCGAGCTGATCCGCAACCTGGTACTCCGCGACCTGCGTGTACGCTACAAGGGTAGTGCGCTGGGCTATTTGTGGACACAACTGGCACCACTGTTGCTGATGCTGGTATTCTGGTTTGTCTTCAGCACGTTGTTCCAATCTCCGATTGCGATGTTCGCCGTGTTTCTGATTGCGGGGTTGTTACCCTGGAACTACTGCTCTGAGGCAGTGATTGGCGGTACCCGCAGTGTGATCGACAATGCCAATCTGATCAAGAAAGTGTTCTTTCCGCGTGAAGTCTTGCCGCTGGTCTGTGTCTTTTCAAGTATGGTCAACTACCTGCTCTCACTGCCAATGATGTTCCTGGTCATGATTGTGGTGCAGATGGTGTATGCACCACTGGGCGGGCGACTCAATTTCTCATGGACAATTGCCTATTTACCGGTGCTGCTATTCATTCAAACGCTGTTCCTGGCAGGAGTGGCACTGTTCCTGAGTACGGTGGCCGTTTTTTTCCGCGACACAGTGCATTTGATTGGCATTCTTATGCAGTTCTGGTTTTTCCTGACACCGGTCTTCTATTCGCTGGACTTTGTCAACCTCAGCGATCCGGTCGTGCGCCTCATTCGCTGGCTCAATCCTATGGCTTCACTGATCGAATTCTATCGCGAAATCCTGTATGGAAATCCAGTGGGTGTGGGGCAGATCCCCACACCCAGTCTTCCTGCTCTGGACAGCGTCGCCCGCGTGCTGGTGACCTCGCTGCTTGTATTAGCCCTGGGATACTGGTTTTTTCACCGTCACAGTGGCCAGTTTGGAGAGGAGCTTTGAAGCGCAAAGCGGCCTTTGAAGCGGAAAGCGCAAAGCGTAAAGCGAAAAACAGGCCGCTCTTTCTCGCTTTCCACATTCCCTTTTCGCTTCAAACCATATTACGTCCCAATAATACTCTGTTTTCCGCTTTGCGCTCAGGCCGCTTTCTGCTTTTCAGCCAGGTTTGTGGACTGGCCCGCAATAATCAAGACACCAGATGGTGCTGTACGGCCAGCGCCACGGCTTCGGTGCGACTGGTGACCCCCAGTTTGGAGAGAATACTGCTCACGTGGAATTTGACCGTGGAACGACTTACGACCAGGCGTCTGGCAATTTCGGTATTATTAAGCCCCTCGACAATCAAGGTCAGCACCTCCAGTTCACGCGGCGTCAAATCATAGTGTGGCAGATGCGCATGCGTTGCCGCATGAATTAACGCCTGAGCTGCTTCAGGGGCCAGCGTTGGCCGCCCTACATACGCAGCGCGTATGGCTTCAACCAGTTCATCCGCTGAGACATTCTTGAGCAGATAGCTAATGGCCCCGGCTTCCAACGCCTGTTGCACCAGCGTTTCCTCTTTGAAGCTGGTCAGTGTAATCACCTGAATGTGGGGATGGCGTTGTCGAATGATCTGCGTAGCCGTCGCACCATCCATTTCGGGCATCACCAGATCGATCAGCAACACATCTGGTTGAATTTGATCGCACAGACTGATGGCCTCGGTTCCGTTACCAGCCTCACCCACCAGCTCCAGATCATCATAGGCCAGCAGAAACGCCCCCAACCCACTGCGCACCACTGCATGATCATCAACTATTGCTACCCGAATTCGCGTCCCACGGGTCATAACTCCTCCATCTGGTGCGAGTCAGTCCAGACAACCATCACCTGTGTCCCTTGTGCCGGCTCACTCTCAATGCGCAATTGCGCCCCGATCGCCTCGGCCCGCTCACGCATAATGTTCAGGCCGAGACTATCGGATGACGTCTGTTCCAGAATAAACCCCCGTCCATCATCGCTAATATGTAACACAACCCCTGTCGGTTGATAGCGCAGAATAACGGCTGCGCGGCTAGCGCTGGCATGTTTAGCCACATTGTTCAGCGCCTCCTGGGTAATCCGATAGAGCGCTACCTGGACATCGGGCGGTAGATATCGCTGCCCCTCAACGGACAATACGACTGGTACTCGTGCTCGCCCGGTGATCGCCTCGGTCAACTGGCGCAGCAAATCGGCGAGGCCTACTTCTGTAAGGGTCGCCGGCCGCAGTTCCAGGAGCAGGGTGCGCATCTCGGCCAGTGCGCCGCGTGTTAACTGGCGCAACTCCTCTAGCCGCTGGCGCCCTATGTCAGGACTGCGCTCCCACAAGCGGGGCAACACCTCGGCGATCAGGCTGGCAGAGAAGAGCGTCTGCGTGACGGCATCATGCAAATCACGGGCCAGGCGACTCCGTTCCGCTGCTGCGGCTGCCCGCTCCGTCTGCTCACGCAGGCGCGCATTCTCGATTGCCAGTGCCGCTTGATCGGCGAACGAAACCGCCAGATCGATCTCCTCAGCCGTAAACTCATGTATATCTGTATGATAAATAGTGATACCACCATACACCTCTTCTTTAATAACCAGTGGTACGGCCAGGAGGGACTGAAACTGCTGCATCACCTGTACCATCAGTGGACGATGGTGGGGCGCGATCACGGAGCTATCCAACGTGGTCAGAAATTTCTGCGTATCGGAGATCGCGACCGGTTGACGCTGCGCTACAGCTTTACCAGTGGCACCCCAATCAAAAGGGAGTTTGACATCAGCATAGACAGCAGGCAAGCCCTGATACGCCTGGATCGTGAGCATGTCCCCCTCGAGTCGATAAATCGCCCCCGCGTTCGTGCCCAATAACCGACAGGCTTGTGCCACGATATAGGTCAGAATCTCTTCCAGGGAGCGATTTGAATTGAGGACGGTCAGAATACCGCGCAGACCTTCGGCCACCTCACGTCGGCGCCCAAGCTCCTGTGTCCGTTCAGTCACACGCTGTTCGAGCGAATGATAGGCCCGCATGCGTTCAGTGTTATCAATAATAAAGCCTTCGATCATCCACGTGCCCGTGGGTGATACAACCCCACGCCCCTGCTCCCAGACCCACTTCTCCGCACCTGTTGCAGTGATAATCCGATAGGTACACCGGAACGGACGTTGGGCATCGAGCGCTTCTTGAATGGTCTTGAAGACATCCGCACGGTCATCAGGGTGGATCAGGCTGGCATAGCTCACAACCGTATTGTACAGCAGGTCAGCGGGCTGATAGCCGGTCAGATCCAGACATCCCTCACTGACAAACTCCATCATCCAATCGTCCTGGTTGCGACAGCGATAGGCCATACCGGGCAGATTACTCATCAAGGTCGAGAGAATGCGTTGCGTCTCTTGTAAGACCTCTTCCACGCGCTGCCGCTCGATGATCTGCGATTGTAACAACTTGTTGGCCTGGAGTAACACCGCTGTCTGCTCCTTAAGGCGTGTTTCCAGGACATGTTGCTCGGTCGCAACCATGGTCGCATCTGGTAGGCATAGCACCGGATCAACCGCCTGGTCACTCGTGCCAGCATACACCTGTGTCACCGGCATCACCTCAAACAGACACGCCTCGGCTCCCTGCGACTGACAGGCTCGCTCCACACAGATAACGTCATGATGCCCGACAATGGTTTTCACCAGACCACACAAAACGCCACTGGTATACACACAGACTGGCCTGCTCACCGGCAGGCTGTGTTGACGCACCATCCAGACTTCAAGGGTGTCCCAGGCCCGAATACGGATGCCGGTAATCATCTGTTGGCGATCATCAAGGGCCGCCCAGGTGATACTGTCTATCTCGAACCGACCGGCGCCTGTCACCTGATACATCGCAATACAATCACGTAACGCGACGGCCAGAAACTGCCGGAGCTGGTGTTTACCGGCTGGCTGATCAGACCGCATAGTGTCCAGGGCTATTGACTGATCTGCTGCATCAGGCTGGAGCATTGATTGCGCTGGATTGATCTGGCTCAAAAAAGCATGGGCAAAAGCCATACCAGCCTGTGTACCCGCACGGTGCATCAGCACCCCGGTCAACTGTGGCCCGACCAGAGATTCAATCTCCCGCCACAATGCCCAGAAACTGGTTTCCACATTCAGCACAAATCCACGTGTACCAGCAAAGCGTAACAGCCCGGGATATTCCTGTTGTAACAATGTTTGCAGATCTATGATCATATCCTTTCGGCTCTTCGCCGTTGCACCTCAGTACCAGCAGTTACAGTTCAGCGAGACGTGCCGCCACTGCCCGCAGCACGATCTCGTCGTGTTCGGTTATTCCCAGTTCGACCAGTGCCTGGCAAGCGGATATCATGAGCACAGCGACAGCCGGGTCTGAAGGTAGCCCGGACATACCTGCGGGAGCAACGGATGACGATTGGGTACAGGCAGTCCGGTTCATCTCCTCGATCCCAGGCACGCGCCAGAGTGGTGCAGGTCGCCAGCGTTGAACCGTCTGCCAGTTATACAGACGCGCCAGGAAGCGCGCATATCCCTGTGCGGCACGATCCAGGCGATGCTCATGGGCAACATAGGCGCGTGCCTGTGCCCCCAATGCTGCTGCAACATCGGGACGACATGCCAGGAACCGACAATAGGCTAGAATAAGATCACCTTCGCTATCGTTCGGATCTACCGGTGCTGCCACATCCGGTGGTAATTCGGCAAAGGCACCGGTAGCACTCACCAGCGTAGGCCGCCCGGCACCTAACAGACGCAGGAGACTGGCACTGGTTTCACCGCCAGTAGGATACCGCAGGTTCAAACATATATCCGTTGCCGCCACATAATCGTCAAACACACGGCGCGGCACATAGCCCGTGATCACCACCGTATCCTCCAGGCCCATACGTCGAACGAGGCTCGTCACATCATAGTGCGGCGACTGGCTGCCGACCAGGACGTAGCGCAGATCCGGCCATTCACGGCGTAACTCCAGCACCGCTCGGAACACGGACTCTAACCGTTTGTAGGCATTGATATGTCCAAAACTTGCCAGTATCAGCGCATCCAGGGGTAATCTCAGGCGGGCCCGCGCCTCGGTACGATCGATCAGCGGTGGTAACGGCACACCCATCGGCACCACGACACAGGGCAACGCCGGGCGCAATGCCTGCACCCGGGCCTGTACATACTGGCTATGGGCCACCAGCCCCCTGGCGGCAGCCAGCACCGGCTCACAACAGGGAAAGCGAAATGCAGCATCGGTGAACTGACTGCGTATCATCAACTGCGCCACATGCGCTCCTTCTGTACCATACCGTTGCTGCATATCACGCACATACCCTTGCACGTCTCGTTGCACATTTGCGGCATACCAGAGCATAAAGTGATGTAACACAAAATCGTGCAATACCACCACACCGGGGAGACGTTGGGCCATGCGCCAGATGTCGGCATGCACCGGGCTATTGCCTATATGATACACAATACCTGTATAGGGCTGACGACGGTGATCCCGTTCCAGGCGGCACAAGGGACGTATCTCTAAGCAACGTCGTAGATCGGGATTATCTGGTCGCAGGCCATCAGCAAGATAGAGTGTTACATCCGCATACTGGCCCAGATAGGGCAATAATTCCTCACTATAATCGGAGATACCAGATGCGGCCGGGTTGACCGGTGAACAATAGGCAATGCGTGGCAAACCCATACAATGTGCCCTCTATTTGTAAGATCTATCCAAATAGATATTTGACAAAAGCAACCTATTATAGTATAGTTTCCCTAATTAACAATTTTTCAGTTACTCAGCCGACGTGTAGTACAGCTCGAAGTACCCTCAACAAGGCGAGGGAATCGCCGGGCTATGTTATATCCCCAGATCCTGGCTTGATAGTATTGTTATTGTACCGTATATTGGCTCCTGTGAGGCCAGTGCCAGTGGAAGTCGATATCCACACGGCTATCTTCTACCATCATTCATTCGCTGGTACACTAGATAGAGGAATGCTCGTTCCAAAGACGTAACAAGTATTCCTGTCTATAACTAAAATACAGTATCGATCGAAAATATATGCGCCAACGAAGCTCGCCTGGACTCAGTGATCTGAGAGACCTGGGTGAGCTTTTGTATTTTATGCACAAACTCAGGATACGAAGATTTGTCGTTATTGTGGTTAATAATGTGTAACAAAAGGAATGTGTTTTTCTGTTCTTTTTTTATCTTGAACGTTGGTACTTCGAGGCATCGCCGGTCAGGAAAGCTGAACCTTGAATTGGGTAAGGTGTAAGTTATGCAAGTTTCCACTGATGGTATTCTTCAGCGTACATGGTACGACCCACAGCGCTCATTGTACGACCCGCAGTTTGAACATGATGGCTGTGGTATCGGTTTTGTGGCCCGAATCAATGGTCAGCCGAGCCACGCCATTTTGTTAATGGCACTCACCGCCTTGAGTAATCTGGAACATCGCGGAGCTGTCGCAGACGATACAAAAACTGGTGATGGTGCTGGTGTTTTGACCCAGATTCCACGTAACCTCCTGATGCGCGAACTGGAGCGTCAGGGCAGAACGATGAATCTCGGCGATCTCGCCGTGGGAATGCTGTTTCTGCCACAGGATACCACCGCGGCCGCCGCCAGTTGCCAGATTATTACCCAGACGCTGATGGCACGCGGGTTAACGGTGGTTGGCTGGCGTGATGTGCCAACTGATGAGCGTGCGCTGGGGCAACGCGCACTGCTGGCGAAACCGTGCTTGCGCCAGGTCTTGATCGCGCGGAACGGCCAGATGGATGATCTGGCGTATGAACGCACCTTGTATCTGGCCCGCAAAGATATGGAGGCAACGTTCAAAGCCCGGAAACTGGAAACCTATATCGCGTCACTCTCCGCACGGAGCATTGTCTACAAGGGCCTATTGCTTGGCTCAAACTTGGCTGATTTTTATCCTGATCTGCGTGACTCGACCTATATCACGGCTCTGGCGGTCTATCATCAACGCTATTCGACCAACACGTTTCCAACCTGGGATCGCGCCCAACCATTTCGCATGCTCTCGCATAACGGCGAGATCAACACGCTTCAAGGCAACGTGAACTGGATGCGGGCACGTGAAGGCACTATGCACTTCCCGGCACCTGCACCCAATGGCGGCTACGTCCTCCAGCCGATCCGCAATATTATTGATATTGACAGCAGTGACTCGGCTCAACTCGATAATACGCTGGAACTCCTGGTATTGGGGGGACGCGATATTCGCCACGCAATGAGCATGATGGTGCCTGAAGCCTGGGAAAAAATCTGTGACCTCCCGCAGTCCTTGCGTGCGTTCTACCAATATCATGCCTGCCTGATGGAGCCATGGGATGGCCCGGCGGCCCTGACGTTCTGTGATGGGCAGATTGTCGGTACTGCCCTGGATCGTAACGGGTTACGCCCGGCGCGGTATCTCGTGACCGAGGATGGCCTGGTCGTCAGTGGCAGTGAAGTGGGTGCGTTTCCGATTGATGAGCGTACGATCGTCCATAAAGGCAAGCTAGGGCCTGGGCAAATGATTGCTGTGGACACGGTCGCCGGTCACTTCTACACCAATGAAGAAATCAAGGATATGTTGGCGGGACGCCAGCCCTATGAACACTGGGTTGCCCAGCATCATCGCTCGCTCAATGCGCTGATGAGCCGGTTCGATGCTCTCCCATCACCGCTGGCCGTATCTGAGGAGGATGCGAGAGAACTCGAGGTACAACAAATGGCCTTCGGCTATACCAGCGAAGAACTCAACGTGATCCTGAAACCAATGCTGCGCAGTGGACAGGAGCCTGTCGGTTCGATGGGCGATGATACGCCTGTAGCCGTGCTGTCCCAGCTTGAGTTGGGGCGACCGCTGTTCCAGTTCTTTAAGCAACGCTTTGCTGAAGTGACCAACCCACCGATTGACCCGCTCCGCGAAGAGCTGGTTATGTCGTTGGGTATTGGGCTGGGACGACGCCTGGACATATTGCAGGAAACACCGGAACACGCACATCTCTTATATCTCCAAACACCGGTTTTGACTGACGCACAACTGGCGGCAATTCGGGCCAATCCCGATCCGTTGTTGCGTACCACAACGATTTATGCACTGTTCCCGGTTACCAGTGCCATGCTGTCTGACCCTCAACAGGCAGCCCAGGGGCTACGAACAGCCATCCGGCAGTTGTGCCACGAAGCAGAACAGGCAGCCCGCAATGGCGTACCGATCTTGATTATCAGTGATCGAGGGGTCAATGCCGAGTGTGCAGCTATTCCCTCGCTCCTGGCGCTCGGCGCGGTGCATCACCATCTTATTCGCACGGGACTGCGCACCTATCTAAGCCTGGTGGTAGAGAGCGGTGAGCCACGCGAGGTACATCACCTGGCCTGTCTGGTAGGGTATGGTGCCGAAGCAGTTAATCCCTATCTGGCGCTGCACAGTGTGCAGGCCCTCAAACTGACAGAGTTGCATGCTCGGCAAGATAGTGTGCTGGCAGATGCAGCAGCCACCGCCACGCTAGAAGCCCAGTTGCAAGAAGCTCAACAGAATTTCATCAAGGCTCTGGACAAAGGTCTGCTCAAGATTATGTCAAAGATGGGAATTTCTCCTGTCGATAGCTACTGCGGAGCACAGATCTTTGAGGCGATTGGTCTGGCTCAAGAGTTGATTGATACCTGTTTTACCAATACACCATCGCGCATTGGGGGGATCAGCTATGACAAACTGGCCCACGATGCCCTGATGCGTCATCAGCGAGCTTTTGGCCCTGAGCCGCTCAAACTGCCGCACCCTGGTTTCTATAAGTTCAAAAAGGGTGGTGAGTATCACGACTTTAACCCACTGGTTGTGCATGCGCTCCACAAGGCGGTGTACAGTGAGGATGCCCTCAACGGTGACTCACATCTGGCCTTGAATGGTTACAAAAACTATCGTGCCTATGCCGACATGGTGAACAATCGTCCACCGGTTGAGCCGCGCCACTTGCTCGAATTTGTACCCGCAGGCCCTCCCGTGCCTCTGGACGAAGTGGAGCCAATCGAAACAATCGTGCAACGCTTCAGCACAGCAGCAATGAGCCACGGCAGCACCAGCAGCGAGGCGCACGAGACCCTGGCTATTGCCATGAATCGCCTGGGCGGCATGAGCAACAGCGGTGAAGGTGGTGAGGCCCCTGAACGCTTTACTGATGAGCGCAACAGCCGTATCAAGCAGGTTGCTTCGGGGCGGTTTGGAGTAACACCAGCCTATCTTGCCAGTGCCGATGAGCTGCAGATCAAGATGGCTCAGGGGAGCAAACCTGGTGAAGGGGGGCAATTACCAGGCCATAAAGTGAGCGCTGAGATTGCCCGTATCCGGCATACCACTCCTGGTGTCTCGCTGATCAGCCCGCCGCCCCATCACGACATTTATAGTATTGAGGATCTAGCACAATTGATTTATGACCTCAAGCAGGTTAATCCCAATGCCCGCGTTTCTGTCAAGCTTGTAGCAACCGCCGGCGTTGGCACGATTGCGGCCGGTGTGGCCAAGGGATATGCCGATGGGATCTTAATCAGTGGTCATTCGGGGGGGACGGGTGCTTCGGCACTGAGCAGCATCAAGAACGCCGGTATTTCGTGGGAACTGGGGTTGGCGGAAACACAACAGACGCTGTTGCTTAATGGTCTGCGTGGACGGGTGCGGGTACGTGCCGACGGTGGCTTCAAAACTGGTCGGGATGTCGTGTTAGCCGCCCTCCTCGGCGCAGACGAGTACTCTTTCGGTACCTCGGCGTTGATTGCGGAGGGTTGTGTAATGGCCCGTACCTGTCACTCCAACAATTGTCCGGTCGGTATTGCCACTCAGCGTGAGGATTTGCGAGCCAGGTTCCCTGGTAAGCCAGAAATGGTTATGGCCTTCTTCCGCTACATGGCACAGGAAATCCGCGAGGTGCTGGCTGAACTTGGTCTGCGTTCGCTGGAAGAAGCCATTGGCCGTACTGATCTGCTACGTCAGCGCAGGACGGGAATACCCAATGTGGATACGCTGGATCTGACGCCGATCCTCGGCGCGGCTGCCAGCGTGCATACCCAGGAGATTCGGCATAACGGTCAGCGCAACCCGCTGCCTCCCGGTGAGACTTTGAACGATCGCCTCCTACACGATGCACGCAATGCGCTTTCCGGGCATAGTTCAGTTACGGTGAGCTATACGATCAGTAATCGCGACCGCACATTTGGAGCGCGTCTCGCCGGGGTGATCGGTCAGATGTACGGGGATAAAGGCCTGCCACCTTATACCGTACAGGTGACATTGCGTGGCACAGCCGGGCAGAGCTTCGGAGCATTCAACACACCCGGTATGCATTTGCTGCTCATTGGTGAGGCCAACGACTATGTTGGTAAAGGTATGGCCGGTGGCGTCATTGTGATACGGCCATCCGAGCAGGCCCGCTTTAGCTGGCAGGAAAATGTGATTGCGGGTAATACACTGCTCTATGGGGCCACAGGCGGTGAGTTGTATGCGGCTGGTCAGGTCGGTGAACGCTTTGCCGTTCGTAATAGCGGTGCGACTGCGGTGGTCGAGGGGGTCGGTGATCACGGCTGCGAGTATATGACTGGCGGTACAGTGGTCATTCTGGGGCAAACTGGACGCAACTTCGGGGCTGGCATGACCGGTGGTGTGGCCTATGTGCTGGATGAGGCGCACATGCTGGCACTGCGCTACAATCCGCAACTGGTGCGTATCGATCCCATAGGTGTGCAGGATGAGGCCCAATTGTTGCCGCTGCTGCAACGCCATGCAGAACTGACCGGTAGCCCACGAGCGGTTGAGGTGCTGTCACGCTGGGAGACATATCGCCCGCTCTTCCAGCGCGTTATGCCCCATGAGGCAGTGGCGAAGCTGGAAGCGTCTGCTGAGGGGACAATGGAAGCCCCCCCCCACCGCGCTCCCTCACCGCGCACACACGGTGAGAAACAATCCGTGACGGTGTAAGTAGGGGGGCGCAGCAGCGAGGTGTTCCGTTCTGTCTACCAGTTGCTGTCTGCCGCTGTTGCGCCCTTACCAAGAACCTGACAACCTTCCGCCACAGCGGCAGCCTAGCAACTGCACGCTATATCTCTGTTCAGACCATCTCTGAGAACGTGCGTGAGGATGGGTGTGGCAGGTTCGCATAGAGCGTAACCTCCAACGTCCCAACGTTCAACCGTCCAGCGCCCTGTCTGCCAGAAAGGCGATCACTATCCTCTGAAATTCGTCTGCAGCTTCGATATGCGGAAAATGGCCGCAATCGGGTAGCAGTACCAGTTGCGAGCCAGCGATCTCGTGCTGAACGACTGCGCTATAGGCGGGGGGAACCACCCGATCCTCGGTTCCCCAGACAATCAGCGTTGGGCAACGGATTTCGCTCAGACGGGCGCGTAAACCGGAGCGCTGTAAATCAATGGCGTCGTAATGCCGACAAAGCGCCCGGAGCGCCCGGCGATTATCCGGCCCGCTCAGGGCATTGCGGCTGCGCTCGATCAACTCCGGTGTGACGAAAACGTCCGGGTGGGCAAAAGCTGCCCTGAGAAACGCCCGCACGACCATTGTCTGCGCTGAGACCCACAAGAATGCCGGGCCAAGCACAGGCCAGTCACCCGCCTTTGTCAGCGGCGAAGCGGGTGCAAAGCCATCCGTGTCGGCCAGTACCAGCCGCGTCACTCGTGTCGGATGCAAAATGGCAGTTGCCAGTGCAAATTTGCCGCCCATCGAGTGGGCAATAAACGCGGCCGACCCCAGATCGAGGGTGTCGAGCAGCCCGGCATACAGATCGGCATACAGTGACAGCGAGTAAGGCGCATCGCCCGGCTTATCCGAGCGGCCAAAGCCTGGCGCATCGACGGCAATGGCGCGGTAGCCCTGACCAGCCAATGCGACCAGCATTGGTCGCCACTCCTCTGCTGAGCCGACAAATCCGTGCAAAAGTATCACCGGCGGGCCATTGCCTGCGGCCAGATAGTGCAGACGATAACCACATACCGTGGCAACACAACTATCGATCATACCATATACCCGCCTGTATATAGCCATTGCCGACAATGTGTCTCTTTCTACAACGAAGCGTATCACCACAAATCTGCCGCCCTAACGTAGACGCAAAGGCGAACCGACCATGGGTACAGGCTTGCTCTATCATTATACGCCTATCTGCGCTTTCGCATAAGATATTGTCGGAAAAGGAGAAGATCGTGAGTGGCAAATACTTCACGATCTTCCTTCCTTGCTCGCCGTGCAGCAGGGGGGCAGAAACAGGGCGAACTGGAGGGTTGAACCCCACCTTTTCTTCACACAGGCTCTGCGTCATATGGTTCCAGGCAACAATAGTGATCGAGATTATCCCTGTCTGTGCTACAATAAGACATGATTACGATAAGACGAGAGTTGTACCTGTTCCATTCTGGCCCGGTACTGGCTGGCGCTAACTGGTGGCAACAGATGCGTAGATGGATGTTGAATGCCCATGGCCGTTCGTTCTCCGATTGAAGTCGTACAAATCATGGCCCGTCAGCGGGCGCGGGCGGGACAGAGTCCGTTGCTCAGCTTACACACACTTGAAGCGCGTACTGGTGGACGGATCAGCCACCTGCCGATCAGTCCGGAATTGGAGCATGCCTGGGTGGCGCTGACAGGCGAACCGTTTCGCCCACACCAGTCACTGGCCTTCTCGTCCTTACGCCGAGGCGAACCATTTGCGCTGGTCGGTGGCGATATGGCAGCGCGGCAAACGCTGTATCTGCTGCTACACGAGATGCTGCGAGGCGAGTTGCACACTCGTGTGTTGTTGCTCGTCCCCAATAATGCCTCTGCTGGTCAGTATCAGGCCGAACTCGAGCAGTTAAATGCCGCAATCAAGATCCCCCTGTCAGTCGCATCGATCAGCACAGACAAACGCGCACGTCAGGCCGTGTCTGCCCGTGTCTTACTCGTTCCCCCGGATGCCTTACACCAGCGCCTGCTGCGCTGCCATGATCGTGCCTGGCAACCATTCTGGTCAAACTTGCGCCTGATCGTCTTGATGGATGTTGATCATTATCGGGGTGTGGCTATAGGGCACCTGGCAGGGTTGCTGCTGCGCAGCGGGCGTCTGGTGAACCCTACCGCGCCCCTCTTTCTGGCAGCAACCCTGGCCGAGGCTATCGGTGCGGATGCAGTGCTGGCTGAGATCAGCGGTCAGCCGTGGCGGATTATCACCGTTGATGATGTGCCTCATCCGGCGACAAGCTTCGCCATCTGGTATGCCGGTGCAGAACGTCTGCGCGAAACGGTGGCGCTGGCTCAAGCCTACCAGCGTGAACAGTATCGCGTGCATATTTGCGCCACCCCGCTTGAAATACCGCTCCTGTCCCGCTTGCTTGGCCCCGAACCCGATTACATCACACTTGGCACAACACCTCGTCCGGCACAGGTGCAGATTTTTGCCGGCTATCCTGGTGCGCATGCCATCGTCCGCCAGGCACTGGTCAGTCATGCGCTGCTGACGCTGCTGATTCTGGGCAACTCGCCCGCTGAACGTACCCTGGCACGCCTGACCGGGCCTGCAGGCGGAGCATCCCCCTTGCTCAATGATCCACCCTCCATCTGGGCACTGCCCGCTGCCAATGCCTATGTTGCCGCCCAGCATCTACTGTGTGCCGCCAGCGAGCTGCCCTTAACGGCGACCGAGGTGCTATCCTGGCAGGCGACAGAACTGGTGGCCCGCCTGGAACGTCAGCAGCAACTGGTGTGTCTGCCCGGCGGTGAGACCGTATGGCAACCGCTGGTCGGTTCTTATGATCCCTACACTGGCTTTGGTATGCGTGCTGCAGGCATCCCAATCACCTATATCCAGAACGAGCAGAGTCAGCAGATTGATGTGTTCGACCCATCGGCATTCGATCGCTGGGGCTTTTCTGATGCGGCGTTGCCTCCTCTATCCGGTGGTTACCGTGTTGCCAGCCGTGATGAGGAGAACGGAGTGCTGGTGCTAAAACCGGAGTCCGACTCACGTCGCACATTTCCCTTGCGACGTTGTACGGTTACGGTGCGTGATGAGCGGAAGCAACGCATGGTATACAATCGTATACTCGGCTGGGGGCGAGTGCTGATCGAAGAGGAGATCTACGGGTACCGCGAAGTCCAGGCAAACAAGGCACCGGCCGAATGGGTGCTGTCAACACCGTCTGGCATTCACTGGGCCGCACCGGCGCTCTGGATTGATGTGCCGGTCAACCTGAAAACCGAAGGGCAACTGGTGGGATGGTCGCTGGTAGCTGCATTACCACTGCGCGTGTTGTGCGATACGCTGGATCTGGTACCGGCTTATGATCCCGAACTGCGGCGGATCTATTTTATTGATACCCAGCCAGGCGGAAATGGTCTTGCTGCCTGGCTGTATGAGCAACTCGAAACGATACTGCCGCTGGCCTATGATGTTGCCCTCGATAGCCGCAATGATGTGTTGTGGGAGCCGCTGGCACGAGTCGATATGGATTGGATGCTGACACTCCTTGGGGGTGAGATGGTATTACCAGAGGCATTGGCACCAGCAAAATCAACCATACCTGTACCCGCAATAGGGGCCGAAACCTGGGCAGCCGAGGCCGAGCCAGGCACGTATTCACCGCTCGCCGCCTGGCCGGAGCCACTTGATGATGCGTCAGACGAGTTGCCAGCCTACGATGAACTGGCATCCATACAACCGACCTCTCCTAGAGTATCAGCAGTCACCGGGCGATCTGTCCCACCCGCATCTGAACCCCGGTCGTCATCAGTTGACGACCATCGTCTGCAAGCGCGGGCAGCACAATCGGGGAGCAATATGGGTAGCAAAAAGCGAGTAGCACGGAGCAAAGGCCGCAACAGTGACCCGCGTGCAACAGTGCCTGCGCCGCAAGCGCCGGCCCCGGCACTCGAACCGCCCACTGAGGTGACGCCGGATGCCAGCGCCATGATTGCACGTATGCGGCGCATGCGTCAGCAACACGAATCTCGGTCGCAACCCGTTCCTGGTGCACCAGCACACCGGGCGTCGGATCGCATGCGCTTCCCGGTCGAGCCGCGCTTTAAGGCGGGCGACCAGATCTTTTGCTTGCCTTATGGTTATGGTGATGTTCAGGAAAGCCGCATTGAGGAGAACACGGAAGTATTGAAGGTAGAGTTCCCCGATTATGGGGTGTTAACGATCGATTCCTCAGTCAGCCAGGTGCGCCTGATTGCGCCTACCAATCAAGAAGATGTATTGTGACTGCTCCCAGGGCTAAAACACCTGAGCTTCAGCGTGTTCTGCCCCACACTGAAAAAGCGAGAAAGAGCAGGTTGTTCTTTCTCGCTTTTCTATTTGCTATTCGCTGTTTTCTCTTTTCTATTTAAGCCTCTGCGCCTTTGCATTAAAAAAACCGACTCACTGCCCCGCCCATTTACGGGCGGGCTTTGCGCAGGTAGCCCGACGCTGCAGCACACTATTGACCTGGCGTTGAAAGCGACGTTGTTGGCGTGAGTGCATAGGACTTGCGCGCCTCGGCTAGCAGAGTGGCGACATACAACGGATCATCGCAGAAAATCATCGCGTTTTGCCCACTTGCCACCAGTACCAATGATTTATTGAGCGACTCCAGCGCCTGGATCTGCGGCTATGCTACCGTCAAGCCAACCTGGGGCGCGAGGATCAACACGCGCTGGTTGGTGATAATCAGTCGTCCACTGACCAGCTTCCCTTCAGTACTGAGCAAGGCCTGTACCGGGATGTCCATATGACACACTTCAACGTTTGTCCATAGTGGAACTGTGGCCGTCACCACAGGCAGGTTGCCAGCCAGCAGGATTGCCAGCCGATGCTGACGCTCGATCATGGCTACCAGGTGTTCGGCTCGATTATCTGGTAGACCGGAGCAGGCAATATCGTGTTTGAGTGTGGCGATCACTGCTGCGTCGCGGACATAGGCTGCAAGCTCGATAATGCGCTTTTCGAGCTTGCGTTCAATCTGGTCATAAACCTGGTTGAGCAGTGGTGCGACCTGCTCATCCGCCAACGCGAGACGGCGCGGTAGACGTTGTAGTTCATCGAGTTCGGTGCTGGTAAACCGGCCTGTCGCCAGAATACGCTCTACCACCTGTTGCAGAAATGCCAGGGCATCGGCCTGGACATACTGGCGCGCTTCTGTCCAATTCAGTTGGAGTTTCTGACAGGCGTTATATAGTCGATGCTAGCGTTCATATGGATAATAGCCATCACTAATAACGATATGAAAACATTGACGAAATTTATCCAGCTTGCGCTTGTGTTCACTTGCAGCCTTGCGCCGAAACTTCATTTGTCTTTCTTTCTCGTAAAATAGCAACCTTTTCCTGTTCGCTATGCTCCGAATTTCCGGTGTTAGTTGATTGGAGCCAGGCCAGCGGCGGGTACGATTCGGGTGGTGAAAGGAACATATAGCGTACTCCTGGATGTAAGTTTGAACAATAATTCAAGTAGTGATGGCTACTGGTACACAGTAACGAATGTCAGGAACATCTGCACAACTTTTTTTGAAGTTCCTGTACAGGAGTATAACACAATCACTGTTAAAAAGCAATACGAAGTAATGCCATTTATCAATAACACGAGGTACACGATCGTATGATCAACTCATCTTTCCACGCTGCTGCAGGCGGAAAAGATGTTTGTGTTACACGACCGCGGAAGAACCACTCTGCCGAAGGCGAAAAGACCGACTGATCAGTCCACCCCATAACTCGTGTTCAATGAAACAAGCCACCAGACGAGACGATCCGAAGCGTAAAATGCAAAACAGCGCGAGGCGACCAGGAATCCAGCGTAACCCGTGCGCACCGCACCACAAGGCTGCAACCATGTGCTATACTATCCCTGGCTAAACCACACTGTTGCGTCGGAGGGAGCGCTATGTCTACCCGTGACACGTTTGATGGGCCGTGGAAAGAAGTCCTGGATCAGTATATCGACCCTTTTCTGGCCTTCTTTCTGCCCAATTTGCACTCTACCATTGATTGGAAACGCGGCGTTGAAATGCTCGACAAAGAATTTCAGCAACTCCTGCCTCCTGAGGAGACCAGGGAGGGCGAGCGCCGCGTGGACAAGCTGATCAAGGCCTGGCGTGGATCTGAAGCGTTCTTCATCCTCATTCACGTCGAGGTGCAAGGCCAGTATCGGCGCGCTTATGAGCGCACTGTCGTGCACTACCATATCCTCATTCGCGGGGCCAATCCTGACATTCCGGTCTTTACCATGGTGGTGTATGGCGATGACCAGGCGCACTGGCGTCCCGATCATTTTGAGGACGCCATCGGTGGGTGCCGCCTGCGTCTTGACTTTCCGATGATCAAACTGCTGGATTATCAGGCCGACCTGGCAATCCTGGAAATGAGCGATAACCCGCTGGCAGTGGTGGTAGCGGCACATCTGTACGCGCTGCAGACTCGCCACGATCCTGCACAACGGTTAGCATACAAACGCCGCTTGTTTGCCAGTCTGTATGATCGTCCCTTCGACCGCAACACGCTGTGGCAGGCCTTTCGCCTGATGGACTGGTTACTCCGCTTGCCCCCCCCCGGAACGGCAAGCCTTTGTGCACTATGTGCGTCAACACGAAGAGGAACGAACCATGACCTATATTACCAGTTATGAGGCGAAAACCATCCCCGAAAAGGCATGTCGGCCAGCAACAGTAAATAAAAGGTTATTCCGATTTGTTTTATCGTGTTACGCTTTATCTCTTTCGGACGCGATGAACGCAATCGGAGACTCACTACTGCTGTGACGTTTGTCCTCGTTCCGATGGGGGAGTGGGGAAATTCTGGCCCCCGCAACCCCTGCAGGCCAACGTTCCTCAGAACGGGTACCGCTGATCAATCGAAATAACCTTTATCGCACATTGACGAGAGGGATAAAATATCTTCGCGTCAGGGGGTCAATGCCTTAGCCTCCAGACTCACCTGTTTCACTTTACACGCTTTGCGCTTTACGTTAGAATCGCTTACCATAGAAGCATCATTTGCGATAAGACGAGAAAGGGACAGGAACATAGCCAGCCAGTGGGCACCAACAGGTGACAACGGTGCAATCAACTGCTGGTTGTACCTGGAAAGATATGCCGGGAAATAGCTTTGGTCACACCTTTCGCCTGACCACCTGGGGCGAGTCGCATGGCCCGGCCGTGGGATGCACGGTTGATGGCTGCCCGTCGGGCCTGGCGCTCCGTGTTGAGGATATTCAGCATGACCTGAATCGGCGGCGTGTTGGACAGAGTCGCGTCACGTCGGCTCGTCAGGAGTCAGATCTGGTGCAGATCCTGTCTGGAGTGTTTGAGGGTCAGACCACCGGGGCACCGATCAGCATGCTGGTGTTCAATACTGATGCGAAACCAGGACACTACGAGGCGATTAAGGATCTCTATCGCCCTGGTCATGCCGACTATACCTGGGATCAAAAATATGGCGTGCGTGACTGGCGTGGTGGTGGACGGAGCAGCGCCCGTGAGACGATTGGCCGGGTAGCGGGCGGGGCAATCGCCCGGCGGTTACTGGCCACGGTTGGCGTGAGTATTGTGGCTTATACGCTGGCTCTGGGCGATCTGCGGGCGCAGGTTATTGACGAGGAGGAGATTGAACGCAACATCATGCGGTGCCCCGATGCGACCGTTGCAGCCCGGATGGTGGAGCGTGTCGAGGCGGCCCGGCGATCACGTGACTCACTGGGCGGTATTGTCGAAGTACGCGCACGGGGTGTACCGCCGGGGTTAGGTGAACCAGTCTTTGACAAGCTACAGGCGGATATTGGCAAGGCTATGTTTAGCATTCCGGCGATCAAAGGTGTTGAGTTCGGTGAGGGCTTTGCTGTAGCGCTACGGCGCGGTTCAGAGCATAATGATCCCTTTGTACGCCGTGCTGACGGCAGCATTGGTACTGCCAGCAATCATCACGGTGGGATACTCGGCGGCATCAGTACCGGCGAGGAGATTATCATCCGTCTGGCAGCCAGGCCACCCGCATCAATCGCTCAGCCACAGCAAACTGTTGATCGGGCCGGCAATCCGGCCTCGATTGAAATTCATGGGCGACACGACCCAACCGTCTTACCACGCCTGGTACCGGTCGCCGAGGCGATGCTGGCGCTGGTGCTGGCCGATCACCTCTTGCGGCAACGTGCAGCACGCATGGAATGGCAATGCTGAAGGCGTATGATGAACAACACCACCTCCAGGGATCGTGTGCGGCAGAAATTGCGGATTGGCATTGACCGGTCTTCCCGTTTCGCGTTGCTGGAGCGGCCATGGGTATTGCTGGCATTAATGGCCGCATTGTGCTGGACGGGAACGTTCCTCCTGTTGTTCCTGGCCGATCTCCGTGCTGAATTCTATCCACTGGCTCCGCAACGGATTTTTTTTTACGTGCTGATGCTGACTGCCGGGTTGTTGACGTTTGTACCTGTTCAGACTCGGATGCGCCTGCCACGCCTCGCGTTTGAGGGCGTGACCAGCACGGTGCTGTTGGTTTACATTATTGCCTTCGTGCCACCACCAACAGGCTGGCTATTTGCGTTGCCGGATCTGCCGGTGTATCTCCTGTTCATTACCACCCTGTTCTGGAGTGCCTCGGCGCTGGTGTTGCCGTTTAGCTATGCGCTGGGGCAACGGATGTTCAAGCAGCGCGCCCGTCAAATGGACACCCGCCGTGCCCGCCGCCAGGCGTATGAATGTGGCCTGCTCTTTGCATTGGCCACGACACTGGCTGGACTGCGGGTGTTAACCTGGGTGAGCTTTTTGCTGCTGGCACTCATCCTGATGACGGTAGAAATTCTCTTGCTCTCGCGGATTGAAGCTGGAGATACCTGAACCAGACACAAAGGATATTTTTTTATGTTCCACATCTCGATCATTGGTCTGGGATTGATTGGCACATCGCTCGGCCTGGCCCTCCGTACCGCCGATCCCCGGACATCACGGCTGGGTACGGTGTGTATCACTGGATATGACCAGGATCGGCACGCGGTCAGTATGGCTCGCCGTTGTTTTGCTATTGACCAGGAAGCACATACTCTGGCCGATGCCGTCCGGGAGGCCCGATTGATCATCGTGTCCACGCCACCACAGGTGGTGCGAGCGATTTTTGCGCAACTGGCGGCCTTTCCATCACTCTCAGCGATTGTCACCGATACGGCCAGCACCAAAGGGCAGATCTGTGCCTGGGCCAGAGAGTTGCTCCCCCAGACCATGCCTTTTGTGGGTGGCCATCCGATGGCGGGTAAAGAGCAGTCGGGAGGCCAGGCAGCCGAAGCTGATCTGTTCCGCGGAGCTGTCTATTGTCTCACGCCTGATTCTGGCACACCACAGTCGGCACTCGCGGTCTGCACCGCACTGGTGGAGACTATCGGGGCCAGGCCGTATTATATTGATGCTGATGAGCATGATGCGTATGTTGCGGGCATTTCGCATTTGCCATTCTTGCTTGCCACGGCGCTGGTGGAGATAACCAGTCGCAGTCCAGCCTGGAAGGACATGGCAGGACTGGCGGCCAGTGGGTTTCGGGATATGTCGCGCCTGGCGTCTGGTGATGCAACGATGCACCGCGATATCTGCCTGACCAATCACCAGGCCCTCACCCGCTGGATCAACGACACCATCGGTTTTTTGCTCGAAATGCGTAACCACCTTGAACACCATGACGCGGAACAGATTCAGGCTATTTTCAGGCATGCGCAGGAAGTACGGACTGCCTGGTTAGCGGCCAGACCACAGCCACCAGGTGAGGATGGGCGGGAAACTCTGCCGTACTGGCAGAAAACGTGAGGAATCACATCAAGTACTTTCATAAAATGCTTGACATATTCACTCCCTTAGTGCTACACTTCACAAGATAACGTACCTGTGTGACAAAATACAGGTTGTGTCATCCGCCCGGGTTAGGAGCGCTGCGTTTGAGCCCCGCAGTCATTCCTGTCCATTCACACTGAGGAGGCAGTTGTGGAACGACTAGATATTTTACCGCCTGATGTTGTCATTCGCCGATTACCCCTGTATGCCAGAAGCTTACGGTATCTCCTGCAAGAGGGCATTCATTCGGTCTCGTCCCAGGAACTGGGTGAACGCATTAATGTCACTGCGGCTCAGATTCGCAAGGATCTCTCGTATTTTGGCGAATTTGGGAAGCAGGGAATTGGCTATGATGTTGAGAAATTATTGAACCATATTGAGAAAATTCTGGGGTTGACTCACGAGTGGCCAGTGGCGATGGTGGGAGTGGGGCACCTAGGCCAGGCCATTGCGCGCTATGATGGATTTCGGAGCAAAGGTATCTACATTGTGGCCCTGTTTGACAACGATCCACAGAAGATTGGCACCGAAGTAGGTGGAATTCCTATTCAAAGCGATGAACATATTCCGACTGTGGTGCGTGAAAAGCGTATTCGCCTGGCAATTGTGGCTGTACCGGCATTACGTGCCCAGGAAGTGACGGACGTGCTGGTAGCTTCCGGGGTACGCGCTATTTTAAACTATGCGCCGATTATTCTACATGTACCAGAAGGAGTGTGGGTGCGCTGCATCGATCCAGTAGCGGTGCTACACAGTATGACCTACTATCTCGGGCGCGAAGAAAATGCAGCTCTGGCACACAATGGTCAGCGTAAGCAGAAGGAAACGCGGACGCGCATTGAGAGTTTTAAGCGCCTGGAAAATATGATTGAAGCAGGGGACGCGCTGGCGTAGCTTCGGTACCATCGTCTGAGCGTAAGGGGCAATCGGGATTCAGCCCGGTTGCCCCTGCAGCACACGGATGGCAGTACCTACCACATGAACAGAGCCGTTCCGGCAATAAAAGCGAATGCCAGAAATCCACCCAGGCCGATCAACAACAGAACAGCGCGGGCTTCCGGGGTATTGAGTCGTTCTAACTCCATAACAGCACTCCTCCAGGTTGTTCGTGCAGACGATGTTACTCTTCGTGGTTATTATACCATGATAACCCTACGGCTCTGGCGCTACTTGAATGACAACCTTGCCTAAATACCGAGACGTAAAGATCCCCTCCAGCGCCTGTGGCAAGTGTTCAATACCATCCAATACTGTTAAACGGTATCTGATTTTGTTGGCCGTTTCCCATGCTTTAATCTGTGCAAACGCTTCAAGATAACGTGGTAGATAATCAGTTACTAGAAACCCATGCGCCGATGCACGCTTCAGAATCAGTTCAAACAGGTTATACACTCCTGCCGGTCGGTCACTATTATAATCGGTCAGCATACCACACAGAGCAATGCGCGCCCCGATATTCAGTTGGCAGCAAACGCTGTCTAAGATCGCACCACCGACATTATCGAAGTAGACATCGATTCCATCGGGACATGTCTCTCGCAACCCTTGATCAACATTCTGGGTACGATAGTTAATCGCTGCATCAAACCCTAACTCATCGACAATCCAGTGACAGCGATCATCAGTCCCGGCAATGCCGACGACATGACAGCCATAGATTTTCGCCATCTGCCCGGCAAGTGAGCCAACCCCGCCGGCTGCCGAAGAAACCACCAGAGTCTCACCAGCCTTGGGATGGACGATTTCTAGCCCAAAATACGCCGTGGTGCCGATATGTCCATAGAGTGCAAAGTAAGAGCGCAATGGCAGAGCTGGCGGTACCTTCATAATATCGGTGCCGTCAGACAACAGATATTTCTGGATACGCAGGACTCCAGTCACAATGTCACCCGGCACGAAATCAGGGTGGTATGACTCTTCAACCACTCCGATAATACTGCCCCGCAATGTTTCACCGATCTGCAACGCTGGCAAATAGAGTACGACATCATTCGCCCAGACACGATAGGCCGGATCGATCGAAAGATACACCGTGCGGATACGCAACTGCCCTGCTTCTGGCTGGGGCATCGGTAATTCGCGCAGGGCAATATCGCCGTCTTGAAAATAACCGGTGGGCCGCCGTAGTAAACACCATCCCTGATTAGCCATCGTAGCTCCTTCCTAATCGTTTCTGGGCAAGCGCAAACGCAACACCGGCTTGCAACGTACTCCGGGCGATAATCCCCTCAAGATCCACGCCGAGATGCACCAGCGTCTGGGCAATCTGGGGCTGAACACCGGTTAAAATCACCTGCGCCCCCAACAACTTGACGGCCTGGGCTGCTCGGACAAAGGCATTGGCAACCTGGGTATCGACCACGTGCACCCCGGTAATATCCAGGATAACCGTCGTGGCCTGATACCTACTGACTCCTTCCAGCAGCGTTTCTATGACCTGCTGCACCCGGGTGCTATCAATCGCTCCGATCAGTGGCATGACCACGATATTGTCAGCAATCGGGATCAGCGGCGTTGATAGTTCATACAAGGCAGACTTCTGGGCTTCTATCACCTGCTGTTGCCAGGCTGTTCGTTCTTCCTCCGCCTGCTTACTGGCTGTTACATCTTGCACTGAGCCAATAAAATGGGTCATCTGGCCGTGGGCATCGCGGGCAAAGACTACAACTCGATCCTGCAACCAGTGCCAATTCTCGTACTTATCTCGCATCCGGTATTCAACCTGCACTATTTCGCCGTCAGCGGCGCTGGCAATACGTTGCTGGATCGACGCCACTTGCGCAAAGTCATCGGGATGTAACAAGTGGGCGAGCAACCCATCCTTGAACGTGTGCAGTTCAGCCTGGGTATAGCCAACATATCTTCCAGATCTTTATTGACATACACATTACACTGGTCAACAACGTTGTAAATATAGATGTAACTGGGTACGGTATTCAGGAGATGTTCAAACCATTCCAGGCGCTCTTTCCATCGTGTTATATCCTGAGCCAGGCCAACAATCTGGCAACCGTTCCCCTGTCTATTACGGGCAAACACCGTATCACGGCTATAGAGCCAGCACCAGGTGCCTGATCGCTGCTGCAGGCGATATTCAACTTCCATTACCGCACCATCCTGCGCCTGTAACAGTCGTTGATGATGTTCAGCAATGCGTGATCGATCCTGAGGATGGATCAGTGTGTCGATCAGCCTGGTACCCATCTGCTGTAATTCCGCCAGTGTGTAACCTACCAGATTGCTGACCGCCGGGTTGGTGTATATGATTTGCTGCTCCGGTATAGTATACACATACACGGGTGTTGGCACCTTTGATACCACACTCGTCAGTAAATGATTGGTCTGTGATCGATTCATAAAGAGCGGCATCCCTTTGCTACATATTTAAATCACGACGCGGCGGGTTGATCTTCCTGAGTGGTTCTAGACTGACGCGCTGCTTGCTGGATGGCTTTCGTCGTTATACTGGTCGCAAAGACAGTAATTGCCTGATATTCGGCATCATACAACTGAACGCCTTCAACAATGAACATATCGTTGGCGTTTTGCTGCAGCACAGGTGCAACCTTTCGCCACTGTCTGGCACCAATATACACAATGTAGGTGGTTTCAGGAATAGGGTTGGGTACCGGAATGCCTTTTGGTAATGGCGGGAGTGGGCCAGCATGTTTGAGCATCAGGAGCGTAAAGTTCTGGCGTTCGACAATCTTCCCTGGTTTCCCAATAATGGTTACTTTCACCGTCGTTGCCTTTCCACTCTCTTGTCGGGCGATTGCAATGACTTCGCCTCGTTTCGACCATGAAACGATGGGAAGCGCAGGCGCAGGAGTCGCTGGTGCTGCTTTACGCGGTCGTTTTGCAGCCTGGAAATGAAAGATCTGGCGTGCGAGTGCGCGCTGGCCAGTCTTCAACAGGTGACCGCGCACAATGTAAAAAAACGTTCCACCCGGCGTCCGTCGCCGCGAACCATCGCAGGTCATCAGACCACCGGAAGCTTCAGCCTGTTGCGCTTCGGTAAGCCAGGCCAGTGCCTGCTCCACCCCGCATAACGCAACAACCTGGGCGATCTGGCGACGCGCCGGATCGGTGGTTTCATTGAGCGTCGCGGCAATCTGCGCAACAGTGGATGTAATATCAGATGCTGTCATCAGATTGGTGGCTCCTCTGTAACGATTCCTTAATCACGAGACTGCAGCTCGGCGGGGTGCAGGAACCTGTGGCCCCCACGCACGTTCCCTGGTGATTCTGCAGGAGCAAAACCTTGCAGAACCTCCCTTCCCAGGGGAGGTCTCGTTGTAGTATTAGAAGGCAGATAGTCCGTCCATAGGATAAACGTCCATACAAGCAGGACTATGATACCATGATTACAAAGGTATGGTGACCACGGAACGGGCAAGATTGTTGTGGCGGCAGGTGCCAGGACGTTATCACGGCGCCAGCAGGCGGGTAACCTGTTTGTCCTCCAGTCAGAGCAGGACTGGTAACCACCGAAAGAGTCACGACCAGTCCCATCAATATCCATAGCCATCCTATGTTCGTTGTACAGACCGGATCCCGGCTTTCGCCTGGTAGCGCCCCGTCCAGCCTGAAACATGGATTCCGGTGTTACAACGACAACAGGCTTGTGTTATATCGTTGACGGCCTTATCCAAAGCGGCACACCTGGCCGAACAGTGATCACGCTACCACGCTATCGTGATACATAGCCAGAACCGGGCTTGCCGGATGGCTTATGGCCCCGCCTTGATCGGGGGAACACCTGGTGGTTCTGCCAGTGCATTAGCCAGATCCACCAGCAGATCAAAGAGGAGTTGCAAATAAGCGGTGTCGGTCGCTGGCTCAAAATGCTCCAGATGTAGGTGATAGCCATCCAGTTCAATGCTGGTATTTGGTTTGAGTTGCAGTAGACGATAGCGGAGTGGGCCATGACGTCGGCCATCAGTGCCAAACAGCCGCTGACCCAACGATAACGGCTGGCTGCGGATCAAGAAGCGCTCATAACCGATGTGATAGAGGCTCTCGGTGCCGAACATGCGCTTGAAGCCCTCTTCGGAGCCAATTTCCGCCCGATCATATGGCCCACGTAGACGGAAAAAGGCCGCTATCCGTCTGGGCAGCACCAGTTCGATCCGGGTACAGGGCACATGCCCCCGAATGTTCCGGGAGGTATACAACGACAGGTGATAGCCGCGATAATTGCCGGCTACCCGTTCCGAGTAGCCCAGCCAGATATTGCCCGGATCATATGACAGCCCGGTACCCTCCGCCAGTTCACTCCAGGGTTGTTGTTTGACCTGGACATGCAAGGTTCTTTCGGCCAGAGTACTGGAAACGAACGCAAAACAGACACTGATTATTGTTACTCGTGACCAGATATACGTCCCCTCTGAAAAGAGAATAACCAGGCCAACGAGCAAGATAAACATGCTCAACAGCGATCCGATGATCAACAGGTGGAGCGGTTTACTGCTCCGCGTTGGCGACTCATTCATTTTCACGGTTCGACCCCTTCCACGTAGGAAACGTGCCAGCGTATCACCCACGTTCCCGCTGAAATGACCATGGCCGCAATAAGCGGGCCCTGATCGTTGCATATGATTGGCTGCATCGTTACAGAAGAGGCACACTCATTGCCTGATTGTCATCACCCTGGATGCGTGATGATCTGATCACCACAGAGTAATTATAGCACTGTATCATTGCGAAACAGGCACCGGAAGCATCGGCAGTATCGTAATCCTGCATCAGTGGTACACCGCCCGATTGATCTGCAGCAAACACAGGTACCTATCACGGGCGACCTTGATCCGTCAGCACCCATACACTCAGCGGCATTTTCTACTTCCACGGGGTACCCGTTCAGGTGGGCTGGATTGGGCCGTGCCCGTCAAGAGGTTTCTTTTTCAGCCTGGTGTGGCGACAAAGCCTTCATACCAGGCCAGAAAGCAGGGAGTGGTGGGAAGCCTCCATATGTGTCAACGAACGCCTCTGGCTGGGAGTGGAGCCTGTGGCACCCCGCCCCCCGCTGTCGAAAAGCATCCTTAATAATCATTTCACAGGCTAAATGTGATCTGATTACCTATGTTTATTCTGTTTAAGATATAAGAGGATATCACTAGAGGTAGCACAACAGCTTATGTTCATCCATCCATCACTTATGCCCGTCCATCATCGGCATTTGAGCGTAGACGGTCTAGTTCGTCGCGCAAACGAACCAGCTCTGTCTGAGCCGTCTGCACCTGTTGCAACTCGACTTCCATTTCCCGATGCCGCCGCACGAGCCAGGCCATAATATCGCTGGCAACACGCTTACCCAACACCACGGCACTATCGAAGTACGCATAGTTCACGCCACACTGCGGATCATAGACCTCCGCAGATAAAAACTCCTCCAGTTCCGTGTCGCGGCGACAATGCTTATCCCGGATGTAAATAAAACAGGGGCGATTCAGCGTGCGGGCATAACGATATTCCTGGATTGTCACCTGGCCATACTTACGCCAGAATACTCCAACATAAATGTCTGCCGCTTCTGTCGCTCGTAATGATGTCTCGACCACGCTTTCAGGGCGAGCGCCCGCATGTGTCTCGTGAATCCAGGCATCTATCCCCCGTTCAATCAGATCCTGCGCCACAAACTCGCGCACATCATATAATTCAATCATATCAGAACTGATGAACACCTTCAGTCTTTCATCAAACGGGATAGTACGTAATAGAAATTGGTGACTATGCGGTACCAGGTGGCATGAGCGACTATGCATGCTAGCAATGGTGCTATTTTCCACAGGTTTGATCCGATTCTCGCTTTGCTGCGGAAGACTATCAGCATTGAGCGACACTTGCGGTTCGATCCGGGTGGCGCTTCTGTTCATACCATGCGTAATCTGTCTGGCTTGCTCCTCATTCATGGTCATGAGTCTGGTAGTCCAGGCGTGTAACACAACGACGGTGACTATAGCACGCTTGCAATTGTAACCCGGAGTCCGGGCTTGAGTCTGGAGAGCGCTCCATTCAGGATCGAGCCTGGACAGCAGCCTTTCACAACTGATTGAGAATGACTATAGCGAAAGCGTACCCATTCCGAGGAGTTCCGCCTGCGGGGATTACGGGAGCCGCAGGCCCCGTACAACCCTTTCCTTTGTCCGGCTCATCTTGACCACAAAGCCGTCTCGATGGGCCGAAAAAAAACCCCCTGGAGCGGCACCACCCCACCGGAATGGGGGCACACTGCATCACAACCCTGGACAGTAAGATAGATTAGGTGGTACGACTGCTGAATGCGCGCTATAGAGCCTATTCGTAGATCATGAGATCCGCAAACATTGTAAAAAAGGTTTTCGATTCTCCTACTTAAAACGTTATCAGCGGCAAAATTTGCGTACCTATGCGAGTGGACATTCGTCCGCCGCTCAAGGATCGATCCTTCGCGCCAGGATGTACGCGGTCGCATAACCAGAATATCTTGCGCCCTCGTGGCCGCACGGAAGACGGATGGTGCGACTGCTGCATGCGCGCGCTAATCGATTCCTACCTGATCAGGC
Organism: Chloroflexaceae bacterium; assembly: GCA_034435975.1. Classification (GTDB taxonomy): domain Bacteria; phylum Chloroflexota; class Chloroflexia; order Chloroflexales; family Chloroflexaceae; genus CAKZQX01. Next base: position 27,776 of record DAOTWD010000156.1, on the reverse strand, counting down.
GGGACTATGGTATACTGGCGCAAGGTTCAACGCAGATCTTAGCCAGGGAGCAATCATGCAACGAGTGGAGCATGTCTACGAGGTTGCGGAAGATCTTATTCAGGTACAACTGCCTTTACCTTTTGCCCTGAAGAGTGTGAACTGCTATTTACTACGCGGGAATAATGGCTGGACAATTCTGGATAGCGGACTCAATATGCCAGCAGGTCAGGCTGCATGGCAGGCCGCGTTTGCACGGCTGAACATCAACCCGGGTGACATTCAGCAGATTATTCTTACCCATTTTCACCCAGATCATTATGGTATGGCAGGATGGCTACAACACCTCTGCCAGGAACATGCCACCGGGCATACGCCTGAGGTTCGGATGTCGCCGCGTGAAGCCGAGTTAGCCCGCAGGGTATGGGGCTTTGCCGGCGGAGAACCTGAACCGACCGTTCTCTTTTTTCGCGCCTGCGGGGTGCCTGAACCACTGACGCAGGCCATGGCCAGAGGTATGGCCCACCTGCGAGCAATGACTCATCCGCACCCAACGTTGCATACCCTGGCCACCGATACGACTTTGCCTATTGGCCGTCGATCCTTTGTGCTCCTGCATTGCCCCGGCCACAGCGACGACCAGATCATCCTGTATGACCCTGCCGACCGACTGGTGTTATGTGGTGATCACGTTCTCGCTACCATCAGTCCCCATATCGGTACCTGGCCGGAGAGTGAACCAGATCCACTGGGACGCTATCTGGCTTCCTTACGTACTCTGGCGACACTGGATGTACGTCTGGCGCTCCCAGGGCATGGGCCGCTGATTGACAACTGGCAGCGCCGGTTGTCAGAACTCGCGCAACATCACACCGAACGGTTGGAGGTGATGCGTACTCTGGCTCGAGATGGTGCTACGGCCTATGAGGTGTGTACTGGCGTTTTCGATGTAAACCGCCTATCACCCCACGAAATGCGCTTTGCCATTGCTGAAACCCTATCACACCTTGAACTACTCGTCCAGCAAGGCCTCCTCCACCGCGACTCGCAGGCCACACCACCACGTTACATCGGGACTGTTTGAGTCATGCCACCTGCCACAGACGTAACTTGGTATCGCGGCTCCCTGATGCCAGTATTTGCCCATCCGGGCCAAAAACAACCGTCATAACCCCGCTGGTATGCTCGTACAGCACGTGCAGTAGGCTGCCATCGCGCACCCGCCATAACCGTACAGTTTTATCCTCACTGCCCGACGCCAGTATCTGACCATCGTGATTGAACGCCACACTATGCACAAAGTTCGTATGCCCTTCCAGCGTATCAAGCAACCGCCCATCCTGTACACGCCACACCAGAATGGTCGGACTACCGCCTCCAGCTGCCAGGCGTTGCCCATCGGGGCTAAACGCCACACTATGGACAAAGTTGGGATAGCCTTCTAATGTGCGCACCAGGCGCCGTTGGGACACATTCCACAAACGTACCGTCCCGTCATAGCAACCGGCGGCCAGAATCTGCCCATCGGGGCTAAAGACAATACTATGCACAAATCCTGTGGGCAGCGAGGCCACTTTATGCAAGTATCCCTCGGTAACCCGCCACAGATCAATTGCCTCCCCCCAACCACCAGATGCCAATAGTCCCCCATCAGGAGTGAATGCCAGACATTCCGCATGTGAATTAAACATGGATTGGGTATAAATCAATTGACCACGCTCAACATGCCACAACCGCACGGTCTTATCCTCACCCCCTGCTACCAGGAGGTATCCATCGGGGCTAAAGGTGACACTGCGGATACTACTGCTATGGCCCTCCAGGGTACGGAGCAGATCGCCAGTACGGGATTGCCATAATCCAATAGTATTGTCTTCGCCACCGGCAGCCAGCAGTTGTCCATCCGGGCTAAAAGCCAGCGAGCGCAATTGACTGCCGGTTGGTATGGTGCGCAACAACATTCCGGGCGGTGCTAGTGGTGCTATTTCCGGTTGCGATTGTCCCTGATCATGGTCTGGCAGCAGATCGAGCAGGCTGGTACGGCTGGTTGCAGGTGCAACCACGGCTGCGTTCAACAATGGATCGGTGATATGGGTATCATGAAACCGCCGGGTGATAGTGCTGGTCACCGCAGTATGCTGGTTTTTCGTGAGGGTCGGCAAGCGCCGGCGGCTCCTGGCTCCATCCACCATCTGGAGCGCAGCACGCATCGCTGCCGCAGACTCAGGACGTTCATCAAGATTCAACGACAACGCTGCATGTAACACGTCAGCAACCCCTGTCGGGATCTGGGCATTCAGCGTATGTGCTGGACGCAGCGGATCGTCCGTCTTGTTTAACAGCGCTGCTGCTCGTGTTAGCGCATCGGGTGGACGTACACCAGTCAAGATATGGTATAACGTTGCCGCCAGCGCATATAGATCACTACGCGGATCCGGGTCTGAGCCGCGAATCTGTTCCAGGGGCGCATAGTTCAGTGTAAAGCCTCCCATTGTCGTACTATGACGAGCGGTCATCGTTGATACGAGTGAGGAAATGTTCCGCGCCAACCCGAAGTCGAGTAAAATAATATCACCACGAGGTGTGAGCTTCAAATTCTGAGGCTTAATATCCTGATGAATGACCGGTACTGTCTGGGTATGCAAATAGTCAAGGGCATCCAGCAACTGATCGGCCCAACGCAGCCCCCATCCCAGGACATCCTCGGCGGGAAATTGCCCACCATTGCGGGCCAGCAGTTCTGCCAGATCATCGCCGGGAATAAACTCCATGACGAGAAACTGCCCATCGCCTTCCAAAAAATGATCGCTGACTCGCGGCAGTGTCGGATGGCGCAGGCGCGCCAGCAACTGGGCCTCCCGCTCGAACGCCTTGCGCATCGCACTGTCGGTTAATAACATTTCTTTTAAGGCAACTGTACAATCCAATCGCGTATCGGTCGCCTGATAGACGGCTCCCATGCCACCTTTGCCGACCTGACGGAGAACAAGATAGCGACCTTGTAACATTGTATTGGGAGCAAGCATATAACATTCCCTCGCGCACAGCGTCTTTATGAAACGTGAGTTAGCACCTGCCCGTGGAATGGTCAGTGTTGGAATAAGGGAACCTGTCCCGTGCTATTTTTCATTGTAACGTATAACCATTACCATTACATAACAATATAACCGGAACCTTTCAGGGGAACGTTCGTCCTACAACAAGACATCCTATCCCCTGGGTAGGGGCGGTGCGGCTTTGCCCCTCCAGTATGACGAGGGAACGTGCGGGGGGCCGCAGGCCCCCCGCACCCCCGCCGGTCGGATGGTTGGGACAGCTTTGTTGTTCCCCAACCGTCCGAAAAAAGAAAAAGAAACGCCTGGCGGGAACATACCCCGCCAGGCCACCCCACCTGAAGGGTGACATTAGCCAGCCATTGGCATCACCCGGGCCAGTTAATCAATTGCCTTGTTCTCATACAGCAGCACCCGATTGTGCGACCAGCCAATCGAAATAATGTCATAATCGCCATCACCATCAATATCGACTACGATCGCCCCATCGTGATGCTCGTCACCCATAAAGACCAGATGCTGCCGCCATTCCGTCCCTGTGCCATCAACATTTTCATAGATCAGCAGGCGGGCACTGGCTGGATCGGCGAGATTATGCTCACCCACTACCACATCCAGGAATCCGTTGCCATTCATATCCGCCACATCCAGGCTCATCGGGCCAATAAGCGTATCGATCACATGCTCCGTCCAGGGTGCGGTCGGGTCTGCGCCCGGTTCATACCAGGCCAGTTTACCCGGTGCGCTAATCGCTTCATAGCCCACAACCGCATCCAGACGGCCATCGCCATTGATGTCGGCCAGAATATTGCGATCAGGTGGTTCGTCGGTTGCGTGCAGGGTGTAGGCTTGCCAGGTTTCACCCGCATTGCGTAGCCACTGTGTGCCAAGCAAAAGATCAGGCTGACCGTCCCCATCAATATCACCCACACTCAGAGCCTCGTCCTGCGAAACAGGCGAGATTTGCCGCCACTCCCAGATCTGCTCCAGCGGATTAGCCGGAACGCGCAGCATCTGGATGCCCTTGCCTGCCGCGTGCCAGGAGAGCGCCACGTCCAATGGCCCGCCAGCCTGAACGCGCTCGACGGCCACACCTTGCAGAAAATCCCCATCACCAGGCTGAATGTTATCCAGAATAGTGAATTGACCGCCACCGGCGTTATGTGCCCACACAAACCGGGCATTCGAATCGGCCCCCTTACCCTCAGTGCCCAGAATATCCGGGCGACCACTGCCGTCGAAGTCGAAGACAGCGGCCATGTTATTCAGCGGCGCACCAATGGGATTGCGCGTCCACTGACCGGCGGGCGTACCTGGATTTTTGTACCACCAGCCGCCGGTAATAATATCTTTGCGGCCATCGCCATCAACATCGGCAGCCGTGATAAAGATCGATGTCCAGGGTTTGTCGGCATCAAGCACATGCCGCTCCCAGCGATCCAGCGGCAACGTCTCCATACCAGCGCCAGAACCAGAGCCGGGATCAGGCCTGGCACCCGATTCGCCCGGATTGAGCCAGATGTCAATACGGGGTGTTTCCCAGTTATACGGCTTGCCCAGAATATCCAGCCGCCCGTTGCCAGTCAAATCAGCAACCCGCGATTCATGGTTGTCAAAGCCGGTCGCAACTTCTGTGGTCGTAAAGTTACCTTGACCATCACCGAGAAAGATCCACATTTTCGCATCGGGATTACCACCGTTCAACCGCATCTCGGCACAGAAAATGTCGAGGTGTCCATCACGATTTATATCAGCTATCGCTAGGCTGTGGCCATGATCGACATCAAAGCCCAGCAAATCATGACCAACCCAGCACCCAGGATCCGTTGGATCACCAGTACATTCATACCACTTCAGCCTCCCGATGCCATCACCCGGCACCATCACCACCTCTGGGCGTCCATTGCCGGTAAGATCGCCAGCAGCGATTCGTCCTTCATACTGACTGTCGTCAATGCTGTAGGCCGTAAAATTCGTGCCCTCAATGTGCTTGAACCAGCGTCCACCAGCAATCAGGTTCGGTTTGCCATCACCATCAATATCAGCTTGTGCCATCCCCTCGCCAGCACCAGCATATATCTCAGTATAGGGCCAGGGCTGCGTTGCTCTGGGATCAGCCGGGATGGGGGCCATAAAGATCCGCGTTACACGCTGGTTCCAGAAGATCAGTTCAGTCTGACCATCGTCGGTGAAGTCACCAAAGATCATATCGTGGTGCATATTTTCGCCCGAATTTTTGATCACATAGCGTTGCCAGGGCACATCTGGATCATAGTTGGGATAGGGGTTTTCCCACCACCAGATCTCGTTGCTCTGATAGTCACCGCCCATCACAATATCGGGCGCACCATTGCCCGTAATATCATAAAAGGCCCCGCCGGCCTCAATATCCAGCGTGGTATCCTCAATGACATACTGCTCCCAGCCGGTCGTTGTCCGACGATACCAGACCAGCGAGGGTTTACCCTCTTGCCGCGACCCGATAACAAAATCATTCACCCCATCCTGGTCAATATCCAGCACCAGTGAAGCTGTTTGCTGCGTTGACACATACGGCACCGGCAGATCGCCAGTAGTGCTGGAAAGGTGTGTCCAGGCCAATTCCCCGGTCATCGCAGGAGAAACGGGTTGTGGTATAGACGAGGGTTGGCCGACTTCTTCCAGCACAGTATTTTCTGTGACAGGACGGTCAACCACTGGCGGCGCGGTAGCAGTTCTGTCGCCACAGGCCACCAGCACAATCATCAACACGACACATAGCAAGTACCATAAAACCGGATGCTGTTTTTGCGATACATGCGTATATTTCATAGATACCTCATTTCACAGGAGATACACGGTCGCTCAAAACTACACTGTCGCAGGCAAAAAGGCGAGCGAATCATACCGCCTGTAAACCCTGCCACTTCATATATGGTCATCGCCCATTCAGCGGCTCCAGGGGCACACGGCCTGAATCGGGCAACCTGCACCTACCATTCTGGCACAACGGGCACAATCGTAACATTCCCAAAACTGATATCCGCCTTATGTGCCACCAGCAACACCGAACCGTGACTCAACTCGCCCGCTTGCCCGGCCACCGCCAGCGGCCAGCCGATCGGTTCGGGGGTGCCTGCCTTCCATACCTTCATATAGTACACTGCGGGTTGGGCTGGCCGCGACTGTACTCGCAGTTTGAAGATGTAGGGCACATTCAGTTCGGGATGTAGATTCTCTGGATACTCGCCGATCGCGTTCCCGTCTGCTCCCCCCAGCATATGCAGATAGTACGACCGGTACCATCCGAGTGCCCCGATCGGCAGCCAGCCATGCCGTGGTTGCCTGTCATCCACGGCCACATGCCCCCTCCAGCGCAGTAGAACGCCTGCCCCCGGACCACCGCCCTCGTTCAGGTCGTGGACAAACTCGTGGAACGTGATCGGCACCGTGACTTCATAATCTTGCCAGGTGCTATCCCCAATCGCAAGTAGCCGATCATAACCCACTGCACTCCGCACCGTCCGCACCTGTCCATCCTGGATCGTCCACAACCCATCCACAACCTGCGCCACATCCTGGATCGACGTGGTGGTACTCCAGTCAATCGTATAAGGCAAGGGCCAGGTTTTACCCGGCGTATAGGTCACCGTCACCTGCACTTCACCGCGATGACCGCGGTTGTCCATCGCACTGATCGTGACCAGATTTGCCCCCGCCCGAAGCGTCTCCTGATCGATCTCAATATTGAAATCGCCCGCGTGTACCAGGCGGATACGGTCAGGCCCGATGGTCAAGGGCTGCAGCGCTCCCTCGTTCACACGATATTCCAGCAAGGCCACACCATCAGGATCGGTCACCGTGCCCATAATGTTCACCCAGCGCTGCGGGTTGCCCAACTGTCCAAAGGACTGCTCCAGGCCATACCAGACCTCAATCGTCGGGCCATCCGGGCCTGGCGTCATCGTCGGGGTCAGCGTGGGAGTGGGCGTCGGTGTCGCTGTGTGGGTCGGTGTCGCTGTCGGTGTCGCCGTGTGGGTCGGTGTCGCTGTCGCTGTCGCCGTGTGGGTCGGTGTCGCTGTCGCTGTCACGGTCGGCGTCACCGTGTCGGTCGGCGTCGTCGTATACATCGGCATCCCTGTATGTGTGGCAGTTGGAGTACCAGGGGGAACTGGCACAGCACCCGCAATGATCAGGGGCAAGTACACCTTGCCCGCAACAGCGGGCAAGCCCGGCGTTGGCGTCATCGTCGGCACCTTGTCCGCATCCGGATCAGGTGTTGACGTGATGGTGGGGGTGAATGTCGGTTGGCCGGGAACAAGCGGCGTGGCCACCGCAACATAGTCAATAACACTGGTATAGGCGGGCATGGTACCTGCATTGCCCGCAAACACACCTGCCTGGGTTACGGCCAACGGATGCGTGAACCTGGCACCTTCCTGCCAGGTTGTGCCATCCGTGGAGTATGATTGCGTCCAGGTATGTCCCACCCGTGCCACCCGCAGGTAGAAAGGCACACTGACGGTCACTCCTTCATTATACCAGACCGTGGCCGAGCTATTCGCAAAACTGGCGGCGAACAACCGGTGTCCACTGCCATCGCTAAAAACATCAAAGCGCACAAAGTTGGTCGCATCGGCCTCAACCAGAATCCCTTGCATGGCATAGACACCACTCGGCAGCGAGTTGAACTTGACTTCAATCGTAACATCCTGATCAGCAGCAGTCTGCATCAGGCGTGGAGCATTGTTGCCACTCTCCCAGACATCATGGGCCATATCGGCCGGTACCACTATGCGTGCGGCTCCACCTTCCAGGCTTACCGTCGCATCATCATGCGGATTGATAAATGTCCACAGTCCCGTATTTAGACTTGAGCCACTAAAGTCGTCTGACTGCATTGCGCTCGTCTGGGCGTACACTCTGTCTGCGGCGTCAGTTACCGTCACGGGAACGGCACGGAGCAAAATGGTGCCGATGACACATGCACAGATCAGGGAAAAGGGAGCCAGTAGCTTCATGAAGCACCTATACATATAATTATGGCATCAATAAGGAACCGATAGCGTACAACGTCATTTTACCGATCACGTAAGCGTATATCTGGCGCGAACATACTATGCCGAGGGCACGATGCCCGCGCTCACAGGAGGGCGTCTCGCCCTCCGCGCCTTTTGCCGAGGGCACGATGCCCTCGCTCCCAGGGAGGGCGTCTCGCCCTCCGCGCCTGGGGGCGCGAACGTCGCGCCCGCACGCACATGCGCGGCAGATACGGATCGAACATCAAACACCAATCACCTCTGTCCTGAGACCCAGATCGCACGTCATCTGTTGAATTTCGTTCATATACAACGGGTTCATCACGATCACCACATCCGGCTGATAATCACGCAGAAAAGCTGGCGCTACGATCTGTTGACCGCTGCCAGCGACATACTTGCCATGCTTGCGGGGATTCAGATCGACCACATACTCAATCTGATCGCGGGCCTGAAGCACATTGAGAAAGGTAACCCCCTTTGAACCAGCCCCCCAGACGACCACTCGCTGCCCGGTGTGCGCACATTCAACCAGTCTGTGATTCCATGTTTCGACTTTCTCGCGATAGTTGGTAGCAAAGGCCGCCACATGCTGGTGTAGCTGCTCCAGACTCTCCCCACCCACATGGGTCATAGACAACGGTTGATCAGCCAGACGGGCCTCAATTGCCAGAAACTGTCCGCCAAACGCTGGTTGCAATCGCAGTACTGCGAAGCCGCACACTTGAAAGAGATACGTGAGTGAGCTGCTGCTGTAATAGGCGCAATGCTCATAGATAATGTCCCAGATCGAAAGATCACGCAGCATAAACAGCACATTCGGCACCTCAAAAAAAACCACCGTGTGCCGCCGCGAACCAACGGCCCGCCGCACACTGGCAATAAAATCACGTGGGGTCGGGATATGCTCCAAAACATGCCGGCAACAGATCAGATCGGCCGGATAGTCGGCATACCGCTCTGAGTAGAAATCCTGAACAAACGTGACCTGCTGATCATACCCTTCCAGTGCTGGATCGGGCACATAACTGGGATCAAAACCCACTCCACGATTAGCTCCCAGGCGACACAGCAAGGCGAGGAACTCACCCTTGCCACTGCCTATTTCGACAATATCTTTCTGGCGCAGGTCATAGTCTGCAATCAACCGGGCCGCCAGCGTCTCGGCATACCGCTGAAAGTGGGGTGAGAAATGCAGCGAATTCTCATATTGTTGCGTATATTCCATTAATGCTGGATCAAACATCAGGTTAAACACATGCCCGCAGTGCGGGCAAAACCCCAGCAGAATATCGCCCCGAGGCACATGGAACGCCTCTGCGCGGGTTGCCCATAGCAAATTACAATGTACTGGCACCTGACGAATATCAATAAAAGCCGTACTATCCCGCGCATGACATACCGGACACGTGGTATCCAGCGTTGCGGGTTGCCCAGATTGTTCCAGGGTTGCGTGCATATTCAATCCTTCACAGGCCGAACCCCGATACCCGGCTATTCTGCCTGCACATCTTCCGTCGCCGCCATAACCGGAGCATGATCGACGGTCAAAAGATCGGGATACAGATTCATCTGCTCCAGATCACGCTGAATTTCGGGCCGATACACGGGGTTCATAACGATAACCACATCAGGACGATAGGTGCGCAAAAATTCTGGCCCCACGATCTCCTGTCCGGTACCGGCCATATACATGCCATGTTTATAGGGATTAATATCAACCGTATATTCGATTTCATCCTGAATACCGAGCGTCGTCAAGAAGGCAACCCCCTTGGAGCCTGAACCCCACAACACCACTCGCTGCCCTTGCTGGTGCATAGCTCGCAGATACCGTTTCCACTGCTCCTGTATGCGCTGGTAGTTTGCCACAAAATAGGCCACATCGTGGGCCAGCGCGTCCAGATCATCCTCCTCCGCCAGGAGGGGTACCGGTTGACCCGTGGCGGGCCGGGCTTCGATCATCAGATATTGATCGTCATAGTCTGTCCAGAGATCCAGCACCGCGAAGCCACAACGCCGGAAGAGGCGTGCCAGCGAGCCTTTGCTGAAGTAGGAACAATGTTCATAGTAAATATCCCAGAAGCCCACATCACGCAGCACCCGTCGGACTTCAGGGATCTGAAAGAAGACGACGGTATCAGACCGATCACCAATCGAGCGGTGCACAATACCCAGAAAACCTGCTACATCTTGAATATGTTCCAGCGTCATTTTGCAGCAAATGAAGTCACCATGATAATGCGCATATTTTTCAGAATACAAATCCTTTATAAAAATTATCTGGTCTTTAACTGCACTTTGGTTACGCTCACTGACATAGGCGGGATCAATGCCTATGCCTCGATTGTGGCCCATTTCACACAACAGTGTCAGAAACTCGCCCTTGCCACAGCCGATTTCAATCACCTGTTTGCCACGCAGGTTATAGCGTGTTATCAACTGCTCGGCCAGTTTGCGATGAAAGGCATTGAAGGTTGGTGAAAAACCCTGGGTTTCTTCGTATTTTGACGAATATTCATGCATACGCGGATCAAAAGCAACATTGGCAATAAACCCACAATGGGAACAGAAAGCCAGCGCAATGTCTCCACGTGGGTAGTTCAGCGCTTCTGCCCGTGTCGCCAGCAGCAGGACGCTATGCACTGGAACCTGGGGCACTGCATAGAAGACAGACATACCGGTGGCACCACAACTCGGACAGCAATGACGTTCCAGGGACACCCCGTTCGATAACATCATCGTTCCTCTCTTTCTGCATCGTTGCCCGCTGGAACGCTGACACGTTCAAACGGGGATCAGAGCCAGTGTAAAAACCGCACGTGAGGATCCTCAGGCGATCCGTGGCTGCGGGATGGGAACGATGAATTGCCCGCCCCGCTGCCGATACTCGTGCTGCTGGCGCATAATCTCATCGGCGAAATTCCATGCCAGCAGCAACACATAGTCAGGCATATCGTCGAGCAGTTTTGTGGTTGGGAAAATAGGCAAGTGGTTGCCACCCATAAACCGGCCATGTTTGAAGGGGTTCAAGTCAACCACATAGTCAACCAGTTGCGTATCGATTCCGCAATAGGCCAGCAGCGTCGTCGCTTTCGCCGCTGCGCCATAGGCCGCAATGCGCTTGCCCTGCCTTTTCAGATCATGCAGCAACTGCAACAAGGAAGCGCGAATATGGTGTACACGCTCGGCAAAATCCCGATAATATGCCAGCGTGTCAACCTTACGTTCCTTTTCTTCCTGCAAGAGTGCTTGAACCGTCTCACCCACACGCTCGTGTGGCTCAACAAACAGACGTAGCGAGCCACCGTGAATCGGAACCCGCCGTACATCATTCAAAAAGAGGCCGTGCTTTCGCAACAAACGGTCAACCGCCGTTACCGAGAAATAACACAGATGCTGATGATAGATCGTATCAAACTCCCCATGATCGACCAGATCGACCACATACGGTACTTCCATCACCGCCATCCCGGTCGTCTTTAAGATCAACCGGATACCTTCGACAAAGCCATTCAGATCGGGAACATGCGCCAGCACATTGTTTGCCAGGAAGAGATCGGCAACCCTTCCCTCTGAACGTAGTTGTTTTGCCAGATCGCGGGTAAAAAAGGTATTGAGCGTGGGCACCCCGGCCTGCTGCGCTGCCGCAGCCGGTGCCTGCGCCGGATCAATGCCTAGCACTGGTATCCCGCGCTCCACAAAATTTTTGAGCATATAACCATCATTACTGGCGGCCTCTATCACCAGACTGTCAGCACCCAACTGGCGCATTTCGATCAACTCGCGGGCGCTGGCGGCAAAGTGCCGGAGTAACGATGGAGAGACCGACGAGAAATACGGATACTCCGCATAGAAGAGTACTTCGGGATCAACGGTTTCGGCAATTTGCACCAGCGCCGAGTCAGGGCAAAAAACCAGGGTGAGCGGAGCGAGTAACTCCGGTGCGGACAACTGGTCGGCAGTCAACAGCCGATCCGCCAGCGGTGTTTCACCGAAGGCCAGAATGACCTGGAGGTCAGGTGAACCACTGGCACGACAGCGCTGCTCGATCTGGTACCACATGCTTTGCTCTCCTGATACAGTTGAGTATTTACCGTTGTATGTTGCTTCATCGAATAGCCTGTGCCCCTCACCGAGGGCGTCAACGCCCCGGCAACCACGCGAAGGCCACCTGCGTGACCTCGCGCTCGCCCGCACAGGCGGGCGTTGCAATCGTTGCCCGCCGCTTCAGCCGCTGTGAGAGATCAGACAGAGTGCTCTACGCTTGCCAGCGCAGAGTTTTATCCAATCGTTGCGTCTGGAGCAATTGCCTGATATGGTCAATCCGTTTATAACGCGGCCCCTCAAAGTCCTCCAGGCGTAAACCCACGCGCTGATACGTCGCGTATAACTCCTGGGCACCTTTGCGCGCATCCCACCGGGGTTGAAACTCGGGCAGAACACGGGGCAACTTGCTACAGTCCACCCGGTAGCAGCGCTTGTCTGGCCCCCCATCGGGCGCATATTCAATCGCACTACCAGGCACCGTTTCACGCACAATGTCTGCCAGTTCACGGATACGATAATTCTCTTCGTTGCGACCCACATTGAAGGCCTCGTTATGGACAAGATTGCGCGGCGCATGCAAGACCGCGAGAAAGGCCCGTGAAATATCCTCAATATGCACAATTGGTCGCCATGGTGTCCCGTCGCTCTTGATATACACCTGTCTCGTCGTCAGTGCCCAGGCCACCAGGTTGTTCAGTACCAGATCGAAGCGGAGCAGCGGCGACACACCATACGCGGTTGCATTGCGCAGATAGGTCGGGCTAAAATTGGCATCGGCCAGTTGCGCCACATCCTGCTCCACCAGCACCTTGGAATGGCCGTAGGGTGTTACGGGATTAAAGTCCGATGTTTCATCGAGCCAATCATCACCAGCCGCACCATAGATACTACACGATGAAGAGAACAGGAAGCGTGAAACCCCGACCTCTTTGGACAAACTGGCTAAACGCACAGCCGCACGGTGGTTAATCTCATAGGTCAACGCGGGATCAAGATTACCCAGCGGATCGTTCGACAATGCTGCCAGGTGAATCACCGCATCGAAGCCTTCCAGATCGGCATGCTGAACGTCGCGAATATCTTTGCGCATATGTGGTACGGCTGGCGGCGGTTCACCAAATACGCATCCCTCGAAGAGATTGCTATCCATTCCCACCACATCATGCCCGGCAGCAACGAGCATGGGAGTTAAAACGGAGCCAATGTACCCATTGTTACCTGTAACTAATACTCGCATATACTTACTCCCATACTTTCCATGGCGCATTTCCACTTTGCCAGATCGTTTCTAATAGCCGTTTATCGCGCAGCGTATCCATGCACTGCCAGAAGGAATCGTGCCGATAGGCCATCAACTGACCTTCACGGGCCAGACGCTCGAGCGGCTCACGCTCCCACTGGGTATCGTCACCCTCAATATAATCAAAGACGCCAGGTTCAAGCACAAAAAAAGCTCCGTTAATCCAGCCTTCGCTGGTTTGCGGCTTCTCGGTAAACTGGATCACTTGATCGCCATCGAAAGTCAGGTGCCCAAAGCGCGCTGGAGGGCGAACTGCAGTCAACGTCGCAAGCTTGCCATGTGACCGATGGAACGCCAGCAACCGATGCAAATCCACGTTTGATACACCATCGCCCCATGTAAGCATAAATGTTTCATTACCCAGATAAGGTGCCAACCGCTTGATCCGCCCGCCGGTTAGGGTGGGAATCCCCGTATCAATCAGCTCAATCGTCCAATCGGGAGCGAGATTACCATTCATGGCCACCACACCGGTGCGCAGGTTGACGGTCAGATTGCTGTTCAACGAACAATAATCAACGATATATTTTTTTATCACCTCACCTTTATATCCGAGTGCAATGACAAAATCTTTAAATCCATAATGGGCATAGTGCATCATAATATGCCACAGAATTGGCCGTCCACCAATTTCAACCATTGGTTTAGGTTTAATTTCGGTCTCCTCAGCGAGGCGTGTTCCCACCCCTCCGGCCAGAATGGCAACTTTCATACTCTCTCTCTCTTTACTACCACGAGACATCCGCCGGGGAAGGAGGTGCGGCGCGGCTTCGCCTTTCCGAGTCGGGTGTAGCGCGGCGAAGCCACGCCGTACCAGAAAGGGAGCGGGCGCAGGGGCTTGTGGCCATCCCTGCCGAGATGAAGTCTCGTTGGAGTACTATTGCATGTCAGGTCAAGTATAGCGCTCTCCTCTCCAGGGCCAATGGGCGTTTCGGCTTGCGCCTGGCTGGTGCGCACCCCGGATGCAAGTCCGGACTCTGGTTTTCCACGACTCCTCTAGGATAGCGATATGCAGCAACCCGCGAGCTGAAAAACCCGTTCCTAACCTATATGTACTCGGAGTCGATGAATATCTAGTGATGACATACGATATCAAAAATGGCAATATCTTCACCTGTCCAGGAATGCACGTTGAAAAAGTAATCCGATTACGTGCATAAAGTAGCAGCATAGTGGTCGCACTCCATTCCCAGGCTTCACCGCCAGACTCGTTGTCTAACGTTCATCATCACACTGGTACTCCTAAAAACAACCAGGACTTTGTTCAATGTCTAGATTTTCTGCTATAACGGGTTCAACACGGATCAACCTGGTGTGCGGAGTGCCAATCTGCCCACCTGTCTTAATCCAACCCGCCTCAACAATACGACCATTGCCCGGTACCCGGTATGCATCACTGTAACTGAAGATTTCGTCATACAACAGCCCATCGTATGCACCCTTTTTTCATTAACACTTGGTACAGTTAACCCCATAACAATAGCAGCTTAAGCTAACCAGACCCTGTAATGCCAGGAGTAGGTTTAATGCCGAAGACCAGACCTGACACACATCTTGACCCCAAAACGGCGCGGATGCTGGATATTTTTGCGAACCAGCGTTTCCGTACTGTTCAGGCAACCCAGCGCATGCGCTTCATTATGCTGATTTGGGTTATCCGTACCAAAGTTATGCGTCACCTGAAGCGAATCTTAGATGTGGGAGTAGCCAGTATCGCCCTGATCATGACCGCACCGATCATGCTGATCACCGCCATCCTCATCAAAATAGACTCACCGGGGCCGATCCTTTTCCGTCAGACGCGGGTTGGTAAGTGGGGCGAGCCGTTCCCCTGCTACAAATTCCGCTCGATGTACATTGATGCCGAACAACGCTTGCAAGATCTTCTGGCTAAAAACGAAGCAGATGGCCCGGTATTCAAAATGAAAAATGACCCGCGTGTCACTCGTGTTGGGCGGGTTATTCGCAAACTGAGTATTGATGAGCTACCACAACTGTTTAACGTGTTGAAAGGTGACATGAGTCTGGTCGGCCCTCGCCCGGCGCTACCTAAAGAAGTTGCCCAGTATACTTATGACCAGATACATCGCCTGAATGCGATGCCAGGCATCACTGGCTTACAGCAGGTTTCCGGGCGTAGCGACATTGATTTCAAACGCTGGGTCGAGCTTGACCTGCAATATATCTCCGAACAAAGCCTGATTAAAGACATCGAAATCCTTTTGCGTACTATACCAGCGGTACTTTTCAGTAAAGGTGCTTACTGATACTGATGGGTTCCAATTGAACAGCGCAGAACTGGCAAACACAATATGCAGCTTCGTTTTTTCAACGCCATGGAGACCCAACCAGACACCAGAAGGACACAACGGCCTTCTGGTGTCCGCTGTGTTGCTCTACCGGTTCAGGTGGAGTGGTCAGGAGAGGCAGTGCCCTTCCTGGAGTTCCTTTTTCGGCATGTTCCTGGTCGAAAAGAAGATTTCACGCGGGCTTGCGGCCCCTGTACCCTCCTCTGGCGAATGTCCTCCTGAACCGGTACGTGTCGCTGATGGTTGGTGCCAGGGATACGTTTCATTATCGTTGTACAAGTGGAAAGTTGATAACAAACAATGCGCAAGTTACTGATTCTGCTGGGTGTTCCCATTGACGATTTAAATATGACCGAGGCGCTGGATCGCCTTGAGGAATTCATTACCATTGGCCGCAAAACGGGCAAGAGTCATCAGGTCGCAACGATCAATGCCGATTTTGTGGTCAACTCCTTGCATGATCCCGAGTTATGCCGTATCTTACAAGAAGCTGATATGGCAACCGCCGATGGTATGCCGCTGGTCTGGGGAGCGCGCTTGCTGGGCGTACCGCTGAGCGGGCGCGTCACTGGAGCAGATATGGTACCGATCCTGGCTGAACGAGCGGCGCAAAAAGGCTACTCGATGTATTTGCTCGGTGCCCGTCCTGGCGTTGCGGCCCAGGCAGCCGACATTCTGCGCACCCGGTACCCTGGTTTGCAGATTGCTGGCGTATCTTCACCACCCAATCGTTCAGTCTTAGAGATGGATCGTTCAGTGCTCGAAGAGGTGCAGGCCGCTCGCCCGGATATCTTACTGGTGGCTTTTGGAAATCCCAAGCAAGAAAAGTGGATTCGGATGCATCTACATGAACTTCAGGTGCCGGTATGCATTGGCGTAGGCGGTACTCTAGACTTGATTGCCGGCGTTACTCGCCGCGCACCGATGTGGATGCAGCACATCGGCATGGAATGGCTCTATCGGCTCATGCAGGAACCACGCCGTCTCTGGAAACGGTATGTCCACGACATGGTATACTTTGGTTACTTCTTTATTCATCAATTGTGGCAAATGCGGAAGGGACATCACCCCTCACCATTAGTGCCCATATCAGATACTATAATGATTGAAAAAACGGCTATTATCCACGTCCAGGGACGAATTGATATCCACAATCGTGAGGCATTTATGAAGCGAGCAGAAGAAGCATTACAACAGAGTCCCTTCCTCGCTATTAACCTCGCTGCCGCCGATTTTCTGGACAGTTCGGCCCTGGGCGCACTGGTTGCCCTGGCCAACCGCGCCCGCGAGGAAGGTGGGCGCTTCTGGCTGGTTGCTGTCCCACGTCCAATCGCCCAGGTTCTCGAAATTACCCGTCTGGATAAATTTTTTGAAATTCACGCGGATCTTGAGTCTATCCTGGTTGCACGCCATAATGACCCACTCCCCGTGACAGAACCAGATGCTGATAGCACTGGCTGGCTGATTATGAAAATGCCGCGCGTACTCGATGGCACCACGACCCCCATTATGTTGGAAAAATGTGTTCAGAGCCTGGAGCACAGCCCGCACTTAATCCTGGACTTTAGTGAAACGGTGTTTCTCTCCAGTGCCGGGATGGCCGCCATGATCAAGTTAGATCGTGAGTTACGTGAACGAGGGGGGGCGTTACGCATCGCGGGATGTTCCCACGATGTACTACGTACCATTCAACTGGTCAAACTCGACACCCTGCTCCCGTTGTTTCGGGATGTATCAACGGCGATGGCGGCATAGGTTCACAGGTCACATGGGTACCCATTCAGGTAGGATGGGGGGGCGTCCCCCGCACCCCTGCCGGTAAACCGTTCCCTGAACGGTGACACCCATTTTGAGGTGATCTATGGAGAAATGACGTCAGCCGCTCGGTAGCGTGAGACCCGTCCCACGGCGTTACAACGTGCTACCAGGGGTAACGTATCGCCACCCTTTAGCGAAGGATACCAGAGGCAATTCATGCAAGTCATTCTGCTGGCAACTGACGAAGAACCAAAGTTACACCCATTGACCGCCACCAGGCCAGCAGCACTGCTGCCCATTGTGAATCGCCCGGTGATGGAGATTGCGATTGAAATTCTGGCGCGCGCCGGCCTCAAGCAGATTCTGGTCAGTCTTTATGAACGCGGCGGGCCTATTGCAGCCTACTTTGGGAGTGGTAGTCGGTGGGGAGTACAGATCCAATATGTACATCAGCGCCAGGCGTGGGGATCAGCCGGTGCCCTCAAATGGGCCAGCGGAGTACTCCACGAAACATTTCTGGTTTTACGTGCAGACGCCGTGCTGGATCTGGATATAACGGCAGCCCTGGCGTATCATCGCACGCATCAAGGCCTGGCCACGATGATCCTGCACTCCTCCCCTGACCTCTCGCGCTTTCCGGCGGTTCCGCTTGATCCCCAGAGGCGCCTTTTGCCCCATACTGCTGTTGATCCTGCCCCACAGCCCCAGTGTCTAACGGGTGCCTACATTTTCGCGCCGGAGATACTGCACCATATTCCGGCCCAGACCCGCTACGATATTGAAGAACACCTCCTGCCCGCATTGCTGACCGCGGGCATCGACGTATACGGATATCAGTCACAGGACTATTGGAATCCCCTCCTGATCTTCGAAGAATATCACATGGCGCAGCAGGTCTTCCTCTACAGCGCCTATGCCGCCACAACCAGTGGGCGGATGCCAGAGGGGGCACCTCGAGCACGGGTACGCTACCCTTCGATCGCCGGCCGCCAGGTCGCACCCGGCATCTGGGTCGGCCCGAATCATATTATTCATCCCAGTGCTCGACTGGCGCCACCGCTGTGCATTGGCGAAAACTGCCGCATCGGGTATCAGGCCGAACTCGGCCCGGCCACCGTTCTGGGTTCCAATGTAATCATTGACGATGAAGCAACGATTCACCACAGCAGTATCCTTGAATATACCTATGTTGGCCGCCTTGTACACATCGATGAGCGCATTGTGAACCAGACGATTATGATTGAAGCCCGATCTGGCGAATCCCTCCACGTGGTTGACTCGTTTCTGTTAATGGCTATCCAACCGGCAGCGCCCCGACAGGGATGGGTGGGGCAGTTACTCACCCGGCTCGTGGCATTCCTATGCCTACTGATCACCTTACCCCTGACACTCCCAATCGGCATGATTATTTACCTGACCAGTGGTCAATCCTGTTTCCAACGTGTCCCGTGCATCAGGCGTCGCTACCAGACATCTGAGGGAGAAGGTCGGGATGATCAGCAACAATGGCATACGTTTGATCGGCTCCAATTTCGTACCCAACGCAAAGATGGCACGATAGGCCCGTTTGGTCACTGGCTGCGCCGGTGGGAATTTGAGCGCCTGCCAGAGTTGCTCAATGTCCTCACAGGAGATATGGCTCTTGTGGGCGTTGCGCCGCTCCACCCGGATCAGGTACTCCTCCTCCAGGAAGAATGGCATCAACGCCGTTATGACTATCTGGTCGGTTTCACTGGATTATGGTATATTGATTTGAAACCAGATAGTACGCTCGAAGAGATGATAGTGGCAGATGTCTATTATGTAGCGACCCATTCCTGGCGACAAAACCTGCGTATTATATGGGAAACGCCAGGTGCCTGGTGGCATCGCCGGCGCTACCGCCGCCATAAGTACAAACAAATGGCTGAAAGCACAACATCGCCGATCGACAGTACCAGCATAACATAACAGCAAATACATAGTGGTTTGGAGGGTTATTGATCTATGAATCTGGAAATTCGTTCTTCCGGAGATATTACGATCCTGGCGCTTTCCGGGCGTTTTGATAAGACGACGGCCCCATCGATCGCAAGCTGGTTGACCGAAGCAACCAGCACGCCGCCAGCCAGGCTGGTCGTCAATCTGGCCAGGGTCGATTTTGTCGACTCAACAGCACTGGCGACCCTGGTGCAGGGCTTGAAGCGTTGTCAGCAACAGAAAGGCAATCTGCACCTCTGTAGCCTCCAACGCCAGGTATTGATGATTTTTGAACTCACCCGCCTGGACAAAGCGTTCAACATTTTTGTCGATGAACATCATGCCATTCAATCCTTTGCCGATTAGCATCGCGATTAGCATCCAACCATGCACCACGTGATAGCGACTATGGAACATAGGTATGCTGGTTGCACTACTCAGTTCGCAATATACACGGTTTGTGGCTCTGGCCGAGGCCTGGCTGGCGATGGGCGCTACATCCTTCGGTGTATGGAAAGACGAACGCCCGCTGGCTCACTGGCCCACGGGCAGTAAATTACGCCAGGCCAGCCTGATTGTTCCGCTTGAAGTTGACGACAAAATCGCTGGCGAATTACGTGTATCAGGCATCAACAGCCTGGCAGCCCAGGCACGGCTCGAAGCCGATGCCAGTCTGTTGACCCATTTGATCAAACTGGAGGAAGAATTACAATCCATGACGTCAGAGTTGATGAATAGTCAGGATCAACTACTGGCGTTGTATCGGCTCACCGAGTCCATGAGTCACCATGTGTCCATTGATGAAACCCTGAACGCACTGGTGGTCGAGGCAGTACGGCTGCTCAGAGTGAAGGGAGGATTTGCGATCTTTGTCTCGCTCAGTAAAGATCAGGAGCCGACGATTGTGCAGCATTACGCCCAGCAGATCGATGAACGGATTATCTGGCGCTGTTTCTGGCAGGCGCACGCGGTTGATCAGGAAACCTTTTTGACTACGACCAGTTTAGACGGGGTGGAGACCGACCACGACTACAACGTGCTATTTCTTCCCATTCGCACCCGTGGTACGGTGACTGCCGGGTTAGGGTTGCTCCAACCGCCTGGAGTTGCCTTTAGTGGGCCAGATATGAAACTGGCTCGCGCGGTTGCCGATCAGGCCAGTACCCAGGTCGAAAAGGTGTTGCTCTATCAAGAGAGTCTTGATCAGGCCCGCTTTCGCACCGAAATGGAACTGGCGCGCCGGGTACAGATCGATCTCCTGCCCCGGCAATTACCCCGGGTCGCCGGCCTGGATATTTATGCCCACTCACGCCCGGCCTCGCATGTTGGGGGTGACTTCTATGACGCGATTTATGAGCCCGATCGCCCCTTTATCTTTACCATTGGCGATGTCAGCGGCAAGGGCCTCTCGGCTGCCTTGTTGATGACCATGACCCGTTCCGCCCTTCACAGTAAGGCCCATTTTATGCCTGAACCAACACCAGAACTCGTTCTCAAACAGGCCTCCGAGGATTTGTACGATGATTTTACCCAGGTCGGGATGTTCGCCACAGTCTTTATAGGTCAGTATGATCCACACACTCATACGCTCTATTATGTCAATGCCGGCCATTCACCCGTGATCCATCGTCCCTACGATGCTCCGGCACGCATGTTAATGGCTGATAGCACCCCCCTGGGAGTGCTCCCAGATAGCCTGTACACCAACCAGCAAACATCGCTACGCCCCGGCGATCTCTTGATTGCCGCTACTGACGGCTTTAACGATGTGCGCAACTCCAGCGGGGAGCTTTTTGGCTATGAACGCCTGCTCAAACTGGCCGATGAACTCGCCACCGAGTCGGCCCAGGATATTACCAATACATTTTTTGATGTGGTTGATCGTTTCCGATCCGGGTTTCCCCAGGATGATGATCAAACACTTTTTGTCATTAAAGGGGTTTCGGTATGA
Organism: Chloroflexaceae bacterium; assembly: GCA_034435975.1. Classification (GTDB taxonomy): domain Bacteria; phylum Chloroflexota; class Chloroflexia; order Chloroflexales; family Chloroflexaceae; genus CAKZQX01. The sequence goes on along the minus strand of DAOTWD010000156.1, from coordinate 6,399 downwards.
GTCTCTCGCACTCCGAGGTGATCCAGCTTGATGTACCCGCATCATACTACTATCTTAGACTGGTCAGCATCTGTATTGAGGAACTGCTTACACGCATGGACAATCTGAGCGACCGGGATATTCTCACCTACAATATCCAGTTAGCGACCCATGAGGTATGTACGAACATTATCGATCATGCCTATGCTGGCAACCCGCAGGGGCGCATTATGATGACGTTCAAGCTGACGCCACAGCCTGCACAGATTGTGATCCATTTGCGCGATACAGGTGATACATTCGATTTTCAGAGTATTCCCGACCCTGACCTGGACGAGGTGCGCGAACATGGGTACGGGCTGTTTCTCATTCGCAGCCTGATGGATCAGGTTACTTACAACTCTGCCCCCAACCAGAATCACTGGGAACTGGTCAAATATCTGGCATAACGACTGCGGCCGTCAATAGCCGACTGCAGTCGTTCGTCAGCGGTTATGGACTAGTCGTCAGTCTCGACAACTTCGGGCATATGTGTACTACTCGCAGGTGGCGGTGCCCCGGTAAACGAGCGGCGGAGCAACAGTTGTCCGCCCAGCAGCAGCAGTGCTGGCTGACGGAGCGCCAGTGTCCATAACTTGCCCGCCATCTCGTCGCGGTTATAGTGGCCCAGGAAGCGTTGTACGGCTGGTGAGATATGGCGCACCAGCCGTTCATACTGGCCGTTGTCGGCCCGATCCAGCAGCCAGCGCACGAACCAGTGCAGGTCGAGTTCACGACGCAGCGACCGCAACTCGCGAGTATACGGGGTACCGCGTGTCAGCGCCCGCACCGCTGCATCCGCTCCCCAGATGCCCGACACGGTACCACCCACGGTGCTGACTTTCACCTGACCGGCGGCATCACCCACCAGCAGGATCGGCGCGGTACCAACGGTGCCCCACGGCCGTAAAGTGGGATCATACATCGCCACCCGTGCTCCTTGATACTCCAGCGGCTGCAAGCCGTGGCGCACCAGAAATTGCTCCAGCAGCACCCGTGTTGGTAGATCCTCATCACCGACCAGCCCCACCACGCCATGCGTGGCCGATTCGGGTATCAGCCAGTAGAAGTAGTGCGTCTCCTGGGTATCAAACCAGACCCGGGTCACATCCGGGTTCCAACCAGGCGGCAAGCATACTTCGGCCTGGATAATCGGTACAGTTGGCGGACGCGACAGCCCGGCTGCACGGGCTACGTTGCTCATAATCCCATCGGCAGCGATGACCGCGCTGGCGACGACGGTCGAGGTGTCTCCAGCAGTAGTCTGGAGGTGCAGCGTAACACCCTGGGCGTGAGCGTCAAACCAACGAAACCGCTGCCCATAGTGAATAGGTACACCCGCCTGTTCAACCCGCTGCGCCAGTGTCTGCGCCAGTAAATTGCGTTCAATAATCAGATCCGGATCACGCAGACGCACACTGGCACTGGCAGCACCGGCAACCACACTGATGGTGTGAATGCGATGCAGCACAGCCGCTTCAGGCACATACCCCAGCACATGCTTCAACCGGGGGGTAATAATCAGCGTGCGTCGGGCCGGGGCCAGTTCAGGCTGTTGTTCAAAAACAGCAACGCGCTTTCCGTACCGCGCCAGTTGCTCGGCAGCATACAGGCCTGCAGACGAAGCGCCGATAATAGCAACATCGAGTTTCAAACCAGCTTCTCCTCAACGAAAAAAAAATAGCGGCTCATTGTTGAATGAGCCGCTACTATACCGCAATCAGAAAAGATTAGCAAACTATATGGTGCATTGGAACGTTGAAGGCCATTAAAATATTATTTAAATGTACCCGTTCATGTCCTATGGTCTGGAGGGATATTGCCCCTCCTGGATTTCTTTTGCGAGTGAACGTCCTCCTGAACGGGCACATTCAAATTCACTGCAGAAAAACCACATCACGTCTTCTTCCCACGTGTCTCCCACTTCCCACGAAAACTAATCCAGAATGAGAGCAAAATCAACCAGATATCAAGACTAAAAGAAATATTGCGAATATAGAATACATCATAGCGAAACTTACGACGGGGCGAGGAGTCCTTGGGAATAAAAACGGTAGCCACGCTGGTCAGGCCCGGGCGTACAGCCATGCGTTCGTAGAAACCGGGTACCTGCTCATAGGCGATACGATTGCCATTGGTATCGAGGAGCATTTCGCCCACTGCCAGCGCCCGTGGGCCAACAAAACTCATATCTCCCTTCCAGATATTGATCAGTTGCGGCAGTTCGTCCATCCCGGTAGCACGCAAAAATGTGCCAACACGGGTAATGCGGTCATCGTTGGCGCGCGCCTGCAGAATACCATAACGTTTGTCCGAATCGGGTATCATGGTGCGGAACTTGCGTACCTTGAAGGTTGCCCCACCACGTCCCCAGCGCTCCTGAATATAAAAGACCGGGCCACCATCCTCCAGTTTGATCGCCAGCGCTATAAGCAACCAGACTGGAGCGGAAACAATGAGCATCAGGCTGGACAATACGATGTCCAGTGGTCGTTTGAGCCATGGTTCACGAATACTCGTCGAACGGACGGCAATAGCGAATGCCGCTGATAGATTTTCGGATTGCATCCACACTCCTTTTCTCGCATGAGAATATCGGAACATCGCCGCAGTTCAACGTTCCAACGCACCAAGGAACGAACGTGCAACGCACAAACGTACACCACGTGAACGCGAATACGCCAACGCACCATTGCGCCAGGGCACTAACTGATTAAGGTATGCAAAAGCTGGTGGTACCGGGCAACTACCACTGGAGTGGAATAATTCTGTTCGGCATGGTAGCGGCCATAGTACGCGAGGGTATCGCGCAGCGCGGCGTTATTATACAAGGTTTCAATATTTTTAGCCAGTTCAGCGGCATTGCCCGGTTCAATACACATACCACACTGCGTGGCCTGCACGTGGTGCCAGATATCACTACCACGATCGGCACTGGCAAGCAGCGGGCGCCCACTGGCCATGATTTCGTAGACTTTTGAGGGCATCGAGTCACTGGCGGCACCGCGTTTGTACAGCGATACCTGGACATCTGAGGCGGCCCGCAGCCAGGGCAGGTCTGCCTGGGGCTGGAAGGGGAGGAAGAGCACGTTGCGCAACTGCAACGCCTGCGCCCGGCGCTCCAGATCGGGCTTTGCCACGCCCTCTCCCACGATCAGGAACCGAATGTCGCGCCGATCGGCCAGTAGCGCCGCTGCGTCCAGCATGGTCTCCAGATCATAGACGTAGCCCAGGTTACCGGCGTGAGTGATGACAAATTTGTCATCCAGCCCGTGACGTGTACTGAAGGCGTTCTGTCGGGGCAGGGGCCGAATAAAATCGGTATCCACAAAGTTGGGGATGACCGAGATCTTGCGCTCTGGAATGCCTTTGCTGATCAGTCTGTGGCGAAACGCGGGCGTGATCACGGTGATATGCTGCGCTGTATCATACATAAAGTGCTCCATCCGCTCCAGCATGGCAATAGCCGGTCGGCTGCGCAGTTGTCCGGCCTTGACCGGCACGTCCGGGTAGAGATCTTGCAGGTTGTAGATAAACGGAATGCGCCGTGGTCGCCCGGCAATAAAGGCAGCAATGCCGGTGAAGAACGAGCCGTTTGGACAAAGCATCACATCGTAGTCGCCGTGGGTCAGCAGAGCCGCGACCGTCGCCAGGGCATTGAAGGAGAGATAGCTGGCCAGTCGTTGCAGCATGCGCTGTTTAGCACCCGAAGCATACACCCACAGCCGCAGAATGCGCATGCCCTGCGCATAGTCCATCTGCGCCAGCCGCCCGCGGTACGCCTCCCAGATGCGAAACTGAGCATAGTGCGGAAAGGCGGTAATGACCGTGACGGCATGCCCGTGTGCAGCCAGGCCAGCCCCCACCTGAGCCATCAGCCGTCCGGTCGCGTTGGTGTCGGGCGGGAATTGAATGATCAGGATAAGAATACGCATAATTCTTCATTTCGGCTAAAACCGGGTCTCCGGGGGGGGCGGCGGAGTCCCGACGAACATCGGGACTCCCTACAGAAGCAACCAGGGCGGGAAAGAAAACCCATATGGTACAATGGGCGAGAGCATTGCGAACGTTCATCTGGTTTATTGGCATCCCTTGACATTCATCGACGCTGCATACCCCTTCTTCACCGCAAAATCCTGATCACAAATACTTTTGCTCAACCCGACCTGCTGCGATTGAACGTGCCTTTGACCGATCATCTCGTTGTAGCTCTAACGCCCCAATGTCCCGACGTACCAATCGATCGTGCGGCGTAGACCCTCAGCGAAATCAACGCTGGCGTTGAAGCCAAACAACTGTGCGGCCTTGCTTGTATCCAGCCGGCGGCGCGGCTGCCCATCAGGTTTTGTAGTATCCCAGACAATATCGCCGGTAAAGCCGGTCAGCCGCGCAATCATCTCGGTCAGGTCGCGGATGGCGATCTCAAAGCCCGACCCCAGGTTGACCGGGTCGCTGGCGTTGTAGTGTTCTGCCGCCAGCAGGATGCCCTCGGCAGCATCCTCGACATACAGAAACTCGCGGGTGGCCTGGCCCGTGCCCCAGACAGTAACCACCGGCGGCGTGGCTGACGTACCAGCCTGCGCCCGCGCTTCGACGAACTTGCGGATCAGGGCCGGGATGACATGCGACGAAGACGGGTCGAAGTTGTCGCGTGGCCCATAGAGATTAACCGGCAGCAGATAGATTGAGTTAAAGCCATACTGTTCACGGTAGGCCTGCGACTGTACCAGCAGCATTTTCTTCGCCAGACCATAGGGCGCATTAGTCTCTTCGGGATAGCCGTTCCACAGATCTTCTTCGCGGAAGGGCACCAGCGTATGCTTGGGGTAGGCACACACCGTCCCCAGCGCCACAAATTTGCCTACCCCGCTGCGCCAGCTCTCATGCAGCAGTTGCACGCCCATCATCAAATTGTCATAGAAAAACTCCGCCGGGTGTTCACGGTTTACGCCGATACCACCCACCCGCGCCGCCAGATGCAGCACCAGCAGACGCTCCGGTTGCACGCCCGGCGACGCCAGCGCATCGCGCAGCAACTGGCGCACGGCATCGAGGTTGCGCAGGTCATACTCGCGGCTGCGCGGCACGATGATCGACGCCGCACCCCGCTCCTGCAGCTTCTCGACCACAAACGTCCCCAGAAAGCCGGAACCGCCGGTGACGATCACATGCCTGTCAGTCCAGAATGACATAGATGCTCCTTCTTTGTGATATAACAATAGCCTATTATAATACGAAATGAGTTGTAAAAAAACAAGAGTCCAGTCTTTAGCTGAACTCTCTGGCAAGATCGTTACAACCTCATCGCCACTATGAGACCCCATGTCTCATGGTGAGCCGGGCCGGTTGGCCGCGAACCATCCCACCGCAGCGCCATCAGCGCTCCGCCACGAATCCCCCCCGCAGTCGGGGGGGCACCGCAGCGCCATCAGCGAAACAGCTATGCCATGGTGCGCACAGGCGCACCATCTCAATGATAAGGGCTACCGTCCACGAATGCGGCCACGAATGCACGAATTATGCGGCTCCTACACTGCTGCGGGATCTGGTTGCGCACTGGCAAGAGGGAGCGCCCGGCCCGTGAACGGGCGGGCAACGCGGGAGCGAGAGCAACGCCTGCGCGGGCTGACGCGCCGGACGCCCTACTACTGTCTGTTGTCCGCTGACGCACTGGGATGGAGCGGCACCACCGCATGCCCTGGCACGCCGGAGTGGGCGCAGCACGGGGGCGGCTGTCCCGACGCGGTCGCGGCGGTGGCATGCGCTGCGGGACGCATGGCGGGGGCGAAACGGGCCGCCGTGCTGCGCCCCTACGAGGGCGCTCCCCCGCTCCACCCCTATCCGCCCGAGCGATACCCGACCAGAAATGCGAACAGCTTGGCATACTCCTGGAGCACAAAGTGTCGCTGATCGCGCCCCTGCCACCAGCGACCCGGCAGCGTGTCGTCGTTGATGGCAGGTTGCACGCTGAGGGCAATGCCACTCCCACGCAAAACATAGCAGAAAATGATGCGGGTGCGACGTGTGTGTTCGGGGCTGGTGACGATGATCAGCGACTGCCAGCCCTCACGCTGCGCCAGATCACGCACTGCCCGCGCTTCGGTGTAGGTCGAGGTGGCAGGCACGGCGGTCAGGTAAATATGCCTGGCCGGTACGCCTTGTGCCCGCGCTTCGTCGAAAATCTGGCGACTGGTGAGCCGACCAAGGGCGAACTGCTCATGGTCAGGGTCGGTTGCGACAAAGTGGGGTGCGTAGCCGGCGAAGAACAACTGCGCCGCCCGCGTCACACGGTGCGGGCCACCCGCCAGCGGCACAATGGCGTCAGCCCGCATCAGCGGGTCACGGACGATCAGGAACGCACCCACGGCGGGGAGCCAGAGG